>JAWKLG010000015.1:0-174361 GCA_041392845.1 Saprospiraceae bacterium | reverse complement strand
GCTCCGACTCCTGTATGTCACAATGGTTTGAGCATAGACTTGATGCCAAGTGGTATGGTAGAGGTATGGGCAACAGACTTTGATGCAAGTTCTTACGATTACTGTCATCCGTTGAAATTCAGAATCAACAGAATTGAAGACAGAAACGGAGATGGCTTCATCACTCCGGATGATTACATCAACACCCCACCAAGTCAGGACAGCGTAATCTTCCGTTGTAAAGATTTGGGCATCACATACGTACAGTTGTGGGTAGGTGAAGAAAGCACCGACAATGTGAACAACTGGGATTACTGTGTGACTTTCATCGAAGTACAGGATCACCTGGATGCCTGTGGCACCGGTTCTAAGTACAACCTTGGTGGTAAGATTACCAATGAGGACGATGAAAGTGTAGAAGATGTAATGGTAGAAGTAAGTACCGGAGCGAGCATGATGACCAGCAACGACGGAGCATACAACTTCAGCAATCTTCCTGCAGGAGGTGACTATACCGTAACTCCAAGCAGAGATGATGATCCAAGAAACGGAGTAAGTACGTTTGACCTGGTATTGATCAGCAAACATGTACTGAACGTTAAGAAGTTGGACAGCCCGTACAAAATCATAGCAGCAGATGCTAACAACTCAGGAAGTGTGACCACCCTTGATATGGTAGTATTGCGTAAGTTGATCTTGTTTGTAAGCAACGACTTGCCAAACAATACAAGCTGGAGATTTGTAGACAAGTCGCATGTATTTGCAGACATTCAAAACCCATGGGGCTTCCCGGAAGTTAAGAACTACAATGACCTTGCAGGCAATCAGTTGAGTGGTGACTTCATCGCAGTGAAGATAGGAGATGTAAACGGAGATGCCGTACCAAACAGCATGCTGGGAGTAGGCAACAGAAGCTTCAGAGGCACCTTTGAACTACAGAGTGAAGAACAGCAGGTGAAAGCCGGCGAAATCTTCGAAGTAGGCTTCAAAGCAGGCTCAGATGTAAGTGGCTACCAGTTTACATTGGACTACAATACAACGAACCTTGAATTGTTGAGCATAGGAGAAGGAGTTGCGAAAGCAGACAACTTCCATGCAAATACGGCTAGTGGTCAAATCGCTACGAGCTGGAATGGCGAGCAATCGATAGCAGGGCAGGAGATGTTCCGTTTGACCTTCAAAGCGAAGCAAGGCGGACAATTGAGTGACCTGTTGAAAGCGACTTCAGCGATGACAGTAGCAGAAGCCTACGAGGGAACAGAATTGAAAAACGTAACCTTGAGCTTCGGTGGCCACAGCAGCGATGCTGCATTCACCTTGTACCAAAACACACCGAATCCATTCAACAAGAGCACGGTAATCGGCTTTGACCTGCCGGAAGGAGGAGAAGCGACCTTGATTATCAGCGATTTGAGTGGAAAAGTAGTGAAAGTAGTCAACGGTGAATACAGCAAAGGCTACAATCAGGTAGAATTGAAACGTAGCGATCTTCCAGCCAACGGAGTTTACACTTACCAATTGGAAAGTGGCAAATACCAGGCAGTGAAGAAGATGGTTTTAATGAAATAATTTGAAAAAATATCCGGGTCAAATAGCAGTTTGGCCCGGTATTAAGATACATAAGATGTAATCGGTTTTTGGGATAGCCTCTTCCTGAAATTTAAGTAGGGAAGAGGTCTTTTTTTTATCCTAAACTAAATAAGCGGGTCAACCATTTCAATTGGTTGACCCGCTTATTTGTTTAACATCAAGTTGTCTTGATATCTAATTTTCTGTTTTGAATCTCAAATCATTATTGAATGATTAGTTTTTTGATTTGTGTTATTCCTGTATCCTTTTCTGTGATTTTTACCCAATAAATACCAGAAGTTTGTTTATCAAGAAGGATGATTTCCTCAGGGCCAAAAATTATCCCCATCTTAATCCATTTGCCTTCTGAACTAAGTATTTGATATTGATATATTTTATTTTTAAGATTAACCAATTTAATAAAATCCCTACATGGATTTGGTTGTATTTTAAAATCAGCTAATTCAAATTCCAGAGTTTTTGATGTTGGTTCTATGACAACAGAATCTCCGGTGCACTGAGTAAGGTTTAAATTTGTCGAATGGTATCTTTGATAAGCCGGTATTTGCAAGAATTGTGGTTCCTCTCTTGGTCTTATACTGGGGAATGGATGATTGAAAAAATACTCAGGTTTTGCTGTGAGATATAAGGATGATTTATCACTGATTTCAGACCCAAAGGGAACTATCTGTCCACGAAAATTATTATCAGTTAGCAAGTGGTCCTGACCTTTAATATTAAAAAAAGGAATAAAACCACTGCCTTCTTCTTCTGAAATCACGTTTCCAATAAAGTTTTGTTGATCAGATGCAGGGCTGTCATTCATAAACAAACCATACCTTAAGGCACGGTTCCTGAAAAAAGTATTGAAAGGTCCATTTATTCCATGTGAATTGTCAATGACAATATTTTGGCAAATATTTCCTTCAAATAAATTTAAATAAGGGAAATTACCATGGAGAACTAAGTCACCAGCTGCATCTTCAGGAAAAAATGGCTCCGTCCAGTATGGATTTTCAGAATAGTTGTAGGCAATTACATTGCCATTGGCACCTGACTGAAGAAGGATAGAATGCCTCAAATGGTCAAAAATGTTATTCTCAATGAGATTATCATCTGAGGTAGATTGAAGAGCAATGCCATAACCTTTTCCACCTCCACCATACTCATGTGCCAGTTCAAAAAAGGAACATGAAATGCTAATTCGGCTGCTTGAATTCAGTGTGATATGACTAAAATTAGAATACTTACTATGGATACTTTTAATTTTAGAATTTACAACCAGATTAAAAAAAATGTTCGCCCCATTATTCTGATTCTTGTTCTCCTGCTCAATTTTTAAATCAGAAATGTATATGTTTCTTAATGGTCTAATAAGCTCTACAACCGGCCTTTTTGTCAATGGGATATTCAACCTGATGGTTTCGGATAGGTTTATAGAATTTCCTGAGGTGGAGCTTATTTGAAAAAATTGACCAACAGAATTTAAAGCCCAGGACGATGTTATAAATTCATCATCGTTGAACGATAGTTTTAACCAATCCCCCTCTTTCAAGCCATCAGTATTTTCCAGCATCAAAGAGCTACTACCTTTATTTAAATCTTGCATTATTTGATAGGTCGAATCTGTGCTTTTTCCATGAGCAATAATGGCATGAGGCGAATTAGAGGGTTTAAATTTTAAAATAGTTTTATCGGCCCCTGAACCTTGGATATGGACATTGCTTTTTAACTGAATACTATTTTTGAAATAAAAAGTACCCTCAGGAATAATCAACCGAACAGATTGATTCCCAAGGAAATTTATGGCATGTTCAAATGCGCTATCCTGAAATGATAATGGATCATTTACATCAAAAAAATCTTCCAGGAAAAGGCTGGTTCTTATAAAAGAAAAAGTATCGATACATCCTGCGTTTGACCAGTTGCTTGTTCGGTGGGGCGGAATATTTTGTGCCTTAGCAAGACCGGGGCCAAACAGAATGAAAACTAAGAGTATTTTATTCATATATTCCTGTCTGGGTTAAAATGACAACAGAACAAATACCTAACCAAGCTTAAATTCCTTTTGTAAAATTTGTATCAAAACGAACAAAAAAATGGATATACACTTAAAATCCGTATTATTGCGGGTAGTAAAAAATGTTACCATTATTGACTTTTGAATTATAAAAGAGGTAAATAGGTCTAACTATTCAAAAAGAAAAACCGCTTCCCTTGACAATGAATAAACTATCGAACCTTACACTGCTTTTTTGCCTGTTTCTAACATTTAGTATTCAAGCACAAGCCCAGGAAAATTATCCGGAAAAATTTTACGAACCACTTGAAATCCAATCAGCAAATATTCTTTTTGGACAAGATAATTGGGATTATTTATTGGATTCTTTACGCTTAAATGGTTCAGAATACCTTGTTGCAAACTTGATCGTAAATGGCGAAAGATTAAATGATGTGGGTGTCAGGTATGCAGGGGGAAAAACTTACACCAAAGAAGGTAATAAAAATGGCATAGAGATCTGCATTAATCTTGTAGATAGAGAACAAACTTATCATGGAATAAAAACCATTCGACTCTCCAATGCGACCCGTGATCCGAGTATGGTTAGAGAGGTGCTTGGGTTTGAAATTGCCAGAGATTACATGACTGCACCCTTGGCAAACTATTTAAATCTTGACATCAATGGTGAACCATACGGATTGTTGATAAATATTCAAGGAGTGGATGAGGTATTCCTGAATGAACATTTCAATACTTCAGACGGGGTTTTTGTTAAAGCAGACCCACCATTAAACGAAGAAGCACCTGTTGGGTGCAAAAAGAATATTTATTGCAATTTAGAGCAAGACTTTTCACTTGCCTGTTATCAGCACAATTATGAATTGGAGTCATTTAATGGTTGGGAACAATTGCTCAAGCTTACCCAAACTTTAAATGAAAGCCCAAAAGAGATTGGAGATATACTTGATATCGATGCCACTTTGTGGATGCTTGCCTACAATAATGTTTTGGTAAATTTGAATTCCTACTCTGGAGCAGTTTCCGAAAACTATTTTCTTTACCAAGATAAAAATGACAAGTTTCATCCTGTAATTTGGGACCTCAATTTAGCATTCGGTAGTTTCAAAAATACTGGCTCTGGTTCAGATTTAAATTTGGAACAATTACAAAATCTTGATCCATTATTACATAAAAACAATCCAACCAAACCCTTAATTTCTCAACTTTTAAAGGATAAAATGAATGAAAGGGTTTATTTGTCACATGTTAGAAGTATCTTATACGATTGGTTCTTGAGTGGAAAATATGAAACGAGAGCCAAAGAACTTCAAGAATTGATCAAAGAAGCTCAGAAAAACGACCCGGGCGCAACTTATAAACCGGAAGAGTTTGCATCCAGCCTTTATTCAACTACCGGAAAGAAAAGTAAAATTCCTGGAATCGTTGAACTAATGGAGCCTCGAACAAGATACCTTAAAAAAACTCCGGAACTGGCAGTTTTTCCTCCTGAATTTAAAACCAATATAGTTGAAAGCAGAAAGAAGTTGTCGTCTGAGAAGGTGACTACATTTAGAATTCAAACTATGGTCAGTGAATATACCAAAACTGTCAATATCTTCTATCGGTTCAAAGGTGAAAAGCAGTTTAGAAAAGTGGCAATGAAAGATGACGGGAAATCGTTTGATGAGAAAAAAGGCGATAATATTTTTGGTGTTGAAATAAAACCAGAGGCTGGAGAAAATGTAATAGAGTATTATTTTCTAGCTGAAAATGCTGCCGCATTGAGTTTCGATCCGCCTAATTATTATTTTAAACAACATACTATTAGTCTGGCTGATTTAAATGAATAACTTGAAAAAAATTAACCACTTTCTCTACTTATTAGCATTCCTTTTTGCATCCTCTGCCTTATTTGGTCAGGACTTCTATCAATGGAATGAAATTAGGGAAATCAGACTTTCTTTTCCCCGTGATAATTGGGCTTCCATTCTTGAACGGATGAAAGACGCTGGTCAGGAACAAAGGATGACTGCCAAACTGGAAATAGATGGAAAATCATTCGAGGAAGTTGGTGTACGGTTTAAAGGAAACAGTTCATTTAAAAGTGTAAAGAAAGGTGGTGCAGTCAAGCTTCCATTTAATATCAAAATCGATTACAAAGACAAAAAACAGGAATTGGATGGTGGTTATGAGACCATTAAGTTGTCCAACTGTTTTAGGGATCCTAGTTTCGTAAGAGAAGTAATTTCTTATGAAATTGCAAGGAAATATATGCCTGCCTCCAGATGTAATTATGCAAAGCTTTATGTAAATGACCAGTATTTGGGGATTTACAGTAATACAGAATCTGTCGACAAACCTTTATTAAAAAGGACTTTCGATGAAAAAGATGGGGTTTTTGTAAAATGCGATCCTGAATGGGATACACCTGAACCTAAAAACTGTTTGGAAGGAGATAAAGCATCTTTGATGTATGTAGGAGAAGATCCAAGGTGTTACATGGCCAATTATGAAATGAAATCAGATTCAGGTTGGGCTAGTTTTATCCAATTCATCGAGGCACTGAATAATCCCGATAAAAATATTGAGGAATACTTGCATGTGGATCAGGCCCTTTGGATGCATGCTTTCAACAATGTAATGGTTAATCTTGATAGTTATACCGGAAGGTTGAGTCATAATTATTATGTGTATCGAGACAAAACCGGTTCTTTCACTCCAATTGTTTGGGATTTCAACCTTTCTCTGGGTGGTTTTAGATTCGATGGAAGTGGTAAGCCTTTAGATAATGAAGAAATGGCCACTTTAAGTCCATATGTTCATTTTAAAAATAAAAACAAAAAGCGCCCGCTCATAGTCAACTTACTGTCTGATGGTCTTTATCGTAAAATGTATATCGCCCATATTAAAACAATTTTAGAAGAGAATTTCAACAATGGAGAATTCAACAAAAGGGTAGAGGAGCTCCATGCATTCATTGCTGAAGAAATAAGAAATGACCCGGTTAAATTGTATTCTTTCGAAAATTTTGAAAAGAATCTAAACAGTTCGGTTGATCTGGACGGAGTTGAAATAATTGGAGTGAAGGAGTTAATGAATCGTAGACTGGAATATTTAAACCAGCATCCACTTATTACTGCTGAAACCCCACAGATTACAAAAGTAGAGCACATCCGGTTTGGGGAAGATTTAGCGGTTCAGGCAAGTTTGGAAGGCGCAACCGCTGCCTGGGTCTTTTATAAAAGTAGCCCTGAGCTGCCCTGGAAAAAAATGGAGCTATTTGATAAGGGAGGAACAAACGACCAAAGTTTCCAGGATGGAGTATTTGGAAATTCACTTCCCTTTTCCGAAGGGACACAATATTATATCGTTGCAGAAAATGAAAGAGCTGCAAGCATTTATCCTCCGCGTGCCTCCAAAGAACCACTAATGGTTGTAACCACTAACAGCAATTAACGTAAACCTTTTCCTTTTCAATTAATTTTTCTGGATTTCTGCTTAATTTTGCGGGAGGTGCATAAATTTATTTATTTTGTAATACTTCTAATCGCACCAGGCAAATTGAGAAACTTATAAAAAATGAAAATCGAGCATTCAATAGAAATAGATCAACCACCGTCCGTCGTCTATGATTTTATGATGGATCCTGAAAACTTACCTTTATGGTTGACCAATTTCGTCCGAATGGAACATATTAGTGGTGAAGAAGGGGAACCCGGTTCTGTTTCTCGTCACATTTATGATGAAAAAGGCCGTCAAATCGAAATGATTGAAACGGTGCTTACCAATGTAGAAAATGAAGAAATGACCGCTTCCTATACCAGCGATCATTTTGACATGAACATCTACAATTACCTCCAACCCTCCGGTGAAAAATCAACCAAACTTAAGGTGGTTACTGAGATGGAAATGAAAGGTTTTTTTATGAAGCTCATTGGAGGCTTGTTCAAAGGGCAAACTGAAAAACGCTTAAAAGAAGACCTTGAAAAGTTGAAGGATGCCATAGAAGAATTGACGGAAATTGAAGGAGATTAAGTTCGATATTAAAAGCATTCCATTTTTGTATGGGCTTATTGGATACCCCTTAAGTCATTCCTTTTCTTCAAGATACTTTTCTAATAAGTTTAATTCCCTTGGATTAAACGATCATCTGTATACTGCATTTCCACTAAAAGATTTTGACCGCGAATTTCCTGCCTTACTCCAAGAATTCCCTAATCTTCGAGGACTGAATGTCACCATTCCTTTCAAGGAGAGGATAATACCATTTTTGGACAGCTTATCTGATGAGGCAGCAATGATTGGTGCCGTAAATTGTATTCAATTTAAAAATGGCCGGTTAATAGGTCATAATACAGATGCTTGCGGCTTTGAGGAATCTCTTGTGCCTTTTTTAAAAAATAAAAAAAATGGCAAAGCACTAGTTTTGGGAACCGGAGGTGCTTCAAAGGCTGTTTACCATGTTTTAAAGAAGCTTGGGTTTGAAGTGATTTTTGTTTCCAGAAATCCTGATCAAAATCAAATTGCTTATCAGGAAATTGATTCAATTTTAATGCGGAATACCAGCCTGATTGTCAATACCACACCTTTGGGTATGAGTCCTGAAATAGCTAAATGTCCGCTGTTACCTTATCATTTATTAAACGAGGATCATATTCTTTATGATTTGGTTTACAATCCGGAAAAAACTTTATTTTTACAAAAAGGAGAAGCTAATAATTGTACTGTAAAGAATGGTTTTGAAATGCTTACTTTGCAGGCAGAAAAATCATGGGAGATATGGAAAAATTAGGGAAGCCCGTACCGGAAAAAATCAAAGAATTGGAAGAAATAGTAAATAGCACAATAGGAATGGATCTTTCTCAAATCGATTTTGAGAATACCAAGGTTGCCTTTGCAGGCAAATCTGATGATGAACTGAAAAAAGCAGCCTGGCTTTTTGGCCTCATGAATAAATATTGGTTGGTGGGAATTGGATCTAAGCTTGGTCTTGCTGCTATTAAAATGCATTTGCCATTTGTTGAAAGTATTGTAAAAAATACCATTTATCAACAATTCTGTGGTGGCACTACATTATTGGAAACAGAGAAGACGGTAGAAAAATTGGCTGCGCAAAACACCAATACGGTTCTAGACTTTGGCGCAGAAGCAAAGGAATCTGAAACTGATTTCAATCACACTATGAATGAAACCATCAGAGCACTTGAGTTTGCTTCACATAATGATAACGTTGCCGTTGTAAGTTCAAAAATAACTGGGATGGCAAGGTTTGCCCTCTTAGAAAAAATTTCAAAAGGATTGGAACTTAGCTCTGACGAAGAAGATGAGTATAAGAATGTACTTAAGAGAATGGATTCGGTTTGTTATGTAGCAAAAGAAAAGAATGTTTCCATCTATTTCGATGCAGAGGAATCCTGGATTCAGGCCGCTTTAGATCAATTGGTGAATATGATGATGCAGCGTTACAATACAGAGTCTGCCATTGTATTCAATACATTCCAGATGTACAGAACTGACAGGTTAAAATACCTGATGGAGTCTTTCAATAAGGCAAAAAGTGCGGGCTACTTTTTTGGAGCTAAATTGGTTCGTGGGGCTTACATGGATAAAGAAAGAGATAGAGCTGAAGATAAAGGTTACCCGTCACCTATTCATAAAGACAAAGCTCATACGGATCACGATTACAATACGGCTTTGAAATTCTGTATTGAAAATTATGAATTAATTTCTTGTTGCAACGCTACCCATAACGCTGAGTCGAGTTTATTGATGGCGCGGTTGATAGAATCCAATAAGATCCCTCGCAATCATCCCCATATGCAATTTTGCCAGCTTTATGGAATGAGTGACAATATTACTTTCAATCTCGCTAAGGCTGGATTCAATGTGGCTAAATATGTTCCTTATGGTCCCGTTAGAGAGGTAGTTCCCTATCTGATTAGACGCGCCCAGGAAAACTCTTCCGTTACAGGTGATATGTCAAGAGAATTATCACTTGTAATAAAAGAATTGAGAAGAAGGGGATTGAATTAAAGTTTTAACCCTAAGGAGTTTTGAATCGTTTCAAGAGTCAATTCTCTGTATTGTCCGGGTTCAAGATCTGTTCCTTGCAAGCCTTCGATGCTTTTTCTTATCAATCTCAAAACCGGAAATCCTGTGCCGGCACACATTTTCCTGACCTGTCGGTTTTTACCTTCTTTTAATTCTAGTTCAAGCCAACTGGTTGGAATAGCTTTTCTAAATCGGATAGGTGGATTTCTTGGAGGGATGTTTTCAGGGATATCAATTTTCTTTGCTTTTGCAGGGAGGGTCTTGTAGCTTCTGTTTTTTAATTTTATTTCTATTCCTCTTTCAAGTTGGTCAATAGCATCCTGGGTTATATCTCCTTCAACCTGAACCAGATAGGTTCTTCTGTGTTGGTATTGTGGATCAAGGAGTCGGTGATTTAATTTTCCATCGCTACTTAAAATGATAAGACCTTCAGAATCTTTATCCAGTCTGCCTACAGGGAACACGTTTTTCGGAATATTCATGTTTAAATCTGCAAGGCACAAATGTTTTTCGGTTTCCTGGGTAAATTGACATAAGTAACCGTAGGGTTTGTATAAAATATAATACTTTTTTTGATTTAACATTGTATCTTGGATTTGGATAAACAAAGTTGAGGTTTTCCTCAAGAAATAAGTAGCGTTATACAATAAAAGGAGTGGTACCTTTAGTTTAATTGTTTGGAATTTGGAAATCAGAACCCAAACCTAATTTCCATTCCACCGTATTTTAAGGATAGCAGAAAAATCCCTGTGTTGAACAACAAAGATTCACTAAAAATTTGGTTTGTCCTTTTTGTAGGACTTCTTACCTGGCAGCAAACTTTCTCCAAGACGGGAAGGTTTCGACTTACCTGGCAAGACGACCCTTCGACAACTATGATTGTCGGCTGGGATCAAATTACTGGTAGTGGAGGAAAGTTGTTTTACGATGTAGTGAATCCTGGTCCAATCCCTGAAAAATTCGCCTTTTCCAAATTGCCTGATCAAGTTTACAATTTTAAAGGAATGAGCAATCATTTTGTAAGACTTGCCGGGCTTCGACCAAATACGGTTTATTATTTTATGATTCAGGATACAGAAGGTGTAAGCAGGGTTTATTCCTTTAAAACAACCCCTAATAAAAATACAGAAAGACTTTCCATAATTGCAGGTTCAGATTCCAGAAATCATAGAGATGCTCGAATTGATGCCAATAAGCTGGTAGCTAAACTTCGGCCACATTTTGTAATGTTTGGGGGTGATTTTACTGAAAATGATAGCGATCAAGAATGGAAAGATTGGTTTGATGATTGGCAAAATACAATATCCGATGATGGAAGAATGTATCCAATTGTTGTAGCCAGGGGAAACCACGAATATTCGAATAGAACCATTATAGAGTTATTTGATGTTCAAGACAAAGACATCACTTATGCACTCACCTTTGGTGAAGACCTTTTGAGGATTTATACCTTAAATTCAATGATAGCCAGCGGGGGAGATCAAAAACTGTGGTTACAAAAGGACCTGGCTGAAAATCCTCATGTTTTATGGAAATTCGCTCAGTATCATATTTCGACCATGCCTCATACCAGGGTCAAAGAGTCGAAGAATGATCAATGGGAAAACTGGTCAAAAATCTTTTACAACTACGGATTGCAATTAGCAATTGAGTCTGACGCCCACGTTGTTAAATCTACCTATCCGATTAGGCCAAGTTCTGAAGAAGGAAGCGATGAAGGTTTCATTAGAGATGATTTAAGTGGGACAGTCTATATCGGAGAAGGCTGCTGGGGCGCTCCCTTAAGAAGAAATGATGATGACAAAGTTTGGACCAGGGCTTCAGGATCTTTTAATTGTTTCCATTGGATTTTTGTAGGACAAGATGGAATCGAAATTAGATTTGTCAAAACAGATGGAGCAGATTACGTCAAGAAAATAGACCCAAACAATATTTTCGAAGCTCCTCTTGGTTTAAATGTTTGGAATCCACCAACAGGTGATGTTATTTCCATTCCCAAAGACAGAGAAGACCTCTTTGCAGAGGAGTTTTCAGAAGAAGGTACATTTGCGAGCAGAGGAGAGGATGAAGAACCTGAAATTGAAGTGGGCTTCCAAATTCTTGATTTTACAGTAAAAAGAATTGGAGGAGATATCAAAGTAACCTGGCAAAGTGTAAATGAACCAGAGGTTTTGAAATATGAATTACTCAGGTCTATTGACAACAGTGAATATGAATTGGTAGATGTTGTAGAGGGGAAAAGTCAATTGAAAAATGATTATTCTTATGTAGATCGGGGGTTTGCTGAATTGAATTCCGGCAAATATGTTAATTACAGATTGAAGCAAATTGTAAACGGTCAAAGTACTAATACAGGTAACGGGTATGATGCCAAGAGGAGAAAGATGGAAAATAAGGGTATGCCAGGAGCCTTGAGAAAAAATGTTCCTCCTTCTGTTAGAATGGGCGAAGGCAATGATATTTTAATTCATTTTGATGTGCCGGGACATGGTGTTTGTTTTGCGAGGTTGATAAGCTTAAAAGGAGAAGTTATGAAATGGGATTTTGATGTGATGAATCCCGGAAGTTATACAGAACGATTAGAATGTAAACAGGTACCTCCGGGTAAATATCTTTTAGTAATTAAACAAGGAGAAAAGGTGCTGCAAAGGTATAAGGTTTTAGTTGAGTAAAATCAACTTGAAATATTTTCCTGAAAAAGGTGACAAGAGTTAAACTTTTGTCACCTTTTTTAATTATTTACGTCTATGTGGAAAATAAAATTCTAAAATTATAGTTTTGCACTGCTAAATTCAGAATTATTTATGGCAGAGTTGTTTATTGCAGTTTTGGCTTCGTTGTTTTCAGTTGTAAATCCAATTGGGGCTGTACCGGTTTTTTTATCACTTACTCCAGATTATACTCCTGCAGAAAGGGATAAAACAGCCATTCATACCAGTCTGTACTTTGTATTGATTTTATTGAGTTTCTTCTTTGCAGGTACATTGATCCTGAGTTTCTTTGGTATCAGTATCAATGCAATGCGAATTGCCGGGGGATTAGTGATTTTGAGTTCAGGCTTTAGTTTGCTGGGTGGTAAATTTGAATCTAAGCGAGGTCTGGATAAAAAAGTAAGAGAAGAAGCTTTGGAAAAGGAGGACATTTCCTTTTCACCTATGGCAATGCCAATGCTTTCCGGACCAGGATCCATTTCTTTGTTAATTGGCCTGTTTTCAGAACATCAGGCATGGGATGCCAGATTTGTAGTTGCAGGGGTTGTAGTGGTTACAGGGTTTTTAGTTTACCTGGTACTTCGGGCTTCACCTTATTTATACAAGTTAATGGGAGAAGGTGGACTCAAAGCAGTATCCAGAATCATGGGTTTCATCGTAATGGCAATTGGTATTCAAACCATTATAATGGGAATAGTATCGCTTGTAAAAAGTTTGGTATAAAAAAAGGCTGACCTGATAACAGGCCAGCCCTCTTTTTCTTAAAGGTATGACTATCTAATCGTCACATCTCCTTTGAATATTTCAGTAATTCCATCAAAGAATTCAATTTCAGCGAAGTAAACGAACACTCCTGAATTCAGTTTCTTTCCCCGGAATTCACCGTTCCAGGCATTGTCAGGATTTTCCATTAGACTAGGTTCAAAGTCATAGGCTTCAAATACGACCTCTCCCCATCTGTCAAAAATCAGGAATGATTTTACATTGACAGCAACTTCCGGATCTGCAAATATTTGGAATCCGTCATTTAAACCATCTTCCAGATTTGGAGAAAATGCAGAAGGGATATAAACCGGTCTGATTTTCTTCACATTCAACTGGAAATTATCCTCTGCAGCACACGGACCTGCCTCAATTCGAACTGTATAAACAGTTTGTCCGGTAGGAGTTACCCATGCAGTCAAACAATTGGTCAGGTTCACCTCATTACAAAGAGGGAATTGATCAATAGGTGTCCAGCTAACATTGGTCAATAACTCCGGAGCAAAATTGGTTACAGCAGAAATCTGGATACTATCTCCAAGAGGAACAGGGTTCTCTCCGGTTACAATTACAATTTCTACATTCAATTCGTCCGGCTCATTAATGGTAAATGTAACGGTGTCCATACAGCCATTAGAGTCTTCAACAACAATTTCATGGGAACCTGGTCCCAAATTATTGAAATACTGCTGTGATGTTAATGCTCCTCCATTGTAAGCAAACATGTAAGGAGGAGTTCCTCCGCTTACACCATTGATATTAATGGTACCGTCGTTTCTACCAAAACAGGAAATGTTTTCTACTGCTGCATCCAAATCTGGTGGTTCGTTGTCAATGATTACTTCCACTTCATCTGTATTTACACAACCAGTTGCTTGATCGGTTGCTGTCAATGTGAAGGTACCATTTTCGGTGGTTGAAGTAAATACTGAACTGGGTTGGGTTACATTTCCGGACCAGGAGTAACTTACAGTAGAAGGGTTTTGGTTGTTTCCACTACCTCCAAGGTCAACTGAAGTTGCATTACAAGTCAATGTTTGGTCTTGTCCTGCATCAGCTATCGGAAGATCATTTACAGTTATATCAATGGTGCCATTGTAGGTACAATTGAATTCTTCATAGGTAACAGTGAGTGTATGCACTCCGATTCCGGCGTCAAATGGATTGAATGTACCGTCAGGACTTGTACCAGGTCCGGTCCATGCGATGGTGCCATTTGTACTTAGGTTTCCTGTTATAACTACATTGTCAGAAACGTCTGCATTTTGAGCATTTGCGTCTAGACATATAGGAGGTTCAGGATTAAATGCTAGCAATACCGAAGGACAATCATCAGCGATACAAGTCTGGGTTGTTGTAACCGGACCACAAGGGGAGGTACTATCTCCAACTGTCAGTGTAATGGTTACAGAATCCAGTGGAAGAATGGTATTTACAGTATAAGAGTTTATGCCGGGAACAAAGTTTGCACCAGAAGGTGAGTTGTCAACAGCTACAGTATAATCTGTTGCGCCTGGAATTGTATCCCAAGAGAAAGTCACATCGGTAGCGCCTCCTTCACAGTTGATAACTGGAGGAGTTAAATAGTCAACTATCTCAATATTACGCTGTACGGTATCCGAAATACATCCATTTTCAATAATATACAGGCTAATACTATCTAAACCAGGGTCATTCCACTGAAGAGCAAAAGGACCTGCATCTCCTCCCTGCAACCAGGTATCAAATCCATTTCCGAAATCCCAGAAATAACTTGCATTGGTTCCGGCCAGTCCGTTGAAAAAAACAGATGAAGTATCATCGATACAGATTATAGGCTCAACAATCATATCAGCCAAAGGAATGGCATTTACTACGATTTCACCTGTAACTTCAAACGTACAACCACTTTCTTCAACAATAGCGCGAATCGGGTGGGTACCTGTTGAAGCTTGAAGAGGAAAGAATGAGCCACCTAAAGTAACATATCCTCCACCGTCCCATGTTACTGATGGATTTCCTGTAACGGAACCTGTAATGGTAAGGAAGTCATTCAGGTTGGTAGCGAGTGTGTTTGGATACAAGCACATATCAGGAATTGGATCCAAGGTAAGCTCAATTGGAGGACAAGGAGCAGCATAACAGGTTAAAGTGGATGAAGAAGGACCACAAACAGTAGGTCCATTAGCGACAACTTCAATTGTACTAGAGTCACCAACAGTGATTCCATTCACATTGTATCCAAATCCACCGTTGTAGGTTCCTCCGGAACCATTTAATAAATTCACAGTATAGCTGGTTGCTCCGGGAACATTGTTCCAGGTGAAATCAACGGTGCTGGTTGTAGAATTACAACTGATTACAGGTGGAGCCAATAATGTATCTACTCGAACAGGAATAACCGTTTCTTCCGAAGGACAATTATTTGCCTCCACAATCAAGGAAATTGATTTTGAACCAGAGGTTCCCCAACTAATATCATGAGGACCAGGTCCTGTTATGGAAGCAGGAGTTCCACCATCAAGATTCCAAGTGTATGTAGCATTTGGATTTGGATTACCCAAATATTCTAAAGTAGAAACATCGGTAATACAAATGGGTCCTGTTACCTGGAAGGTTGAACTTGGTTGTGGATTAACAACTACATCAAATGAAGCATTGAAGGTACAGTTGTCCTCAAGGTAGGTAACCCTGATTCTATTTACTGAACCAGCAATAACAGCTGGTGCGTTCGGATCAAATTCATTGTTAGCATTTACCCCAGGACCAGTCCAGGTGAATGTTCCTAGTCCGGTTCCTCCCGAAACTACTGCATTTAACGGAACAGGGGTGCCGTTTCCATCGTCACAGAAAGGACCAATTGGCTCAATATTCAGCATAACTGGCGGACAGCTAGCAGCAATACAAGTAAGGGTATCTGCTACAGGTCCACAAACGCTATTAGCAGTGGTAACTACCTCCAATACTGTAGAATCTCCGGGTACCAGACCACTTACATTATAGTTGTTGCCATTTTGTGTCCCGGTAGATCCCGAAAGCACGTTTACAGTTACGTTGGTTGCATTTGGATCGGTAGTCCAGGTTAAATCTACTGTATTGGTTGTTGATTGACAACTAATAACGGGAGGTGTCAATTGTACATCTACCTGAACAGTTTGTTGGTTTGCAGGAAGAGCACAGCCGTTTTCTTCAACTATCAAACTAATATTCTTTGTGCCGGTCGAAGACCACATGATTTCATAAGGACCTTCATTGCTTGCTCCATTGGTGATGGTTCCACCGTCAAAGTCCCAGGTGAAGGTTGCATTAGAAGATGCATTTCCAGTGTAAACGATATTACTTACGTCTGTCTCACAGATGGGTGATTCAACGGTAAAGTCATTGGTTGGTGCTTCATTTACAACAATGGTAATAGAAGCATTATAAGAACAATTACCTTCCTGATAATTTAAGGTAATGGTGTTGCTTCCCAAATTTGCTGCATTTGGATCAAAAACACCGTTGGCATCAACTCCCGGGCCTCCCCAGGTGAAAGTTCCGGAACCATCGTCACCTGCAATTTGGTAGCCTAGATTGATAGGTGTTGTATTCGCATCGCGACAAATATCCATTACAGGATCAATATCCAAAGTGATTTGTGGACAATTTTGAGCTTGACAATCGGAAGAGGACATGCTTGGACCACAAGCCGTGGTTCCGATTGCAATCACTGTAATAGTTACAATGTCATTTGGAGCCAAACCTGTCACAGAGAAACTGGTATTGGTCTGATTAACAGGTGCACCACCATTAATTATTACATCATAACTGTCTGCACCTGGTACAGCATTCCAATTAAAGGTTACACTGTTAATAGTTGGACTGCAATTGATGACCGGAGCAGGAAGTGGACCTTGTACTATTACCTGTTGGGTATTCATTTCTGATACACAGCCATTTTCTTCAACTACCAGGGTTACATTTTTTGTACCTGTAGTTGCCCATCTGATTTCGTGAGGGCCAGGACCTGTAACCATGGAAGGAGTACCGCCATTAAATGACCATTGATAATTGGCATTTGGATTAGCATTGCCGGTATAAGTAATGGTAGAAGAATCGGTCACACAAATCGGTGAATCAAAAGTAAAGTCAGCCGTTGGTATCTGGTTAACCGTAATATTCAAACATGTTTGGGGAGAAGAACCACAATCATTATCTGCTGTAACACAAACCTGAGTATTTCCGGATCCATTCCAGGCAACCTGAATGGAAGTACCAGATCCAGAGAAAGTTGCTGGCGGAGGTACTGTCCAGGTATAACCTGTTACACTAGGTATATTGGCTATTGTATAAGTTGCAGTATCTCCTTCACATACCATTAATGGACCAGCCAGGAATGTAGGAGCAGGCGGAACATTGGCATCATTTACAACTGTAGTTGTTTCTGAAATGGTACATGTTTTACCATTGGTTACCATGGTAACGGTCAAGGTATAATCACCTGCAGCACCTGCAGTAGGCCATATTTCCTGTTGGTCGGGCCGATCAAAACTCCACCATTGGAAGTTACCCATTCGTAACTTACGTTTGGACCAGATGAAGAACCACTACCGTCTAGAACCGTTGTAGGGTTTTGACCACATCCAAGTGGTTGGGGGATGGCAATATTTGCCTGCACATCTATATAATCGAGGAATAGCCTTACAACACTGTCACACCCATCAACATCAGCATCTTCAATTCTAACTTCATAATCTCCGGGGTCGCAGAAGGTATTAAATGGACCAATATCTATACATTCTCCTGCACATAAAACGGTGTCGATAACAAATGGAGGTCTGGGTATCGCCAAAAGAATGTAAGTAACCATACTATCACAACCTTGTGCATTGCTAAAAGTACGGGATTGAGGTCCTGGATTGGTAAAAATGTTACCATCTACTTCTACAGGAAAATCTTCTGGGCAGAAGGTTAATGGCCCCACACTTGTTGGAGGTACTACAATGTTAAAAAGATTATAAGTAACCAGACTATCGCATCCTAAGGCAGTTTGATAAGTGATGGTATAACTTCCAGCCTGGTTAAATTGATTCCATCAATTGAGAACTTTTGGAAAATCATTTTTCACAAATAAACTCAGGAGGCAAAATTGTCGGAGGAACAGGTGAAAACGGTTACAACTGTACAGGTAGGTGCTCCAGGAAAACAAGTATTGTTCGGGGTTACACAAATGGTAACAGCTCCAGGGCCGTAAACTTCTAAGCAGTAATCTGAGAGATGCGCTTTCATCGTCTGGTCCAAGAATTGTTGCAGGACCTGACACTACCCACTCACAATAAGAAGCTCCGAATACCGGGTCAACAAAGAAATTTGCGATGGCACCAGGACAAACCGGCATAATGTTCGGGTTCATCATGATGGGCCCGAGGATCCGGAGGTCCGACATTTTGACCACCTGTAACGGTTAGGGTAATATCACAGATATCACCTGCAAAACCGTCGATCATAATCCAGTATACTTCACCCGGAGTCAATCCGGTTGCTGAAACGTTTCCTGGAACAGGTTGTTTCCACCACTACTAAAGCAGTTGGAAACCGGATTTGGTTGGTATCATAAATTAAAAGCTGAACACTCCTGTCCGTTTTGGCAATTACTAGCCAAAATCGTTGCGCTAATATTTGTCGAACCGGCAATTACGGCTATCCATTGGTTGTTTTCAATAGAACCACATGGGAAAGAAGGACCAGGAGTACCAGGCGTGTAAGGAGCGGTAGATCCTATATATACCGGACCACACATCAAACATCCTGGAGGCTCATCTCCGGCCTCTCCGCAAGGTTCAGTTTGGGCTTGTAGTATTATTCCTGTAAACAGAAATAACAACATCAGAGGTAAAAGTTTTTTCATAATTAAACTTTGAACAGTAAGGTGTTAAATAATCAATAAAAAATGATTAAAATTCGTGACTGGCTAAAATAACAATTGGAAAGGGTGTTGAAAAATTTTGGGCAATAAAAAAGCCGCTTTTGACGAATTAAACATCAAAAGCGGCTTTATAATGCAGTAGAATCTATTATTTTAAAGTCACATCTCCCTTATATATTTCGACTTCGCCATCTAAAAATTCAATTTCGGCGAAAAATACATATACATTGGAGTTCATTTCTTTTCCTTTGTAAGTTCCATCCCAACCGTGTCTTTGGTCAGAAGGATCGAAATTATAATACTCATGGATAAGGTTGCCCCAACGGTCAAATATTAAAAACGATTTGACTTTACTGATTTGAGGGCCACCATAAATCAGGAATAAGTCATTGATTCCATCATCATCAGTTGGAGAAAACGCAGATGGAATATATACCGGTCGTATCTTTTCTACCTGAACCAATAATTCAGCAGTGACAATACATCCGTTGATATCTGTGACTGATACCCGGTATAAGGTTGTTCCACTCGGTGTGGTAAAGAAACTCAAACAGTTTTGGATATTAGGTGTATCACAAACGGGTAGATTACCTGGCTCCCACACTATTGACTGAATTTGATTAGGACCTACGTTTAAAACCGCCCTTAATTGGATACTATCACCCAAGGGTACAGGAGTGGCTGTAGCAGACAAGCTAATGGATACCGTTAATGGAGATGGTGACGAGATAGTTGTGTTGACCACATCTTCACAGCCATTTTGGTCAACAACTCTTAGCTCATAATCGCCAGCTGGCAAATTGTTGAAATCTCGGTCTGTAGTACTGGAACCACCATTTAAACTAAAAGAATAGGGTGGAGTACCACTGGAAACAGATTCTACCGAGATGGAGCCATTGGTCTCACCGGCACAGGCTACATCAGAAGTTGAAATATTAAGAACAGGTGGATCCTGATTAACAGTGATCTCCACCTCGTCAGTTGTACTACATCCAGTGCTCGGGTCAACAGCCAATAAAGTATAAATGCCTGCCTGTATAGTAGTGGTTTGCCCGGCCGAATTATTGTTTACAACACCACCGGACCAGGTAAATTGAACACCAGGATCATTCCCCGTATTTACGATGTCACCCAATTCGGCTATGGTGTCAATGCAAGTTAAAATCTGGTCTTCACCGGCATCTGCTATAGGAGGGTCATTAACATTGATATTGAAATTGGTTGTGTATTGACAACCTGATTCAATGTAAGTTGCTGTTACGGTATAATTTCCTTCTCCGTTGGTTTCCGGATCAAATGACCCGTCTGCTTGTACGCCATTTCCTGACCAAACTACCATACCGTTTCCAGCAGGATTTATGGTTAGGGAATCGTTTAAATCAATAATTGGATAGCTTCCTGATAAACAGATGTCTTCAACCTGAGCCGGAGTTAAGGTAATATTTGGACAGGGTAGGGTAGAACAAGTATCCATTACAATTACATCCTCACAAGCACTTCCACTCACTCCTGTTAGAGTGAAAATTACTTCTGTGTCTGGCGGCAGGTTTGAAATTGTATAACAATCACCATTTCGAACACCAGAAAATCCACCTGAAACACTAACAGTATAGTTGGAAGCAATTGGATCGGGAGTCCAACAAAACTCAATTGAGTTTGTAGTCGGATTACAATCGATTACCGGCACATCTAACGGTTCATCTACCATGACATCATTTGAACTCAAAGTTGATACACATCCATTGGCTTCGACTGATAGTGTTAAGGTGTAAGCACCTGATGATGGCCATTGTATTTGGTGAGGACCAGGTCCCATTACATTGGCAGGAGTACCACCGTTGAAATTCCATGTATAATTTGCACCAGGCATTTGAGTGCCGGTATAATTCACAGTTGAAAAATCATCCAAGCAAATTGGTTGGGTTGCAGTAAACATCGACGAAGGAATCTCATACATTGTAATGGTACGGGATGCATTGAAAGGGCATCCATCTTCTATGTATTGATAACTGACATTGTAGACACCCGGTTGAATAGGGGAGAAAATTCCACTTGAATTTACCCTGTTACCCATCCAGGTACCAGTTCCGGATCCTGTTCCATTTCTAATGACTGCATTTAATTGAATAGGGAAAGGAGTCCCAGCAACCATACAGGTATCTCTAACTTCATCTATACTTACGGTGATTGGCGGACAATCAAGTGCATAGCATGTGATGGTTGCAGAGGCAGGGTCACATACACCTGAGGTATCAATAACAGTAACGGTAATGGTTACTGAATCACCTTGCATAAGATTGGAGAAAGTAATATCAAAATCACTTTGTCCCGTTATCGTAGATCCTGGTGGTTGGTAATCAATGTCAATTTGATAAGCACCTGCACCCGGAACGGGATCCCATGAGAAGGTAATCTCATTCAAACTTGCGTCGCAATTGATATTCGGTGGAGCAAGAGGATTTTGAATTGAAATAAATCCTTCTGTTGCATCCGAAGAACATCCATTTTCCTCAACAGTCAAAGAAACCGTATCCACACCTTCATATCCGGAATAGTCAACGAGAAGAGGACCTGCTCCTGACCCGGAGACAAGAGTTCCATTTCCAAAGTCCCAGGTATAGCTAGCGTTAGGACTTACATAAAGTGCATTTATCTCTGCCAGGTTATTGGCGCAAGTTGGTCCGGGAGTCTGGAATCCACTTAACGGTAACGGATAAACATTGATGACCATATTTTGAGAAAAACTACATCCGTTTTCTTCTACTATAACTCTTACTTGATTAGCACCAAAAGCTGCATTGTAAGGATAAAACAATCCTCCTGGAGTTAAGTAGGTAGAACCGAGGTCACCTTCCCATGTAATATTTGGATTGTTTAAACTTCCGGTAATTTGTAAGCTGTCAGCAAGGTTTACAGGGGGTAAATTTGCATTTAAACAAATATCACCTATTTGCGACATTATTAAATTAACATCGTCAGGACAATCTTGTGCTTCACAGGTTAAAGTATCTCTGCTTGGTCCACACAAAGTTTGGCCATTTGCTACCACTTCAATGGTAACCTGTTCTGTCGGAACCAACCCGTTTACGGTATAGGAATTACCTGCCATGCTTCCGGAGTGGCTAGTCAAAACATTTACATCATAATAATCTGCTCCGTTAACAGCCATCCAATTAAATTCTACACCATTAGAATTGCTGGTGCAGGTAATCATCGGAGCTGACAAAATTGGATCGACTTGAACAGTTAAGGTATCAATTTCGGAGGCACAATTGTTTTCCTCTACCTGGAGGCTTATTTGGTGAGACCCTGCATTTGGGAAGACTACACCAAAGTTTCCAATTCCGGTACCATTTGGAGCAGTTCCATTTCCAAAATCCCACATATAAGTAGCGCCGGTACTTGCAGAACCTGTGTATTCTACATTCAATGTATCCCTTACACAAATTCTTGCATCTGTTGTAAATGAATTGGAAGGTTGTGGAATAATAGAAACAGTTTCTAAAGTATCATACAAACAATTTCCATCTTCATAAACAAGTCTGATGTTGGCAGAAGGAGGATTGACAGAGGGTGCATTGGGATCAAAAGTTCCATTTGGCTGAACTCCAGGCCCTGTCCATGTAAAAGTTCCCGTTCCTGAACCTCCGTTTACAATAGCAGATAAATTAACTATTTGGGCATTACCATTATCACATATCGGATTGATAGGGTCTACGTCCAATGAAATTGGAGGACATTCTTCGGCTATACAAGTTGCCAGCGTTGCAGATGGACCACATGGGTTTTGACCGGTTGCAATCACCTCAATGGTAATAGTATCATTTGGGTTTAATCCGTTGATGGTGTAGGCGTTTCCATTCAGAGTTCCGGCTTGACCATAAATAAGGTTTACCTGATAATTATCAGCTCCTGGAACATTGGGCCATGAGAATGTTACACCGTTTGTTGAGGGTTGACAAGTTACCAGTGGAGTTTCCAGGGAATCTTCAACGATTACATTTCTGGTATTGAGGCCTGAAGGACAATTGTTTTCAGTCACATCTAGTTCAATGATATGGGTTCCAGGAGTATTCCAACTGACTTCTATCGGTCCCTGGTTGGAGCCACTGATAATATTTCCTCCATCAAAGTTCCAATTAAAGGTGCTGTTATTCGAACCATTTCCGGTATAATTAATTATCGCACCTTCACCTAAACAAATAATGGAATCTGCTGTAAAATTGGCAGTCGGAGCTTCATAAACATTGATGATAATATCTTCAGTAAACACACAGGTTCCTTCGGTTATGCTTAGCATGACAGTATTGGAACCTAATGAGGCTGTATTAGGATCAAACATGCCATTAACAGAAGTTCCGGGTCCTTGCCAAACTACTGAGCCATTGCCTGCACCACCAGTTTGGGTGAAATTCAACTGAACTGCACCGGGATTACTTTCTAAACAAAAATCTGCAACCGGATCAATGTTGAGATCTACAGTTGGGCAATTTTGTGCCTGGCAAAGTTGGGTTGAGATAGAAGGGCCACAAACAGCAGATCCATTAGCAGAAACTGATATGGTTACCAATTGATTTGGCACAAGGTTGCCTGCATAATAAAAGGTATCTGTCTGATTTCCGATGCTTTGTCCATCTAAGACTATGTCATAATCAGTTGCGCCGGGAACCGGATCCCAGGTAAAGGTTATTTCCGTTTGATCTGAATTGCAATTTATGTTTGGCAGCGGTAGGGGATTTTCTACCTGAATCATTTCGGTTGATGTTTCCGACTCACAAAATTCATCTTCTACACGTAGGGTAATATTTCGAGGGCCTGAATTTGACCAGGTTATCTCATGCGGACCAGGTCCAGTGACAGTAGAAGGGGTACCACCATTGAAATTCCAAGTGAATAAGGAGGTATCGGGTGCATTTCCTGTGTAAGAAATACTTGCGATGCTATCCCTGCAAACTAAAGGAGGAAGAGAGAAATTACTTATTGGAAGGTCATGGATGGTTACATCTAAACATGTATCAGGTGATTGGCCACATGCATTTAGCGCATTGACACAAACCGTTCCGCTTGTAAGAGTATCCCAGTTTATGGTAACTGAAGTACCGTTACCACCAATAGTAGCACCTTGTGTTGCAGACCAGGTGTAAGACGTTGCTCCGTTTACCGGAGCGATGGTGAAGGTAGAAGGAGCACCTTTACAAATATCCACCGGTGCAAGTGCAAACTGAATGGTATCAAGTGGAATAACTTGCCTTATTACATCGACTGTATCAAAACCTGTGCAGGTTAGCCCAAATCCATCATTTACTGTTACGCTTAGTATATAGCGACCAACCCGATTTACATTTACCGTCGGAGTTCCTTGTCCTGAAACAATATTTCCTCCATTTTGAGCAGTCCATAGATAAGTAGCATTACTACTTGAGGCAGTGCCATCAAGTGTCAAGCTGGGATTTGAAGTACAAGGCAAAGGACCAGGATTGGCTATTTCAGCTACCGGTGTTAAAACATTCAACCTCAATGTTACCATACTGTCGCATCCATTTTGGTCTGCATCAGGTAATACGATATGGTATTCGTCCTCATTACAATAATATTGAGAACCAACCTGGAAGCAATCTCCCTGGCAAATGGTCTCATTTAGAATGCGCAGCAGCCTTGGATATTGTATTAGATTATAAGTAACCATACTGTCACAACCTGCGGCTGATTCAAATAACACAGTATGACTTCCTGGATTGTTAAATAGTCTGGAACCAATTCGAATCGGAAATTCTTCTGTACAATGATATTCAGGAGGAAGAATAGTTGGTGGAATATTTTGAACCAAGACCGGCGTACAACCTGGAGGCCCTGTGAAACAAGGGTTTTGGCCTGTTACACAAACAACTCCTGCTGTTGGTCCATTGTATACCACTGTTACCTCATTGGTTCCGGCACCAGAGACAATTGAGGTATTAGGTGGAAAGGTCCATTCATAAAAAGAAGCATTTGCAATGGTAGGAACGGTATAGGTGACTTCTGTGCCAGGACATAAAGGGCTAATGTTTGGATCTGCCGTAATCATATCCGGTACACCAGGCTGTCCAAAACAAAATCCGCCAGTAGCAGTAAGGATGAAATCACAAACATCTCCAGTCGATCCATCGATCATTACATAATAAATATCACCGGGCGTTAGACCAGTAGCCGTTACATTACACGAAACCATATTTGGAGGTGGAGAACAGCAATTAGAAACCGGATTAAGATTGATATCCGTCACAACAGCCTGAAGCCCTTCACCATTCTGGCAATTTTGGGGAACAACTGTGAATGAAATACTTGTTGAACAAGCAAGGAAGCTAATCCAAACATTATTGTGGATTACACCACAAAAATTTCCGGGTGTATTTCCAGGTGTGGCACCGGCATTGCTGCCTATTAAAACCGGGCTACACATAAAACAACCTGGTGGATCATCACCTACGCTTCCACAAGGAGGTGGAAGTTGGGAATAAGAAGAAGAAACCAAAAGTGTCAAAAATACAGTCAAAAGTAAACTTCTAAGCATTTGCAGAGAATTGTGGGTATTGATTTTAAGCAAGCTAATTTGGGTCTTTACACCTTTATGGTCTAAAGGTAAAAAGCTAAATCCATTTTAAGTAATTTCATTTACGTCTATGAATTATATTAAATATATTATTCAAATATTAATCCGTAATTTATACTTCAAAAATTTTTAACAGATTTTGAAAAATATAAGAGGTTTGCTCTTCCTACTGGAAAAGCAAACCTCTGGCTTTTTTGAATGAATCTAAAATTACATTAAAATGTCGGAAATAGTCAAATATTATGCTCTTCCTTGCCTTTTTTAAGGAGAAACGATTAAAAATAATTGATTTTTTATCTTTGTATTTGAATTTGTGATAACATTCCAAAATGTCCTAAGGGTTTCTACAATTTAAAATTATGGTTAACCTGAACCATTTTTGGATTGTCCTGTTTTAGACTCGCATTGTAATAATGTAGGGAACAAATTATTTCTTGTGGCAGTTTATTCCATTAAAGACCTGGAAAAATTAACCGGAATTAAAGCACATACTTTAAGGGTATGGGAGCAACGCTACAATATTATTGAACCCAAAAGAACTTCCACCAATATTCGTTTTTACAATGATGAAGACCTTAGAAAGGTCATGAACATCGCCCTCCTTAATAAAAATGGTTTAAAGATCTCAAAAATAGCAGATCTGACTCCGGACCAAATTCAGGAAAAAGTTGCAGCCATATCTGATGTCAACTACCAGTTTGCAACTCAATTGGATGCCATGACCCTTGCAGTTGTGGAAATGGACGAATTCAAGTTTGATAGAATTATTAAGGCTCATATAGACCACGTAGGTTTTGAAAAAGCCATGATTGATGTGGTTTATCCATTTTTGGACAAACTGAACTTATTGTGGTTTACCGGGTCCATTGCTCCGGTTCAGGAAAGTTTTATTACCCACCTGATAAGGCAAAAGGCAATTTTAGCCATTGAAAATCTTCCAATTCCAACAGATGTCAATGCAAAGAAATTTGTACTTTTTTTGCCTGAAGGGGAAAGGCAGGAATTGACCATGCTTTTCATTCAATTTCTGATTAAAAAGCAGGGCCATAAAGCCATATTTTTAGGGAATGAACTTTCAATAGGTGATCTGGCTGATGCCGTTAAGATTACCAAGCCTGATTATATTTTCAGTATCATAACTGAAACATTCTCCAATAATAATCTCCAGCCTTTTGTAAACACGCTTCTCGGTAACTTTCCTGAAGTAGAATTAATTTTAACCGGTTATCAGGTCATCGCTCAAAGTTTAGAATCCAGTTCAAAATTAATTACGCTGAACAGCCTTTTCGAAACCAAAGATTTTCTTGAAAAGCTTGGAAGCAATACAGACGACCAACCAGCTCCCGGTTCGGGAAAATAATTTTTTATTTTTTTTATCATTCACATAGGGGTAGTCACAAATATCCGTGTCTGGTTAATAAAGAATGCAAATTATTCCATTGCGATTCTTTGAAATTGTAAAATTTAAATTGACGGCCATGACTACTGCATTTAACATTAAAGAGACTTTTCTTTCTCATTTTCCATTGTTCGAAACGCTCACTGAAGAGGAATTCCTTCAATTGGAAAAAATGGTAGAACACCGTGTAAAACCCAAATACAGTTTTATTTACAGTTTGGATGATGCATCTGATTGTGTTTTCTTCCTGGCTAAAGGAACTGTAAAAATCGCTACCCATTCAGATGATGGAAAAGAAGTGATCAAAACTTTGATTCATCCAACTGCGATGTTCGGTGAATTGGGCGTAATAGGTGAGCAAAAGAGGGTTGATTTTGCACAGGCGCTCAAAGAAGAAGTGCACTTGTATGTAGTAAAAGTAGACGACTTCAAAAAGTTGATGCGTTCCAATTTTGGCCTTAGCGAGCGAGTGATGCAGCTATTTGGAAACAGATTGATCAAGGCTGAGAATAAGCTAGAATCACTTATTTTTAAAGATGCTCGTACCAGAATTATTGATTTTATTAAAGATTCAGTTAAAAATAGAGGAAGACAAGTTGGTTTTGAAATGTTGTTGAAGCATTCACTAACCCATCAGGATATTGCAAACATAACTTGTACTTCCCGTCAGACTGTTACTTTAGTTCTGAATGAATTGAGAAAGTCTGATTTGATTTATTTCAACAGAGGAAAGATTTTGGTTAGAGATATGGCCAAATTGGCCTAAGTGTAAGATTCGTTTAAGTTATATGTAAAGTTTGTTTTTCTCACAAATTGTGTTCTCAAAAATTGAAGCGGCTTGTTCATGTGAATTGAACAAGCCGCTTTTTCTTCTATGTTGAAGGAGATTTTTTTAATAAACGGTAAATACTCTTGAAATGTTAAATCCAAAATGAATACCTAATGCATCTCCTGCATTACCAAACCATTTTTCATTTGTTTGGGTAATGTAATTGGATTCAAACATCCCCCGGCTATTGGTAAAGTGTAATTGGAAAACGTGTCCTCCGGTTTCAATATCAAATCCTACGGAAAGAGAATTGGTAAATCTGGGATCCAATTGATCCGGTAATACATAGATATATTCCACGTTAATGGCTACTCTTTTGGTAATCTTTTGTCTTGCTCCAATTCCCAAAGCGAAAACATCATTAGATTCTGCTCTGGTAGGAACCAGGTTTCTGTGAACGAGCGTCGGAGAAAGTTGAAGGCTAAAACCTTCACTGAATTTTCTGCCAATAATGGCCTGGAAGGTAAAATCAAAGCGGTCTGCAAAAGGTGGTTTCCTTGCCGGATCAACAGCCTTAAGTGTATTTAAAGCAGTTCCCGCAAAAAAAGCTGCTGTAACGGGCATGTTTTTTTTACCGGTGCTTTGTCTCAAAAACTTGTATTTGACATAACCGTCATAAGTTTTATTAATGGTACTCCTTCCGATTCCAATTTGTAGTTGATCAGTTATTCCAAAATCTCCACCAATTCTAATGGTAGCACCATCCAGACCAAACCAGTCATAAAAACCCTGATCAATGGTATTGAAACGGTGAGAAATTTTAAAGTCAAAGACTCCTTTTGCAGTATTTTCCAGCGAATGAAGGTTTACAACCCTGTTGGTTTTAAAACTTGCAGTTGCATAATCCGTGACGGGTTCTTCCTCGATTAAAGAAAGCAAATCGTCATCCTGGGCGTGAACCATAACAACGCCAAGGAAAAAGAACAAAAATAAAAAGTAATGTTTTTTCATAATGGGCTTGGTTGGTGGATTACAGGTTTTCATAAAAAGAGAAGAAGTGCACTTTATTCTTCAATAAAGTACACTTTCTTCACACCTGAAAACCCAATTAATTTTTATTCATTTAAAATGATTATTTGCTCAAGGGCTGAAGATCTACGGAGACATCAATGCTAACATTTTTTGCGATGTTGTCTGCAACTACAGCCGGTATTTCGATTTTGTAGTCTGCCAGGGCAACTGAAAAAGCTGCTTCTGCCGAAGGCGTTCCATTTTTAACTTTGAAATTTACAGGAACTTCCACTTCTTTGGTTTCTCCATGAATGGTCAAAGAACCTGTTGCAGTTCCTTTGTAAGTTCCATCTTTTGATAAATCAATTTTACTCCAATCTCTGATTTGTCCTTTGAAAACTCCTTTAGGAAATTTGGAAGATTCCATGTAATTCTCATTGAAGTGTTCCTGCATCAGAGCCTTTTCAAATTGAAAGGATTTTATTAATACGGCAAATTCTATTTTACCAGAGGAAGCATCAAGAACACAAGTTCCTGTATTGGTGGTCGCTTCAATCTTTTCAACTGAGGCATCTGATAAAAAACTAACTTTTCCTGCTTTGGTAAAATACCTTTGTCCAAAAATCATCCCGGTAGAAAATATCATTGCCAGGGTGATGATTACTGTCTTTTTCATATTGATTTTGGGTTTATTGATTATTGTACTTCTACACATCTGACCAGTACCACATCCATTAAATATCCTGTGCAAAGACCTTTGAATGCGACCTTTTCCCCAAGTGGAAATTCAAGTCTTTTGTGGTCAGATAAATTGTCTAGCTGGCAAATAACGCCTCCAAGCGGATCTCCGGCATCGAGGGTAACTTTAGTATTGCCGTCCTCATCTTTTGAAACATCTGCAACGGTGCCTGAAACCTCTACAACTTTATCATTGTATTTTTCATTGGCATTGGCCTCATCATTTTCAAAAGAAGAAAGTAAATCTTCTGCACTTACTTTTAGGTCACTCTCTGCTGCAGTCATGTCTTTGTGAGGTTTATTGTACATACGGTATCCGAAGAAACCACCTACAACAGCAAGTGCTAAAATAATTACTAGCGCCTTTTTCATTGGGTTCGGTTTTAAAATTACATTTCTTAATTGTCTGGATAACCTGAGTTAATCCAGGCTTCTATGGTGTTGATTTCACAGTCGGGTATTTTCGAAGCTGATTTAGGCATAGGTGAAAAACCAGCCAGTTGTTTTATGGAGCCTATTAATCTTCCGTTGTCAATCCATGGTTTGATTTGGGCATAACTCGCGAGTATGATTCCACCCCCTTCTGCGCCATTTTCATGGCATTGATAACATCTGCTGATGATTATCGGATTAACGTCTGCAGCAAAGGTGACATTGGTCGTATCGCAATTAGAGTCGGAGCCCCCAAACAGATCTTCTTCATTGTCATAATAACATCCGGGAAGCGCTGCAATGCCTAAAACTGCAAGGATGAAAAGTCGAAAGAATAATTGGGTCATTTGTTTTTGAATTTCAGGTTAACACTATTTTTTTCAAAAATAAGACGAACTTATGAATATAAGGTTTCGACTGCAATGATTTCAATTAGTGCTTTTGACGAGTCAAATATGGCACTAGAAAAATCGCCCGACAAGAATAAACTGTTGAACGGGAGGATTTGTAAACTGAAGTGGAAAAATTAGTCATTCAGATTTCGGTTTTTGATTTCACAGCGTTAATAATAATTGTTTTTGGTTCCTATTTTCAAATAAATGGTAAATTCACCCAAGTATAGCGAGATTTTTAAAATGTAATTTCAAAAGCCTAATAACAATTACCTTATGAAGCAAATTTTTACCCTTTTTGTGCTTTTCTTATTTGGAATATCCTTGCAAGCGCAGAACTGCGTTCCTGACAGTACCCTTGCAAATGCGGATTTCCCGGTTCAACCACCTCCTTACGATCCAACTGATTTTCCAGACGGTGGTATAAATGATACAGCTTGTATAAATACACCCTTTGATTTCGTTTTTTCAGCTGTAGTGGGCGATACTTTTTCGCTTGGAATCGCAACTGTTCCAATGGATAGTATCCGTATCCCGGTTGTAGGTGGAATTGTAGGATTGCCAACTGGAGTTAGTTATGCTTGTAATCCACCCAATTGTGTATTTGAAAAAAATACTTTGGGATGTATCGATTTGTATGGAACAATTACGAATCCATCCTTGGTTGGAGAATATGATTTAAAGATTTCAGTTCAGATTTTTGCAAATGGTTCTCCTATGCCATTGAACTTTGTATTACCTGATGGAAGCTTTATTACAGGAAAGTATAATTTGGTTGTACGTGAGGAGTCATTTAATAACTGTGCAACAGTTTCTTCCAAAAATGTATTGAAGGATTATGTGGATACCCAGGTTTTGCCAAATCCATTTTCAGATCAGGCTATTTTACAAGTTAGTTCTTATGCAAATGAGGAACTCGTGCTTAATATCTATGGATTAACTGGTGAAATTCTAAAAACCCAACAGGTTCGAATCATTGAAGGAACGAATAGAATTGAAATTGACGGAAGTCAAATGAATTCAGGTTTGTATTATTACTCCCTGTCAAATGAAAATGGAATTATCAGTGGTAGATTTTCTATTGTAAAATAATTAAAAAAAATAAGGGTAGCCCAAACCGGCTACCCTTTCTTTATCATATGTCCCTCCGATTTTCTTGCATTTTATTACTCTTCCTGATTATTCGTACAGTAGTAGCAGCTCAAACGGGATGTCCTGGGTGTACCATCGACCTGCCCAACAACCTTCCTTCCGATACCGTTTTTCTTCAGGATGCTGAAATTGGATTTAAAAATCGTTCGTATGATTTCAATATAAGTTTTCGTTTGCCTAAGTCGACAACGCCGGTTAGTGTTTTGGATCCTAGCGTTCCTGGTGGACTTCCAATTGACGAAATCAAGATAAATGGCCTTTCTAATGTACCTCTCGGGTTAAATTGGGAAATCAACCAAACACTTTTTAATCCTTCGAATCAAACCGATGGCTGCCTAAGAATTTGTGGGACGCCGGAAGTGACCGGATATTTTCTGGTGGAGGTGAACTTGACTGCCTCTGTTTTTGGAATTCAGCAAGAATCCGCGTTTACTTTTCCTCTTGAAATATTACCTGAACTACCCGCTGGTGATCCTTTAGTGTTGTTCAATAATATTGGTTGCGATAGTCTGAATGTGGTGTTTGTAAACAATATTCAGAGCAATGGGATGGCCGGATTTTCTTATTTCTGGGAGTTTGGAAATGGACTTACCAGCATGGAAGAAAATCCCGGTCCAATGATATTCAAAGATACCGTTGAGTACATTGTCCGTTTTCAAGCAATAATTGATACCAGCTCTTATCAATTCAATGCGCTTAGAGTTTTAGAGGTAGGCTGTTCGGATTTTGCCTTTCCACCATTTATTTCCGGAAATCCTGATTTATACTTCGTTTTAAAAGATGAATTGGGAAATAGGGTTTATACCTCCGAAACCAAATCAGATGCGTCCGTACCAACCAGTTTTAGTCTTGATTTTGAACTGCTGGACACGGCATATACCATTGAAGTTTGGGATGATGATACCGGCCTGGGCGGAAGTGATGATTTTTGTGGTGAGGTGGCTTTAAAAAGGGAAAATGTAGATACACTAAGAAATGGAAATTTGACTGTAATACCCGTTATTTTTCACCCGGTCTTGGAAATCAATGACTTTGATACCATTTCTGTTTTCAAAAGTCCTGACCCGGTGCCCTTTTTTCCTAATGCCTTACAGTTGAATTGCCAAGATTCCTTTTACCTTACAACAAGCGGCATTTTCGTGGACTGGTTTTTCGAATCTAATTTTATAGAAAATTCTGATTCCCTTTTGGTTGAGCTCCCTGGGTCCTATTATAATGTTTTTACTAACAGCTCTACAGGCTGCTTTGCACGGTCTGATTCTATAAATGTATTGGCTGAAAGTTACCCGCCAACGCCATTTTTTATCAATGATAATAATGAATTAGTATATACGGACACATCGGGAATATTGCCATCATGGCATTTTCAATGGTTTTTAAATGGAGATATTCTTCCTGATGAAACCGGCCTTTCGGTTTGTGCCCGCAGTTCAGGGACATACGGATTGATGATAACTGACACCATAAGCGGTTGTTCTTCCTTCTTTGATAGTAACATTGCCTGGAATCCGAATGTAGATTGCTTCAGTAGTACCAGGAATTTGATTACCTATGAGGCTTTAAGCTTTTATCCCAACCCTTCATCCAATATTATTCGGATACGAAATGGCAGTTTTCAATTAACAAATCAGGTGGCTATTTTTAACGTGGAAGGAATTTTGGTAAAGTTTTTAATTGATTTTAAACAGGAAGAAGATATTGACGTTTCAAAATTAGCACCCGGAAGGTATTTTGTGCGATTGGTAGATTCCAATTCCATAAGCTTTGGGTCTTTTTTGAAGATTTAGGCGAAATTCTACTCTTTTTATGCATGATCCCAGTTTTCTTGAACATTTAGCTGCTTTCTTTTTGATGGTTGTTATTCCATTACAATCATTCTTATCTGGGAAAATTTTTGAAGACGGAGATCCTCTTACTTCCAATGAAAAATTTAAAATCTACCTGGCTAATTCTGCTTCACAATGGATTCTTACCGTAATCCTGCTTCTAATTTGGTGGTTTTCCGGAAAAACTTTATATGATATAGGCTTACGAATTCCTAATCTGGAAAGGGCAAATCTTATTTGGATATTGGTGGGTGCATTTTTATTTGCCTATATACTGGATGCATGGTGGCAGGTTAGAAATAAAAAAGCCAGAAAACAAAGGAATGAAGAATGGTCAAAGTATACGCCATTTTTACCAACTAACTTGAAGGAGTTTTCCGGGTTTTTAATTGTGGTTTTCACGGCAGCTATTTGTGAAGAAATACTTTTTCGAGGTTTTTTAATTCATTACCTGCTTCAATTTGTAGACAATGATTTGCATGGGTATTTTCTGGTAGTATTGTTGCCATCTGTAATTTTTGCATCCTCGCATATTTATCAAGGATGGGAAGCTGTATTAAAGATTGCGCTATTGGCTACGGTTTTTGCCACCATATTATTATTGACAGGTTCCCTGCTTATTCCAATTGTTTTGCATTTTTTGGTAAATCTACTGAGTGGATTACTTGGCCTTGTTTTTTGGGATCCGGAAGCGGCAAAATCATCAGGGATGGAGGATCTTCCAGAGTAATTCCTTCAATAATGCTCCTTCGGGTGCATTTGTGTTGTTGAAATCAACTCCTTTTGATTTCAAATCATATTCTTTCAATGTCGAAATTATATTCTCAACCTGATGAGGAGCGTAAATACTCGCTGCTTGTTGATAATCTTTTAAAAACCAGGCAGATCGGAATTTCATTATTCTTAAGATTTCATCCTGGCTTTTGCCTTTTAGATGTTGCAGCATGTAGACTTTTGAAAAGAATCCGCTCAAGCTGGAAATAATCATTACCAGTGGATTCTTCCTTTCATTTGCAGTGAAGTAATTTGCTATTCTGTTTGCTTTTTGTATTTGTCTGGAGGCTATGGCTTTTTGAAATTCAAAAACATTATAATCCTTGCTAATCCCGATGTGTTTTTCAACTTCTACAGGTGTAACCTTGGAACCCTCGGGCAGGTTAAGTATTAACTTGTCCAGCTCATTACTTACTTTAGAAAGGTCATTCCCGAGATATTCTGCTATCAGATGGCTGGTTTCAGCTTCTGCAAGTAATTTTCCTTTTTTTAAATAATCCCTTACCCAATCCGCAATTTGATTGTCATATAATTTTTTGGATTCTAGTATAACAGCCTTTTTTTGAATGGCCTTTCCAAATTTACCTTTGAACTTGTTGAATGTTTTATGTTTATAGCAAATAACCAACAAGGTAGAAGCAAGTGGGTTTTCAACATACTTGACAAGGTCCTCCAAATCTTTCATTTCCTGTGCCTCCTTTAGAATAACCACCTGGTAAGGTGACATCATCGGATACCTTGAAGCATTATCAACAACCAATTGATAATTGGCTTCCTTCCCATAAAGTACGGTTTGGTTGAATCCTTTTTCAGCATCAGAAAGGACTTTGTCTTCAATATAATCACAAACCATATCGATGAAATAAGATTCCTCACCGTGCAGGAAGTAGACCGGCTTATAAGTACCACTCTTGAGCTCCTTTAGAATGTCTAAATGTGTCATGGGGCGAAAATAGCGACTTCACTTTAACCCTTTGCCTTTTTTAATGTATAAATTTGCGCCTCTTTTTTCCAATTTAAAATTCAGGCATGTCAGATAAAACAAAAACAAATAAACCATTAATCTTGGTAACCAATGATGATGGTATAGCTGCACCGGGTTTAAAGGCATTGGTCGAAGTTGCCAAAGAGTATGGGGATGTACTGGTAGTCGCTCCTGACTCTCCACAATCCGGACAAGGTCATGCTATAACCATTACACAGCCTCTTAGATTACATGCAGTAAGGTTGTTTGATGGAGTAGAGGCCTATGAGTGTTCAGGTACGCCAGTGGATTGTGTAAAGTTGGCCAAACACGTTTTGTTGAAGGATAAAAAAGCAGATTTGTGTCTTTCGGGAATAAATCATGGCTCCAATGCATCCATCAATATTATTTATTCCGGTACCATGTCTGCCGCGATGGAAGCATCTTTGGAAGGAATAGATTCTATTGGATTTTCTTTATTGGATTACAGCTGGGATGCAGATTTTGAACCCTGTAAACCCTTTATTTCCAAAATTGTAAAGGAGACTTTAGAAAATGGCTTGCCCTATTGTAAACTTTTGAACGTAAACATTCCAAAACTACCGGAAAATGAAATTAAGGGCATAAAAGTTTGTAGGCAGGCTGCTGCCAGATGGGTAGAGGAATTTGCTGAAGCGGTCGATCCAAGAGGTGAAAAGTATTATTGGTTAACCGGTCGTTTCATTAACGAAGATAAAAGGGTTGATACAGATGTAAAAGCATTGGAAGAAGGCTATGTTTCTGTTGTGCCAAGTGGTCATGATTTGACCATCAATGATGCCTTAGCTCCATTAAAATCAATAATAGAAAGGTAGAAGAAAATGCGAATCGATATTATTACCGTATTGCCGGAATTGTTGGACAGCCCCTTTGCTCACTCTATCATGAAAAGAGCTAGGGATAAAGACTTGTTGGAGGTAAATGTTCATGACCTGCGAGATTACGGCCTTGGAAAACATAAACAAGTAGATGATTACCAATTTGGTGGCGGAGCAGGAATGGTCATGATGATGGAGCCACTTGTTGCTTGTATTGAAAAATTGCAAGAAGTTGTTTCTTATGATGAAATAATTTATTTGACTCCTGACGGTGTCACTTACAATCAAAAAATCGCCAATAAATTATCGCTGAAAGGAAATTTGATGATGATTTGTGGGCATTACAAAGGAATTGACCAGCGGATAAGAGATCATTTTGTCACCATGGAAATTTCTATTGGAGACTATGTGCTATCAGGCGGGGAACTTGCAGCAGCGGTTTTGGTAGACTCTATCGGGAGACTTTTACCGGGTGTTTTGAATGATGAAACATCTGCTTTGTTTGATTCTTTTCAGGATGATTTACTTGCTCCTCCCGTTTATACCAGGCCATCGGAATTCCGAGGATGGAAAGTTCCGGAAATATTGATGAGTGGCCATCAGGCTAAAATTGAAGAATGGCGAAACAACGAGGCTTTAAAGCGTACCAAAGAGCGCCGTCCGGATCTGTTGGACCAAGGTTGAAGAAATAAAAAAGCCGGAGTGTGGACTCCGGCTTTTTTATTTTACATTTTTAAAATTCTTTTTATGTACCATTTTCCGGCAGACCTGATTTTTACAAAATAGGTTCCTTGTGGCTGATTTTCCAATTGAATTTGATTAGTTAATGCGTTCGGAAAATTATTTAAAATCACGTTCCCATTAATGTCTATCAATTTTACTTCATCGATGATTTCATTAGAACGGATGTTAAATTGTCCGGAACCTGGATTAGGAAAAATCGAAATTTCTTTGTCGGCTCCTTTTCTTTCCATCTGTAATAAAACTTGTTGGGTTATCTGATCCGGACCAGGATTTTGGATTTGATTCAAAGCAGCAATGTCATTACTTTCCAACGCAAATGGACAAAATCCTTGAGGTAAAACTATCACCCAAACATCTGTACTGCCTTGACGGCCGTCAGGAAGGGTAGCGGTAACCGTATATTTTGTGGTGCCGGAAGGTGCCGCATATGGATTTGGGCAATCAGTACAATTTAATCCATTGGCCGGGCTCCAGGAAAAACTTGCTCCATTGCCGGGACGCACGGTAAGATTTGCTCCCTCACCTTTGCAAATAACTGTAAATGGGTTCACTCTAAAAATAGGACCTCCAACCATAACACATCCTTCAGTTTGACAACCGGAATCATTTGAAACTGAAACACAATATTCTTGTCCTGCCAGCCATTTTTGAACCCTTACATTATTCGTATTTCCAATAGCAATCCCATTTGGGTCGATCCATTCGTAGGAATAGTTTCCTAAGGAAACCATTTCAACTCCAAGGTTTCCAGAAGACTCAGAAAAAAATAAGGGACCTTGAATGGTAAAGTCAAATATTTCCGGTTGTTCTACAACTGTTACATCGAATAATTCCGTCCAGGTACAACCATCTTCTTCATAGGTTACCGAGACACTGTGGTTTCCTGGTCCTGCTGCAAGCGGATCAAAAATTCCAATGGAAGTAACATGATTTCCAGACCAGGTGAAAGTTCCATTCGAAAGATTGTTTAAAACGTTGGCTTCCAGTTGGATAGGAGAAAGGTTGGCTTCAAGGCATATTGTGCCAGGATCTACCGGTAGAATTTCCACAGGGGGACAATTTGAAATATCACACTGGTAAGTGCCGGTTAAATCGCAGCCCGGAATTTCGCCTTGAACAGTATACTCGAAATCTATGGTTGATCCATTGTCGGAAGGGGAGGAAACGATAAAACAATTTCCATCTATGTTGCCGCTGGTACCATTGATTCCTGTAATGGAGCTAATCGCAGTTTGATTAGGATCCCAACAAACTCTCATTACCAAAACGTTTCTAGTTTGGCAATCAAAGCCGGGTGGATCTGGCAAAGCGATGACACTTATTTGTCGCTTTAAAATTATAGTATCCCCATTTTCCACGATGGTTAATTTGATTTCCTTTTTCCCTGGGTCAGTCCAAAATATGGAATATGGGCCCTCATTTTCTCCATCAACAATAGTTCCTTCATCAAAATCCCAAATCAATTGGGTACCATTTAAAAGGCCTGCCTTGTAAAGCACTGTTGCAGTATCCGACTGACAAATAATAGAATCAACTGTTAAAATAGAATCCATTTCAGCCAAAAGCTTGGTCCAGTTTCTACAGCCCGGGTCATTTAATATTGTAAACTGAACTGTACTGTCACATCCCAAATAAGAAGGATAAGTAACTGAGTAAGTTCCCGCTGAATCCCATGATTGCCCTTCAATGATGATAGGAAAATCATTGGAACAAACTGAAGTGTCTGGAAGGGTGGTTAATCCTAAATCAGTTGAATTTACCATTAGGCAGGCAGTTGCTCCTTCATAACATGCATTGGTAGGGCAGACACAAATTTCTCCGGTTCCGGTTGTTGTTTTAAATCTGACCGTAATATCTCTTGTTCCTTGTCCATCAATGATGGTTGCAATATCTTTTGGAACCGACCAGTGGTAGTTGGTAGCACCCGGTACAGAATCAACTGAATAAGTAACAATTCCTGTCGGGCAAACATCTACCGGTCCAATAACTTGTCGGGCAGAATCCGGTCTTCCAACCCAAACACCCGAATTAAAGTTTAAAGTAAATTCACATGCATCTCCATTGACACCGTCGACCATTACATAGTATCTTTTTCCCGGTGTGAGGCCGGTTGCAATAAGATCTTCCGAAAAATCTCCAGGAGAGGATATAAAGCAATTTGAAACAATATTTAAGTCCTGATCAGTAACTACAGCTTCAATTCCTTCCTGATACAGACAATTAAACCCATAAACATTTATCTCCGCTACGGTATCAGTTGCCAGGAAATTGACCCATTGATTGTTTTCAATAAAGGAACAAAACCCGGGGACAGGAAGGCAGCAGGCGTCATAATTCACAGTAGTACTGGAAAATGAAGGTTGACAAATTTCGCATCCCGGAGGGTCATCAGCTTTGGGGCCACAACCGGGTATTTTTCCATTGCAATCAAATATTCCCAGTGTTGAAATTTCATTAAAATACAGATTGGTTGGAGAAGCATCAGCTCTTGTGACCAGCATCAAAAAATATTGTCCTGGTACTGCAATGGGAAGATTTATGTAATGATTATTGCGGGCAACTGGCGTACAGAAGATAGGAGTCTTCAATTCGCCACAGGTGTCAATTGTGTTTAGATATCCACTAAATGGTCCCCAAACTGCAACCTGTAAATCCAGGTCCATATCATTTTTTAATTCCAATAAAGCTCCACCGAAGGTAGTAACCTGCCATTGCATCCATGTTGGATTAGGTTGAGTTACAAGGCAGCCATAATTGTTATTAGGATTGGCGGTGCCGGTGTTTGTATTGTTTATTTCAATCGTAAAAACATCATTCTCATTAGTACAAACAAGGTTTGGGAACTGGCAGGAGGTTCCCTGGCCAAAAATTGAAAATGATATAAAAAGGAAAAAGGAAAGGCTTACAAAGGTAAAAGTTCGTTGCATGTTAAATATGGTTTTTTGTGTGGGGGTTCGGTTTCAAAGTTATTAAATCTTATGCTCAATTTCCCGAATTCTGTGCAGCTGATTGTTAATCGTAAAGTATACGACAACTAATAAAAAAGCCGGTTCCTATTTGAAGGAAACCGGCTTTTTTATAAAAGATGGATTTTACAATTTACCCACCATGTCTTCAGGTTTAACCCATTGGTCAAATTCTTCTGAAGTAAGCAATTCAAGTTCTATGGCAGCCTGACGAAGGGTTTTACCTTCCTTATGCGCTTTTTTAGCAATTTTAGCTGCATTGTCATAACCGATTTTGGTATTTAATGCTGTAACCAACATCAGAGAATTTTCCAATTGCTCTTTAATTCTAGGATAGTTTGGTTCAATACCAATTGCACAGTTGTCATTGAAACTTACACATGCGTCTCCAATCAATTTGGCAGAGACAAGGAAGTTGTAAATCATGACCGGTTTGAATACGTTTAATTCAAAGTGACCGGTTGATCCTCCTACGTTAATGGCAACATCATTTCCCATAACCTGAGCAGCAACCATGGTTAAAGCTTCAGACTGAGTAGGATTTACCTTGCCAGGCATAATGGAAGAGCCAGGTTCATTTTCTGGGATGATCAATTCCCCGATTCCGGATCTTGGTCCTGAAGCAAGCATTCTGATGTCGTTTCCGATTTTCATCAATGAAACCGCAACAGTTTTCAGTGCACCATGTGCTTCAACAATGGCATCATGAGCTGCCAGTGCTTCGAATTTATTGGGCGCAGTTATAAATGGCAGACCTGAAATCTCAGCAATTTTAGCTGCTACATTTTCAGGGTATCCTTCCGGAGTATTCAATCCGGTACCAACTGCAGTTCCACCCAATGCCAATTCTGAAAGATGTGAAAGACTGTTTTTTATGGCCTTGATTCCGTGGTTCAACTGAGCAACATACCCGGATAATTCCTGTCCAACGGTAAGTGGGGTTGCATCCATAAAGTGAGTTCTTCCAATTTTCACAACAGTCCAATACTCCTTGGATTTCGCTTCAAGTGTATCACGCAATTTTTCCATTCCCGGAATGGTAGTTTCTACCAGGATTTTGTAAGCTGCAATATGCATTGCAGTAGGAAAGGTATCATTTGAAGACTGTGACTTATTTACGTCATCGTTAGGATGCAGAAATTTTTCCTTGTCTGTCAGGCTACCTCCTTTCAAGACATGACCGCGATTTGCGATGACCTCATTTACATTCATGTTAGATTGTGTTCCAGAGCCGGTTTGCCACACAACCAATGGAAATTGATCATCTAATTTTCCGGCTGAAATTTCATCACATACCTTAGCAATTAGTTCTGCTTTTTCCTGCGCCAGGACACCGCAGTCCATATTTGTCAAGGCAGCAGCTTTTTTAAGAATAGCAAAAGCCTTAATTATTTCCACCGGCATTTTTTGGCCACCAATTTTAAAGTTTTCGGAGGAACGCTGGGTCTGTGCTGCCCAATATTTTTCTGCAGGGACTTGAATTTCTCCCATGCTGTCTTTTTCTATTCTGTATTCCATTTTGTTTATTTGAAAGTTTGAAATAAAAGTTCTTACAAAATCGGGGCGCAAAATTAACTTATTGTCTTTGCTTAAAAAATCATTTAGATGCTTTATTCAGGCAAAATTGACCAAAAATTAACCCAGAGTTTTTTTGTTAGAACTTAATTTGAAATTTGAACTTCTTACATTGCAGCGTGTTGATTTAGTGAAATTGATTAAACAAAATCGAAGCATTTAAAGCTTTGATTTTTCACATATTTTTTAACTTAAAACCAACTATAATGGCATTTAAACTTCCAGACTTACCTTATGCTCATGATGCTCTAGAACCTCATATCGACGCTAGAACCATGGAGATTCACCACGGTAAGCACCACGCAGGATATACCAGTAAGTTAAACGACGCGATTGCGGGTACAGAACTAGAAGGAAAATCAATCAAAGAAATCCTTGCCAATGTTTCCAAACATTCAGGTGCCGTTAGAAATAATGGTGGTGGTTACTACAATCACAGTTTGTTTTGGGAAATCATGTCTCCGGACGGTGGCGGAGAGCCTTCTGAAAGAATGAATATTCACAAAGCCATCGTTAGAGATTTTGGTTCTTTTGAAAATTTCAAAGAAGAATTTTCTCAGGCAGCAATGAGCAGATTTGGTTCGGGCTGGGCTTGGTTGTGTGTAGATAAAAATGACAAACTTTTCATTACTTCTACGCCAAATCAGGATAATCCTTTGATGGATATCGCTGATAAGCAGGGAACTCCTATTTTGGGTTGTGATGTTTGGGAACATGCATACTACCTGAACTACCAAAACAGAAGAAACGATTATTTGAGTGCCTTCTTCAATGTAATCAATTGGGACGAAGTGACCAAAAGATACAATGATGCAAATGAAGGAGCTTCAAATTTATAAGAACTCAATTTGACGAAAAGGGCGATTCCAATGATTTTGGATCGCCCTTTTTTTATTTTTATAATTTATATTAAAAATAATTTCATATTTGTTAAAATTGTAATATGTTTGTCCTGAGATTGAAAATTTTTTCAAGGTATGAGGACTAAAAGACATATGATCCCATGTTTTATTTTGTACACCTAAACTTTGATTCTTTTGGCCGTGAATAAAATAGTCCGTTAATTATCCACATTTCAAAAGAAAGTAATACCAAGCTTTTAATCCTTCGGGGTTAAAAGCTTTTTTTGTGCCTGACTTTAAATAAATGTTTAATAATTTGGTGACAATTTTTAATTAAAGCGTCAGAAACGAGCACAAAATGAAAAATATCAACAGAAGAAAAATCGTAGCCGGTAACTGGAAAATGAATATGAATTTTCAATCAGGTCGGCTGCTCATCATGCAGGTTAGAGATAGTTTAGGGCCTACTGAATGTCAGGTTATCCTTTGCCCGCCCTCCATTCTTTTAAAAACTGCTTCCAATCTAATAAAGGATGTTTTCAACATGGCCATCGGTGCCCAAGATTGTCATCAGGAGGCAAATGGCGCGTATACCGGTGAGCTATCTGCTGACATGCTACAATCGGTTGGAGCGGAGTATGTCATCCTGGGTCATTCTGAGCGCAGAGAATATTTTGGAGAAAGTGATGAATTGCTTGCTAAAAAAATGCAGGCTGTACTTTCAGGCAATCTTCAGGCTATTTTTTGTTGTGGTGAAAAACTGGATGCACGCGAATCTGGAAAACACTTTGAAATTGTAGAAGAACAATTAAAAAAGGGATTGTTTGAGGCGGTTAAAATGGAGAATATTCACAGAGTAATAATCGCCTACGAACCGGTTTGGGCAATTGGAACGGGAAAAACCGCCAGCCCTGAACAAGCTCAGGAAATGCATGCCTTTATCAGGAAACTTCTTTTGGAACAGTATGGGGAAGAGAAGGCTTCGCTTACTCCAATCTTATATGGTGGAAGTTGTAAACCTTCCAATGCAAAAGAAATATTTAGTCAGGAAGATGTAGATGGTGGTTTGATAGGAGGTGCTTCCTTGGTGGCAGATGACTTTGTAGCAATTATTAATTCGTTTTAGCGTCTTACCATTTTAAAACAAATACAAACACATGAAAAAACTAATTATTCTTCTAGCATTATCGTGGTTGTTTCTCCAATCACCTTTGCTTGCGCAGTATGATGGGGCTCCGGATGGATTTACCTTTAGATACACCTGGACCAATTATCATTATCCTATCACTAATGAGGATTTGACCCTTAAGGAATTTAATACAGGAGGAGTGGAGCTGGGTTATGTGAGGCATTTAAATAATTTCCTCAACCTCGCTATTCCATTAAATTTGGGAACTGCAAATCTTCCTGTAACAGAAACTGAATTCGTTAACAAGCAATATGTAGGAAATTTAGATGCCTTGCTTCATCTTAAATATTTCAAAGAACCCAACTGGTTTGCTCCTTATCTTTTAGCTGGAGTCGGAGCAAATTATGAGTTCGCCGAAAAGAATTTTAACCTCCAGATTCCATTGGGAATTGGTCTGAATTTTAGATTTGCTCCGCATCTTTATTTAAATGCACAAACTGAATACCGACTTGGAATAGATGACCTTCGAGACAACTTGCAGCATTCTGTTGGCTTCATGTATTTGATTGGAGATTATGAGAAAAAAGAAGAGATTATTGAAGTTGAGAATCCTGACACCGATGGAGATGGTATAGCTGATGCAGATGATGATTGTCCCACTGAACCTGGAAAGGCAGAATTGAATGGTTGTCCTGACGGAGATATGGATGGGGTTGCCGACAAAGATGATGCTTGTCCAAAAGTGGCTGGACTTGCTAGTTTAAATGGATGTCCTGATACAGATGGTGACGGGATTACTGATAGCGAAGACAAATGTCCAAACGCTGCTGGATCGCCTGGCTTGGGTGGTTGTCCTGATTCTGATGGAGATGGCATCGCTGATCCGGATGATGAATGTCCAAATGAAGCCGGAAAGGTCGCATTAAAAGGTTGTCCAGATAGTGATAATGACGGAGTTGCTAATGCTGTTGACAAGTGTCCAAATACACCTGGTCCTAAATCGAACGATGGTTGTCCGGAAATGAAACAGGAAGATAAAGCAGTATTGGATTTTGCTACTCAGGCGGTAGAATTTGAAACTGCCAAATCTATATTGTTACCTCAGTCGAAAGAAATTTTAAACCAGGTAGCAGATGTTTTGAAAAAGTATCCGGACTATCATGTTAGGATAGAGGGGCATACCGATAGTGTTGGAGATGAAACCAACAACCTAAATCTTTCTAAGAGTCGTGCTAAATCCTGTTATGATTATTTAATTGCGCGTGGAATTAATGCTGATAGAATGAATCATGAAGGTTTTGGTGAAAGCAGACCTATTGCAGACAACAGATACAAGGAAGGCAGACAGAAGAATAGGAGAGTGGAGTTCAAAATCTTTCTTCCTTAATTGAAATATAGATTTTTAAAAAAGCCCGCATTTGACTTTCAAATGCGGGCTTTTTTTTATTCTATTGTAAAAGTGGTTATACTGATTTCATCTTCTTTTTTGACTTCAACTTTGTATTTGCCTTTTCTCAAATAAAACTTTCCGGTTTCCTTTCCGGGCTTAATTTCAGTTACTTCATCTTTGTCTTTTGCCTGGTCAAGAAGCCAGTTGAAGTAGATTTCTTTGTGTGTTGAATCAAAGCTTAAGTCATAGTCCAAATATTGAATTCCTTTTTGAATGGTATCATTTGCCTCAAATAATAGATAGTCATCAGCAAAAATCATAATTGAAATTGGACCATCGGACTTAGAGTAGACCGGTATTTTTACTTCCGGTTTTGAAACCTCTCCCCAAGTGTAAGGTTTGTTGCCCCAAGATTCTCTGTATCTGATTTTATCCATTTTAAAAGCAAATATTTCCTTTTTGAAAATGCTGTCTACCATTTGTTGGACTTCTTTTACACTTGCCTTATAAATACTCCTTCCATGCGTCCCGACTATAATTTCTTTTGCTTTTGGATGTATTACCAGGTCATGCACCGGAACATATGGAAGATCCTTTCCAAACAACATGAAATCTTTTCCCCCATCCAGTGATAAGTACAAACCATGGTCTGTACCTACATACAATACCTTTGGATTTTCCGGGTCTTCTTTAATTACGTTTACAGTTTCAAGTGGTAAATCCTTGCCGATCTTTGACCATGATTTGCCGTAATTTTCACTTTTATAAACCAAAGGTTTAAAATTATCCCAACGGTAACCATTTAAGCATAGATAAACAGTTCCTTCTTCATGAGATGATGCTTGAATCCTGCTTACCCAATAATCTTCAGGTAATCCATTGCTGATATTTTCCCAGGTATTTCCGCCATCCTTGCTCACATAGACTAATCCGTCATCCGAGCCGGTGTATAGTAATCCAAATTTTAATGGGGATTCATGAAGAGCAGTTAATGTTGCAAATGGAACATCTCCATCTCTTCCTCCCTGAGTCAAATCAAAGGATATTTCCTTCCAATTTTCACCTTGATCCATACTCCTGTGCACCTTTTGACTTCCGATATAGAGGATATCCTGATTGTGCACTGAAAGGTGAATGGGGGTTTGCCAATTGAACCTGTAGGGACTTTCCCCTAACTTGTGTTTTGGTGAGATGTATTTTCTTTTTCCTGTCCTGGTATTGATTCTAAAGTAATTTCCAAATTGAAAACCAGTATAGATGATGTCATTTGAGCGGGTATCGATCATAATTTGCATTCCGTCACCCCCCAATACAGTTTCATAAGGATAATCTCCAGTCATTTGCCATCGGGTACCTGGTTTGTAATTGGAAGGTCCTTTCCAAACGCCATTGTCCTGGGTACCACCATAAACATTGTACGGTTCAGCCATATCAACATTTACATAATAAAACTGACCAACTGCCGGATGCTGAACTTTAAACCAATTTTCACCATCATCATAACTGATATTAATTCCACCATCATTTCCTAAGATGAGGTGACCTTCATTGTTTGGATTTATCCACAAATCATGATGGTCTACATGTACATTATCTCCATTTATGCTTTCCCATGTTTTACCACCATCATCTGATTTAATCACAGGAACTCCAAAAATGTAAAGCTTTTCAGGATTTCCTTGTGCTACGCGGATTTGACCAAAATAATAGCCATAAGTATAGTAAACATCGTCCAAAAAGTCCTCATGTGTTCTTTGCCAATTTAATCCTCCATCAGTGCTTCTATATACCTCTGTGCCGATAACTTCTGTGTCAAATAATTGATTGTTTCCAGTTTCCAGGTAGCTTTTTAAGGCAATTGGTTGGATATCTCCTCTTTCAACCATTTCCTTGACTTTCTCGGCGGTATATTCTTCTGGAAAATCATTTTCTTTCAGGTATTTTTCCAGGTCCTTGTTTTTTAATTGAAGGAAGTTGGCTGATGTCATTTTTTCAAAATCTTTCTTCTTCAAACCTTCATCGGGTACTTCGTCAGAAGGGGGGCGCCTGTTTTGATTGTCAACCACTGCAAATAGGGTAGTAGTCCCTGCAACAGAGGTAGCCGCAAGACCGATTCTTCCAATTCCTTCTCCGGAAGGGAAACCTTTACCAACTACAGATAAATTTTGCCAATTTTCTCCTCCATCAACACTTTTCCAAATACCACTTCCAGAACCTCCTTCTTCAAAGTTCCATGCTCTCCGACTGCGTTCCCAGGTTGAAGCATATAATATATCCGGATTGGAAGGGTCAAGTATCAAATCTACAGCGCCTGTATTTGAATCCACATATAAAACCTTCTTCCAGGTATTTCCTCCATCTGAGGTTTTGAAAATTCCACGCTCAAAATTAGGTGAATACAAATGACCAAGTGCTGCCACCCAAATGGTATTGGTATCAGTGGGGTGCAATAGTACCCTTCCAATGTGATGGGTTTCATCCAAACCTTTATGAACCCAAGATTTTCCTCCATCAGTGCTTTTATAAATTCCATTTCCGGCATAGGAAGAGCGGCTGGAATTAACTTCTCCGGTACCCAGCCAAATGGTATTGGTGTACCAGTTTACTGCAAAATCTCCAACGGTAATTACCGATTCATTTTGAAAATGAGGCTCCAGCGTATGTCCGTTATTCTTTGTTTCCCATAATCCTCCACTTGCATATCCAACATAAAAATGATTAGGATTCATGGGGGAAACTTCAATATCAGAAACCCTTCCACCAAAAACGGTAGGACCAATAGAAGTGAAAGGAATATTTAAAACCAAAGACCTTTCTTTTGATTTCTCCTTTTCGTCTCCGGCCTTTAACCTTTCGGTGCCTGGGGTGAATGGTGGGACCTTAAGTGGCAATGCTTTACCTCGGTTATTAACCTGCGTAAAAGCTGTTTGAAAGAAAAGCAATAATGTAAAAACTTGTAACCAATGCCTCATCTGAAATAATTTTCCCCAAACTTAAAATTAAAAACCAATTCAAGGAAAAACAGATTAGGTTAAATAGTTGCCAAGTCTAAGGACGGTAAATTTGAATGGGAAAACTTTTAAAACGGTAATTGTCATCAAAAACCAAGAGCACATAATGTCCGGCCGGAAGTGTTTGAGTTTCTATGGTGCCATTTATGGTTCCATTCCAAAGAACCCGACCCTGCAGGTCTGTTATTTTTCCAGTTAAATTTTCTGCACTTAGATTTTTCAAAGAGAAAATTCCATTGGAAGGGTTTGGGGAAGGATAAACCGAACCATAGAGGCTTTCAAAATCCTCACTTGCATTGGATACTTCAAAATATTGAAGAAAACCTTCTGTTAAAATAAAATCCGGCCCTTCAATATGGCTGATGACAGATTCACCTATGGATTGGTTGATGCTGAAATTAACTTCATCAATTTGAAATCCAATAGAATTGATAACCTCCCTGTCAATGCTTTGGGCTGCTGCTAATAAAGCCATTAGCAGCAGTCCGGTTGTAAAAATGTATTTCATGGGATTATAATTGCCAGTTTATTTAATTTTCTCAGGATAGCCCAATGCCTTTGAAGCCTCCTGGTTGTATACCTCCGGGTTTAAATAGGTGCCTTTTTCTCCTTGTGGTTTTTCAACGACCGGCTCTATTCTGTTTTTTTCTGCGTAAGGATCTTTTCTGATTCCGGTTATCTGCCAACTTACTTCAACGTTTGGTTCTGAAGTCTGAATAACAAAAGTGTTTTCCTTTATTTTTTCTTTGATGATTGCCTGTGCAAAGGTTCCGATAACTGTAAGTTGGTATCTGAAATCCTTATTTAACAATTCGAAATAGTCAGGAAGGGTAACTGTTGCAAATCCTTTTTCATCTGTTGAAATATTTCCATTGTAAACATTCATCATGTCCGGACTCTCAACAAATGAATGAATCAGGTATTTATTTTCCGGGTCTGCCGGATGGTCAATTTTAAAAGTACCTGCAGATTTCGAAAGTGTACCGGAAACATGAAGATTTCCTTGGAAATACCCCGCATAATTACCAAAACCCGAGCCGGATGTAGTTCCGTAAATTCCATAATTGATATTTACACCGGTACTTCCATTAGCTGCTCCATATACACCATATCGGGTTCCTGAATTGCCGGTTGCTTCGGCGTACAAACCATAAATCGGCTTGTTGGCATTTGCTCCTGTAGCAATGGATTTTATACCAATATTACCTCCTTCAGCAAGGATACCGGTACCGAATCCGGTTCCGGAAATTGCCTTTGCTTTGATGGCTGTCACTTCCCTTTGAGCATTTACATCACCTGAATATTCGGTTTGCAGAATAATGCTATTATTACTGGCAGTGTTGGAAATGATATTAACGGTATTGGTTTCTCCATTTGTGGCAGAGACTGCCAACTTTGCACTAGGATCATCTACATTGAGTCCTAAATTTCCATTTGAGTTTAGAATAAATGGAGTATTACCAAATGTCTGGTTCCTGATAACAAATTTATTACCTCCCATAGAGAATCCCTGATTGGTAGCCATCAATGCCCAATCAACAGAATTGCCATCCAATAATAATGCTGCTCCATTGTTGGATGTTCCGGGTGTGGAAATTCTGATTCCTCCAGTTGTGGTGCCGTCGCCTACTACATGTAATTTTGCAGTTGGATTGGTCAGGCCTATACCGACATTTCCAAGGTTGATGTTGTTAACGTTTGAACCGGAAATATTCCAAACACTGGTTCCTGTATCATCGTTGGCAGGTCCCCATGTAGTACCGGTCCATTTTAATACCTGGCCGTTGGTGGCACCCATGTTTGCAATTTTGGAGCCTGTCACAGCATTGTTTGACAGCTTTAAATTAGATACTGAGCCTGCAGCAAGGATAGATTCTCCAACCACACCAGTTTTCAATTTAAGATTGGTATAGGTTCCGGCTACATCGCCATCAAAGCTAGAGGTCTTTAAAAGATCATCTGAAGCATCAGTATCACCGGTGTTAATGATATTCTGGCCTTGAATGCTGATGCCAATGCCGGGAGCATAATTGGACTGATTAGGAAGTGTAACACTGTTTCCATCGCTGATGCTCAAGGTTGAACCATTGATAGATAAAGTTTGCTTTGGCCCCCCTTCATCATCTGCTACAATCCATCTTTGACTGGAACTGCTCCATTTCAAAACCTGGCCATTAGCAGCTCCCATTGAGCTAAAGTCATTTGATTGGATGGAGCCATCAATGATATTGCTACTACTAATTGAATTGCTTTTTAAGTGCTGATTGTCGATGGAATTGAGATTAAGGTTCAGGTTGTCGAAGGTTCCGTTTAACATGCCTCCGGCCTCATGACTAATCAGGACATCATCGTCCGGATTTAAATCTCCTGTGTTTTGAATAATCCCATTGTTTATATCGATCCCGTTACCTGCAGAAAACATATCATCCGATTCCGGAAGGGTTACCTGATTCCCATTGGAAATTGAAAGTGTTCTGCCTGTAATTTGTAGCGTTTGTATATCAGAATCTTTTGAAGGCACCCAGGTTTCTCCATTCCACCTTAGGATTTGCCCTACTGTTGGAGATGGCGCAGATACATCTTTGATTTCATTTAGAAAGAGGTTGCTGGCCTTTTCTGATGTTTTGGCTGCATCAGCATATTTAGAAAACGGAACAGCCTTGAAATCGGTGATACCGAGGTCAGTAAAACCCTGACCCGTATTGACTTCAATTTGCAGGTACACCTTTTTGCTTTTCCAGGAAATGTTTGAGAATTCTCCTTCCAAATCCTGGCCATTTCCTAGTTCCAGGTTTACATAGCCCAGATCGGTTGTCATTATTTCATGGAGTTCTACATATTCAGGAGCTGAATTTTGAAGACTATCATAAAAAGAAAATCGCAAACCAACCATTTTATTTTTGGCAATGGTTCCATCAGCATTTCGAATAACAGCCTGATAATTAATGGGCAGGTCATTTTGACCTGAAAGGTAGGTACAAGTAAAGAGTAAGGGCAATATAATTGCCAGTTGTAACCGGTAGTTCATGGGTAATCGGTTTATTTAGAATGTTCAAATATCTTTCAAAGTAAAGTCGCAAACATAAAGATCCGATAAATTTCAGCTTAAAGAAAGCTTAAATCTTAAAAATACCGGATTTTAAAAAGGGTCCTAATACACATACAAAAATCTGTAATCCATAAGTATCCTGCAATACAAGAAATTGGGGATTTTTTTAATCATTATAAAACTTGTAAATATTTTAGTTAAAATTATAAAGTTTTATTTCTTGCCTAGCAATCTGAACATGTTTTTCTTATAAGCCTCGACTCCTGGCTGGTCAAATGGATTGACCCCCAATAAGTTTCCACTTACCCCACAAGCGTATTCAAAAAAGTAAAATAAATTCCCCAAAGAGTGTTCGGAAGCATCTTCAAGGTCAATAATTAGATTTGGGACTCCTCCATCAAGATGAGCTTCAAGGGTTCCTTGCATGGCTTTTTCATTTACATATGAAAGTTTTTTTCCGCTCAGGTAATTTAATCCATCCAAATTATCAACATCTTCACCTAGTAAAAAATCTCTTTTAGGTTTAGTTATGTTAAGAATGGTTTCAAACATATTTCTGGTTCCATCTTGTAGAAATTGCCCTAAACTGTGAAGATCAGCAGTGAAGTTTGCGGAAGCGGGGAAAATTCCTTTTCCATCTTTTCCTTCCGACTCCCCATAGAGTTGTTTCCACCATTCGGCAATATATTGGCACCTTGGCTCATAGCTTACAAGCATCTCTATGGCCTTTCCTCTTCTATTTAAAATATTTCTGATGGTAGCATATTGCAATGCGGGGTTTTCATCAAATTTTTTCTGGCAAGTATTAGCAGCATCCAAAGCCCCATTTATCAAGGCATTAATATTTGCTCCCGAAACAGCAATTGGTAAAAGCCCAACGGGAGTTAAAACAGAAAATCTTCCGCCTATATCATCAGGTACAACAAATGTTTCATATCCTTCCTGATCTGCAAGTTGTTTCAAAGCACCTTTCTGACGGTCGGTTGTTGCAAAAATTCTGTCCTTTGCCCCAACCTTACCATACCTTGATTCCGTCAATTCTTTTAGTACCCTGAAGGAAATCGCAGGTTCGGTAGTAGTACCTGATTTTGAAATTACATTGATGGAAAAGTCCTTTCCTTCCAAAAGGTCCAATAAGTCATTTAGGTAATCAGGAGATAGATTGATACCTGCGAACACTATAGCAGGTCCGTTTCTTTTCTCATTATCCAAATTATTATAAAAAGAATGGGACAGAAATTCTATGGCAGCCTTTGCACCGAGATAAGAACCGCCAATTCCAACCACGACCAAAATATCAGACTGGTTTCTTATTTTGTCAGCAGCAATTTTTACCCGATCAAATTCTTTGGTGTCATACAGGAAAGGCATTTTTACCCAACCAAGGAAATCTGAACCGGGACTCGAACCAGATTGAAGGGCTTCTGAAGCTATTTTGGTATAAGGAGAAAGGTAATCAATCTCTTGTTGAGTGATGAAGGGCAAAGAGGATTGGTAATTAAATCGAAGGTTTTCCATTCTATGAAGTATATTTAGATTGTAGATCTTTTGTAAAAATCCTAAAATCAATTGATTGTAATAAAAATGTTGTCTATTATTGATATTTGACTTCCGAAGGAAAGAATCATTGCGGAAGCTTTTAAGTGGTTAGGCTGAAATCTGCCACAAAGCAAAAAATTATTCACCAGTTATGAAAAATTTCTTTGTCCTGTTTTTTGGGATTTTATTTCCTGCCGTCCTGGCAGGTCAAAATCCATTGGACAAAGAAGTAAATTTTATTTCTGTTGACCTTCCATTGCCTGATTTCATAATCCAGCTTTCTGCAGAAACAAAAGTCCCCATATCATTCAGCAGAGATATTTTGCCCCCCTCAGTAATCATCAATAAAACCTATTCGAAACAAAGCCTTGGCAGTATTTTAAAAGAAAATTTAAATCCTTACGGATTGGATGTTCAGGCCATTGGAGAAAGGGTGGTGGTTTTTAAGTCTAATGACATGATTGAAGAGAAACAAAAATTTACAATTGGTGGATACATTGAAGACATCCAAACAGGAGAGCGTTTACTTGGGGCAAATATTTTTGATTTAAACTCAGGGAAAGGTACCGTTTCCAATAATTATGGATTTTTTAGTCTAACTCTAAAAGAAGGTCCTACCGACCTGGTCTTTTCTTACCTTGGTTATAAACCTTACAAACTGAGTTTTCTCCTAAATAAAAGTGATTTAAAAACCATTTCACTTGAACCTTCCTTGACACTGAATGAAATTGTAATCACCTCCAAAAAAAATAATGGGCCTGAAGTTGTAAACGGAATTGAAATTACCAACAAGGATGTATCATCGCTGGTGTCACTTGGTGGCGAGCCGGATTTGTTGCGAACTGTTTTGGTACAAGCAGGGGTTCAGTCAGGAGCAGAAGGAATCGGGGGCTTGAATGTAAGGGGAGGAAGTAATGATCAAAATCTAATATTGCTGGATGATGTTCCGGTTTACATCCCTCAGCATACCTGGGGCGTATATTCAATATTTAATACCAGTGCGATTCAAAATGCGAAGTTCTTTAAACAGGGTTTTCCCTCCCGATATGGTGGAAGGCTTTCATCTGTTTTGGATGTAAGAACCAGGGACGGAAATAAAAAAGAGTTTGGCAGTGAGATCCAATTGGGCCTTTTATCAGGAAAAGTTACGTTGGAAGGGCCAATTGTGAAGGACAAAGCCAGTTTTCTATTTAGTGCCAGAAGATCTTTCACAGATTTTTATTCTAATCTATATTATAGTAGTCAAAGGTCAAGCGTTCCGGGAAATTCAGGGACAATTAAGTATTATTATTATGATTTAAATCTGAAAATCAATTATGCAATTTCTTTAAAAGACAAGATTTATCTTAGTCTTTACAATGGTCAGGACCAGTTTTTTGACGATATCTTTTTAAAAAAATATGCAGAAGGCCGGGTTGCCTATTTCGAAGACACCAATGATGAAAACTGGGGAAACAATATAGCTTCCTTTAGGTGGAACCATACCTATAATAATAAGCTTTTTTCAAATACCACTTTTACCTACAGTAAATACGATTATATATCGACAAGGATAACAAGTGTCGAATCCTATAATTTTGGAAAGAAGGAAGAAGAACAATTTACAGCAGGCCAATCCAATTCAAATATTCAGGACATAACAGCAAAAATTGATTTTGAATATTTTCCCAATTCAAATCACCTAATAAAGTTTGGTGCAAAGTTCTCGAATTACAGGTATCAGCCCGGAGTTTATGAATTAAGCGAGGACCTAACAACCATCGACTCTGTTAATTTAGAAATCGATACATTTTGGAGGAGGGATCCCTTGTCACCAAATGAATTAAGTGCCTATGTGGAAGATGAATTTTCTCCTTTCCAAAATGCCAGCCTTTCCCTTGGGATTTATTCAGCAGCATTTTTTACAAAAGGAAAAACATGGTATAGTCTTGAACCAAGAATACGGTTTTCCTACAAATTCAATGATTTCTTATCTAGTGGAATTTCCTATGAAAGAATGACCCAATTTCTGCAACTCTTGTCAACGGGAAGTATTGGTTTGCCAACAGATATCTGGGTGAGTGCTACAAGAAATATTCAACCTCAAAGAGCTAGACAGTATTCAGCCTGGATGGCCTTACGATTGCCTTTGAATTTTGAAGCAGGGGTGAGTGGTTATTACAAAACCATGAAGAATTTATTGGAATTTGAAGAAGCTCAAACACTTCAGGTCAATGCCAATAATTGGGAATCAAGCGTTGTCTCAGGTAGCGGCTGGGCCTATGGATTGGAATTTTCAATAAAAAGAAACACAGGAAGAACCCAAGGATATTTGAATTATTCCCTTGGTAAAACTGAACGGACTTTTGACAGTGGCGATGGAGAAATCACCTTTCCGTTTCGATACGATCGTCGGCATATTCTGAACCTCGGTCTTTCCCATTCCATCACTAAAAAATTGTCCATCAAGGCAAATTGGACCTATTCTACAGGGCTGGCTACTTCCCTGCCAATTGGGGTTTATGTTACCATTCCAAATATTGATTTACCTCCGATAAAGGTTTTAACCTTTTCTGAAAAAAATGGATTCAGAATGCCTGCTTATCATTATTTAGACATTGGTGGACAATACAATTGGTCCGGAGATTTCGGAGATCAGTCCCTGGAATTCGGGATTCACAACGTTTATATGCGAAAAAATCCTATATTTTATGAGATTCGGGAAGAAAATAATTTGTATCAGCGGTATGTTCCACCACTTTTACCTACATTAAGCTACATTGTTAGAATATAATTTTGTACTTTTGTAATAGCCAAGACGAAATGTTTATGAAGTTGATTCGCAACCTAACATTCCTGCTTTTCACCATTCCCTTCTTCGGGTGTCTCGAACCCGTTGATATTTTAGACGATTTGTCAGAAAGCAAGTTGGTTGTAAACAGCTATTTTACCAATGACCTTCCTTTCTATGTTAGGGTATCTGCAAGTAGAAAGTTTGGAAACGAAGAAAAAAATACCTACATCGATTTTGCAAATGTTTCAATTTGGTTTGAGGGTGAGTTGATTGAACAACTAACTTATTTTCCACCAGATGAATTTGATACCCTCCCAAGTTACAGATCTCATGGATTGATTCCTGAAGTTGGAAAAGAATATGAAATCAGAGTAACGGCAGAAAATTTTGAACCGGTAAGTTCTACGGGTTCGGTTCCTCCACCCACAAAAATTTCCAATACCTCCATTGAAGATGATGGTGGAAACCAGGGAACCAATGGTCATGTTTATTTAAGTATGAGTATAGATGACCCCAGAGACGAGGAAAACTACTACCATATCCTTTTATATCAATTAAAAGATGAGCTTGCTACTGATTTAGATGGACGTAGAGATTTTGAAACAAGATTTTACGGACCTTTAAAGATGTACACTTTTGATCCCAATGCACCCGTAACATTTTACATCAATAACAGAGGAGCGTTGGTTTCTGACAGGTCGTTTAACGGTACTACTAAAAAATTAAACTTTAGAGCTGATCTCGAAAAAATCAGATCTAATGACGATAATGCGAAAATTATCATTGAATTAAGATCCATCACAGAAGACTATTACGATTACTTCATGTCCATAAAAAGGCAGAATGATCAATCTACCAACCCACTTTCTGAACCTGTGATTGATTTTACCAATATTGAAAATGGTTTTGGCTTATTTACCGGATTCTCAGTATCCAGAGATACACTCTCCTTAAATTAATAGTCTTTTCAGTTATTCTTTACCAGACTGATAATTTGTTCAAACAGCCTTTCAAGGATTGTTTTTTCTTTTGTAATAATTTCAGCGGTTCCTCTCATTTCTTGTTTAAAAGGTATTTCCATCCCGTATGTAGTGATTAATGGTGCGGGCAAATTAAAGCTCGCCTGATAGCCACCTTCATTTGAAACGGCTGCTATATCGGAAATATGGGTTTTGATGTATCCAAACTCCTTGTAAGGGTATCCATCAAGTTTTAAATGTATGGTGGCGTCTTTTCCAACCTTGCCACTTTGTTTAAAAGGTATGGTTGCAAGGCCCTTGGATTCTTTGGAATCATCGACTGGAAGAAGGGTCAAAATGGGTTGACCTTTTTCAAAATATTGGTATGGTTTGATAGAATTTGAAATTTCAACGATGCCCATGTATGGTGCTGTAATGAGGTGCTGGTTTTTCCAGGCTTCCAATTCACCTTTTAGTTCTTTCAACCTGACTTCCAGTTTTCCTTCCAATTCTTTTATTTGATCACTTTTCCATTGGCTACTTTCCAGGATTTGTCCCTCTAATTGGGTAATGGTCAGATTGTTTTGTAAAATCGATGCACTCAGGTTTTCCATGCTCTCCATTAAGTTGAACATTTCCTTTTTGGAATTTTCATAATCAATTGCACTTACCGAACCTTCAATAAATAAATTACTGTCTCTGCTTACTTGCGTTTGAGTTATGGATAGCGTTTTTTTTCTCCATTCAGCCTGCCTTTTTAGGCCCTTGTTTATGGACTGTAAGTTTTCAATCTGATTTTTGAGGTTTAAAATTTTCAAGCTGGTAAAATCCTTTTCCACCTCATGTCTAAAATCATTGACTGCTTTTTTAAAATTGGCATAAGTTGAGGATAAACTTCCAAGATCCTGGAATGTTGGAATGGACTGGTTTAAAATTAAATCTGTAGTCTTTTTATCATTTAAGAGGCTGTCTAATTGATTTATTTGGCTCCAGGAACCTTCATGCTCAAAGATTGCAAGTAAACTTCCTGAAGTTACGGTATCCGCAAGCTGCGCTTGAATATGCACCAATTTCCCATCTTTTGGAGCATTCAATCGCAGAGGTGGTTGTGCGGAAGTAATTATCGCTTCCGCTATGACCTTATCCGGATATTTGATGATTGAAGAAAGGATAACAAGGATAATAATGAAAAACGCAACTAGCGAGATTCCATGGTGAAGAATCCATCCAGGAGGTTTTACCAGGAAATCATTACTTCTGGCAGGGCTAACTTTTTTATCGATTCTTTCTTCTTTTTCCATAGTAGAATGGCAAAATAAAGCTAAAGATTGGTCTAAAAAAGCTTAGTTACAAGTCAGCCGGATTTAAATTTGTGTAATGGGTATTTCATTTGTTCTTTTACATCCTTCTTTTATACTTTTTTAAAAAGAGATTACGCCTTTCATGGAAGTTCCAGTTTCAATATTCAACCTCCCGGTTATCATTCCACAGGAAAACCTTGCGTCTTTTATTAATGAAAAAATTCCAAAAGACTTGTATGAAAAAGAAGATCAAAATGATGGATTGAAGGTTAGTGGAACGCGAATAGGTCAGATAGGGGTAAAGATGGTTGATTCGGAAATCAGGTACACGATTCAAATAATTTTAGAAATTGAAAAAAGGACTTTATTGGGTAAGTTTAATGCAAAGGGCATTATTGAATTGGATTTAAAAACCTCATTTATACTTACTACCGCATGGAAAGTATCTTCTACAACAGTATTGGCATTTTACGAATGGAAAGAGAAACCTTCTGTGAAAACCGGCCTGGGAAATTTAAATGTAAAAGGAATTGCTGATATTTTTTTAGAAAAGAATGAATCCAGAATCTGTGAAAGTATAGATAAGGCTATTGAAGAGCAGGTTAATTTTAAAAACATCATCAATCCGGTATGGGATAAATTGAATGAATCAATTTTACTCCCAAAACCTCTGAATGCGAATTTCCTGCTTCGCCCGGAAAACCTTAGTCTTAGCCCATTTAAAGGTAGCCTAAACCAGATTCAAACCCTTACCTGCATAAAGGCAAACCCTTCTTTGGATTTTTCTTTGAAAGCAGCAAATAAACCATTACCACTTCCTCCTTTTTCCACTTGTGATTTTCAAGATTCCGGATTCCAAATTTATATGCCTGTTTCCATAAATTATGATATGGCAACCAAGCTTGCTACAGAATACCTGAGAGGGCAAAAGTTTGAAGTGAGTGGCCAGGAAGTCATTCTGGAAACCATTGAAATAGGTAAAAGTGAACACAAGTTGGAAATTGCACTTGGCCTTTCCGGGTTCATAAAGGGAGTGGCTATAGTCAAGTTTATTCCCACTTTGAATAAAAATACTTCTGAAATCCTGATACAAGAGGTGGAATTTAACCTGAAGACAAAGAATATTTTTGCAAAAGGGGCATCCTGGTTACTTAAAAAAAGCATTATTGATTCCATAAAAAATAATGCAAATAATGCCCTTCAGGAGGGTATGGAAAAAGCCCGTGCAGTACTTGTGGAAGAGCTACGCTCCATTGATTTGAATGGAAACGGGACTCTGGATGCTCAAATTGAGAGTATTGCTTTAAATGATTTTCAAATTGAACCAACCAAATTAAGTATCCTTATCTTTTTAAAAGGTGATGGCCAACTGAATGTAGTTTTATAAAAAAAAATACCCTGAAGAAAGTTCTTCAGGGTATTTCGGATAGAAGCAAATTTTAATTTTTTATCATTCTAAATCCTGCTTGAAGTTTCCCTTTTGCATAGACATTCAGGAAATAAACCCCTGAATTTAAATCACTGATATTCCATCCTGTTTTTACCTGTTCAGGATTTAATTCTTTCACTTCCTGCCCCAGCAAATTGAATATAAAAATCTGGTCTATTGGAATGTTTTCATCCATGTCTAATTTCACATAATCATTAGCAGGGTTTGGACTTAATTTGCCATTGGCACCATTTGTAATCTTATTGGTAGACAAGGGTCTTAATCCATCTGCAAACCATACGCCCTGGGTTCCTCCATTTATAAAAATGGCTGGATTATTTACGGCTCTTAGCTTGTCTGAACTTATTTCCTGTAAAGCAATGACTTCATTATCTGAGTTGTCTAACGCGTCAAAACTTATGTACCGATCATTTGGTGTAAAGTTAGGATACCCCAAAACTAAGTTTTGAAAAATAGCGGGGTCAGATACATCGCCTGTTTCCAAATTGGCGCTGATGATCCAATTTTGATCATCTGCAGTATTGATGTAATCAAAGGCGATAATGTAAGGTGATAATTTTGAAAAAGTAGGGTTTCCAACGCTTGTGTTCTCTGCTAATCCACTATACAATTTGTCTACTTCACCGTTGGCAAAATTGTTACTTCCATTATTCCAGACATTTACAAAACCTATATCCCAGTAATCTATACTGCCAAAGAAAGTTCCAATCTCGTTGTACGCATCATACATAACCCATTGTCCGGAGAAATCCCATTCCAGGATGTCAGGATAAACTACATCGCCGGTTGATATTCCGGAAGTATAGGTTGGGTTATACAGTTCAAATTCGCCCCAACTTTGCCTTCCAAAATCGTAGACATAAATGATGTTATCATAATCTGTGGTTATGGCTGCCAGCCTTGAGCCGTCTTTAGATATAGCCACGTTTCTCCAGATGGCTTCATTTTGAATTTGATCATAAGAATTATTGACGAAATCTATTTCATACATCGTATTATCTTCCCCTATGAACACTGCGTACGATCCATCATCAGTTACACTGATTCTGCTTATTGCACCAAAGTCAATGAATGGATTTCCGATTACATTTCCTTGGCCATCAATTAAATAAATAGCAGTATTGTTTATGTCAGAAACTATCATGTAAGGGTCTCCGGGGTTTTCAGGGTAGTCATTTTGGTAGTTGCCGCCTTGCCCGCCTGGAATTCCAACTGCATCCAAGGCACTTTTGAGTGCATTTGAAACTGCCGACCCCTGGCCGTAAAGATCATCTGAAGCCCTCATGGTAGCAATTCTAAAATCTACGAATTTCGAAGAAGCAGTGAGGTAATTGTCTAAAGCACGATAAAATACTTTTTCTGCTTTATCCTTTCCAACGCCATTTGCAGTTGCAAAAAGGTAAAATGCATGATTGGGGATACCACTATTGATGTGAACGCCTCCATTGTCCTGGGTTCCTGTATAACGCTCGTTATAATGTTTAGGCTGATACCCGGGGTCATTGAAGTTGTTTCCTCCATTGTGTGGATCTTGCATGTCCCTCATGGTACCCGTAGGAAAGAAATTAGGGTTGGCAACATCATCTCCAAGTTTCCAATCATCACGGTCAATTAATACCCCAAAGATATCTGCAAAGGATTCATTCAATGCACCCGGTTCATCCTGGTATTCCAGGTTTGCAGTAGTTTCAATGACGCCATGGGACATCTCATGTCCTGCAACATCCAGGCTTTTGGCCAAGGGTGAACTAAAACCGACATTACCATTTCCATAGAACATTCCTTTCCCATTCCAAAAGGCGTTGTCCATTGCTGTGCCATCGTCTTCGACTACATTGATGAAGGAAAGAATATTACCATTTCTTCCGTTGATGGAATTTCTTCCGTGTACATTTTTAAAATACAAATAAGATTCTCCACCATTGAAGTGTGCTGAAACTCCGGTCGGATTATTCCAGGAATTGTTGCTGGAAGTGATGTGGAAAGCAGAAAAGTTATTATTGACCGGAGAGGTATTTCGTGCATCTGAAGTCCAAATTACTCCTAGTGCGTTGTTTGGAAAAATAGAGCCGCCCGCATTGTGCATTGGCCTTGAGGCATCTAAAAAATAAAAGCTATTTCCAAACTCATAGGTATTAATAGTCCTGTTTATATTAAAAAGATCCCGGGCGGTGGCTGTTCTTGGGCCGTCTGCCAGGGGTAGCATTTCTAATGTTTCTTTTTCAATTTCTGTTGAAGGGGATTCTATAATTGTATTCGTTTTTGCAGTTGATTTAGGGAAATCGTAATGGGTGAATTTACAGTGATTGGGGTAGCTTTCAAGAATTTCACCAGTTTCTGCATCAATAAAATAGCGGTATCTGGAGATTAGGTTTGGATGGATGTCGAGTTTCCATGCAAGTTTTGAAATGCTTTGATCTTTATTGGACCAGATTACCAATTCTTTTTCTTCCCATTTAAAATCCTCCATGCCGGCAGGCAGTGTAATTTCTCTATTTACTTTGGTTATTCCTGCTAGGTCATTCAAAGAAGTTTGGATAGCAGTTTCGGTAGAAATTGGATGCGTTGGAATGCTAATCGATGGTGTAGGAAGACTTTGGCCATTTGCAAAATTGATTTTTCCATTCTTTGCATGTAAAATCCATTCTTTGCCATGAACCGGTATTCCTTCATACAATTGTTGCATTCTTAGGTGTGTAAATCCAAGATCATCTGTCTTGGTTTCAATTAGTTTAAATTCTTTCTGGGGGTTTGCAATTCCAATGGACTCTTTCATAATCTCCAAATAGGCAAAGCTTTGATCTACCAGGGATTTGCTTTGAGGCATAGCTGCATTTGGTAAAATTCCGGAAATTGCAATGGCCAGCCCTTTTTCATTTTTTGTTTGAACTACAGGCCATCCGATAGGAGAGAGGTCTTTTAATTTTGCCCAATTGACAGGGCCGGTATAAAATGGACGGGTAGCACCGGGGATTTGGGCTGAATTTGCATTTACTGGTTTAAGGTTTTCAACCTTGATTTTAGGCCCCGTATTTTTATCAGACAAATTCAATTGTTTTCCTTGTCCAAATAAAGCGGCTGTAAAAAATAGGGAGAAGAGAAGTGTAGAAATTCTTTTCATGGTGTAATATTTAGGGTTAATTTCTTCAGCACAAACCCTAATTTAAGGAATCCCTTTCAATTAGGGTAAAAGAACGAACGTTCCAATTTGCGAATGACTACCAGATGTAATGCGGTAAAAGTAAAAAGATTCCCGCATGTTTTCTGTTGAAATCCGCATGCTTTGGTTGATTTGTTGGATGGAATTATGAATTAAAACTCCCCCCTGGGTCCAGATTTCGAGTGAGCACTCTTGATTGAGTATTGCTGGATTGAAAAAATTCAAGTGTTCCCTTACCGGATTTGGATAAACCTGCCATGGATTCAAACGTGTATTGACATCCGAAAAAGAAATGGAAGAAGTCTTGAAGCAATTGGTTTGAACAGGTAGAATGTTTTCGAACTGTTCATTCGCCAATGATTCATCTACGATACAAATTTCACCTTCCGGAGAATCAGAATAGTAGATTCTTAAAAGCGGTATCCAATTGAGGGTCTTTCCAATCAGGTCTTCAGTTTTACTAAAAACAATCACTTTTTTTTCATTGTGGAAGACTTCTCCATTGTAATTCCCTAAAATAATTTCGATTGATTCGATCTCGATCCCTTCCAGTTCGAACTGCAAGGCTGATAGGTCTTTGTAAGGAGCCTTTAATTCCAGATCAATGTACTTTTCTGCTTCATTCCAATTGGATAAATAAAGCCATACTGAATCAAAGGGATTGTCGACTTTGTATGGAAATTCGCAAGGAATATGATTGTGCCCGGGATCAGGAGGGCTATTTTCATTTAATGCGCATTCTTGCAAAAGCACAGCATCAATTACCGAAATATCTCCATCACTATTTAAATCTGTGCATAGCGTTGCATTCAAGTTATTGTTTAGGATACCTTCAATATATTGCAAAACATCCCAACTGTCTCTTAAGTCATTTTGATCAAGATCTCCTTGTTTTCTAGTCCCATTACATTCCCCATTACAATCGGGTTGAGCATTTCCCTGTAGGGTGCCAGCACAATCAACATAACGTTCACAATCCGGTAAAATGGTAAACCCTTTGTAATCAAAATCTGGGTCTTCAAAAATCTCTATACAAACCTGAGCCCAGTTATTTTCATATCCGGTTTCATATTGTCCCAAAGCATCTGGAAGCCTTTGAGTGTTGATTTGAATTACTAGAGTGTACTGGCCAGGCTCAACATCTGTAATATCTATCCATTGGCAGGCTAGGTGTCGTTCGTAGATGTCATAACAATTGGAGGAGATACCCTGGAAATTGCAATGGTAGACTTTTGACTTATTATCATTACAGCCAACGTCCATGATACAGAAACCATTTTTTACTCCAACCGGGATTTTAATGCCGGCCGTATCAAAAAGTAAATATTCAGCATAACCTTCATAATGCCAGTGGTTATGACAGGCATCAAATTCCCAGGTATTGTTTGGTTCGAAAATGTCTTCAGGTGGATGGCCAACATAAAAGTCTTTCTTCCCTTTGTTATCTATCCAGGTAGCAAATCCTATAACAGTTCTGGTACCATAACCTTTCAAACAGCCTTCTGCATTTAAACAGGGATCACTGTTGAAGATTTCGTGTCTTATGAGACTGGTTTTTAGCCTTCTTTCATCTATGGACAAATCCGGGCCTTCCGGACAGTCGGGATCGCCGTTGAAGATACATGAGCCGTCATCTTGGGTTGCCAAGGGATTATAATTGCAGGCTAAGGGATCAATACATCCGGATATTTGGCCCAAAAATGATAGTTCCCACCAAATAGAATCCGTACAAGTTATGTCCTCCCTACCAATCCTTATATAATATGACTCATCCTTTTCAAGAAGTGCTGAAATCTCTCTATGCGGTGCACATTCTTGTTCACCATAAAAAATGGTACCCGGTCGGTCATCTCCTGCTAATTCAGGATAACAACCATTGTATCCCCATATTTTGGTTTCGCAATTTGAGTTATTTTGACAGGTAGAGAATTGATACAAACCGGTTGAATCAGGTATGAAAAGGTACCAACTATCGGGATTATCTTCCAAAAGAATTTTACCGGGTTCAATAGGGTAGGGTGTTTCACAATTTGTTCCGGAAGGACAATTCAAAAACAGGTATTCAGAAGTTTGAAATTCATTACCTTCTAATATTAAACTGCCATTTTCATAAACACGATAGTATCCATCCCCATTTTGACAGCAGATTCCATTGTTGTTTTTATCAAAAATCAAGAAAGTATGGCAATAATTACTGTCAAGACTTAAGGTGTCGGAATAAAGATGGTTAGGTATGTTTAAATTTTCTTTTTTGAATATCGTTTTACCTCCCCTCCTAATTTCCCAGCTTGATTCATACGGGAAATCGTCAGTTTTAAGCTCAATTATATATTCTTTTTGTGCAACTGCACTAAAAAAGGATAAGGACAATAGAAAAATACCAAAAAGGGAATTCAGTTTCATAAAAACAGCTTATGTGGCTAATTTACCAAAGTCTTAATTCGCTGTTGGCTTTTTTTACATTATTGTATTGAAGGAAACAGAATCTTTTAGGAATATAATGTACAAGAATCCACCAAGGTCTTCAATAAAATAAACATTGGCTCTTTTCCTTCTTTTGATATGATGTTTTCTTCATCATCACTATCTGCAAGACTGTCTTCAATAAAAGCAAGTAAATCTTCCTGGTCTGTATTCTGGAAAAAGATATCCAGTCGTTTGTTAAAACCTGTTTCTTTGCTATCCTGAATTGCGGACCAATTGTTTTCTTCCAGTTCCATTAAATCTTTTTCTTCTATCATCGGCAGGTTTCCGCCAAATGCCTGTTCACATGCACTTATGATGACTGTGCCCACAAAAAGCATCCAGGATTGTTCTTCTTTGGTTAGGGCTTCCACATCTTCTGCAAATAAATATCCTAATCGCAGTGGATATTTATCCTTCAGTTCATTCAATTTGTCTTCAAATGAAGCATCGCTGGCACCAAGTTGATCTACAACTGCTTCAATAATATTTTCGTCTACAAAAGGCATAAAAATAAATTTTTGCCAAGGTAAGCAGCTTTGGTAAAAGGTTGGTTTTTTTTAATAAAAAAGAGGCTACCTTCTCAGAAGTTTCAGGAATAACCAATCGGGTGATTTTGCTTATTTCTTTGGTTAAGTCCTTCTGAAGGTAGCCCCCGGGGTTTTAGGGTGATTTCTTTTTTATAAAAAGATTATTGTAAAACGATTTTATAATAGGCAGATTTATTGTCCTGCTTAACTTCCAGGAGGTATATACCTTTTCCGTTTTGGGATATATCAACCTGATCCTGGAAAGTTCCTGAATAATTACCAAGGTCATATTCATAAATCATGCGACCTGAATTGTTGAAAATTTTCACACTGGTCTCACCTGATTCAGGCAATTCAAAATCCATCTTAAACAAACCTTCATTTGGATTGGGAGCAACTCGGATGGATTCTATTTTTAGATTTTGACCCGAAGAGAAATTCATTCCAATGTTGTTTCCAAGGTTTTTTGCTTCGTCCTGGTTAAGTTTTTGAACATTGACGCTCATATTACTAATATCCCTTCTTTCTTCACGGTCTCTGCCTCTATCTCTGGGACTTCTGTTTACGATGGTGTTTTCATCAAAATCAAAATTCATATCAAAGTCAAAATCGTCTTCGATATCCCATTCGTTTTCTTCGCATTCTTTTGTTTCTCCAAGGGTTTTCAATTTACCGGAGGCTTTTCCTTTCTTTCCGTCACGCTCATATTCCACAGAAATGGTTTTGCCTGGTTGAGCATTGTCTACGGCTATTGAAACGTCTGTCCAGTCTATAATTCTATTGCCATTAATGGTATGAATGATGTCTCCTTTTTGAAGGCCAATAGCCTCTGCTGTTGAATTACTTACCGGACTTATTTTTACTCCGTAAGCATCAGCTTTAGAGCCATAATCATTTCTGACACCAAAGAAAGGTTCATCGCATTTACTGACTTTTTTAGGTTCTGCATCCATTCGGGTACCCAATGTGATTTTAAGGGTTTTTCTTTCACCTTTTCTGAAGATATGAAGCGTTCCTTCATCACCGGGTTCAAATTTTGAAAGAATGGCACTAAAGCTTTGATCTTCACCGACCCTGTAGGTATCAAAGCCATAGATGTAGTCAAAAGGTTCTACCCCTGCCTTATGGGCCGCAGTGTTGGGAATAACACCTTTCACATAAGAACCGTAAGGGTTGTCAAAACCCAAAAGCTTTGCTTTCTGAGCAGATACCTTTTCAAGGTATATTCCAAGAAAGGCTTTGCTGCCAGTATCTTGAAATCTTTCATTGTATTTTCTTTCAAATTTTTCACCGAACCTTTCTCCCCATTCTTCCCATTTTTCTGCTTGTTGTTCTCCCCATTCTTCCCATCTTTCACCTTGATTTTCAGCCCAGTCTTCCCATTGCTCTTTTTGTTCTTCCGTCATGGCCATCCAATTTTGACTATCTCTGTCAAAACTGGAAGCAATGGTACCTGAACTAACCATTTGTTGATCATTTCGGATGTATTTAACCTGGATTTCTTCACCTGGCTTTGAGGTTTGGATAGCTGCTGAAATATCATTCCAGTCATACATTTTGTAACCGTTGATTTCAGTAATGATGTCTCCATCTTGCAAACCAATATTTTTAGCAGTAGAATTGTCAACGATATCAACCATAACACCGCCAACTTCATCTCCTTCAGGACCCGTTTGACGAACACCCAGAAAGGATTTGTTTTCAAAAGGCATTTCATAATGGAATTCATCCATTTTTCCGAATGTTACCTCCAGATCTAAGGCTTGGCCATTTCGAATCACTCGCAAGGTTGCGCGTTCGGATGGCTTATGGTCAGAAAGAAGGTCATTAAGGCTGGTTTCATCGGTCAGCATATCTTCATTAATTCCTACGATATAGTCAAAAGGTTTTAAGCCTGCTTTTTCTGCAGCTGAGTTTTTATAAACCTTGGTTACATAGCTTCCATAGGGATTGGGAAGATTTAAAAAGTTTGCCTTTTTTATGCTCACTTCATCTGTTTGGATACCCAAAAAGGCTTTTTCACAACTTATTTTTGTAACTGAAATGGTTATTGGGGAGGCGGATTTTGAAGCCTGACTGAAAATGGCAAATGACATTAAAATCAACAGGGTGAAAGTTCTTTTCATTGGTTTGTATTATTTGAACGAATCGGAAAAGTAAAATCTTAAAAAAAGACAAGCTTTTTTTACCAGGGTTGCAAATTCTCATTTCTTTCTAACTTGGCAGCTCAAAATTTCCTGGATGAATACTTTAGAAAAATTTAGAACCATTCACACCCTAATGCTGGATGTTGATGGTGTTTTAACCAACGGCCTGGTTACCATAATGGAAGACGGATCTTTGATACGCCAAATGAACATCAAAGATGGCTATGCATTGAAATCTGCTTTGGCTGCCGGATTAAAAATTTTCATTATTACGGGAGGTAAGTCAAGAGGAGTAGTTGAGCGGTTAAAAGCCTTAGGTATTCAGGAAGTTTATAGCGGGGTTGCAGATAAACTGGAGAAGTTTAGAGACCTGAAAGATATCTTTGAACTGGATGATGAGGGGATTCTTTATATGGGAGACGATATCCCAGATGTAGAAGTGATGAAAAGGGTAGGCATGCCCTGTTGTCCGTCAGATGCCTGCCCTGAGGTGAAAGAGATTTCTCTATACATTTCTCCTAATAAAGGCGGGGATGGCTGCGTTAGAGACGTCATAGAAAAGATTTTAAAATTGAATGATAAATGGCCGGTTGAAGCTACTGCCGTAGATTAAATTTCAGTCGTAAATAAAATTAAATGAAGAATATATCCGTAACAATAATCTCCTTCATTTCCCTTTCCGTAATTGTCCTTCTTCAATCTTGTTATTCCTTGTCAGGAATTTCGATTGATCCAAATATTGAAACTTTTGATGCCCCTTTATTTGAAAACAGGGCGGGACTGGTGGAGCCAACACTGGCTTTATCCATGACTGAAAAATTAAAAGATAAAATCAGGAATTCCTCAAGATTGCGATGGACTGATACCAATCCAGACTTAATTTTTAACGGAGTTATTACAACTTATACGATTACTTCAGTTGCACCTGTAGAAGGAGCAACCTCTGCTTTTAACCGATTGACAATTACCTTGAAAGTCAATTTTGAAAATACCAAGAACGAAAAACAAAACTGGGAAAAACCATTTACCCGATTTGTTGATTTTGAAAGCAGCCAGGATTTTTCAGATGTTAAGGATGCACTTATTGAAGAGGCAACCACAGACATTATGGAAGACGTGTTCAATGAATCCTTTGCGAAAAACTGGTAATTACCGGGGAACTCCTTCTATAAAATATACCAGATTCGCATTTGGGAAATCTTGCTTCATCGTATTCTTTAAAAACCAGGTCGCTACTTTTTCATTTTGAAAATCTCCCAGGTAATATGCAATTTTACCACTTGCTGATTGACTCGCAGCAATATTTTCATATTCTTTAAAAGAAGGGTCATCTGCTTTTAGCCAGTAATCAGATTCTAAAATCTCAATTCTCCATCCATTATAATATGCCGGTATTTTAATAAAGTCAGAAGAATAGTTTTGATTAGATTCCGGATTGGTGAAGGGCAGGGCCTTATTGTTATTTGGTTTTTCTTTGGATGGAGCGGATGACTTATCATCCAAATTTTTTGATGGAGCTTTATCTTCCGGTATTCTTACAATTTCCTCATCATTCCAAAAAGACATTAAATCTTCTTCCTCTTTGTTGCCCAGGATAATTTCCTTAAGTGATTTTTGAGGTCCCATTTTTTCAAAACCTATGATTTTGAGTTCAGTTCTTCGGTTTTGTTGGTGTTCTTCTTCTGTACACTGGACTCCGTCTGCACATTTGTTGGTTAAAACGGATTCACCATAGCCTTTTGCTTTGATGCGCTCAAAGGCTATTCCACCTGTTTTGGTGATGTAATCTACAGCGGCCTGGGCACGATTGGAAGAAAGTTTTTGATTGTACTCTTTACTGCCTCTCGAATCTGTATGGGAACCCAATTCTACAATTATTTCAGGATTGTCATTCATCAGGGTGACAACCTTATCAAGTTCTTTGGCAGCATCCGGACGGATGTCCCATTTATTTAAATCGTAATAAATGTTTTCGATTTGAATCACGGTATTTAAGGCAGCTCTTTCCATTTCAATATTGGCTAGCAAGGTGCCCATTTCAAATCCTGAAGTAAGATTGTCTGTGACTCCCGGGCCAACATTTTTAACGCCATCTATACACAAAATACAACCTTCGATATTGACAAAAGCTTCGATTCTTTTTGCAAGGTAGCCTTCTTTGCGGATCATCAAGGTGTAATGATTTCCTCTTTCAAATGTGTGTGCAAAGGTTGGGTTTGGGTGATTGGTCAAAACCAATTCTTCTTTTCCTGTTGTATTGTTAAAAACTTCTATTAAGCTGCCCGTTATTGCATCTACTTCTTCCTGGTTTTTCCCTCGCTTCTCAGCCAGGGTAGCATCGAAAAGGTATCCTGGCTTCCTTTCCATTTCAATTTTCAAGTAGATTTTTCCTTCTTCATCAGCAACTTTGGTGTCAACTTCCTGATTTACGGTCTTGAAAATGTCTTTGCTGGCAAGCAGCTTATATTTTCCTGAATTGCTCAGCACAAAGGAAAAGAATCCTTCATCATTGGTAACCACTTCCTGGATGACTGCACCATCTGAATCTTGCACAACAATTTTTACTTGAAAAAGAAATCCTCTATTGTTGGATTCAAAGGTGTAACCTTCCACAGTATATTGTGAAAAAGTAGAAAAGGCTGATAATATAAAGCAAAGAAAAAGTAGGGGCTTTTTCATAGATAGCTGTGCTTGGGTTTATTTATCTTTCAATCCTGGTAGCTGCATATTGAGTTCCTCCAGGCGGTTTACCAAAATCTGGGATATGATGTAGTCCCGATACCAACGCTGGTCAACAGGAACAATATGCCAGGGTATAACCGATTCATTGATTGCATATTCATAGCAGCGCATGTATTCATCCCAAAGTTTGGCTTCTTCCCAATCTCCGGGGTTGTGTTTCCATTGTTTGGTTGGGTCATCAATTCTTTCCTGCAATTCTAGAACTTGTTGCTCTTTTGAAAGATGCATGTAGAATTTGAAAACAATGGTTTTATTGTCAAATTCCAAAAGTTGTTCAAATGAATTGATAGCCGCCATTCTTCTGTGAACCGTTTCTTCATCAATCCAGTTATGGACTCTTTGAATTAGAATATCTTCATAATGAGAACGGTTGAAGATTTGAATCATCCCTTGCTCAGGTACTTGTTTGTGAATTCTCCACAGGAAGTCATGAGAAAATTCTTCTTCAGTGGGTTTTTTGAATCCGTGGACCTTAATTCCGGTAGGGCTGCAATATCTAAAGATATTTCTCACTGCTCCGTCTTTTCCACTTCCGTCCATACCCTGAAGGATAATTAAAAGGGAATATTTGCCCTCTGCATACATCTTGTGTTGCAGTTCGCCCAAGCGTTTTGCAAATTTCTTGGTAACCTTTTTACCTTCCTTTTTAGAAAGAGATTCCGGAGACCGGGTTGGAATTTCTGATAGTTTGATCATCTCACCTTATTTGAGGGTAAAATTCGCAAACTTGATTAAAAAACCAAAGGTTAATAAATATATAGGTGACCAGCAGTATTATTTGGTCATTTTATGGCGCTTAACCAGATAGGATTGCAGGATATTTTTGTAGCCTTCGTTGATATCAGCTTCTATGAAATCAATTTTATATTGCAAACATCTCATTTTAAGGTCATGGGTGAATTTTTGAACCTGTTCAACATAATAATCTTTCACCTGATTGGATTGGAGTCTGACTTCCTCTCCTGTTTCCATGTCCACAAAAAGATAGGGTCGATTTTCAAATTCAAAATCAAGTTCTTTTGATTTGTCGACAACATGGAAAAGAATCACTTCATGTTTGTTGTGCTTTAAATGTTGAAGCGCAGAGAAAAGTGCATTGTTATCTCCTCCTTGCTCAAACATATCACTAAAAATGATGACCAATGAACGTTTATGAATGCTGTCAGCAATTTGGTGTAAAGCTTCAGCTGCTTTGGTAGCCTTGTTTCTTTCAGGATTGTAAATAAGCTGATCCAGATAAGTCAATAAAAGGCGATAATGTGAAGTACTGGATTTACAATGGGTATGTTGGCGAACCTGGCTATCGAAAACGGTAAGTCCAAAAGCATCCCTTTGTTTTTTTAAAAGATTCATCAAAGAAGCAGCCCCCAAAGCGGAAAATCTCAGCTTATTGATATAATCTTTTTTATTGGGGTCATCTTCAGGAAAATACATGGAAGAGGAGGCATCCAGGACTATTTGGCATCTGAGATTTGTTTCCTCCTCAAATTTCTTGACAAACATTTTATCTGAACGGGCATATACCTTCCAATCGATATCCTTGGTGCTTTCTCCCTGATTGTACAAACGGTGTTCTGCAAACTCTACTGAAAATCCATGAAACGGACTTTTATGCAATCCAATGATAAAGCCTTCTACTACCTGTTTTGCCAAAAGCTCAAGGTTGCCCAGGTTCCTCACTTCGTAATTGTCCAGTAAATTCATAAGTAGCAGTTTGAAAAGGTTTCAAAAATCGAAACGCAAATATTGGCACCTTGTTGCGGAAACCGTTTAAACTAAAAAGCCCTTACACAAAAATCGTATAAGGGCTTTTTAACCATTAAAAGTCAATTATGCAGACTGCAATTGATTCTCCAATTTTGCTGCAAGTTGTGCTTTGGTAGTTGCACCAACCTGTTTATCAACGACTTCACCATTTTTCAGGTAAAGAACAGTAGGAATGCTTCTGATTCCGTATTTGAAGGAAATCTCAGGATTGTTGTCAACATCGACTTTTCCAATCAATGCTTTTCCTTCATATTCTTTTGCCATCTCTTCAATGTGAGGGCCAATCATTTTACAAGGGCCACACCATTCTGCCCAAAAATCTACAACTACTACTTTATCACTGCTCAATACAGTGTCTTTGAAGTTGCTATCGGTGAATTCTAATGCCATTTTTATAGATTTTTTGATTTATACAGCTAATAACCCTCAAAGGAGGAATAAGTTGCAAAGTTAACTTTTCACTTTAAAAATTAAGACTTGACCTTTCCTAAATTGTCACCGGAGTTAGGATCGCTTCAAGTTCTTCGTTGGTAAATGGTCCTTCAAAAAGCATGGAAATGTTTTGCATAGGATTGCTTATGAAAATAGCAGGAAACTTTCCGGTCCAGTTTTTTGGGAATGCTTCCATAGCCTCTTTTGAGTTCTTTACATTTAAATCAGCTTTGTTTCCTTGTTCGCCTTTTTCCAGGAAGTTGATTTTTTTAAGAACAAATAATGCCTGAGGCGTTGCACTTAAATGACTTAGAAAAGTTTCGGTCTGTTTACAATTTTCACAATCAGAAGTACTCAACAAAAAAACTGTTGATATTGCATTTTTTGAAAAAAATGACTGTAATTGTGCGGGTGTAAGTAAAATTGCCGAATTATCTTTACCTCGTTCACTTTTTGCTTGGTCTGATTTGGATTGGCAACCAAATGAAAATAAAGCAAAACCAAGCATTACGCTGAAAACAATTAATACAATTCTCATGTCCCGAATCTTTTTGAAAGTCTGCAAATTTAATATTGTTTTCATCTTCCTAATTATTTCCAGCCAATCATTATTAAATGCCCAGGTATTATTGGACGGGAGCTTTAATGCAAGGGTAGCAGGATTGGGGAATATCCAATCAATTCAAAATGGAAACTATGCATTGGGAGCCAATCAGGCAGGAATGACTTCTCTTGAATCCTTTTCTGCCAATGCTTATTTCGAAAGGAGATTTCTAAGTCAGGAATTAAATGTTTTGGGATTCGGTGCTGCTTTACCGGTAAAGTCTGGTGTATTTGGAATTTCAGTCAGACATTTGGGTTTTGATCTGTGGCAAGAGCAAATGGCAGGGATTTCTTATGCCAGGAAATTAGCAAAAAATCTCAGCCTCGGAGCGCAAATTGATTTTTACAATCTTGATTTACAAGAATATGGGAGTCAACAGACTTTTACATTTGAATTAGGGCTGCAATTGGAGGCTTCGGAAAATTTGATCTTAGGATTTTATACGGTAAATCCTGTAAGAAGCAAATTAGCAGAAGATGCATACCTGCCTGCATTTTTAGCCTTAGGAGCTGCATATCAATTGAACAAATCCTTGAGTTTGATGGCTGAAATCCAACAAAATCTGGATGAGAACACCTATGTCAAAGCGGGTTTGGCTTATAAAATCATAGATGATCTCGAAGCAAGACTTGGCTTTCAAAGCAAACCATCCTTGTTTTCTTTTGGTCTGGCTTACATGACAAAATTTGACCTGGGACTTGAAATGTCAGTGATTTATCACCAGGTTTTGGGCATGACTCCTGCAATAGGAGTGGTTTATAATGGAGAAAAGGATAACTAAATTTCCCTTAATTATTAAGTACGGTTCAACTATCCAATTCGAATGTAATGTATTTCAATTCGATAGGTTTATTTTTTTAATAATTGAATTATGAAATGAAATGAATAGTGATCCTATTTTTCAAACAGAAATCATCGACATTCGATAAAAAATAATATTCTGATATTATAATCAACTTCAAATCTGCCTGACCTTGAACTTATTTTTGTGAGGTTATTTTTTTAAAGATTCACAAAATTAATTCATTATGAAAACAGGGATGATACTTCCATTTTTAACCATTATTTGTCTTTGTTTGATTCCAAAAAAAGGCAACTCCCAAGTCTCAATTAGAGAGGATGATATGATTGCTGCTTCAGAATCTATTTTTTCGTTTTCCGGTGGTAAGAATCTTTTAGGAAATGGTTTCAGGGCTGGTGTTTCGGAAACCTTTCTTTTTGAAGATGAAATAGGGTTGGTTTTAGATTTTAATATTTCCATATTCAAAAGTAAAAATTCAGTACGATATGTATTTTTTGACGATGTACTTTCTTTTAGCCATACCGCATCGGTTAAGTTTACACAATTCTTTCAATTAGGAACAAGTAATAAATACTTGAATCTTCAGATAGGTCCCAATTTAAGTTACAACAATATAGCTGAAGTTGAATATGTTCCGTGGACACCCAGTTTTCCTGGGGATACTGGATTATTTCACGACTTTTATCCAGTTCGTCATAAAGAATTCATAATTCCTGGTATTTCAATGGATCTCAATTATCATCATCCATTTAGTAGTAAGGTAGGCTGGTTTTGTGGTGTTTATGCTCAATTTAATAAATTTAGATATGAAACTGGTTTGAGAATAGGAATCGAAATTGGTAATGAAAAAGATTAGTGAAATACAATAAGTTTATTGAAACCGGTTGCTTCCAGAAATGAAGCAACCGGTTTTTTTGTTGAATATGAACATATTTTCACTTTTAATTAATTGCCTTCGGATTTAGTGCTTTATCTTTGCTATTCATTATTGTCCAGCCATAAAAAGCCCGTTATGAATAGTAGCTTGACTGAAATGTTGCCCAAGGTAAATGAAGGATTGTTTGAAAATGAATTCTTTGAAGCATTAAGGGAGGAGGAATTTTCAAGATTGGATGAAGCAGGTCAGACCTATCTTGATTTTACCGGAGGAAACTTGTACGGTGTGTCCCAGTTGAAAAGGCACATGCGAATTTTGCAAGAGAATGTAATGGGCAATCCGCATTCAACCAACCCATCTTCGCAATATGCAACCAAATTGGTAGAAGAAGCTCGCCAGAGAGTTTTGGATTATTTCAATGCAAGTGATGACTATTTCTGCATTTTTACGGCCAATGCTTCAGCTGCACTTCAGATAGTAGGGGAGTGTTATCCATTTCAGGATAATGGCTATTTTATGTTGTTGGCCGATAATCATAATTCAGTTAACGGTATCAGAGAATACTGTAGAGAAAGAGGGGGCGATTTTAAATATGTACCCATCAAGGCAGAAGACCTAACCATAGATGAACAAGAATTGGAAAAGGATCTTGCCTCAAAGAATGACAAAACCAATAAATTATTTGCCTTCCCTGCTCAATCCAACGTTTCCGGTGTAAAACATGATTTGAACTGGATTCAAAAAGCAAAGGACCAGGGTTGGGATGTGCTATTAGATGCAGCGGCATTTGTTCCTACTTCGAGATTGAATCTTAAGGATATTCAACCTGATTTTGTTTCTGTTTCTTTTTATAAAATATTTGGGCACCCAACTGGAATTGGTTGTCTTTTGCTAAGGAAAGATAAATTTGAAAAGCTTCAAAAACATTGGTTTGCAGGAGGTACAGTAACTGTAGTTTCTGTAGTAGAGCCAAAACATTTTCTCCATAGCAATCACGAACGATTTGAAAACGGGACGGTTGATTATCTCGGTATTCCTGCCGTTTCAATTGGTCTTGATTTCATAGAATCTATTGGTATTCAAAAGATTAATAAGAGGATTAGTTCTCTTACAAAATACCTGACCCAGCAGTTAAAAAGTCTCAAACACAGCAATGGTCAACCTTTATTAAAAATCTTTGGACCTGAAAATGCCAGTGAAAGAGGGGCATCCATCGTTTTAAATTACTTTGATGCACAAGGGAAGAAATTCGATTATGAATTTATAGAGGCGGAGGCTAATAAGTATTTGATTTCTATCCGTTCAGGTTGTTTTTGTAACCCTGGTATTGATGAAATCAACAATTGCCTTACGAATGAAGAGATTTCAAGATTCTTTACCAGTAGTACCTCTTTGCATCCAACGACCAAAGATTTTATAGATTTTATAGGTAAAATGCGCGGTGCAACCAGAGTTTCTGTAGGTCTTGCAACTGTAAAAAGAGATCTGGATAAATTTATTGAGTTCTCCAAAACACTTTTGGATACGGAAGCCTAGATTTTTCCTTCCAGGAAATCTACATCTACATCATAAGGATAACGCATCAAAAATTCTATGGCACGGCTGATGTCCATGCCCTCAAATACTACTTTATAAATGGTGCTGGTTATCGGTACATGCAACTTATAATGTTTGGCAAGCATTTGGGCAATTTTTAAAGTGCGAACGCCTTCTGCAAGTTCAGGCATTGATTTAAGGATATCATCATAAGATTCTCCCTTTCCTAGTCGGTAACCAAAAGTGAAATTTCGGCTGTCTTTACTGGTTGCCGTTGCTACAAGGTCACCGATTCCTGCCGTGCCAAAAAATGCCTCGCTGGAAGCTCCCATCGATTTTCCAAAATGTACCATTTCTATAAGACCTCGGGTAATCAACATGGCCTGGATGTTTTTGCCCAATCCAATTCCTCTTAAGATTCCGGAGCCTATTGCAATGATGTTTTTCAGGGCACCTGCCAGTTCAGCTCCCAACATGTCTGAAGTTCCAAATACATGAAAAGCGGAGCTGGTCAAAACGGACTTGCCCAGGTTGATTACTTCTTCAAATCTGCTTCCAATCACAGTTGCAGTAGGTTGCCCTTCGATGATTTCTGAGGCAAGATTGGGGCCTGAAAGGCAACCCACTCTGACTACAACGGTTTCCTGGGTGATTACCTCACTCATGGTACTGACTTGTTTCCTGGATAAGTCGCCTTGTTGCAAGTCTGCAAACTCTAAATCTCCAATATCAAATCCTTTGGTACCATGGATCATAATATGATAAGGACGCACGAATGGCGCCAAATCTTTCATCAAACTTCGGAAGTTTTCTGAAGGGACAACAGGAAACAAGAGGGTACATTTGTCTGCAATTTCCTTCAAATCATTACTTGCGGTAATTCTTGGTGATAATTCTACACCAAGGTGCTTGTGTTGTTCGTTGATGGTTTTTACAATTTCCTCTTTTCGGCTGTACAAGATGACATCAACGTTATTTGCAAGCAAATTGGCAATAGCAGTTCCAAAGCTTCCTGCACCCAGTACTGCAACTGTTCTTTCTTTGTTTTTGGTTGATTCCATTTGTTTATCCGATAAAGGTAAAAGTTGATAGAATTGAAGGATTTAATTCAAACTGTTTTAGGTCCTTTATGTTTATAAGCCGATTCTTCATCTGCAAATAAAACAAAATGAGCCGTTTTGCTCTCCTTTTACTTCTACTTATTTCTGCCGGACCTTTTCTCTCAGGCCAAGATATTACTTTTTCAGACCAACCAAAGGAAGGGCCTGGAGGAAGCAACTATGATTTTCCTCATGTGACCATAACGGATCGTTCTGAAGAGCCGACTGGTTTTGTTCTTTTCGAACCATTTGATTCTTCTCAGATGAAAGGTCCGGAGGTGGCTCCGGTCGTAATTTTTATGCATGGATATGGGGCGTACAATCCATTGGTATACGGCAAGTGGATAGAACATTTGGTGAAAAAAGGAAGTATTGTCATTTTTCCCAGGTACCAGAAAAACCTTTTTTCTCCTTCGCCAGACGAGTTTGTAGCCAATACTTTGGTAGGAATTCGAGATGCCTTGGACACACTTTGCAGCCAGGGTCATGTTTTGCCGGATACTTCAGCAGTAACGATGGTTGGACATTCATTTGGAGGAGCAATCATTGCGACCATTTTAGGTGACTGGAAATCTTTTGATATCCCAAAACCAAAAGGAGCATTTTTAGCTTCGCCTGGTACCGGGCCTTTCAAATTTGGTTTGGAATCTTATGAAAATATTCCGGAAGATATTTCTCTTTTAGTCATGGTTTCTTCCGGTGACAAGACAGTAGGTGATGCTTTTGGAATCAAGGTTTACGAAACTGCCGTCAATACACCCAAAAGAAACTTGCTGAGGCAAACTGAAGACGGTTATGGAAATCCTTCTATAAGCCACGGACATAATGAGTCTTATGCGGTTTTGGAAGCTTTTGATAATGGAGACCACGGATTTTCATATCAAAGATCCAAACTTAGTACGGTGGACGTAGTAGATTATTACGGTTATTGGAAATTGATGGATGCCTTGAACAGTTGTGTCCGATCCGGTGAGGATTGTAATTATGCTTTTGGCAATACTTCTGAGCAGACTTATTTGGGAGAATGGTCAGATGGGACTCCGGTTAAACCTTTGGATGTTTTGGTGCCTCAAAATGCTGAAGAACAGGTTTCAAGGAAATAAACTTTCTACATTTTCTTTGATGACCATTGGATAGGAATTGCGATAAAAGTTTGAAATCAATTTTTAAACTACAATCGCAAATCATGACTTCAAATTTCTTTTTTCCAATAGGATTATTGTTCTACCTAATCGTAGCAGTTTACCAACCTGAAGAAAACGCTTCCGGAAAATCTCATAGCATAAATGGGATTGATACAACAAAACTGGAAAGGATTTTAATGCTAAAAAATTCTGAGGCATTTAGAATGTACCAGGCAAACCTTCAGTCTGATTTTCAGTGCATGCTGCTTTCCAAAAAACAAAAAGAAGAAAAACTAAGAAGGAGATGGGAATTGAGAGATTACCTGGAAGCTAAAGCTAGAGAAGGAGGCTTTGAGTTTGTTGATCTTTATTATTCCGATTACACAGGCAACATATTCATGAATGCTGCAAAGTCATCTTATGAAGATGAAACCACCTGTTATTATCCCGGTCCTGAATATATGGATGAAAATTGGGAACCCATAAAATAAGAGAAAATCCAAATCCCCGGCGATGCAAAATCGTCGGGGATTTTTGTTTTTAGGGACAAACCCGGGTGGGTGGAAATGGAAAAGAATTTATTTTTATAAAAAAAAAATCCCGTGTAATTGATTGAAAATGAGTGGTTTGAAATTTTTTTTAAAAAAAGTAAAAAAAACTTGATGACCTTTTGATGACCGCTGCGATAGAGAGGTGTAAACAATCAGATTTTAAACTTATAAAAACCAATACTCATGAAACTTTCATCTTTAATCGCAATCGGAACTATTTTTTGTTTAGCCGGATCTTCTTGTGGAAACAATGATTTTGATTCTTACAATGATGAGGCTTATGGCTACGAACAGGATTTCAACAACACCTACAATGAATCAGAAATGGACAACAATCAAATGAATTATCAGGAACAAAATTCCAATGCAAGATTTGCATCAAATACTAATGGTGGAAATAATGGCAACAACGGAAATGTGAAAATGCATCCTATGAAAGACCCTAAAACAGGAGCATTGATAGGATACGTTCCTCTACCTGCAGATTGGGATATTACGGGGCCAACCTGGAAAGGGCCAGGAAATACTCAGGTTCAATATCAGAACGGGGGATTGTTTTTGGACAATCAAAGAAGAGTAAGTGGCATTGATCAGATTATCAGAGAAGATATCCTTCCTGCCATTCAACAACAAGGTGGAAGAGCCGGTAACATCTCTGAGCATCCTGAAATTGCAGCATTTGATCAAAGAAGAGATGCTCAAATGGTAAAATATGGACAGGTCCAAAGTCAATTTGCTGTGAAATCCATTGAGTTTATGGATCAACGAGGAAAGAAAGGTTTGATCATCGTTCATTTTACCCAGACAAGAAGTCAATTTGGTAGTATGGCAGGTTACGGAATGCAGGTAATGTCCTGTAATCCTGATTACTTCCCACGTGCCAAAGCAGCAATTTTGTATGCAGTTGGAAATATTCAAATGAACCAGCAGTATGTAAATGCAATGAACCAGGCCGAAAGCTCAAAACTTGCTGCCAGTGACAGAGCTTTTCAAAGCAGAATGGCTGCAAAACAAGCAAATTTTGACAGTTGGATGGCCAATCAAAGACAGACTTCCAATAGTATTTTAGATAGTGGAATGGAAAGCTGGAGAAGAAGAAATGCGATGTCTGATGCAGGACAGGCAAATGCAGTCCATGGAATCAATGGTACAAGAGAGGTGACCAATCCTTACGATGGAACCAACTGGACGGTTGACGATGGGTATAATCACACGTTTATGAATACCTGGGGAGAAACTATTCAAACGGATGACCATTTTTATAACCCAAACATGGATCCAAATGTAAATAACCAGAGCTGGGAATCAGTTTATGACGATTATTAATAGATTGAAAAGGGAAGCAGCTGGTCAAATATCCGGTTGCTTCTCTTTTTTATAAAAGGATAAAATTCTAAACTCCTTTGTAATACTGATTCTCCAACTTATTTTAGGCTTTTTAAAAAATAAAGCCTGAAAAGTGACCGAAAATGAAATTTACGATGGGATAGTCCGGAAAGATAACCGGACTTTTCTCTGGTTGTACCGGCAAAATGAAGGGAGGATTTTGAACCTGGTTCAAAATAACAATGGCAATGAAGACGATGCCAGGGATATTTTCCAGGAAGGTTTGGTTGCGCTCTGGACCAATATTTCAAAAGGAAAATTTGATATGAATGGTCAGGCAAAAATATCGACATATCTTTTTACCCTTTGCAGGAATCTCTGGATTAGCAAGCTGAGAAAAAACAAGAAGATGTTTTCATTGGATGATAATCCTGGAGCAGAAATAGCAGATGAAGTCAACGAAATGGAAGAACAATATGAAAAGATTAAAAGCCTGGAAAATCATTTCGCCAAATTGGGAGAGGCCTGTCAGCAGTTATTGAGTTTGTTTTATTATAAAAAAGCTTCTTTAAAAGAGATTGCAGAGCAAATGGGAATTACAGACAAGACCGCAAAAAACAATAAATACCGGTGCATGCAGCAACTTAAAGAGCTGTTTGAACCCAGTAAATAAGAAACAATGAATGCAGAAATTTTAGAATACATCGAAGATTATCTTGATAATAAGATAGATCGAAATGCCCTTGAGGCCAAGGCTGCTTCATTGGGCGTTTCTGATTTGGCAAGTGAAATTGAATTTGTAGAAAATACAAGACTGGCAGTTGAAGCTGCAGGTTTGAGAAATCAATTGGATGCACTAATTCCCAATGCCAGTCAAAAAGAAAATATCAGAAAACAAAAATCTCCCTTGAAATTGATAATCGGGGTAGCTGCATCTGTATTAATCATAGTCGTGGGATATTGGGCATTTTTCGATTCTAATAATCTTTATAAGGATTATGCATATGTAGATCCAGGTTTGCCGGTAACAATGGGAGAAAGTGAAAATTATGCTTTGGATGATGCCCTGACTTATTTTGGCGAAGGTAATTATAAGGTCAGTTTAGAAAAACTATTGGCCATTTCAGAAAAGTCCGGTTCTAATGATACCGTTTCTTATTTTATAGGAGCCAGCTATTTGTATGAGAATCAAACTGAAAAAGCAAGGGAATATTTAATGCCGGTTGTTTCTGATTCCAGTTCGGTATTTTCGCAAAAGGCGGAATGGTTGCTGGTGCTTGCGGCGTTAAGAGAAGATAAAATGGAAAAGGCCAAGGAGCAGGCCAGCCAAATTGCCAATTCCGAAAGCCATGCCTTTCAAGAGGAAGCAGAGAAGTTATTGCTTGATTTGAAAGGAGAATGATATGAAAACTTCCACCTCAAAATTTTTTATCCTTTGCTTGCTAGTCCTTTGTTTTGGGAAACTGGATGCTCAAGATTTTCAGCAAAAATTGGAAGATGCGAGTAGTTTGCTTCGCCTGGATTCATTGTCTGGTGCATTGGATTTATATGAACAAGTGTATCAAAAAGGAACTCCAGACCAACAAATTCAAGGACTTGCCGGGATGGTGAAAATTGCCATTCAACGTTCTGAACTTTTAAAAGCAGATTCTTTGTTGAATTTGGGAGAAGCCTTTTTGAAAAATGAAAAGGTAGCAGAACGATTTAAATGCAAGTTCCTCATCATAAAAGGTGAATATTATCGCAGTAATTCACAATTTGAAGAGGCTCTTTCTATTCATAAAGATGTGGCCAAAAGAAGTGTAAAACTGGATAGTGCAAGGTTGCTGTACGGAGATGCACTTTTTTATATTGGACTCACTTATGAAAGGTTGGTTGAATATGATTCCAGCCTTTATTATGTCGATAAGGCATATGAGGTTTATAAAAAAGAAATGGATCCTGATGATCCAAAATTGACCAGTGTATTCAATGGATTGGGAGTTGTGTATTATCGGGTAAACAGGTTTGAAGAATCCAAAAAGTATTATTTGAAGTCCAAGGAGATTGCAGAGAAGAATTATGGACCTTATTCCAGTGATCTTGCAGTTTGCCTTGCCAATCTTTCCAGTATTTCAAGGGCTGAAGAAAATTACAAAGAAGCGATTCAATATGCAGACCAGTCATTGAAGATAAACAGGGTACTGGGAGATCAGTCGGGAATTTCAAGCGCTTATTATTCATTGGGAGTTTATCATTATTTCCTGGGTGACTATGGTCGGACCAAAGATTACATGAGGGCTTGTATCGATATAAGGGAGAAGCTGTATGCACCCACGCACTATTCCCTCATCGGTCCATATGAAGTACTGGGAATTGCATATGAAGAGTCCGGTGATTATGATCAGACTCTTTTAAATCTAAGGAAGGCGAGACCTATAATTCGAAAAAACTATGGGCAGGCCAGTGTGATAGAAGCTTACAATTATGAAAATACGGCCTTGTGTTTCAAAAGTCTGGGCAACCTGGATTCTGCTTTGTTTTATATCAAATTAGCCAATCAAATTCTTCCTGAAAAGCTTCAAAAGAACGACCCTTCTTTGCTGATTCATTTTTTTAGTTTGGCTACCATTTATTATGAAAAAGGTGATTATGAAACATCGCTCAAGATGTTGGAAAAATCCAATAAAATTGGGGAGGAAAATGGGGTAGCCAATAGTCCGGATTTTGCTCAAAATCTGGGACTACGAGCCATGATAGCAGTAAATCGAAAGAAATGGGGAACAGCAGAGGAATATTTTCAAAAAGCATTGAAAGTTGTAAAAATAAAAGGGGATGGTTTGGAAACGGACGATTATAAAATGGTTCCTAATTCCCTTTGGGTTATCAATGAATACAGTAATTATTTACTAAGTAAGTTTGAAGAATCAGGGGAAGCAAAAGACCTGGAAGGTTTTAATTTGTACTCAAAATTATACCTTGATTTATCCAATAAATTTAGAAGGCAGTTTGTGGATCCTTACACCAAAAGTGTATTGATTAAGGACAATGCCGAAGTATTTGAAGACAAGATTGGGACCTATCAAAAGTTGTATGCAGAAAATTCGCAGGACGAATATTTAGAAAAGGTATATGATTTTTCAGAAAATGCCAGGGCAACCATGCTTCGTGATTTACAAGACGATAAAATTCAGTCCTATGCAGGGATTCCGGATTCTGTCCTTGTTAAAGAGAGGCAATTGCGAAAGGAACTTGCCGAATTGAATAGTGCTTGGATGGATTTGCCCGATTCTGATTCCATACAAAAGGCATTGTTTTTAAAAAAGGAAGCTTTAAACGAATTTATTGAGGAAAGCAGGGCCAAGTATCCAAGGTATTATGATTTGAAATATGAAGTAAATATTCCGGGAATTGATAGTGTTCAAAAGGCAATTTCAGAGGAAATGGTTGTCCTTGAATTTCTCTCGGACCAAAATGATTTCTATGTTTTACAAATTGGTAAAGATTTTAAGCGATTAATTCCGTTAGGGTCAAAGGCAGAGATTTTAAAAGAGATCATTGGCTGGAAAAAGAGTATAGTCGAATTGGATGCGGGTGCAAATGATATCCATAGCAGGAATCTTTATGAATTACTATGGAAGCCAATGGAATCTAAGCTAAAAAGAAATCGAGTGGTCATAATTCCCAGTGGTCCTTTGTTTTATTTGAATTTTGAAACACTCAAAGGCCCAGATGGCTACCTCATCCAACAGTTTAATATTTCGTATGCATTGTCCATTGATTTATTTTTAAAAAAGAAGGGAAAGCATTTGAATGAAGGGATTTTGGCCATTGCACCTGGTTTTGAGGATGCTTTGAAACAAGCCTACACCTCCAATCTTGATTCGATTGAACAAGCAGATGAAAAGTACCTGTACACAGTTCGTCAACCCTGGTCAGTAAAACTTGCTTCCAAATTGGGCGGTTCCAAATCATTGATAGGAAGTATGGCATCTGAAGGTAATGTGAAGACTAGTATTAAAAATGGAAATGTGCTTTATTTTGGTACCCATGCTATTGCCAATGCGGAAGATCCATTGCGTTCCAAATTAGTTCTTGCAAAAGATTTTGAAGGGGAAGATGGGTATTTGCATGCTTACGAATTGTTTGGATTGCCGATTGAAGCAGATTTGGCCGTTTTAAATGCTTGCGAAAGTGGCCTTGGAAATATTCAAAAAGGTGAAGGAATGATTTCGCTTTCCTATAGTTTACAATTCGCAGGTTGTCCAAGCACGGTGATGTCATTATGGAAAGTCGATGAAAAAGTGAGTACTCAAATAACCGAATCTTTCTTTGATTTCCTTGCGGATGGCAAATCAAAAAGTGAGGCTCTGAGACTGGCTAAATTGAAATACCTTGAATCCGCCAAAGGCGATTTAATCCATCCGTTTTACTGGGGAGGAATGGTTTTGATGGGACAAGACGGAGCAGTAGCTATAGAAACCAGCAAAAACGGGTATTTGGTTTTTTTGATGCTGGGTTTGGTATTGGTCGTTGTTTTGTATGCGAGGAAGAAGAAAGGGGGGGATTAGCTGTTGGCTATTGGCTATTGGCCATTGGCTGTTGGCCTTTGGCGGTAAGGGTTGGCTGCGCCAACTTTGGAACGATGAAATGATTTAGAATTTGAAGTAGGTTATTTGAAGCGGAAGAACCGGTATTCAGAGTTCCAGCACCCACCGTTTAGAAGCCAGCATTCTGCGAATTGAATGTGACCCCTACAGGGTCAGTAAGGTTGGTGGTCTTAGTACGGGTTGGGATAAGTGACCCCGATGGGGTCGGATGGAAATGAATATACGGCTTACGTGGCCTTTAAAAGCGAGAAGCGAATGGCGAAAACCGAATAGCGTAATCATCAGATAATTAATGACTTATTCAAGCTATTGGCTGTTGGCTGTTGGCTTTTGGCCTTTGGCCTTTGGCCTTTGGCGGTAGGGGTTGGCTGCGCCAACCTTGGAACGATGAAATGATTTAGAATTTGTAGCAGGTTATTTGAAGCGGAAGAACCGGTATTCAGAGTTCCAGCACCCACCGTTTAGAAGCCAGCATTCTGCCAATTGAATGTGACCCCTACAGGGTCAGTAAGGTTGGTGGTTTTAGTTCGGGGTGAGATAAGTGACCCCGATGGGGTCGAAGGGAAACGAATTTACGGTTAAAGAGGGCCTTTAAAAACGAAAAGCGAATGACGAACACCGAATAGCGTAACCTTCAGATAATTAATGACTTATTCAAGCTATTGGCTATTGGCTGTTGGCCTTTGGCGGTAGGGGTTGGCTGCGCCAACCTTGGAACGATGAAATGATTTAGAATTTGTAGCAGATTATTTGAAGCGGAAGAACCCTGTAAAGGAATTACGACATTCCGGTATTCAGAGTGCCAGCACCCAGCATTCTGCCATTTGAATGTGACCCCTACAGGGTCAGTAAGGTTGGTGGTCTTAATTCGGGTTTGGATAATTGACCCCGATGGGGGTCGAAGGGAAGCGAATTTAAGGTTTACGTGGGCTTTAAAAACGAAAAGCGAACTTCGAAAGGCGAAAAGCGTAATTGTCAACCCTTCCATCCTTCAATCCTTACATCCTTCAACCCTTCCATCCTTCAATCCTTCAATCCTTAAAAAGGATACCCAATTGCAACATTCAATATCAGATTTTCTCTTAGCCAGGTTCCCTGGAAAGGGGCGATTTTATCGACTACCCAGCGATCGCCTTTTGATCGGTATGGGATGCGAAGAGGGAAGGCAAAATCAAAGCGGATGAGGAAATAATTGAAATCAAGTCTTAATCCTAAGCCGGTACCGACTGCCAATTGCTCAGCGAAGGTTTTTACATCAAACTTTCCTCCTGGTCGTTCAGGATCTTCTTCTAATAGCCAAACGTTTCCTGCGTCGAAAAATGTTGCGAATTCTATGATGGAGTTTAAATCAAAACGGTATTCTACATTGGCCTCCAAACGAAGGTCTCCTGCCTGGTCGAGGTAGAGGTTTGTATTGGTAGCTTGTGGCTCATGACTACCCGGGCCAAGTAAGCGGCTTGGGAAAGCACGTATACTATTCGTTCCTCCGGAAAAGAATAATTTTTGGTAGGGAAGGGTAGTGCTGTTTCCATAAGCATAGCCAATTCCACCCAAAACTCTAATGGCTAGTGTATTATTAAAACTGTAAAGGTATTTTCTGGCCTCCGCAAACAATCTTGCATATTGGGAAATGGGAACTCCAAACAGCCTGTAATCATCTTGCTGATTCTGAAAGAGGCTGGCAATCCCGGTACTTACATTTCCTGCCAGGGAAAAGTTGATATTGGCGTAATAGGGTTTCCTGTTGTTTTTGGTTGGATTCCAGGTAAGTTCGTAAGCTATTTCAGGAATGAAATTTTCCCGAAAACTCTCTGCCAGAATCGGATTATTATTTATCTCTTGTCTGAATTCTTCTGAAATATCGCTTGTCTTCAAAAAGGTTATTGCAAGGGCGCTGAATCGGTGAAACAAAGCCTTATTGTTGTCCCATTCCACATCGTAAGAGCCATTTAGGCTTGTCAAGGAAAATTGATTGATTCGGGTTTGGAAATTGTAATTTGCTGAAATGGAGGTGTAGGGAGCATGCACATTGTCGTCCCATGCTTTGCTGAAAGGCAGTAGAATTCCGGGAATGCTTAAAGTGTTTTCAACTCCAATTTCGAAAGAACTCAAACCACTTCTCTGACCACCAATTTGGGTTTCAAATGCTCCATTTAGACTCAAAGTTAGACGTTCGGCTCCTTTAAAGGCATTCTTGTTTAAATGCGAAACACTCAAACCCGGTCCGGTAAAATTGTTGGACTTGGTAACCAGACTGACCTCAGCTTTTAAATTATTCTGGACTTCCGGACTCAGATAAAGCGTAAGGTCAACTGTGGTATCTTGCAGGTTTCTTTCCGGAACGGCATTGATGAATTTGTATACCCTTAAATTACTGACCTCTTCAAGCGTTTTTTCATGGTCTAATCGCGAAAGATATTCACCGGGTTTGTAGTGAATGTTTTTATTTAAAACTTTATTTCTAATAAATTTTTTGTCATAAATAAAATGAATGCTATCCTGATGGTATCCGGTTTCAGCCACTTCAGGGATGCTGTCATTTAAATCAAAATTGGAATAAACCCGGACTTCTCCAGTTGTGTACCTATTCAGAACTCCTTCGGGAATGTCCTCTTTCATTTCAAGAAAAACATTTGCCTTACGATTCCCCTGACTGGTATCTATTTCAAACAAAAGATAGTCTGGCCTGAAATAAAAATAGCCCAAAGAGCTTAGCGTATCAGCTAATCTTGTGCGTTCCTGTTCCAGCCTGTCCAGCATGAACCGATCGCCTGTGGCAAAGCGGGCATGTATTTGTTGGTTGTTTATAATTTGACTTACTTCATAATTACTATCCACATCAAATAAAATGGAGTCAATCAGCATTGGTTCCCCGGTTTTCACTTTGTAAAAAACTTTGGATCCAACCTTCCCGGTGTCAATTTTCACCTCTATTTCAGCATAATAAAAACCTTCATTTTCGAGAATCAGGTTCAGGTTTTTAATGTTTTTAGGAATATCAGCTTCGGATAAATAAACCGGTTTCGCAGCCAGCCTTTTAAACATCCATTTTTTTATAGAAGAGGAATCTCCTATGGTCTTATGATAAAACCAGATTTCGGGTCTCGACCCAATCAGCAGATTGTAATTTTCTGAAGGTTGAATGGCATCTTCCAAATCAAATTCAAGGTCATTTTTATCCTGACCATGAATAGGGCCGGAGATGTCTACAGAAATTTTATCAAGATAGCGTTCACCTTCGGGTAAGAACTTTTTTGCTGAACACGAAAAAAGAAAAAGTAGGCTGAGCAGACTTGTCCATTTCACTATTGCTTTCATTTTCCTTTTTTCTTCTCTTTGTTTTTTTCAAATATCTCTTTGAATTCATCAAAATTCTTGATGAAAACCAGGGTTACTCCGGTTTTGACAACATCCCCTTCGATTTCTCCTTCGTATTCTCCTTTTCTGTAAACACTCAATTGAAATCTGCCATCGTCTGTCAATTTATAGGCGATTTCAATATCTGTTGTAAGATTGGCTGCATCCGGGTTTTCGTTTTGTCCATAATTTCCACCTACACTCACCGTGAAATTATCATTGAATAATTGTTTTTTTAGATTCAATGACACAGCGGCATCAGGCACATTCGAATTATCAGAATCGGTAAGATCCAAGCCAAGGTTAATGTCTATACCTTTGATGTATTTTTCCGATAATGTGTTCAATTGTGAAGTGAGCATTTCGCTAACACTTCGGTATGCTTTGGATGCTATTACATTTTCATTGCTGGCACCATCTGAAGTAAGGAAACTTCCAAGGACCAAAAGCGCAAAAACTTGTTTTGATTTTTCATTTTGCTGTCGATTCATCAAGGCAAGTCTCGTTTCAATGGCTGATTTAAAAGAAGTACTTGCTTTATCAGATAGGTGAAGGGAATAATCGATTTCCGGTTTTTGAATTTTTCCTTCAATTTGCATTCTAACCTCAAAGGGTACCCTGCGGGCGTTAGAAGCATTTTCTGTATTTGATAACAGTGGAGTGGGCGAAGTTTCAACTTCATAAACTCCTGTTATATCTGCTTCAGGGTTTTGCGGGTCGCCAGTCCATCGAAGTTGGGAACCTTTTTGGATTTTGAATTTTCTTCGGATCAATTCATAAAAAGAAAGATTGTAAGCGCCATCCGTAACCTGATAGGCACCGTTTAAACTCATATATCCGCTCTTCTCCATTCGGAAAACAAGATTTCCTTCTCCTGAAACTTCCAAAAAGTCTTCTGATCTTGGGTCAATGATGATTCGTAAGCTTGCTTTTTCATCGATTTCAATCCTTGCGTTTACTTCTAATTGGTGATTATCAAAACCTCCGATTCTATTGTTTTCGGGTTTTAATTCCTCTTCAATTTTAGGAGCATCCCTTCTTACAAACTTAATTAGTCCCTCTTTTTTATCAAATTGTCTGCTTTCAGGAAGCGCCATTTTAAAATGAGTTTCATCCGCAACTTCTATTGAGCCGGTAACCTGGGTTGCATTATTGTCTCCGGTGATATTCAAATCTACAGACGATTTGATTACACCAAAATAGTCCAGATCTTCTACCTTATCCGTATTTAAAAAGAGAAAATTTGTTGTGTTTGCTTTCAATTTATAATTGAAGGCTGTAAGAGAATTAAAGGTAATGTCCCCTGAAATAGAACCGGAATTTCCCTGTTCATCTTCAATATTTAAGGTCCCTATCTGTAATTTTTCATTTTTAAAATTAACCTCTCCTGAAGGTATATTGTAAGTTGTATTGGTGGCTTTAACATGAGCCCCCAAATTATTCATTTGAATAAAACCATCAAGTTCAGGATTGGAAAATGTACCTGAAAGATTCACTTTTCCATTCAACCTTCCACGTATGCTGTCTCCGTAAGCCGCTACGAAAGGGCCAATTGGATTCATCTTTATTTCATTTAAAACCAAATTGCCTTTTACCTTATCGGTCTCCAGTGCATAATCGATTTTGCCTTCCATATCGAGGGCATCACCTGTACCTAATAAGTCCAAAAGCAATTTTTTATCTGCGGTTTTCTTAAATTTTGCTTCAAGGTTACCCAGCGTTTCTCCCTGATAGGAAAAAGAATTCAGCTTGATTTGCCCATCAATAATGGGTTCAACAAATACAGCTTTAGCATCGATCTCTCCGGATAGGCTTCCCTGAAAATCTTCAAAGTCATCAGCCAATAAACTGGTGAAACCATCCAAATCCAAATTGTTAAACTTCACGCCATAATGTGAAGAAGTATCTGAAACTCCCAGACCGGAAATACTCACCGATTTGTTTCCTTTGGTCAGTTTTACTTTTCCGTCGTAGGCCAGACCTCTACTTACTTGAATATAATTGTCAGGATTGACCTGCCATTTTTCTGCATTGATGATTTGTTCGCCTGGAACCAGTGAGAGATGGTATTGATCTTCCTCTTGGTACAAAACAGAATTAATTTGTACCAATTTTTGAGAATCCCTGGTGATTTGTATGTCGGAATAAAGTGTATCGTTTTCCAGGGATGCAACTACAGCAAATTTTGGAACATCCAGAACTTTACTGATTACAGAATCAATTTGCATGATTGACTCAAAAGAATCCCGGGTAATAACCAATTCCAGATTGGTTTTATGGATTTTTATTCCTTGATAATCTAACAATCCTGCATTCAGTCCGCCTCGAAGTTCATTGGTGTTTGCATTATATTTTGCCTGGAAGTTCATTCCTTCAACTTCATTTAGACCGGGAACCAGTAAGGAAGTGATGTCCGTAACACGCTCTACTTTAAAACTTATGTCCGCATAACCACTACTTTGTAAGGTATCGGAAGTTTCCAGTTCTAATGGCAAATGTTCGTTGAGAGAACGTAAAATATAATCAGGTAAGGAGGTTATTAAAATAGTTCCGCTGTATTCCAAATCTCCAATATCTGATTCAATGGAAATGTCTGATTTGCCGTCAGCATAGCTACTGTTTATAGAAATGGTGTCGGAAAAATAGCTGGTGTCTAGTGTTACCAGGCTTACCTTGGTTAGAAACAAACTACCATTCATTTTGGCAGGGTCGTCTCCTTTTAAATCAGCAATAAGAATTGCACTAAGATTTCTGATTTTTGAACTCAAATTGAGGGTATCCAATCTTGCTTTTTCAATACCGCCATTTAGTTTGATTCTGGGTTGATGAGCAATTTGTAAGATGTTAGCTTGGATATCGATTTTGATATTGGGATCCTCAATTAATACATCTGCTTCGAAGTTTTCATTGGCCAGAGTCCCCTCTGATTTTATTTTTTTATAAGAATAATCTTTCCATTCAAACTCAGAAAGGTCTGCAGTATATTCAAAATTGGCAGTTTCAGGATCGAATCCTTCCCCTTTTATAGAGAAATCTCCTCCAATTTTAGCGGGCAGACCATCTCGTTTGATTAGTTGGACATAATTGGAAGCCTGGATGCTTGCTTTAGCTTCATAGGTTTCTTTTTCCAGGTTCAGATTCCCTTTAATGCTAACCTCATTTCTATCGGTCACAATTTGAATGTCGCCTCCAAAAAGATTCGTATTACCTTCTAATTGTCCATTTAAAACAATTGAATTTTTAAAATCAGTAATATCTCCACTCAATTGGTTGATGGCCTGTAGCCCCTGGTCGCTGATTTCAAGCTTTGCAATATTTAATTCAGCCATTCTTTCGGTAGAAAAGGCATCATTGATATAACCTTCGAAAAGAAAATCTAGGGTTTTGTTTTGTTTCAGACTGAATTGCTCAAAACCCACCTTGTTATTGTTCAGGTTGATTCCTCCTTTTAAAATGGCAGGATTATTCTTAAATGGATTCAAGGCCTTATCGAAGGTGTCCGGAATCCCTATGGCAGACATCAAATCAACCGGAATAAGTTTTGAATCTAATATCTCAAGATTCCCTTGTTGGTTTTGAAGCAATGTACTGTCTAAATACCTTCCAAAAACTGGAGGCCCATCAAGCTTTAAATGTATAAAATTTTGGCCCATTCTGGCTTCAAGATTGGGAATGTCCGATTTTTCTGAGTTCAGTTTTCCTTTTCCATTTATTGAAATCGATTGTTGATGGCTGGAATCTAAAGAAGCGGAAAATGAAGTAAAATCGAATTCCAGAAGTTCTGATTGTAAGGCAAATGAGTTTATTTCAGAATTCAATTGATAGAAATTGAATTCTAATTGAATACTGTCTTGCGATGAAGAACTGTATAAAAAGTTCGCATTATGAAAAACAGCATTCTTTACTTCAATGATTTGGTCTGGTAGATAAAAAGGACTTGGCTTTGAAGTCGCTCCCGACGGATTGATTTGGTAAACTTCTATGTCCGGCTGGCCTAATAAAATATCTTCAAGCACATATTGCTGCTCATTCAAGTCCAGCATTTTTGGATTGACTTTTAAGGTGTCCAGGCTGGTTTTAAAAATGATAGATGACTTATCGGTATAATAAATGGAGGAATTGTAAATTTCAAGCGGGTCTATTTTTAATAATGGAAGGGTAGCACTCGTATCGGGATTTTCGCTTGCTTTGATGCCAACAAATAAATTAAGTCCATGAATCACGGCATCTTCTACTTCAAATAAATCAGGAATACTGGTTCCTGCCAATTCTCCTTCAAACTTTTCTAATTTTATTAAAATACTATCGCCGCTTAGTTCACTTCTGTATTGTACATCAATGTCAGAAAGTGCCACTTCATCGAATGAAAAAGACCAGCCGGATTCTGAATTGTCATCTTCTTTTGTGGATGAAGCATCCTTGCTTTGAAATCCATTGATGAAAAAATCATAACTCCAGGTACTGTCCTGACTTTGATAAATGTCAGAAGTTAAACCTTTGATTTCACTTGATTCCAGGTAAATTTTTGATCGTAGAAGGTCGGTAATTGAAAGGTCAGTATCAAGGGATTCCAGGTTTAAAAAATCTTCGTCGTCTGGACGAATAATCTTAACATCCCTCAACCAAACGTCTCCAAAAATATTGAATCCCAGTTCGTTGATTTGGATGGTGGCACCTGTCTTTTTTTCTACAAAATTAATGGCGAAATCTTTCCCCCAATTCTGAACCACCGGCAATTGAACAGCCAGTCCAAGAAGGATGAACAAGGCTAACAAAATTACTAAGGTGTATTTCAAATATTTCTTCAAGTGGCTCCTTTCCGGTTGTTTCTAGTGCAACATACGAAAGCTAATGGTGAAAGCATTCGCATTAATGAGAAAACATTCCGATATAGGCTTGTTCAGGATTGCAGGAGAAATTTTAGGATTAGAAAGCTTTTTTCCAATAGTGGTTTAAATTTCATTCACTTTGAAATTTAAGGATAATTAAAAATAGCCCCTTCATTCATATTCGGATAGTTCAACTTTTAACCAATCTGTCATTAATTTCATTGATAATCAGGCAATAAGGTTTTGTCATCCCAATTTCAAATTCCTTTTTGAGTAATAAAATTTAAACGGTGGGTCTTAAATTGCTACTTCACTCACCAAACACCCGAATTATGAAAAATTATCTACTAGGAATTCTATGCCTTGTTCCTTTCCTGTTATTTGGGCAGGATTTTAATGTTTATGTCAGCGATGCCGGAAATTTTGACCAACCTCCCTGGCAAATTTTGAAATATGATGCAGATGGAACCAATCCGGAAGTTTTTATTTCAGATCACCTCAATTGGCCCCAGGACATTTTCTTTTTAGAAGAAGAAGGAACAGTTCTGATTTCCAACTTTGGAACCAACCGTATCTCCAAGTTTGATGCTAATACCGGCGATTTCCTATCCGAATTTGCTTATGGTATAATTGGTCCTACAAGAATGAGCTTAGGGCCTGACTCTTTATTGTATGTTCTTCAATGGGAGGGTAATGGTTTGGTCAAACGCTACAAATTTGATGGAACCTTTATAAATAATTTTACGTCAGAAAGTGTACCTCAGAGTATAGGCATGGATTGGGATGCACAGGGTAATTTGTACGTTTCCTCTTACACCCAGGATTATGTAAGGAAATTTGATAAAGACGGTCAGGATTTGGGTTTGTTTATTAGTTCAAATCTTGTCGGACCAACCAATATTTGGTTTGATGAAAATGGAGATTTGTTGGTTTTGGATTATGATGGTACTGCTGTAAAAAGATTTGATTCAAATGGTAACTACTTAGGAGAATTCCTATCTGGATTGTCCAAATCCGAGGGTTTCGCCCACTTACCCAATGGAAATATTCTTATCGGAAATGGAGCTACAAATAGTGTGAAAATGTTTGATAAAGACGGGAATTATTTATCTGATTTTATTGCTCCAGGTTTAGGTGGATTGAAGACTCCCAATGCGGTGGTATTGAGAAAAATAAAGCCAACCGGTACAAGGAGCGAAATCAAAAAAGATCTTACGATAATTTCAAATCAGGCCAATACATTTGAAATAACGAACCGGTATTTTGACCAAATTATTGTTTACAACATTTTAGGACAGATCTCTTTAAAGACAAGGGGTAATTTTATCGATTGCCAAGAATTAAAAAGAGGAAGGTATTTTATTCTGGCTATTGATAATCATGCAGTTTGGACCGGTCAAATACAAGTTTTTTAGCGAATTTAAAGAAAGAGGTTAAGCTAATTTTTAACCTCTTTCCTTCTCATATTCTTTCACCAGGTCCCTTACCATCTTCTTTACCTGAGAAGAAAACTCTTTTTCCAAAATCCAATGATAGTATTGTTTGTCTCTAGCCAGAGTTGGGCCAACAGGCTTGCCCATGTATTTTCCAAAATTGAAAACTACATTGCCGTTATTGTCTAATTTTAGTTTCTGGGTAACATCTATGATTTTCAAATCGTTGGTAAAGTCATGCAATGCCTTGATATCATTTACAATTGGGGCTTTTATTACATTCCCATCTGGATCTGTATAGTCGACTCCGTCGTACATTTTTAATTGACCTTTGAATACGTCTAAGGTTGCTCTTACATCATGAAGGGCATCATGTGCATCTTCAAATTCAGTATTACAATAAAATTTCACGGCTGCCTTTAGGGTTCTTGGCTCCATTTTGTAGAAAAGTCTCTGCACATCAATCAACCTTCTTTGTGCGATGTCAAAATCCAATCCAACCCTTGCAAATTCTTCCATCAACATGGGGATGTCAAACCTAATCGCATTGTAACCACCCAGGTCCGCATCCCCAATGAAATCATATAATTGCTGGGCAACTTGTTGAAAGGTAGGCTTGTTTGCTACATCCTGAGGAGTGATACCATGCACCGCCATGGCTTCTTCTGAAATGGGGATTCCGGGATTAACAAGTAAAGAAAGCTCCTCGGGTTCAGGTTTGTTTTTGCTTAATTTCATACAAGCAATTTGAATAATCCTGTCTCTTAAAATATTTAAACCTGTAGATTCAATATCAAAAAATACCAAATCCTTTTTAACCTGAATGTCCATATTGTTAAACTAATTTTCTTTTTTTTTAATGCGCTATCACCTAGCAGGTAATATAATCTGATGAATATCTAAAGGTTACGCTATTCGGTGTTCGAACTTCGCTTTTTGTTATTTAAAAAGGCTTCGTAAACCGTAAACCGTAAATCGTAAATTCTCTAGTTAAAACCTCTATTCTTTAATAAGCTTTTCCAGCCCCGGCGTGTATTTTACTTCCAACGTTCCTTCATCACTTCCATAAATCAAGTAGGCTTCAACTCCGGTTTGAGAAAGTGCAAAATCATATGCTTTATCGAGTCCCATGACCATACAAGCCGTTGCGATGGCATCAGCATTGATGCAATCCTTAGCAAATATGGATGCACTTAAAAGTTTACTTCTTTCGGGAAATCCTGTATTTGGATTGATGGTATGGCTGAATATCAGCGAATCGACCTGATAAAAATTTCTGTAATTACCTGAAGTAGCTAAAGCAAGGTTTGGTAAAGCAACTGTAGTTTGAAAATCATTGGAAGCTACACCTTCTTTGGGGGTATTGATTCCAACTACCCAAAATTCTCCTCTTGGATTTTCACCCTTTGCTTTAACTTCCCCTCCAATCTCAACCAGGTAGTTTTTACAACCCATTTTATCCAACAATTCTGCGACAGCATCAACTCCGTAACCCTTTGCCAAAGCACTGAAATCCAACTCGACGCCCGGAGAAGTTTTCATCACAACAGTGACGTCGTATTTGATTTTTCTAAAACCCACAAAATTTCTTCGAAGAGAATCTACTTTAACTGAATCTACATTGGTTATAGCCCGATGCTCATCGTATCCGAATCCCCAATAATTCACCAAGGGCATAACGGTAGGGTCAAAAGCTCCATCAGTCAGGTGGAAAATCTCAAATGATTTTTCAAGATTTTTATAAAAATGAGGTGCAACCGGTTTTGCATTGGGTCCCAAAAGATCTTTTTCAACGGCCGTTTTGTTAAACTGAGATATAAATGAGTTGGGAATGTAGGTAGAAACCTCCTGGTTTATTTGAATCAAAAGTGAATCTATCTCATGTTTGAAATTTCTTTCCAGAGAATCGCTGTAGGTGACATGGTAAGTCGTTCCCATGGTTTCACCTTCGATTTTTTGGTAAGCAATATCTTTTTTATTGCCATTTGAATCAACTTTACAAGCATGGAAGCCCAAACTGACAGTCAAAATCAAAAGGGTAATCAGACCTAATGTCCGAACTGTTGTGTTCATGATTATTTGCGTATTTGTTCTTCAATTGAATACCATCCGGAGCCGGCAAGCAAAATACTTAGGTAACCGGTTAAATATAAAATCGCCTTTTCTTTTTGACCAAATGGGTCGTCCCAATGTACTACGAAGATGGCCACCAACATGGTTATGATTAATGGAATGCTGGCCCAACGAGACCAGAATCCTACTATAATCAGAAAAGCGCAGACTACTTCAGCAAAAACTGCCAGTCCTAATGAAATCCCTGTCCCTACACCCAATGGATCTCCAAATTGAAAGGGAGGACCAGCAAAAAGCTTTGACATTTTTCCCCAGCCATGCCCGAAAAGCATACCCAGTCCAAATACTAATCTAATAATTAACAGTGCAGCGTCTATCATGGTTTGGCTTTTGGCTTTTGGCCGTTGGCTGTTGGCCATTGGCACTTTAAAAGAAAATTCACACCTAGTACCCAGCACCTAGCAACCAGTGCCTAGTATCCAGTACCCAGCACCTAGTTCCCAGCATTTTTCTCTTTCTGCGCTTCGGCCTGGATTCCATGCAATTGTACCGGTTTTGATTTTTTGCGGAGTTTTATGTTTAAAAACTCCACTAGTAGGGCAAAGGCAATTGCAAAGTATAAATAACCTTTTGGGACTGCGCCTATTTCCTGATATGCTATTTTTAAATGAGCTAAATGGGCACCTTCTGCAATCAACATAAAGCCAATCAATATCAAAAAGGCTAGTCCGAGCATTTGAATAGTTGGGTGTTCATTTACAAAATCACCAACCGGACCGGCAAATATCATCATTATGAGCACTGAGATTATAATCGCAGCAATCATAATAATTAGATTGTCGGTTAGTCCGACCGCAGTAAGAATGGAATCGAATGAGAAAACTACATTGATTAGGGTGATTTGAATAATGACATTGGTAAGAGATTTACCAATTTTCTTCATGTTTTCATGTTCGGCTTCCTGATCACCTTCCAGCTTGTGGTGAATTTCATTTACACTTTTATATAATAGAAACATTCCACCTATAATCAAAATAATGCTTTGACCAGTAAAGGCACCATCAAACCAGGAAATATTTGTGTGGAACCAGGGTTCCTGCATTGCTATCAGATAAGAAATTCCAAACAAGAGGATAATTCTAAAAACCATTGCCAGTATGAGTCCCCAATTTCTAGCCTTAGGTTGCTCATGCTTTGGTAATTTGTTGGCTGAAATGGTTATAAAGATGATATTATCAACCCCTAAAACTATTTCGAGGAAAGTAAGGGTTAAAAACGCAACCCAGGTTTCAGGGCTGGATAAATCCGGCATCGCATATAGAAATGTGGCCATATTACTGTTTGGTTTTTATATTTTGGCGCAAAATAAATAAACTGAAAGGAATGGAGCATAAAAATCCCTGGAGAACCCTACAGAAAAAAAAGGTTTATGACAATCCCTGGATCAGTGTTAGTCATCATGATGTGCTAAATCCGGCTGGAAATGATGGGATTTACGGTGTTGTCCATTTCAAGAATTTGGCCATCGGTATTATTCCTGTCGATAATGATGGAAACACCTGGTTGGTTGGCCAATTCAGGTACACCCTCAACCAATATAGTTGGGAGATTCCTGAAGGCGGCTGTCCATTAGGTACTGACCCCTTGGAAAGTGCTCAAAGGGAATTGAGAGAAGAGACGGGGATTATTGCGCACAAATGGGAAAAAATTCAGGAAATTCATACTTCCAATAGTGTTTCAGATGAATTGGGCATCATTTATAAAGCAAGTGATTTGCATTTTGGACCTTCATCGCCGGAAGAAACAGAGCAATTAAAAGTTCGAAAACTAAAATTGGAAGAAGCTATTGATATGGTAATAAAAGGAGAAATTACGGATTCACTTTCTGTGGCAGGCTTGTTAAGAATGGCAGCAGCTAAATTTTAAAAATCCAATTTTGTAGGTTTTTAGCGGTAGGAAGGTTTTTTTGAAATTGGTTTCCTCTAATTTTAAAACCAATTCATCGTTTATTTTCAAACCCGCAATGAAAATTTACGTTTTTACAAAAGCTAATCTATCAAAACTTGTCTAAACAAATTAAACCAAACTTTTATATGAAATTCAAATCTATTCTATTTATGGCTGGCATTTTTATGCTCGCATCCTCAGTTGTAAAAGCTCAGGATAAAAATGGGCTTCCACCTTTATTGGATCGTGACCTTTTCTTTGGAGATCCGGAAATCTCAGGTGGTCAAATTTCACCGGATGGTAAATTCATCTCCTTCATCAAACCTTTTGAAGGAACCAGAAATATTTGGGTGAAAAAGGCAGAAGATACCTTTGATGATGCATGGCCGGTAACCAATGATAAAGACAGACCCATCAGAGGGTATTTTTGGAGTAGGGATAGTAAAAAGATATTGTATGTGCAGGATAAGGGAGGGAATGAAAACTTCCACATTTATGCAGTAGATCCATCCAATAATGGCGGAAATGTCAAGGAAGCTAAGGCCTTGACTTCAGGAGAAAATGTAAGAGCCATGATTTACGCAGTTCCCAAATCTCAGCCGGATATTATGTATGTGGGTTTAAATGACAGAGATCCGGCATGGCATGATTTATACAAGGTGTCTATATCTACCGGTAAAAAAGAATTGGTAATTGAAAATACTGAAAGGATTACTTCCTGGACTTTTGATTTGGAAGACCAATTAAGGCTTGCATCCCGAACAACAACCGGAGGTTTGACCGAGATTTTAAAAGTTGAAGATGGCGGTTTCGAAAAGATTTATTCTTGTGGGGTTACCGAAACTTGTTATCCGGTGCAGTTTAATAAAGATGGTAAGCATTTTTATATGGTTACCAACAAATCAGAGAAATTGAATTTAACCATGTTGGTTTCTTTCAATTTGAGTACCAATGCAATTGAAGGGGTTGAATCAGACCCAAATGGTAAAGTTGATTTTGGAGGAGCAATTTTCTCAGATGTGAGTCATGAATTACTTGGTACCTATTATACTGCTGCCAAGACGGAATTTTATTGGAGAAATAACGATTATAAAAAAGCCTTTGCCATTCTTAAAAAAGAGTTTTCAGGTAAAGAAATCAGGATTGCTTCACAATCTGCAGATGAAAAACAGTGGTTGATTTCTGTATTCAGCGATACTGATCCCGGTGCAACTTATTCTTACGATATGAATACAGGTAAAACGAAATTTCAATATCGTCCAAGACCGGATCTCCCTGTAGAACATATGGCAGAGATGAAGCCAATTACCTACACTTCATCTGATGGTTTGGAAATTCCAGCCTATTTGACCTTGCCAAAGGGCATTCCTTCCAAAAATCTCCCATTGGTGGTTAATCCTCATGGTGGTCCCTGGGCACGTGATTATTGGGGATTTAATCCATATGCCCAATTTTTGGCGAACAGAGGGTATGCAGTATTACAAGTAAACTTTAGAGGTTCCACAGGATATGGAAAAGACTTTTTGAATGCCGGTAATCTGGAATGGGGTCAAAAGATGCAGGATGATTTAAGCTGGGGGGTAAAAGCCCTTGTAATGGAAGGAACTGTTGACCCGACCAGGGTAGCAATATTTGGTGGAAGTTATGGCGGTTATGCAACCCTTGCCGGATTGACCTTTACGCCCAAAGAATATGCCTGTGGAGTATCGGTCGTTGGACCATCCAATCTGTTGACTTTGCTTAATTCAATTCCTCCTTATTGGGAATCCATCAAACAGATGTTTTATGTAAGAATGGGTGACCCTACCACTATGGAGGGAAAAGAAAGATTGAAAAGACAGTCTCCACTTTTCTCTGCCAATAAAATTGAAAGACCTCTAATGGTAGTGCAAGGTGCCAATGACCCAAGGGTTAAAAAGGCCGAATCTGACCAAATAGTAGTTGCATGCAGACAATTAGGTTTGCCGGTCGAATATATTGTAGCTCCTGATGAAGGTCATGGATTTGCAAGACCTGAAAATAATAAGGCCTTTATTGCTGCCATGGAAAAATTCCTTTCCAAACATATTGGAGGTAGATTCCAGGAAGAAATGGATGCTGAAATTGCTTCAAGACTTAAAGAAATTACTGTTGACATAAATACTGTTGAATTACCACAAGAAATCAACTCTGCTGTATTGTTTGCCGCACCTCCAACTCCCAAAATGGATCTTGCTCCTTCAACTGATAATTACAAAGTAAATTTAAGCATGATGGGGCAATCATTGGAAATGGAATTACAGACTACAATCGTTGAAAATGGAGACCATTGGGTTATTACAGACAATGTGAAATCCATGATGGGGGAGGTTAGAGACGAGACCACAGTTAAAAAAGGAAGTCTGTTACCGGTATCCAGAATGGTCTTGCAAAATGACGTTACCATGAAATATGAATACAGTGACAACAAGGCCATCATGTCAGTAATGGCTGCCGGGGATCAACAAAAATTTGAACACGATTTGCAAGGACCTCTATTTGCAGAAGGGGCAGGGACGAAAAATGTTTTGGCCAGATTACCCTTGGAAAAGGGATATTCAGCTACGTACCGTAATTTCGATCCGCAGACCCAATCCGTAAAAGTTATGATGATGGAGGTTGTAGGTGTAGATAAGGTAAAAGTGCCAGCAGGTGAATTTGAAACTTTTAAAATTGTGATGAAACCAGCAAATGGAGATCCTGGAGAACAAAATATCTGGGTGACAAACGATGAAAAAAGAAGGGTGGTAAAAACCCGTGCAGTTATTCCTGAAATGAATGGTGCTGAAATGGTTTCAGAGCTGTTGAAATAAATGCCTGAACCGATGTTTTTTGAGTATTAAGCTTTTGCTGTTTCATCCTTAAAAAATAACGGTTCATCATTAAATTTTAATTAATTATCTTAAAAAAGCGAACTTCAGACAACATGAGGTTCGCTTTTTTGTTTTAAATTGCGTAAGATTTTAAAAATAAAATCCTTTTTTCCTATGGTCTATCAAAACGAAGTTTTGAAAAATGAACACCAAAACCAACCCATTCAACTACCCGCCATATCAGACATTTTAGACCGCATCGAACAAAAAAGACAGGATTTATTCAATTACATGAGAGAGTACAAGGAATCCGAATTAAACGCCAGTCCAAAAGGAGGCGGATGGACGGTATTTCAAATTTGCCATCATTTGATCCTTTCAGAATCTCTTTCTTTGGCTTACGTGAAAAAGAAATTGAGTTACAATCCTAAATTAAAGCAAGCCAATATGGCTACCAAGATGCGTCAAAAGTTATTGTCTACTTATTTGAGTACGCCCATGAAATTCAAAGCACCTGCCAATATTGGAACGGATGCTTTGCCTCTAGAATCTAATTGGGCCCAGGTGGAGCATGAATGGGAAAATGTACGCGCTGAGTTGCGTTCGTTTTTAGCAGTATTACCTAAAGAACTATTTGAAAAAGAGGTTTACAAACATCCTTTTGCTGGCAGAATGTCTTTAGAAGGAATGTTGGTGTTCTTTGAAGGTCATTTTGACCGTCATGTCAAACAAATTAAAAAGACTTTGAGAAGGGTAGAGTAATACCTTTTAAAAAGTTAGTCCTAACCAAATGAAGCCTGGGAATTATTTTCCGGGCTTTTTTTATACCTTTTCCAAAAATAAAATCCTCCTGCTATCAAAGGTATGATTCCCAACCAATACCACTTGTTGCTCCCTGATAAATCGACGGTTTGGTCTTGCCCGTAAAATTGTAAGCCTGCCCAATAAAAAGGTGACTTTTGACTATTTAGAACTGCTGATTCAAGGTAATTCAATTTGGCCTCATGGAGACTACCGGATATAAGTTTTCCTTCCGCCAAATGCTGATAAAATGAATTGAGAATCTCTGCAGTTGATTTCTCTTTTACCTGCCATAATGAGGCTATCAAAGAATTACTGCCGGCATAAGCAAATCCTCTGGCCAGGCTCATGACTCCTTCTCCTGTTTTAAATTCTCCCACATTGGTTTCACAGGCACTTAAAACCACAAGGTTGGAAGGAATATTCATCGTAAAGAGTTCTCTTAGAAGCAAAGGAGCATCTGAAAATTCGATTTTGAATTCTTGATTTTCCAAATCTGCGCTTGCATGGGTAGAAAGGTGGATCAGGGAAGCGGTAGTGGCCATTTTTTTAAAATTGCTCAGAGATGCTTCTCCTTGATTATATTTTAAAAATTCCGGAATTGCCTCCGTTTCCAGGCTCCCATATTTTAGCGAGCTTAGATTTCTGGAGGAAGGCCATGACTGTGGATTAAATTGTACAAGTGCACCTGAAAACTTTTTTTCATCCAGGTCTTTTTTCCAGGTTTTCAATGACCAGCTGTATGCTATTGGCAAACTTTTTAAAAGATAGGGAGCTTCAGAAAAATTAGAACCGGCATAGGCACGGGTAATTAATGCATCAAAGGGAACAGAACTCAGAATTCCATCTGGAATGATAAGTAATTGATCGAAGGCCTTCAAATCGGATTCATATCGTTTTGGAATTAATTTTTGATAAAGTTGGTATGCAAGATCGAAGTATAGTTCCGGAGATTGTGCGATGATATCAGGACTGGTAAACAACTTTCTGTATTCGTTTACCATGTTTTTAAATTTTTCAGTCAAAAGCACGGTATCCAGACTAATTCCCTTAGGGTGCAATCCCAGTATGTAGAGATGATTTTGGCCGGTAAAATATTCAAGGCATAAGGTGTTTTCAGTTTTAATTTGATTCAAAGTTGTATTCAGATCAAATGAATTTCCGGATTCCTGATAATTTTTATAGGCTGGGAAACTTTCTTTCAATGAATTTTGGTGGTTTTGCCAAAGGCGCAGATATGTATCTTCTTTCGCTCTAAGTTGGGCCAAATTGGTTACAGCATTTTCATCATTTGCCAATTGAACAGATTGTAATTCTGATTGGATATCAACTATTTGTTGCCTTAAAATGAATTCTTTGTCGGTTAGGGAATCAGGGATGCCGGAAAGGATTAAACTTCGATTTCTTGTTTTGGCTTCTTCAAGGATATTCGCTCTGAAGTTTTCCATTTTTTGAAGAATAGAAAAAAGATTTTCATCTGATTGGTCTTTAAAATATAAAAGAGATTTTACTAGAATGGCATCTTCATAAGCAGAAGAGAGGTAGTCGGTAATACCAAGTTTAGCTTCTTCAGAGGAGTAGCCGTTTTTAATCATTTGTCCTGCCCGTATGGCATTTTCCAGGCTTTGGTTGGCACTATTCAGTAGTTCGACCTCCTTCGTTTTTTCATATTTTTTTAAAAGTGCATTTCCTTTTTTAGCAGATGCGGTAAGTGCCCACGATTCCACTAGAAATTCAGGGTAGATAGGATTTTTCAGAACGTTTTCATCATTAAAATCATTGAAAACCTGTTGGACTGCCTTGTGATAAATTGAAAGGGCACCATCAATGTTTCCATTTTCCATTAGATAATTACCGTAGTTGCAATATGCCTTTGCCAGTTCCCGATCTTTGGAGGTATAATAGTTTTCCAACCATTGGATTCCTTTTTCGTAATAGGATTTTTCGAGGGTGGGTTGGTTGAGTTTGCCTTTTAAAAAGGCAATGTCAAAGTAAACAAGACCGCAGTCTTCATGATTTTTAACAAGAAATTTTGGAAGCAATATTTTTAAAATCGAATCAGCTTTTTCATATTCTTTTAGACCGATCAGAGATTTTGCGATTGAATGATTTAAATTATCCTTTTCTAATTCCTTTATTGCAAATTCAAGGCCTTTGTAGGAGTATTCCAAAGCGATTTTATAATGCTGGTTGTAATTTGCTGCTTCTGACATAATCCAATAGCAAGTAGGCCAATAAGATCTCGTCGAATCTTTATCTATTCCTTTTTGTGAATAAGCTACTGCTTTGGAATATTCAATTTGTCTTTGGTAAATCTGTGCTGCGTTTTTGTATGCATAGCCCACATTTGATGAATTGTATCCCGTTTTTTCATAGATTTTTATCGCGTCTTCGTAGGTTAAAAGAGATTTGGAGTAGTTTTTTAACCTTGCATAGTTTACTGCTTTTAATAATAGTAACCTGGCTATGCTGTTTTGTGGTGCTTTTTTGTTGTGGAGGTCATCAACAAGGATTTCAATCGAATCCAACATGGTCTCAGTGCCTTCAATATTCCTAATACACTGGGAAATTTGTTGGATACAAATTGCAAACTGTTCAAGAGAATCTAAGGATAGATACAATTTGGATGCAAAGCGGTAAGTTTCTTTTGCACTTTGATACTCACCTATTTCGTAAAGTGAATCTGCTTTGGTTAGCCAATCATTAGATGACTGAGAATAAATGGAAAGGAAAAACAATAAAAGAGGAAAAACTGAAAGGATTCTCATGCAGTTTTTCCTCTAATTTAAATCGCCCTAATTGGATTATGTAAATTACTTACTTCTTTTTTTGAAAAAATAAAAACCAAATACAATAAAAGGAATTAGGAATAGGTAATACCATTTAATTTTCGGCCTTGGGGCTTCAGGTTTTTTAAAATAATTAATGTAGTAAATAACTCGTTCACAATCTTTGGATGCGATTAAATATCGTGGACGATTTCTCTCATTCAAAAATTTTGGATTTAGAGAAAAAGGGTCTTCAAGCGAATTGGATGGATACCAATAATAATTGTATTCATTAGATAGGCTCAAATCAACTGGATTACCATCAGAACCAATATTGATTTTTAATTCCGGATAATAATTTTCTTTCATTCCACATTTTTTGCAAGAATCACAACGTATTTTGGAGAAAAAAGTATTGGTATACATAGGTTGGTTTTCTCCGAAAAATATTTTTGCTCTGATTGGAATGGCGCCACAATTAGGCAGTGGGATACTTTTATTCCGATATAACCAAAAATAAACCGTATCTAGAGTATGTGAAAAATCCTGGAGATCATCTTCTTTTGTTCCACGTAATATGTGTGGAGGATTCATGCATTTTAAACTTTTGTTTTTTGATTTTAATTCCCATTTAATAATCCCGTTTTCGATGATTTGAGTAGTTTGAATGATCGCTTGCCCAGGTCTTGAAATTTTTGAGATTTTTGCTTCATGTAGGAAGGAATTGGAATTCTCAATGTAAACACTGTCTTCAGGTCCATCGCCAATATTCTCAAAAATCAATCTGTATTCAATAGAATCAGGCGGGTCATTAGGACATATGATTTCAGTTTTAGAAGTTATTTCGTTAGGGTCGTGGGAGTTACCTTTCGCCTTTAAGACATAAGTTATGGTGTCGTTAGAACAGGGCCTACCAAAGTTTTTGTTGGTGATAAAAAAGTCTAGTGTTGTACCAGGATTGTCGTCTAAAAATTTCATTGTTATAAACATGGTTTGAAACTCATCCGTAGGCAATCCAGAATAATTAATAGTCAAAGAATTTGTTGAGCTAATGCTATGAGGATAATCTGAAAACGGATCAATAATCCTAATTACATCTACGTTTGCTGGAAATTGAATCTCGACCTGTCCAGAAGTGTCCTGACATTTATTAGTATATTTTAGAACATAAGTAACGGTATCACCAACTCTTGGATGAATGAAGTGCAGACCAGGACAATTTATTATAAGGATAAAAAAGTCAAAATCATTTATGCTGCTACATGGTGGATCAGGGCTGGAAGCTTTATTTATCATGTCTTCATAATCCATAGTCGGATCATTAGAAATTATTTTACGTTTTGGATCATCTTTATCATCATACAATTCAACCGCTTCAAAAATCCCTACTATTTAGTTAAGGCTGGAGTTGTAAAATCGATATCATTATTGTTATAGGTAGAGGTACCTGATCCTTCATGTTTGTAATAACCTGCATGAGATCCTCCATTAGGGGTGTAAAAATTGAATGCGTATTTTCCATGGTTATCTGTAGAAGTGATAGGTATTGGAGCATCAGGAGAAGTCCAGTCGCTGTGTATCCATCGATATTCTGAATAGTCACGCCATTTGTTGCTGGTGCTGTTGGAAAAGTAAAGACCCAATCATCAAAAAATACTGCACTAAGCAAAATGATTGCACAGGAAAACAACATTATTAACCCAATAAGCTTTCTCATAATTTTTGTTTTTAAAGTTTAGAAATAAAAATAACAATAAAATTTAAGAGCTCATTGGTCTTTTGGGGTTGCCTGCGTTTATTAAGATTGAATCCTTTAAATGGATGTTTATTTTCATCTGACAGGCAAAATTTAATCAGAGCTGATCTTGATTTGTTACCCTATTTTTAAAAAATAATCCAAACCACTTGGTATTACTTTTCATTTGCTTATTTTCAACTCAACATGGAAAAGGAAGCAAAAAAGCCACATCAGGACCATCAATACATCCTTGCTCTGTTGGAAAACAATAGCAGCCAAATAGAGGAAATCTATAAGGCACATGCTGATAAGGTGAAAAATTTCATCTTGAAAAATAGTGGAACTACCGATGATGCAGCTGATGTTTTCCAGGATGCTCTAATGACCATCTCCCGCCAGTTTTCCCTTCCGGGAAAAGTCCTAACCTGCCCCTTTGGCGCTTATTTGATGATGGTCGTTCGCAGCTTGTGGATGAATGAATTGTCACGTAGAAAACAAAAAAGGGTAACAATCTCCGATTTAAAAGGATATACCAACAAACAAGACCAGTATGATTTTCCTTTTTCGGAAGATGATATCCTTAAAGAAGAATTATTCAAAGAGTGTTTTCTGAAATTGGGTGAAAAGTGCAAATCTATACTGGAAGGAGCCTGGACCGGCATTCCATTAATGGAATTGGCAGAGAATCTGGATATGTCTTATGCTTTCTTAAGAAAGAAAAAATCAGAATGCATCTCCAAACTCATAAAATCTGTTCAGGAATCACCTATGTTTAAAATAATTAAATCATGAACCGTCCATAAACATGGAAGACTTTAAAGAATATATTGAAGATTATTGGGATGGAAATTTGCATGGTGACAAATTGGAGGCTTTCGTTCATGAAATGGATGCTAACAAGGAATTCAGAGAACTCGTTATGCTTCATCAGCAGGTGAGAGAATCCCTAAGGAATGATTTGGTACATGAGCGTCAACAAGGTGATTTGAAAGAGACACTTACAGGCCTGAATCACAAATATTTTAATCCAAGAATGACAAAACCCGGAAAGGGATTCAATCTAAAAGCCTTTATAGTTTTATTAATCATTACTTTGTTGGTGGCCTTTTTAGTCTATTTCCTTTGGCCTTCAGGTGCTTCACAATTGGATAGAGTATTTGATATGCCTATAGCAAGTTTGACTTTAAAAGGAACCAATGATGAAGGTTTAAATAGCAAGGCTGAAACTGCCTTTAATAATGGAAATTACGAGGAAGCCCTGGATGTTCTACAAGAATTAAAATTAGAGCATCCTATGGATGCAGAGGTTTTATTTTTTGAAGCGCTCAGTCAATTGAAAACCGGTAATGTACAAGTTGCAGTCGACCAACTTTCGTCTCTGTCAGCGGGAGACAGTGGATTAAAATACGATGCGCAGTGGTATTTGGTATTAGCTTATCATCAACTAGGAAATGAAGAAGCAGTTAATGAAACCTTAGGTTCCATCCCCGAAGATTCTCCTTATTATCAAAAAGCTGAAATTCTATTAAAAGACCGGTAAAACTATGCAAGAACCCCGGCTATCGCGGCGGTAAGAAAACAGGCAACCGTACCACCAATTAAGGCTTTGATCCCAAATTCAGTCAGATTTTTGCGTTGACCGGGTGCAATCGCTCCAATACCGCCGATTTGAATTCCTATAGAAGCAAAGTTTGCAAATCCACATAGCGCATAGGTAGCAATAATCAATGATTTTTCACTTAGTGAATCTTTGATGCCTTGCAATTCTGCATAGGCATAGAATTCATTGAGTGTAGTTTTTAATCCAAGTAGCTGCCCAACCAAAAGGGTATCGTCTGAAGCTACCCCTAACAACCAGGCAATAGGACTAAACAACATTCCTAAAATAAACTCAAGGTTGAAAGCTTCAAAGCGTCCGTCGGTGTAGGAAATAACCCAGTCGTTCAAACCAGTCCAGCTGCCTATGAAATTGGCAATTACATAATTAGCCATGGCAATCATAGCTGTAAATACCAAAAGCATGGCTCCTACATTGATGGCCAATTTTAAACCGTCAGTAGTTCCTCTTGAGATGGCATCTAAAACGTTATTACCGGCTTCATGTCTTGGAATATCTAGATTTTGGTCTGCTAGTCCGTCTTTTTCTGTTTCCGGATATAAAATCTTTGCTGCAACTATAGCAGCAGGTGCCGACATGATGGAAGCAGTCAAAAGATGGGTTGCAAAAAGTTGTTTCATCGCAGGGTCAGAACCACCTAAAAATCCCACATAAGCAGCAAAAACACCTCCAGCAATGGTGGCCATTCCGCCCGTCATTAAACAGAGGATTTCTGACTTGGTCATCTTTTCCAGATAAGGTTTTACAACAAGAGGCGCTTCTGTTTGTCCAATGAAAATATTGGCTGCAGCAGCAAGACTTTCTGCTCCGGTGAGCTTCATTGTGTGAACCATGACATAGGCAAATCCTTTGATGATTAGTTGTAAAACGCCTAAATAATAAAGGACCGAAGAAAGCGCTGAGAAAAAAATGATGGTAGGCAATACCTTGAATGCAAATACATATCCTATGGTAAAGGCTTCGCCGGAAATGCCATCTTGAACCTGAGCGACATCCGGCCAATTCCCCAAAACAAAATCTGCTCCGGCATCCGTAAAATCCAATAACACTACAAAGAAGCTTGAAACAAAATCAAAGCTCATTCTTACCCATTGAATTCTCAAAACTAGAATGGCTAACACAATTTGTAATCCCAGACCAATAATAACCAACCTCCAATTGATGGCCTTTCGATTGGCACTTAAAAGATAACAAATGCCTATCAAAGCGACCAGGCCCAATAAGCCTCTAAACAAATCTGTAATGAAATCCATTCTGGTAGGTTAAATGTTTGTCGTAGTGTTTTGGATTAGGGGAAGCGGAAGTTATGACATTTTTGGAATCACTTCAGTTTTTTCTCCAAAATACTGAACGAAACGCTGCATTTCATTGGCAAGCTCTTTATTTTGAGTTGCTCTAAAGTAGGTATCTGCCATACTTCTCAAAGTCTGGTACATAAACCTGTCCATCTCAACGACCTGAAACTCAGTTGTCCAGAGATCTATTCGAAGGGTATCACGTGTTTCTTTATCAAAAAGAGAGAACATCAATGCTTTGACCGGATTCCACTGATTGGCTTTTTCTCCTTCTTCAGACATCCAATGCATTTCAACCGGCATATCTTCCTTATTCAATCCCACTCTAACTTTTACTTCAGAGGTTCTTTTTACTTCTTTATCAGTCATCTTTTAATATTTTACATTGATCAATCCACACAATTCTTTTACTTCGCTAACAGTCTCCTGCGCTCTTTTGCGAATCTCCGCTGAAGAAGCCTTAATCAGATTTTTAACTGCCTTTTTATCTGCATTCAGTTCGGCTTTTTTATCTCTGAACTGACTGCTTAATTCTGCTAGTGCATCTGCAACAGCATCTTTAAGATCTACATATTTCAATTGACCGGAATTGTAATCATTCATCAATGAAGTATGCTCATCTTTTTTGCCCGAAGCTTTCAACATTTCAAACAAATTGGCTACACCTGCACTCATTTCACCTTCAGGAGTGTCACCGGTATCGGTAACAGCAGACCTAACCTGTTTCCTGATTCTTGCATCGTCTCCAAAAACATTAATATGGTGTTTGTCGCCCAAGCTTTTTGACATCTTTTTGGTTGGATCGGCAGTAGAGGCAATTTTAGGAGTTTCGGTATAAAGCGTTTCTGGCAGCACAAAATATTCTTTGCCTACCTGATTGTTGAATCGCTGGGCTATATTTCTTGTTAATTCTAAATGTTGGTCTTGATCTTTTCCTACAGGAACATAGTCCGCACGATATATCAGAATATCAGCCGCTTGCAATACAGGGTAGTCCAGAAGACCGGCAGAAATGAATCCATCTTCCGATCCACCCGACTGAACACTTTTGTCTTTGAATTGGGTCATTCTTGTCAGCTGACCATAGGAAGCAAAACAATTAAAAATCCAACACAATTCGGTATGTTCGGGTACCAGAGATTGTATAAAAAGGTGCTCAGGTTTAACACCAACTGCTAAAAGGTTGATGATGAAATCCCAGGTGTTTTCTCTTAATTTTTTGGGAGTGTAGGGCATGGTCATGGCATGATAATCAACTACCCCGTAAAAACATCTGTAATCTGCTTGCAAATCAACCCAGTTTTTTACCGCTCCAAAATAATTGCCGTAGTGGATGTCACCAGTTGGTTGAATGGCAGAAAGTACCGTCTTTTTTTCCAAGATATTTCTATTTAAATCAAAAGAGAATGCCTCAGGAATTAATCCTAAAGCTAAAGGACGGCAAAAATAATATACCTGAATAGAAAATGCCCGATTATGAGTAAAAGATTGTACTGCTAATATGCCTGGCAGGATAATTTATTGGATATCTGGAATTTATGCAATTTGGTGTACGACTTTCACGCTTCCTTTTTTAAAGGCTTCGGAAATCGTAGCCCGAAAATTTTATAAAAATCAGGACAAGTGCCAGCAAATCAAGACATATTAAATGTCCTGCTCCGTTTTATCTTTTTCTGCGTTTTCTTTTTTTCTTCTTTGTGGTTGATTCCTTTTCAGGGTCTGGTTGGGCGAAATGGTAGGTCATTCCAACACTTAGCCCCATTTTTAATCTAGGTAGTATTTCGGGATTGAAAAAGAAAAATTCATCTTCTCTGGGTGAAAACCTGGTTCTTAAAATGGTAAGTCCATGGATGGAGGCTTCCAGTGAGATGTTGTCTTTTATAAAATAATACAAAGTCGGATTGTACCCTAACCCAAGAATATTGACATTCCCTTGAATGATTTCACCATTATTGAAAGAAAGCCTTTCAAAAGTTCCGTATTGGAGTCTGAATTGGATTTCATGCATCATTCCAATTTTGTCAGAAAATCTGCTTATAATCCGATTGTACACGGACATTCGCAGGTGGGTCGCTCCTGCGTCAACTAATTGCTCGCCACTTGAAAAAAATCTTCTTTCTTCTGCAGAATACAGACCGATGCCAGCACCGATTCCAAATTGATATAAATTAGATACTTGAATGTAAAGAATCTGATCCAGGTCCAGGTTGATATAGTTTTTATCAAAACTGTTTAGGTTCCCAATTTCTGGAATGCTCATGCCGGAAACCGCGAAATTGATGTCAGCCTGTGTTTTGGTTGAAAGTGTACCTGGTCTTAATTGGGCCTTACTACCAATACTCAACAGTGCAAAGCTGGTAACAAGAGTAAGTTTTAGAAGATTCATATTTCAAGGATTTATTTTTTAAAGGACAAAATTTTTAATCATTACCCTAAAATTATTTTACGGCATTTTTCTGAATCTGCCGCAACTTTCGGATTAAATTCCTTTTCCTTCAAAGTTGATATTTATTGTATAAAACCTGATTGAGTATTCTGAAATCATAATGAAAAGAAACCAAAGATATTTTATCCTTTTGCTGTTTTTGTTCGAATGTTATATTCTCCATATAAAACCAATAATATAGCTGAGGTCAATACTATGAAAACTATATTATTAAAGGAGCTATTAAAATCAGGCAACCAAATTTCCTGAAATATTTTTAATGCTACAATTCCTGCAATTGCATACAATGCATATTCTACTTCCCGGATTCCTTTCAAAGCCTGTTTGTAATATTTATGTGGAAATAATCGCTTGTCGAGATAAACAAAAATTCTGTCCTGTAGGAATCCTACTAAAATGATGATTATCAGGATTCCGAACATGTCAGGACGTTTTTGAAAACGCTGTTTCAATTGGATCATACCTCCAATACCATCTTCGCGATTAATGTATTCTGCGATGATGATGTAAGTCCAAGAGATGGCTGTCAAAACCCTGATGTCATCCATCAATTTTGACATAACCGATGGAATAAATACCGATTTAATCGTTTGCCAGGTTTTGGCACCAAGGGTGAAAACTGTTTTTAAATAGGTTTCTTCCACCTCATCAATGCGTTGAACTACCACGGGTAGTAAATAAACTATGATACCAAAGGCAAGAAATGCCACTTTCATTTCTTCCGTAGTCCCAAACCAAAGTATAAACAATCCGGTCAAGGCTGTAAGGGGTAAATACCTCAAGGCATCGACTTGATTTCAAACATTCCCTTGAATCCTGGAAATAATCCCATGACAAATCCTAATGGTATGGATAACAAAATGGCCCAAAAGTATCCTTTGAAATTTCTCCAAACGGATACCCAGGTATGCCATAAGACATTATCTTTTTTAAAAAGGGTTGGGAAGGACGATACAACCTGTGGGGGAGTAGGAAGAATAGGATAAACTTTCTTGAATTCGCTAGCATTCAACATTTTCAAGGAATCTGCTGCCAGGATAGAATCAAGCTTGGCCAGTTGGGTTGAATCGTTGTCAAGGGTAGAAGGCAAGTATTCAGTAGTTTCTACCACCGGAATCTTTTTTGAAGATCCTTCAGCTACTGCCCACCACAATCCTACAAATAGAATAAAGCCTGCAATTGCCAGTAAAATATTTTCCTTCCTGCTTAATGTACCACGAAGCTTAAAGAAATCCATAGTTGAAAAGATTGAAAATTAGGCAGGAAAATTAAGAAGGATATTTAATAATTCTCCTTTTTAGGAACTATTTGTATTGATTTTAGACATGTATAAATTATATATTATAAAAAATTAAATAAAATTTGAAACAGTCTTTCGACTTCCAGCGTTATAGGGATAAAAATCATCCTATTATAAAAATTTTAATTGTTAAAAGGTTGATTTATAAATGCAAACGCCGCATTTATTTTTTAAATAAAAAAGAAAATTTCAGAATAACATTAGCAATTGGCATAATATTTGAAATTTCTTAATGTGTTCGAAAAAATGAACGGAATATGTTTTAAAAAAGCAGGTTCTGTTTTCTCAAAATCCTTTAATTCCTGCAAAGGTTGGTTTTGAGACCTCGACAAAACCCATGGTTTTGTCCCCAAATTCGGAAAGCCTTTTTCTTTATAGAAGTTTGTTTGCTTCTGGCAGTGACTCCAACGAGTCGCTGCCGTTTTTTTTTGTGCCTATCTTATTTTTCTTTCCTGTTAACCTAACCCTCTGAACAATTTCTTCCGTCTAGCTTGTTGAACTAAAAAATTCAATTATGCTAACACCTAAGAATTTGATCCTTTTTTTAAGTATTTCTTTTCTGAGTTTGGCTTCTTGTTGCAAGGACAATGTAGAGCCCGCTCCAACAGATTGTATTTGTTATGAAATCTACGCACCGGTATGTGGTTCGGATGGTATGGTTTACCCAAACGATTGTTATGCAGAATGTGCAGGAGTAGATTATACTCCCGGATTCTGTGAAGAAACCCATAATGCGACAATTTATGACACCGGCCCAATTGCCGCTGATGGTTGTGGATGGCAAATAGCCCTGGACGTTATGGATGACGACATTCGCTACAATCCATCCAATTTGTCGAATGATTTTAAAGAAGACAAGCTGAAGGTAAGGGTAACTTTTAAAAAACAACTTTCATCTATTCAGTGCGGACTGGCCGGAACTTCTTTTCAGGAAGTTGAAATTATTGATATTAAAAGGAGATGATACTGGGGGCTGGGTGCTGGGTACTAGGTGCTGGTATTAAAGTAGGGGTTGGCTGAGCCAACCCGGGAACGACGCATGCAATTAATTTGCAGCATCTATTTGGACCGTAAATAAGGAATAATCACAAATCGTAGATAAGCCCCAGTACCCAGCACCTAGAACCTAGCACCTAGAACCCAGCACCTAGCACCCAGCGCCCAGCACCTAGCCCAATACGATTGGACTGAAGATAATCCAGATAAGTAGTACTGCTGCTATCAATGCCAGGGTCAACCAGAAATCTCGATTGCCGGGATTGAATCCTTCGCCGGATTTTTCTGGTTTGACGTAAACTACATTTTTGAGTTTTTCTGCAGAGAAAGCAGGTGCTGTATAACTTACTAAAATCATCGTAAGGGATGATATAATGAAAAGGAAAATGGCAAAATGCAGGAAATTGCTGTTTACAAACAAGTCCAATAAGCCACCTTCTGCAGGACTCCAATCTGAAGTGCCGCTGTAATATTCCATACCCAATCGTATCATTCCCAGTCCAAATCTACCCATAAGGCTGTGATTGCTCCTTTGGCATTGAGTCTCTTCATGAATAATCCAAGAAGAAATGCTGCTGCAATTGGAGGAGAAATGTATGCTTGAATACTGTAAATATTGATAGAAACTACTTCCCCTCCATCATGCTTTTCATAAATGGAATCCAGGCGAGACTTAAGACTACCAATACGATGGTTGCTAACTGGTAACCAAGACCAATCTTTTTTTCCGGTGCATCCGGATTGTATTTTTTATAAAAATCTATGGTGAATAGGGTAGAGGTTGAGTTGAAAACTGACGATAAAGAACTCATTAAAGCTGCAAACAATCCAGCCAAAACCAAACCCCGAAATCCATCGGGTAAGAATTGATTGACAAGTGCCGGTAATGCTTTTCGGGTGTACCTTCTAAATCGATCAATCCCTTTGCCAACAATGCAAATGCAACGTTCCAGGAATGATGAATATGAAAAGTGGCAACAATTTAAGGAAGCCGGCGAAGATGGTTCCTTTTCGTGCTTCACTTTGATTTTTGCAGAGAACTCTTTGTACAATAAACCAGTCGGTACACCAATGCCGACCCCAAGAATGGGTGCACCAAATAATATTCCGGTCCCATGGATAACTTGGATCGTCAGAAGGTCGCCATAAGTTGAAGAAAGTCGACTCCTTATGCCTTCCATGCTAACACAGCTCCGGTGGAAATGGTGTTCATCATACCATCCCAACCATCCCAATGCTTCAAAACCAAAATACACTATCGCTATGGATGAAAAGAGGAATACAAACATCTGCAACATGTCTGTATAAATTACAGCTCTTAAACCACCAAAAATGGTGTAAACACCGGTTGCCAAAACCACTAAAATTGCTCCCGTCCAGAATTCGATTCCCAATACTTCAAAAACAAGCGCTCCGGCAGAAAATGGTTACGAAATTTTGGTGAGAATGTATGCAAATATTGAAATAATGGACAAATAGGTTCTTGCTCCTGAGGAATATCTTTTTTCCAAAAATTCAGGCATGGTAAAAACACCACTTTTGATATAAAAAGGCACAAATACCCAACCTAATAATATCAAAATTAAAGATGCCAGTAATTCAAATTGTGCAGCAGCCATATCACCTTGCGCGCCTGAACCTGCCAATCCTACTAAATGCTCTGAACCAATATTAGAAGCGAAAAGGGAAGCTCCAATTACAAACCAGCCTACATTTTTTCCACCAGAAAATAGTCTGAAGAACCATACGATTCTGCCTTTTTTCTTTTTTCCTGAACGGTTACCCACCAGGCTAACACAAAAACAAAAAGGAAGTAAGCACCAATGACTAAAAAATCCAGTACAGCCAATTGACTTTTCATATAGGGTTTGTTGTTTTGTAGTGAATAAGTGTACTTTGTACGGAAAGTGTAAATTTAAAATTAAACTTGGTATTCGTCCTTTTCGAACCAATATATTTCTAAAAAAAGGCTTATTTGGCCGACAATAAATTGATTTGGCCAAAGCGCTTTTTTATTTTGTCGCAAACAAAAATAAATCAGATGAATAAGTATCAATCGTTTTTAACCTTATTATAACGCCATTGGTTTTTATCGCCTACGAACCAAACCAAGCGAAGAAATAAATCTGGGAGTCGATAATGATAAAACACCCGGACAAATGCTGGACGAAGCCATAGAAAGTACAAAATCTACCATCAATGATGCTAAAGAAAAACATAACAAAAAAGATCGTTCATTTCAGTGAACTAAAGTACTACCAAGCTCAATAGGTAGTTTTGATAAAACCGATTCTGAGAAGATGAGTCTACTGCAAGTCTTTGGGTTTAATATTTCAACGGCCAAAGCTACGTATGAAATTAATTGAGGAAAAATAAAAATGAAGGTATCAGATATTGGAGGATTTTCAGGGATAGTTGAAAGTCTTGCTCCTTGGGCCAAAATCGAATTTGACCGCGAAAATAGTGATGGATATGAAAGAACCACTATCATTGAGGCATAAAGAACTAAAAATCTTATGACAAGAATTCAAAGGTCCGGTGAGATCTTCATTTTTGTAGGAAACAGGTTTATAGTAGAAATTGAAGGAGATAATGTTGACGAATCAGATCTTGAAAAGGCTTTGAGGAAGTTTGATTTAGATGACTTAGAGGATTTCCTTGAAGATTAAAGGAAAAAGGTCAAATCACCAGGATTTGACCTCTTTTTTTATCGATTTCTTATTTTTAAAAAAAAGAAAATCATGTGGGAAAATAATCTCAAACTATTTGATGCCTTGGTAGATCTGAATCCCAACTTTGACAGGAAGGGAAAATCGATGCCTTATACATCTGCCAATGGATATATGTTTTCATTGCTGAATAAAGAAGGTCAATTTGGTATCCGACTACCTAAAGAAAGTGCAAAATCCTTCCAGGAAAAATATGATTCAGGACCTTTTAAATCTCATGGAGCCTTTATGAAGGACTATGTGCTGGTACCTGATGATTTGTTATCTCGTCCTGAGGAGCTCGAACCTTACCTTCAGGAAAGTTATGAATATGTTATGTCACTTCCCCCTAAATAGGGTAAGGGAATCTTTTGGGAATTTCCATTGTAGTATTATTTAAAAAGATGAATTCAGGTTTTGAAAATGTTCAAAATTTTGCCTTCGCACTGGATGCCGATGATTTTGAAACAGCTAAATTTTATTTAAGTAGTGAGGCCGTTTATTATATCGGAAATTCCATTTTAAAAGGTAAAGAAGAAATAGGGAAGTCTTATGAAACCAATATGCTGGAAGGTAGAGCTAAATTGGATAATTTGATTTGGGGTGAAAGCAGAATTCAACTGGTTTCGAATGAAAGTTTTATCATCCATTTTACAGATTTTCTTACCCATAAAAACCTAACTCATGTTCACCGATGTGAACAGAAGGTCTGGATAAATTCCAAGCTAAAGATTATTAAAATCGAACACCTTTCTAACCCCAAAGAAGAAATAGCACTTTTGGAATTTTATAAGAAAGTAGGCCTTGCCTAATCCTAACAAATCCTTGGAAGTTGTTCTCCCGGGAGCATATTCACGACTCTTTTTCCACCAATCCTGCTTTTTAGAATGACTTGTCCTGGATGTTCTTCGGTGACTTCTCCAATTATAGCAGCTTTTGAACCCAACTCATTTTGCCTTAAAATTTCAAGGGCTTTATCAGCATATTCATTTTCTACAAAACAAAGGAACTTTCCTTCATTAGCTACATACAATGGATCCAATCCTAGCATTTCACATGCGCCATCTACTTGTTCATCTATGGGTAAATCAGCCTGATTTATTTTGATACCAATATTTCCCTGTTTGGCAATTTCATTTAAAGTGGTTGCCACTCCTCCCCGGGTTGGATCCCTAAGGAAATGAATATTTTGGCCCAACTCATCCAATAATTTTTTAACCTGGTGGTTCAAGGCGGCGCTATCCGATTGAATCTCTGATTCAAATTCAAGTCCTTCTCTTACCGACATAATTGCCATGCCATGGGTGGCTATTTCACCACTCACTATTACTTTGTCCCCTTTCTTAATTCTCGATTGATTGATTTCTGCAAATGGATGTAGTTTTCCTACACCGGTAGTATTGATGAAAATTTTATCTGCCTTTCCCTTTTCAACAACCTTTGTATCACCTGTAACTATTTTGACTCCTGCTTTCATGGCAGCAGTTTTTATTCCTAGGATAACTTCCCACAGATCATCCATTGACATTCCTTCTTCAATAATGAATCCAAGGGAGAGGTATTCTGGAATTGCTCCACACATAGCCAGATCATTCACAGTTCCATTTACTGCCAGTTCGCCAATATTTCCTCCTGGGAAAAAAATGGGATTTATCACAAAACTATCTGTCGTAAAGGCATGTCTGCCTGATAATTCTAAGAAGGCACCATCGTGATGTTCATTGAGATACTCATTTTCCAGCAGCTTAAAAACGCCGGCATCTAAAAGTCTGTGAGTTAGTAGTCCACCACTACCATGCCCCAAAGTGATAAATTCAAAATCCAGTTTTTTGACATAAATTTTACAATGCCGAAGTGGTGGAATTGGTAGACACGTTGGATTCAAAATCCAATGCTCGCAAGAGCGTGAGAGTTCGAGTCCCTCCTTCGGTACACATTGATAATCAATGATTTAAGCCAAGATTAGCGACTTGATTTTTTTGTTTTAGAGCTTTTTTGAATCGAAAATCAATATGATTTTTTGATGAGTTTTAGCATCTATTTTAAACCTTCAAAAGTTCGATGGGTACAACATAGGTACAACAAATAAAGTTTTTCCCTATTTCTTACCTTAAATAATAACAGCATTAAAACTTTGCGGATAAGTTTGCAATTGCATTGCATATCAAATATGTCTATTTTTGCAACTTAATGAAAATAGCTACTCACATATTAACCATCTATATGATTGCTTTGTCGCTTATTCCTTGCGGCGATGGTGGCGGTGGTATTGTGGAAATAGTTAACCACTTTATGGGAGTAGAGCATCAGCATGTATCTGACCATGAGCAACATTCAAACGGATGTGGCGACGATACTTGTACTCCATTCTGTGTTTGCCGTTGTTGCTCCATCACAACAAGTATTCCTGCAAATGCAAGTTTCACGAGTGGCTATTTTACTCTAATTTACCAAAAACTTCCTTCCTTCAAATCCAATTTTTATTCTTCGGGATTTCTTACCTCTATTTGGCAACCGCCAAGATTTAGTTAACCAATATTCGTGGGATAACTACGCCCACACCATTCGTATTTCTTGGTTTAACTAAATTTTTAATTTCAATATGTTTGATAAGATTATCGCTTATTCGATTGAGAATAAGTTTGTGATAGGGCTATTGACACTTGCCTTGATTTTGTGGGGTGCTTTTTCCTTACGTCAATTGCCCATAGATGCCGTACCTGATATTACCAATAATCAGGTGCAGGTCATTACGATTTCGCCGACTTTGGCAACGCAGGAAGTGGAGCAATTCATCACCACGCCCGTTGAGTTGGCTTTGCAAAATATTCAGCAACTGGTTGAGATACGCTCTATTTCCCGCTTTGGCTTATCCGTTGTGACGGTCGTTTTTGAGGAAAATATGGACGTTTATTTGGCTCGGCAGTTGGTGGGGGAATACCTCAAAGAAGCCGAAGATGATATTCCTGATGGCTTGGGAACACCTGAAATGGCTCCGATTTCTACGGGTTTGGGAGAGATTTATCAATATGTCGTCCGACCTGCGGAGGGCTATGAAAATAAATACCCTCCAATGGAGCTACGGAGTATTCAGGATTGGATTGTCAAACGCCAATTGTCAGGCATTGAGGGAGTTGTTGAAGTCAATACAATGGGTGGCTTTCTCAAACAATACGAGGTAGCCGTCAATCCTAATCTACTCAAATCGGTAGGAATTAGTATTACCGATATTCTGACCGCTTTGGAAAATAGCAACGAGAATACAGGCGGTGCATATATCGAGAAAAATCCGAATACTTACTACATCCGTACTGATGGCATTGCCCGTTCCTTGACTGATTTAGAAAATATTGTCGTGGATGTCCGCAATGGCAGACCCATTTTAGTGAAAGATGTTGCCACCGTCCAATTTGGTAAAGCTCCCCGTTATGGTGCATTAGTACGGGATGGAGAGGAAGCCGTTGGAGGACGGGTAATGATGCTAAAAGGCGCAAACTCTGCTGCCGTGACCGAAAGAGTAAAAGAACGGGTTATTCAAATTCAAAAATCATTGCCCGAAGGAGTGATAATTGAACCTTATTTGGTTAGGGATAAACTGGTTTCTACGGCAATCGGAACTGTCAAAACCAACCTGCTCGAAGGGGGCTTGATTGTCATTTTCATTTTAGTGCTAATGCTCGGTAATTGGAGAGCAGGGCTTATAGTGGCTTCGGTTATTCCGCTTTCGATGCTGTTTGCCGTTTCCATGATGAATATGTTGGGCATATCCGCCAATCTAATGAGTTTGGGGGCAATTGATTTTGGTCTAATCGTAGATGGGGCAGTCATAATAGTAGAGGCGATTGTCCACCGCTTACAGGTCAATTTTGCAGGACAAAAACTGACGGCTGCTCAAATGAATAATGAAGTAAAAACGGCTTCCCAAAAAATCAGAAGTTCCGCAGCTTTTGGGGAAATCATAATCCTGATGGTTTACATTCCTATTCTTGCTCTGGTCGGCATCGAGGGGAAAATGTTTAAGCCAATGGCGCAAACGGTCATGTTGGCAATCGGTGGGGCATTAATCCTTTCTCTGACTTATGTCCCCATGATGACCGCCCTGTTTCTTAATAGAAATATTACTGATAAGAAAACCATTGCTGACCGCATCATTGCTTTTTTCCAAAGGCTTTATACGCCCGTATTGAATTTGGCTTTACGCTTCAAAGCCGTTTTCGTGTTGGCTACGGTTGTTTTATTTGCTATTAGCTTGCTCGTATTCAGCCGAATGGGGGGCGAATTTATCCCCACTTTGGAAGAAGGTGATTTAGCCATGCAGCAAATTTTACCTGCGGGTACTTCGCTTTCTCAAAGCGTTGAAATGGCATCTATTATTCAAAAGAAACTACTTAAAGATTTTCCTGAAATTGAGGATGTGGTGGTCAATATCGGTGCAGCCGAGATACCAACTGACCCCATGCCTGTTGAGATTGGCGATTATGTTTTAGTGATGAAACCTAAAAGTGAATGGACATCCGCCAGTAACCGAAAAGAGATGTTTGAAAAGATTGAAAAATCGTTGAGTGTTATTCCTGGGGTCGGCTATGAATTTTCCCAACCTATCCAGTTGCGGTTCAATGAGTTAATGACGGGTTCAAAAGCAGACATTGCTATTAAGCTGTACGGTCAGGACTTGGATTTGCTCTACAACAAAGCCAAAGAAGCCGAAAGTGTTATTACCAAAATTGACGGTGTAGGAACGGTCAATGTAGAGCAAACTATCGGGATGCCTCAAATCATCATCAATTTCAAATATGATAAAATGGCGCAATATGGTTTGCAGGTCAAAGAAGTAAACCAAGTGGTCAGAAGTGCCTTTGCAGGGGAAAGTGCAGGTGTGATTTATGAAGGTGAAAAGCGGTTTGATTTGGTGGTACGATTAGATGAAAAATACCGCAACGGGATTGCTGATGTGCAAAACCTTTACATCACTTTGGATAATGGAACGCAAGTACCTTTGGAAGCAGTCGCCAACGTAGAATTAATAGATGCACCCATGCAAATTTCCAGAGAGAACACGAACCGCAGAATAGTAATCGGGGTCAATGTAGGTGATACAGATGTTGAAACATTGGTCGGAAAAATCCAAAAAGAATTAGATGCAAAAGTGGAAATCCCTGCTGGCTATTACTTCACTTATGGCGGTCAGTTTGAAAACCTCCAAGCTGCCAATGCTCGTTTGATGGTCGCTGTACCGATTGCCCTTGCGCTGATTTTTATTCTGCTTTACTTCACCTTTGGCAGTATTTCACAGGCACTTTTGATTTTTACCGCAATTCCACTTTCTGCCATTGGTGGCATCTGGGCTTTGGAACTTCGGGGAATGCCATTTAGTATTTCCGCAGGTATTGGGTTTATAGCCCTTTTTGGTGTGGCAGTTCTAAACGGGATTGTCTTAATTGGCTATCTCAATCAGTTGAAAAAAGAAGGCGTTACCAATATCAGGGAGCGCATTATCAAAGGTACGAGTGTGCGCTTGCGCCCTGTTTTACTGACCGCTTCGGTCGCTTCATTAGGCTTTTTGCCAATGGCTCTTTCTACTTCTGGCGGTGCGGAAGTACAGCGACCTTTGGCTACGGTAGTGATTGGCGGATTGATAACAGCAACCTTTTTAACCTTAGTCGTCCTTCCGATTTTATATAGCTGGCTGGCTAAGTGGCAGGAGCGAAAAGGCGGAGGTACAACAACTGTAAGTGCAGCCATAATCATGCTACCACTCTTGTTTTTCAGCCTATCTGCCGAAGCACAACAACGCCCCGTAACAATGGATGAAGCGGTAGAAATGGCTGTCCAAAATCACCCTGCTATTCGGGCTGCGGATTTGCAAATTCAGCAAAGGGAAAGTTTAAAGGACTTGCCATACTCACTTGGTGATACAGAAATCAGCTATCAAGGTGATGGATTGTTTAGAGAAAACGGACAACGGGTAAACCAAATCGGAGTAGTACAAAACATTCCCAACCCTGCATCTGTAAAGGCTCAAAATTCTTTGCAAAATGAAGTCGTCAAGCAAAGTTATTTAGGTAAGGAACTGACGAAAAGAGAATTGATTTTGAAGGTCAAACAAACCTATCTCGAATTGCAACAACGTAAGGAATTACGGCAACTCTACGAGCAATTGATACAGACTTATGAGCAGTATTTTCAAATGGCAACGGTAAGGGTGGATGTTGGCGCAGCTAATAATATTGAAAAGTTGACCATTCAATCCGCTTTGAATGAATACCGCTTATTGCTTAATCAATCCATTTTGGAAATTGGAAATCTGGAAAAGCAATTAGCCAATATTTTGAATACTGACCAGTCCGTTACTTCAACAGATAATCTGGCAATGATGGTTTTTAGTTCAAAAGACAGCCTCAACAATTTACAGATACAAATTGCCAATCAGGATATTCTAATTGAACAGGCAAATGTTGAACTGATGAAAACGGATTTAAAGCCTGATTTTAATATCGGTTATGCTACCCAAAATTACTTTGAAGGTGGTTGGCTTCATGGGTTACAGGCGGGGGTAAGTATTCCGATTTTCAACAGCCACATTAAACGAAGGATAAGCGCACAGGAATTGCAGGTAGAGGTTCAAAAGACCAAGCTCGATGTAGAAAAGCAAAAGCTCAATCATGAGCTATTGGCTATCGAAAATGCCATGCAATTGTATGAAGCTGGCGCAAACTACTATCAGGAACAGTTGGAAATCATCAATCCTGAACTCGTGCGAATTTCTGACCTCAACTATGAAGCGGGGGAAATATCCTATCTCGAATTGCTCAATACCTTAAATATTGCTGCCAAAAATCAGATTAGTTTTTGGGAACAGGTATTGGCACACAATAAGGCGGTGGTGTTTCATCAATTTTTTACTAACTAACAATCAGTCATAAAATGAAAAATAATAAATCATATATCATCCTATTTTTTAGCCTTGCGTTAATCCTCACCTTTTTTGCTTGTGGTCATAGCCATGCCGATGGTGACGGACACGACCATGACCACGCATCTGAACAACATAGCGAAGATGATGGACATGGACACGGCGAAGACCACGCAGAAGGGGAAATTCATCTGACCAAAGAGCAAATTGAAACCATGAATATTCAATTCGGTGATTTCTCACAAGTCAAAATCAATGACTTCATTAAGGCAACTGGAACGCTTGACCTGCCTCCCAATGCTTATGCTGCGGTAAGTGGCAGAGCAGACGGATTTATCAGGGGTTTCAAAAAATATGTGGAAGGCAGTTATATCAAAAAGGGGGCAGTTATTGGCTATTTGGAAAATCCTGATTTTATCCAAAAACAACAGATTTACCTTGAAGTGCAATCGGAGCTAACTTTCTTAAATCAGGAACTGGCTCGGCAACAAAAATTGGTTACTGCCAATGCAGGGGTAGAAAAAAAGCTACAACAGCTTCAATCAGAGGTGAATGTTAAAACAGCGACCTTAAAAGGTATTGCTAAACAGTTGGCATACTTAGGCATAAGCTCAGCAAATTTAACCCCTGACAATATCACCGAAAGCATTGCCATAATTTCGCCTATGTCTGGTTATATTACTTCTGTAAATATGCACAATGGAATGTATGTAACTCCACAAGTGGAATTATTGGAAATTGTAGATGAGAACCACTTGCATTTAGAGCTTGATGTTTTTGAAAAAGATATAGCCAATGTAAAAGTAGGACAGACAATCAGCTATACCGTACCCGCTCTGGGTAATGAAGTGTTTGACGCAGATGTATATATTATTGGCAAAGAGTTCAACACACAGAACAAAACGGTACGCATTCACGGACACTTGGAAAAGAAACGCCCTAAGTTCATCAAGGAATTATTTGTGGAAGCTAAAATTTGGCTCAATGACCAAACCGTTCAGGCATTGCCCGAAAAGGCAATCATCAAAGACGGTGATTTTTCCTACATCTACGTTGCCAATGACAATGCCGATGATGAAATAAAATTTGAACAAATCAAAGTGATACCAAGTAATAGCGACAACGGTTTTACTGCCGTCAAACTGATTGACCAAATACCTGCAGGAATGAAAGTCGTAACCAATGGGGCTTATTATGTTTTTGCTCAATCGAAAGCTGGAGAATTATCACACGAGCATTAATAAATATTTTCAAAATGGAACAAGCACATAAAATTTTAGAAGAAAAAGCTGTCCGCATCACACCGATGCGGCAGCTTCTATTGGAATACTTCTTACAAAATAACGGGACATTTGGTTTAATAGAACTGGAAAATGCCTTTCCCAAATCTGACCGAATTACTATGTACCGCACTCTCAAAACTTTTGAGGAAAAAGGAATTATACACGGCATCAATAACGGCACAGGTGAAGTAAAATATGCACTTTGTGATGAACATTGCACACCCATTCACCATATTGACCAGCATCCACATTTTCAATGTGAGCAATGCAAACAGATAAGCTGTATTGATAGTCTGGTCATTCCCAAAATGGAACTACCGAAAGGCTACATTCAAAAAGAAATGACCATGATGATAAAAGGCATTTGTCCTGATTGTCAGGAATAAGTTTGCAATTTCATTGCATTGATAATCCCGATAATTTTGTAGAAAAAAATAATGAGAACAGAAGTGTATTTATTCCTCTTTTTACTGGTCTATTTCTTCTTTGTCTTTTTCTTACGGTCTTATCTGCTGTGGAAAAGAACAGGTGTAAACCCCTTGACCTTTAGCAAAACAGATGATGCTCATGGCTACAATGGAAAGGTATTTACCTTCATTTCCCTATTAGAATTTGTGGTCGTATTCATCTATGCCTTTAAAAATGAATGGTATAAATACCTTTTACCTTTTTGGTATTTGGAACATGATATTTGAAATATATCGGTTGGGGCTTATTGGTGCTATCGCTGATTTTGGTTTGGGTGGCTCAATCTCAAATGGCAAACTCTTGGCGAATCGGAATTGATGAAAAGAACAAAACCGAACTCGTAACCACAGGCTTATTCTCCTTTTCCAGAAACCCTATTTTTCTGGGTGTAATGATTGCCAATGTCGGTCTGCTTTTTATCATTCCGAATGCCTTTACATTACTGATTGTTTCCCTTTCAACGGTTAGTATCAATACGCAGATAAGATTAGAGGAAGATTTTTTAATAAGAAGTCATGGAGAAAATTATCGAGACTACCTAAAACGAGTGAGACGTTGGCTCTAATTTGTTAATTTTAGAAAATGAATTTTAAACAATCCATAATCGGAAGTTCAATTGCTTTTTTAATAGCCACCAGTTGTTGTTGGTTGCCTGCACTTATCATAGGACTTGGTGGTGCAAGTAGTCTTTTAGCCTTTGCAAATGGCTTAGAGCAATTCAGCGGAATTTTCATGCTATTGGGTATCGTATTATTCCTATATGGCGGATTTCAATTTTATAAAAAAAACGTAATGAAAAAATCAACCCAAGTGGAATTACAATCTACTATTACTTGTCCTAATTGCGGATTTCAAAAGAAGGAGACTATGCCCACTAATGCCTGCCAATTCTTTTATGAATGTAAAAGTTGTAACACTTTGTTAAAGCCCAAAGAGGGTGACTGTTGTGTTTATTGTAGCTATGGAACAGTAGCTTGTCCTCCTATTCAATTAAATCAAAATTGTTGCTAATGAGTTTTCAAGCAAAAACTATTAGGACTTTTATTGGAGCTAAGAATTATGAAGAGTCCAGAAAGTTTTATCAGGAATTAGGTTTTGAAGAAGTAATACTTTCTCCAAAAATGTCTCTTTTTAAAGTCAATGAAAATCTTGGATTTTACCTTCAAAAATATTACGTCAAAAAATGGTGCGATAACTCAATGGTTTTTCTGGAAGTAGATGATGTAGATAAATGTTGGGAAGCACTTGATGGAAAAGGATTACAAGATAAATATAAGTATGTTCGATTTACACCGATAAAAGAATTTGATTGGGGAAGAGAATTTTTCATGCACGACCCTTCGGGCATATTATGGCATTTTGGACAATTTAATAATTGAAAGATGAAGGAAAAAACACATACATACTTACGATGAAAATGGCAATATAACCTGCCGCTCATTAGAAGAAAAAATAGATAGAAAACACCTCCCCAATTGCAAAAGAAAAGGATTTGCATCACGGCTGTGATGGTCACGACCATTCACATGACCACAGCCATGAAGGAGGTTTGGGATGGAAAGCCTATCTGCCTGCCCTCATTAGTTTAGTCTTATTGCTTGTGATTAGCAGCAGAACATTTATTGAATCTCGATTTTTTGCAGATGGGTGTGAAAATAATTTGGCATTCCTTAGCCTATCTGCCTGTTGGATTACCTGTCATAAAAGAAGCATGGGAAGCCCTGAGTAAAAGGCGAAGTATTTACCGAATTTTTTTCTTGATGTAGTTCATTGCCACCATTGGCGCATTTGCACAGGCGAATATCCCGAAGGCGTGGCGTGATGTTGTTCTATGCTATCGGAGAACCGTTCCAAACGGCAGCAGTAAAAAGAGCCAAAAACAATATCAAAGCCTTGTTGGATGTCCCGACCCAATACTGCTACTGTTTTGCGGAATGGAAACTACGAAACTGTTGACCCCGAAACGGTGCAAATTGGTGAAACAATACAGGTTAAAGTCGGTGAGAAAATCCCCTTAGATGGTGTTCTCCTTTCGGAAAAAGCTGCTCTCAACACCGCAGCCCTAACAGGTGAAAGTAAGCCACAAAACGCCCTGCGAGGTGAAAAAGTAATGGCTGGTTCTATCAATCTGGATGGCGTGACTGAACTGAAAGTGGAGAAATTATTTAATGATAGTTCCATTGCCCGTATTCTTGATTTGGTACAAAATGCCACTTCCCGTAAATCCAAAACGGAACTGTTAATCAGACGCTTGGCAAAAATCTATACGCCAATTGTGGTATATTTAGCCATTGCTATATGTGTCTTGCCTTACTTCTTTGTTACAGATTATGTGTTTACAGATTGGCTGTATCGAGCCTTAATTTTCTTAGTCATTTCCTGCCCCTGTGCCTTAGTGATTTCTATTCCATTGGGCTATTTCGGCGGATTGGGGGCAGCTTCCAGAAATGGACTATTATTCAAAGGAGCTACCTATCTCGACCAACTGACAAAAGTAAATACATTGGTCATGGACAAAACGGGAACAGTCACCAAAGGTGTTTTCAAAATCAAAGATATAGTCGTCAAAGGAGATTTTAGCGAAGCTGAATTTATGAAGCTGCTGATGGCAATGGAAGCTAAATCCACCCACCCAATTGCCAAAGCCATTTTGGAATATAATACAGGTGACGACCTCTCCGAAGCTATCAACATTCAGGAAATTGCAGGAAAAGGTTTGAGGGGTGAAGTAGCTGGTAAAACGATGGTAGTAGGCAATAAGAAGCTGATGGATCAATTCAATATCCCCGTACCAACTGAAACCGATAACATCGTAGAAAGTATTGTCATGGTTGGAATTGATAGCTCATTTGCTGGCTATGTAACCATTGCCGATGAGTTAAAAGCAGATGCCAAAGACAGCATTCAACAACTTCGCAAAGCAGGGATTAAGACCTTAATGATGCTGTCAGGTGATAAAGATTCTATCACCCAAAAAGTAGCTTCTGAATTAGGTATTGAAAATGCCAAAGGTGGTTTACTCCCAGAAGATAAACTAAATGAAGTCGAAAGGATAAAACAAGACCCTAATAAAATTGTGGCTTTTGTAGGTGACGGTATCAATGATGCACCCGTACTGGCAGCAAGTGATGTCGGCATTGCAATGGGCGGTTTAGGAAGTGATGTTGCCATTGAAACGGCAGATGTAATTATTCAAACTGACCAACCTTCCAAAATTGCTACGGGTATTAAAATAGGAAAATCCACGCAGCGCATTATTTGGCAAAATATCGCTTTGGCATTTGGTGTAAAAATCATCGTGCTTATTCTTGGAGCAGGGGGCTTGGCTACCATGTGGGAAGCTGTATTTGCGGATGTAGGGGTGGCTTTGTTGGCTATTTTGAATGCGGTGAGGTTGCAGCGGATGGAATGGAAGTAGAGAAGTTAATTTTCAAAATCATTATAAGACAAATTGACAAAGTAATCTTTTAAAGTCATTTCTTCCTCAATGGTCTTTTTTCGGATGTCCACATAAAGTGAAAACGGTAAATCTATTGTAATTCTTTTGACTTTTTCCTTTTCAGAGCTTTTGTTATGAATAGAATTTACTGCCTGCTCTGGGTCTGCTTTGGCTTCGGTTTTCTTGGGTTTTAGGGATGACAGTTTATCAAAGTCTAAATCTTTTTTGCTCATTTTCTACTCCATTAATTTCAATTCTTTGGCTTTTTCCAAAATCTCTTTCGTAAGACTTACCATTTCACTTTTGGCTTTGGGGTCTGAATACTCAAAAACACCCTGCCCTAAAACGCTAACTTCCGTATAAGCTACACGGCTATTGATTTTTGAATTTAGAACTGGAACATCGAATGAGGATGCAATTTGTTTTGGTATGCCCTCATGTACTCTCTTTTGCTCCGAGAATTCGTTTAAGATAAAAAAGGCTGGTATGGTATTCCGAAATTCTTTTGCCTCCTCATACCGCTTAAAAAACTCATCCATCGTCCTAAAATCTTGTGCGCTTGGTCTGATGGGTATTAGTAGAATGTCACTTGCTAAAATTATCCTCGTTGCCATTTTGCTAAGGTTCGGAGTTCCATCAATTAGAACTATATCATAATCTTGGTGGAGGTTATCCACCGATTTATTGAGAGCTTCGCTTTCACTCTCTCCAACTACATTCACATTTGGTAAATCTTTATTCCTTGCTGCAAACCAAGACAATGAATTTTGGTTGGTATCGGTAGTTCATTTACCGCATCATAATTTGAGGAGGGTCTTTGTATGGGAACTTCCGGTTAGAATTTATCACTGGTTAAATGCTTTGGTAATTGTTGTTTTGGGAGTTACCGGATATCTGATTGGTAATCCTCCGGGTATCATGTCTGCTGCCGAAGCTTCTGATCAATATTTATTTGGCTGGATTCGATATCTACACTTTGTTGCGGCTTATATTTTCTTTTTCAATTTTGTATTCAGGATTTATTGGGGTTTTGTAGGAAATAAATATGCCCATTGGAAGAATTTTATTCCTACTTCAAAAAAATACCTGAATGAAATTTGGGAAGTCTTGAAGGTGGATATTTTCCTTCAAAAAAATAAAGACCATTTATCTGTAGGGCATAACGCGTTAGCCGGATTCATTTATTTCTTCACGTTTATTGCATTCCTAATTCAATGTATCACCGGATTTGGACTGTACGCATCAATGAGTGACTGGTGGTTCGCAGATTTATTTGTCTGGGTGTCGTATGTATTTGGAAATGATGAATTTGCCCTAAGAAATTGGCATCATGCCATCATGTGGTTCTTTGTAGTTTTTGCCATTATTCATATCTATTTGGTGTTTTACCATGATTACGTTGAAGGCCGGGGTGAGATATCTTCTATGGGAGGAGGTTGGAAGTTTATCGAGGAAGAAGTTTTTGATAAGGAAAAGAAAAAAGATTAATCATAACTATGGATTCGGATAAGATTCTGGTTTTAGGTATCGGTAATTACCTGATGGGAGACGAAGGGGTAGGGGTGCATTTTGCAAACTACCTTCTTAGCCAAGATTTACCGAAAAATGTAGATGTTTTGGATGGCGGAACCGGAGGGTTTTACCTTACCAATTATATTGAATCTTATCCGATTGTTATATTAATCGATGCAACCCTTGACGATAAAACACCAGGAAGTACCAGGCTTTTGGAACCTCATTTTTCAAAAGATTATCCAAAAGTTATGAGTACACATGATATTGGTATGAAAGATTTAATTGAAGCGATGATTTTCATGGGAACGTTACCTAAAATTTACCTTTTTGCAGTGTCCATCAATTCGCTTCAACAACAACAGGTGCATCTGACTCAGGAATTGGAAGCAATCCTGCCTGAACTTAGGGATAAAGTATTTGCATTGGTAGAAAGGTTGAGGAAACCTGTAGCGGTTTGAAAAACCAATTCTACCAATGCTGATTTTTATTTTAGTTGTCTTTCTTCTGATTAGCTGCCTGCACTCTTCTTACAAACATATCAGCAGTACCGGGTTCAACCGGAGCAATCTCAAAAAACTCATCATCACCCATTTTAACAACCGCCTCTTTTTTCTTCATATTGATTACCTCATCATTGAATTCCATATTGTCAGAAACGACATTCATGATGCCTTGCTGGAAACCAAAGAAGTAGTAAAAACCACTTGGAGATTTAAGGTAAATGTATAATCGATCGTCTTCTGTCGTAGGCATCTTGCACTCTACATAGCAGGTTACCATTTTGTTGATTTCATCTCCATTAATTGAATAGAGCCCAAGTTTATCTTCTGTACTTACAAAGGACTGATAATCAGGATCCCACTTCATAGGAAGGTAGCTAAAGAACAAGTCGAATTCATTGTTTTTCTTCGGTATTTCCAAAGCACCCACATTCAACCTTTCAAGAATGTTATTGAATTCTTTTGAATTTTCCGGAACCAGTTCTGCAGTCGCTTTGCGGTAGTAATCTCGGTTTAAAAGATAATTGACAGGTGCTGCATCAAAAGCTGCAGATTTGATGTCATTTTCTATCATTTTCAATAAGCGCTCCGGAATCAATAAGTCGATTCCCATCATGAATTTTGCCTTGATATCGAATCCTGCTGATACCATAATGGTCGTATCTCCAACTTCTTGTTCAACTTCCGGCTTGAATGCAGTTTCAGCGGTACCAAAAGTTTTAACAGATATGAATTTCAGCCCACTGCCCAATTCAAAGGTGCCCTCCATATCAACTTTTGCATCTTTGTTGTTGAAGATGATTTGATTTCCTGCCAGTGCACTTGAGGCTACTTTAAGGCTGTCTCCAAAAATGAACCTGTCTTTCGATGGATCGTATTTGAATAATCCCTTTACAGGAAGAATGGGTCTGTCTTTTCTAAAATAAAGCTGCTGAACAATGCGTGGATACATTCTTGCAGTCTCTTTACTAATATATAGTCCGGTATTCAAAGGTTCTCCGGTTTCACTTCTAGGCTCATCAAACTGAATCATCAAATCTTTTTTATCACCTTCAGAGCTAATTGAAAACCATCTTCTATCCGGAAGTTTATCGGCATCCAACCTTGCAAAACCATTGAAGTTCAAGTTTTTACTACTTGCACTCAAACCAATGGTGCCATAAAACTCAGTTTTTTTATCAATGTAGAAACCGGCATCAGATGCAACTTCTCCTGTCGCCCTCGTCTCTGTAGGTTTTTCATCTCTTGACCCTTTTCCTACACGTTCTCCCACGATATCTTCAAAGAAGATTTCCTGTTCTCTTTCGCCAATATTGTATTCGTAATATCCTTTCGCCCTGTAGTCTTTTTTACCCAAAATGTCTACTGTCGCACGATTGATGACGTGGTATTTGTTGCTTGTATCAGCCACAATTTTCGCATTTTCAAGCGTAGTCATAACTCCACCCGGTTTTATTTCAATATCACCGGTATCCGGATAAACAAGGGCATCACAAGTTTGTATGTAGGGAACTCCTCCAATCAATAATTGACTGGTTTTCAGATTGTAAAATGCAGATTTTCCGTTGAATCTTAAAGAATCCTGATCGGGGTGAATGGAAGTAAAGGTTCCGAATTTATTATCATCAGCTTTGAAAGTAACGGTCTCTTCCTTCATGTCCCAGGTAAACTCGTTCATAGAAGTCTTGTACTGGTTGTAAGGAAGGATGGTCTCCAGGAACTCATCATTGGCTTTGAATACACCTATTTGCTTTTCAAAATTTACATCAGCATTCAGGTTGTTGGTCTCCAAAGCGAATTCGTCTGTATTGAAGGCACGAATTTTAATGGACGCAGTATCAGCTGTGGTTGAAAATGCTCCAAAATTGAACATTTTTGAAGTCATGCTTGCTTTATCCCAATCCAGGGTTCCATTTGCTTTTAAACCTCCGGGAGTCAAAATCAAGGTTCCTTTCAAATTGTATTCACCTTCTCTAAACAAGGCAAAAGGAGCTTCTTTTGAGCGCACATACATACTGTCATTATAAGGTACCCATTCTATATTTACATCAACACCTCTAACCTGTGGAACTTCAATTTCAGAAGTTCTGTCTTCTTCCAAATCAAATCGCTCGGCAGAACAAAGCATTTGTTTGGGTTTGAAAATAATATCATCAGAATCAATGGTTGCTCCCAGATAATCTACCGTTCCCTGGGCCAGGAATCCACGATTACTCAAGCTTACATCACCTCGGTATTTCCCTTTTCCCAAGTAGGCATCCATACCTTCAGGAGGAGTTTTGGTATTGAAACCCAGTGATGTGTCTTCGGGCATCAAAATCAGGGTTTCCCTAAATGGAGGCAAAATATCCGCTGAAATCATTTCACCTTCAAATTTTATATCCTGAGGTCCAAATCTGTCTAAGCTATTGAAGCTGAAGGGATCTAATTTGAAAAAGAAAGAGTCGCGATTGTATACTCCGCCTTGGGTTTCCCTTCTATCATAAAAGACAAATGATTCGTCTTTTGTTTGTAAAGAAGGGAAAAGTGGGATGTCCTCCCTTCCGGATTTGTTAGCGGGTGCATCGATTAGCAAGACTCCCGTAGCATGTTCGATTCTGCTGCCGATTGCATTGGCTATCATCTTACCTTGTTTGTCCACTTCGCCGGTTGGAACAAAGATGTCGAAGTATCTGGCAGAATCCAGGTCGATTTGAAATTTATTGTAGTTGAAATGGAATCCGGTACCAAGTAGGGTAGTGAAGCCCGCAAAAACTTTTCCGTCGAAATCGATGTCTCTGTTTTCTTTTAATACAAGCTGGTTGTTAAAAGGTAACATTCCTACACGTTGCTTTTCACTAAATTCCAGACTTTTAACTCCTTCAATGTCAATGGATTTTGAGTTTAAATCGAAAACTCCATTGGTTCCTTCTGTTACCGAGTTTATTTTTAAAACATCGTAATCCACCTTTTGAACAGATGCATCTGTGTAATGGAAAATTTTATCTTTTACCTCTACAATTTCATTGTCACTGTCGTAATTAATAAAACCTTGCGCTACCAGATCATAAAGGAGACTTTGGATGTTTTCAACCGAATACCTGGAATCCATTCGTTTAGCCAAATATTCAGCTTCCAATATGTTCCCTTCTTTTTCAGCTACTACTTTAATGATGGCAATAGGATTGTAGGACGCAATATTTTGAATTCTCCTGTAATCAGCTTCTCTAAAGAATTTATCAGACTCAAAGCTTACTTCATTTTCCCTCTTGCCAACCTGAATCTTTTGTTTTCCAAAAAATACACTATCCTGAGCCAGATAAGCAACAACGTCATCTGTGTTGATATTCACCTTGTGCATGGAGCTGTAAAAAGGATTTCGGTCACTGGCTCGTTCTCCTCGATTCAATGAAATATGTTTGGTGTCTATATCAAATCTGATATTTACAGAAGGATGGTAGATTGAATCCTGGTCAAAATACAAGGTAGATTCCACCTGTTCTGCAACGATCCTTTCTCCTTTTCTAATGACAAATAGCTCGGATAAACCTTTGAAGGTTAATTGGTTTGCATCGTTGTATACTTCAATTTTCGCCGGATTATTTTTTGAACCGTAACCATATACTGTAGTTCCCTGTAGTCTAAATCCACCAAGGTATTCTATCCCTTTTCCAATATTTGAAATTTTTAAAACCTGCTCTTTCGATTCAAAACGCGGATAGGAACCTCCCGTTGCGTCATTTCCAACGACCAATTTATCTTCAAATGAACCAGGAATCAGGTCTTCACCAAAAAACTGGGGATAATGAAGTTTGACAGAATCTGCTCGGTATAGACTTTTTAGAACTTCTATTTCATAAGTAGTAAATTCACAATATACTTCAGGGCCTAATCCAAACCGCTCCCAGGTTACCCTTCCTGATTCCCCTTTCCAGATTCCTTCGGTAGGATAGTAGATTCCTTTTGTATTGTTGATGGTAATGGAATCATCTTTCCGGGTACAGATTAGATTTGCTTCTTTAAAGTCTATAATGGGTTGGTTGTTTTCAAACTTCCAGATAAATGACTCTGAAACTGCCAGCCAATTGACACCTGTTTTACTGTCACGAAGTTTTTTTTCTAAAAAGAAAGGAGAGGAAAATTCTAAAAAGTCCAGGAATGGATTCAGCTTTCTATTTTCAATTCCGGCAAGCATTTTATCAACTACTTCATGCCAATTGGTGAACCGCTGCTCTCCGTCTGCACTATTTTTTACTTCATTCAGACATTTCAAATATTCCAAAAAATAAGGACTCGCTGTCATCCTTTGTTCCAGCATGGCATTTGAAGTCTTAATGATTTGAACGATTTCTGCTTCCGTGAACAAACCATTGCGCCATTTTTCTTCAAAATCCTTGTAGGTTTCTTCCATGACATCTCTTTTTGAGGCTGTCATGTATTCCTGCAATTGTTCAAGGTATTTTTCGGGTGTTTCTTCAAATTTTTCAAGCCTTTGGGAAAAAACAGGTAAGCTTAAAAGGAAAATGAAAATGGTGGTGATACTGAATTTTATATTCATTGCAATGCTTAACTTTTTCAAATAAGATTTTTAATAAGAATGTTTTTAAACTAAAAAGGAACAAATCAAAATTACTGGTTTTTATGCACCCTGTGACATATCCAGTTTCCTTCCTCCATTCTGTTTTCCAGGGAAAATTTGTGGTTCAAAAAGGCAGCCTCCATTTTTTGAATGTCTTCCTGAATATACCCTGAAGTGAGCATAACTCCTCCCGGATTAAGCTTTGAAAACAACGTAGGCAGGCTTTCCAAAATTACATTTCTGTTGATATTAGCAAGAATGATGTCGAACGAATTGCCCTCACTGTTATCTAACTTTCCGCAAATCATTTTTACCTGCTCGCCAACTCCATTTATGCTGCAATTCTCAACTGCATTTTCACAAGCCATGGTTTCAATTTCTAATCCTTCACAATGAGCAGCTCCCAAATGGATGGCAAGGATTGCAAGGATTCCTGTTCCTGCGCCATAGTCCAGCACGGATTTTCCTTCCAGGTCTAAAGACCTCATTTGTCGGATCATCATCCGGGTCGTTTCATGATGTCCGGTTCCAAAAGCCATCTTGGGGTTAATGACCAATTCGTGCTTTACGTTTTCGAGGGAAGGGTGAAATTCAGCTCTTATTCCGCAAAAATCATCCACAATTATGGGATCAAAATGCTTTTCCCACTCTTGATTCCAATTTTTGCCTTCAATGAAAAAGGATTGAAAAGTGAAAGGGAAATCACTTTGCAACTGGTTAAGATGTTGATCCAGGGAAGGATCATAATCTCTTTCAGGAAGGTAAGCATTGAAACCTTTTTCAAATTCCATAAAGGAATCAAAAGGATATTCTGCAAGAAAGGCTATAAGAATTTCGGAAAGGTCTTCCGCGCAGGTGATTTCGTATTTGAAATAATTCATTCAAAATAATTCTTCAGAGGTATTTTAGGTAAAGGTTGATACTTGTTCCTGATATTTTATGGTGGAAGGAGCAAGCCCCAGGTCCCGGTGCAATTGAACTTCAGGAAAAGCAGTTTTGATTCCAATTTTAATGATGGCCAGGTGATGGACTGCATGGTCAAATGCGTACATTAATTCCCTGCCTATTGAGGAAGAAACTTCCGGCCGGTATTGAGAAGTATTTGAACTAAAATCTGCCAAAACGGTGACCTTTTTTTCATCATTTGAATTTTTAAGTGCATTCAAACACTTTTGAAAAGATTTGGAAGCAAATTCCGGATCAGTTTCAATGAGCGGATGTCTTTCCCTTGCACAATAATCCAGATTGCCAGTGTGAAGCGATTTTTCTATGCAAAAATAAAAGTCATAAATGTGCCTAAAATGCTTTCCAATAGTTGAACCATCAAAAACCTCCAGGGGCATTGTGTATTGTTCTGCACTTATATTTTTTAAGGTAGATTGTATCTGCCTGAAAATGTCAAAATTTCCTTCCGAACAGGTCATCGTGTGATGGTTATGGTTTAGCCATAAATTTCCTTTCTGCTGGCTCTAAGGGTATTCATAATCAAAGATGTTACAGTCATTGGACCAACACCACCAGGGACGGGGGTAATAAAACTCGCTTTTGGAGCAACCTCATCGAAGTTTACATCTCCAACCAATCGGTAACCTCGCTTTTTGGTATCATCGTCCACTCTGTTGATTCCGACGTCAATTACAACTACTCCTTCTTTCACCATATCTCCAGTAATGAATTCCGGAATACCAATTGCGGCTATGATGATGTCTGCATTTTTACAATGGCCGGCCAGGTCTTTAGTTCTGGAATGGGTAATGGTTACAGTACAGTTACCCACTTTGGCTTTTCTGGAAAGCAAAATACCCATAGGAGTACCTACAATGTTGCTTCGACCAACAACTACACATTCTTTACCCGAAGTTTCAATGCCGTACCTGTCCAGCATTTGGATAATTCCAAAAGGTGTGGCCGGTAAATAAGCATCCAGTCCTTGAGCCATTCTACCGAAATTTACCGGGTGGAAACCATCGACGTCTTTCTTGGGATTAATGGCCAGGGTTACTTTTTGTTCATCTATGTGTTTGGGAAGAGGGAGCTGAACAATGAATCCATCAATGTCCTCATCTTCATTTAAATCTTTGATGATATCCATCAACTCATCTTCAGTGATGCTACTGTCTTTTTTTATAAGTGTAGATTCAAAGCCTACTTCTTCACAGCTCCTTACTTTGCTTCGCACGTAAGACATACTAGCAGGGTTGTCACCTATCAACACTGCTGCCAGGTGTGGAATTTTTCCTCCTTCTGCTTTGATTTTTTTTACTTCTACAGCAATTTCTTCTTTGATGGTAGTGGCAAGTTCATTACCATTGATTAGGGTCATCTTGATGTTCGTTTGGTGAAAAACAAAGGTAGAAACCAAGTCTATATTTACCAATGAAATTCTAAAATTATCGGGTTTTTGAATCATAACTTTTATCACCCTTTTAAAAAGACAAATTAAAAAGGGGCTTTCCACACGGAAAAGCCCCTTAATTCTTTCAATATTTATTGAAATTTAACTTCTAATCATCAAATTGCTGGTGTAGATTTTTTTATCGGTTACTACTTTAAGCAGATAAAGACCTCCGGAAAGATTTGGCACAGATACTTCAGTTTTTGTTGTCAAACCTGTATTCCTTGTTTCCCAAATTAAAGCACCTTTATTATCCAAAACCTGAATTACTGCATCTTTTTCATTAAATGAGGATAATTCTAAAAAGAAATTACCATTATTTGGATTTGGATAAACCTTCAGGCTTTGATTGTCAACAACAAGGGAAGTCCCAACTGTTTTATCAATTGTCGCCATTAAAGTATCCGCACAACCATTTGCATCGGTAATTATCAAGGTGTAATCTCCGGCAATAACTCCGGTTAAATCTTCCTGATCTCCAACCTGATTTCCTGTGGCATCAAACCATTGGAAAATGTAGGGGGAGGTTCCGCCAGTTACACTTGCAAATGCGGCTCCATTTGGGTCGTCGTTGCTCGCATTGGATGTAGAATCCAGGCTGCTCATTAATGCATCCGGAACTTCAATATCAAATGCTCTTTCATATGTACAACCCAGAGAGTCTGTAATCCTTATTGTATCCAATCCATTAATTGGGATGGTCAGTCCTGTTTCACCAGATGCCCAATTAAAATCATAAGGAGCTGTTCCTCCTACAATTCCTACTGATAGTTCTATGGTAGAATCACAATCGTAAACCTGGCTTACCGGATCCAATCTGATATCATTGATTACCTCCACGGTGAAGAAGCAGAAACTTGAGTTACCGCTAGCATCGACAGCATCGAAAACCATGGTGGTTATTCCTTCCGGAAAAACAGATCCACTGGGCAGACCATCAGACAAGGTGATGTCAATATTACCATTGCCACAATTGTCAGTTGCTACCGGCATGCCGTAATCTAAAGCTCTACAATCCATGGTCACTATACTTTGAGGGCAGGTAATTACCGGACTAATGGTGTCTAATACCGTGATAGTGGCAGAGTCTGAATCACATAAACCATTTACATCAAATACTGCGGCATACACAAGATTATCTCCAAGGTCATCACAGGTGAAATTGGTGAAATTGACAAGGAATGAATCTACACCACAATTGTCGGTGGTTCCTCCGTCAATTTCAGCCGTTAAAAAGGACGCCATTCCATTTCCATCCAAATAAACAGTCAAATCTCTGGTTACCATGTTTGGAGGTACTGTATCTTCTTCAACAACTGTAAACGACTCAATGTAATTACATCCTACATCATCTGTTACTTCCAAAGTATAGGTGCCTGGACCCAGATTGTTGATAAAGGTAGTATCTGCTCCGGTTGACCAATTAATTGCGTAAGGCATGGTGCCACCAGAGATGTCGATAATCTCAATTTGTCCTTCATTGGAGCCCGGACAATTGTATAAATTACTAGCTGAAACTGACACCATAAAATCAGCACAACTAAAGGATTGGATGCTTACAGAATCAACTTTCAAACAATTATTGAAATCAGTTATTGATAAAATATAAATCCCTGGACTAAGATTGCTCAATGCTGAGGTTGTATCCCCTGTACTCCAATTGTACTGGTAGGGAGAAGTTCCTCCGGAAGGATTTGTACTTACACTTCCATCATTCGCGCCAGGACCAGATTCATTTGTGATTGTAAAGTTTGCTGAGATTGGACCGGGTTGAGTTATGATAAACATTGCATTTTGAATACAACCATTTTCATCAGTCACTTCAACACTATAGGTTCCGGCTTCCAAATTTTCAATTCTGTTCGAATCTGGACTTCCATTAGACCAATTTAGTTGATAGTTTGGAGTACCACCATTTATTTGGATCATTATCGAACCATCATCTCCACCATTACAAGTTACGTTGGATTGTGCAATCAGGTTGATTTCCAACGCTGCAGGTTGGGTGATTTCAAAAGTCTCACTAAGGAAACAGTTGTTGGCATCTGTAACAGATACATTATAGGTTCCTTGTCCAAGATTTTCAGACATGAAACCGGTGTCTCCATTACTCCATTCAATTATGAAAGGTGCCAAACCGTTTGAAATGGTAATATTAGCAGCTCCATTTGTATCTCCAAAACATGCTAAATTATTCGTAGTTATTGCCGCTGTCAGGTTGCAATCAAAACTATTTACAATGATGGTATCTGCTGCCATGCAGTTATTTCCGTCGGTAACAGAGACAAAATAGGATCCCGGAGTCAAATTGTTAATTGAAAGGGTCGTGTCTCCATTGCTCCAGTTCACAGAATAGGGTAGGGTTCCACCCGAAATAGCTACCATGGCAGTCCCATCGTTTGCTCCTGCAGAGGTTTCTCCCGTAGCTGTTGTGTTTAGAGATAAGGCAGAAGGTTCGTTTATGATAAAATCCATGGTGTCCGCACAGCCCAATGCATCCGTTATTTCTACGGTGTAAGTTCCGGCCGATAAGTTGGAAGTTTCAGTGGTGGTGTCTCCGTTTGACCAAAGGATATTGAAAGGAGCCAATCCTCCGCTAATAGATATAGATAGATAGCCATCAGAATCTCCATTGCACAAGATTTCCCTTATTGAATCAAGTGTGATCTCAGGCGCATTAAATTCTAATATTTCAACAGTATCACTGGCAGCGCAACCATTTCCGAGGTCAGTAACCACCAAAATATAAGTACCAGAAGCATCTACTACTGCGATAGCTTCGTTTTGCCCGGATTTAATATTTCCATTCGGGGTGCTCCAGCTAAATTCAGCATTGATACCGGGAGTAGTTGTTCCCATTAAAATGGCCGTGTCTTGTAGACAGTAAAGTGTGTCATCCATTCCGGCATCGACCATAGGAATTACAGTATTCTCAGTTACGAGAACTGTATCCTTATCTTCACAATTATTTAGATTGTCAATTACAGTCAGCACATAGGTTCCACCGGCATTGATATCGATGCTAACCAAGTTTGTGCCTGATACTATATTTCCGTCATTTGTCATCCATGAGTATTCAATATCAGGGCCTGAACTTGAACTGCTTCCATCGAGCGTGACAATTGAATTGTTGCAGGTTATTACCAGATCAGGACCTGCATTTGCCATAACTGCTGAATTATTCAAGGTGACATCTACGGAGCTTGTCGCTGAGCATCCGTTGGCGGTATTTGTAACTTCCAGGGTATAAGTTCCAGGCATATCTACAGTTGGTGTAGCAGTATTACCCCCTGAGAGGATATTTCCGTTGGAGCTTGTCCAATTATAATTAATGTCTGGTCCTGAATCGGAGCCTGTTCCATCGAGCATAATGGAAGATTGACCGCAGCCAATTTCCAAATCATCTCCCGCATCCGCCAAAGGCGGATTGGTATCTTCCGCCACAGTAGTCGCTGCACTCGCAGTACATCCATTTGAATTATTGGTCACTTCCAAAGTATACAATCCTGGCGCGTCTACTGTTGGGGTCAATGTAGTTCCTCCAGAAACAATGTTTCCATTATTGGTAGTCCAGTTGTAACTAAAAGCCGGTCCTGAAGAAGAGCCACTCGCGTTTAAGGTGACCATGGAATTGTTGCAATTGATTGTTCTTGAAGGGCCTGCTGTTACGGTTGGAGGAGTTGTATTGGATGTAACGGTTATGGTTTGAACCTGCTGGCAATTGTTCAGGTCGGAAACTGTAACAAAATTTGCTCCGGCTACCAGGTTGGTTGCGGTTGGACCCATTGCCCCGGAAGACCAATTATAGGAAAAACCTCCATTTCCACCAGTTGCAGTGACCGTAGCAGAACCAAATGGATTATTACAATCGATATTGCTTTGGGATATGGTCGTGACAATAATAGCAGAAGGCTGCGTAATATTTACCATATCAGTTGCTGTATTATTGTCTCCGTCTGTGACGGTAACCGTATGGAACCCTGCAGGTAGGTTGGTAGGATTGGGACCATTGAATCCTGTACTCCATAAATAGTTGTAAGGCATGGTTCCGCCACTTGCAGAGGCACTTGCTGTTCCGTCTGTCAAGCCAAAGCAAGTAACATTGGTTGAATTTGTAATGTCAACAGTCAGTGGTGGTCCTGACATTTGCAAGGTAGTACTTGCTGAAGTAGTGATGACCCTGTCATTCTGATTTCCTGCACTATTGCTACCTAAAACGGCGGCAGCATAAAGCGTTAGATTATCGCCTCCGGGTCCGGCAGGAGATTGCCAGGTAAATGAGAAATTGGCAACCCCTCCACTAAAAGGCTGGGCTACGGATTGTTTTACATAAATCCTCCCACCTCCGGTCTGGAAAGAAACAAAAGGTCCGGTTGAAATAATTGCTCCGGCATTCTGATTGTTTGAATTTAGGATGGTAAGCTCAAATCCCGCTCTGTTTGGAGAGCCCGCTGTTACATTTACACTGATGGTAATATTGTAAAACGTACTTGGATTTACTGTTGCCGGTAAGCCGGAAACCTGAATAACTCCATCATAACTCATATTTTGTGGGTTATGGCAGGATTGGCAGGTGTTTTCTCCGGGCGCTCCCGTGAATCCGTTGGGCGGATTGCTTGAAAAGCTTAGTAGGATGTAAGCAATTAAAAGGACAGCAAATGTTAAATAAGGTGTCGTAAGGCTTCTTTTCATAATTACGGGTTAATTTTTGTAAGAGAAATGTGGCTGGCGTTAGCATTCTCAATATCAGGCGAATGCAAACAGCAAGGTACTGCTCGAAATGGCTTGTTAGAGCTTCTAACACCAAAACCAATAAAAATGAAAATAAAGGGAAGAATTTGGTCGAAGATACAAATTTATCTCATTGGAGGTATCTTTATTTTATTTTCTACCAATGCATTTTCCCAAATTCGTGAAAACTTAAGAAACGAAATAGAAACCATAATTAGCTACGAAACAGAAATCAACACTGAGAAAATTCCAGCCTTTCAGGTAGCTGTAATTATTAAAGACTCTGTTTATTATTTCAATTTTGGGGATCAAAAATTTCTGGACTCTACAGGATTAAATGAAAATTCTTATTTTGAAATTGGCTCCCTGACTTCCATTTTTACTGCTTTGCTTACCCTTGAGATGGAAAATGAGGGGGTATTATCAAGAGATGATTTATTCAACACCTTTCTTCCCGAATCTTACCGTAACAATGCCTGCTCTATAAGTTTGTACCATTTATTGACCCATACATCCGGTTTTCCATTCCGGCCAAAAGGTTTTGGTTTGAAAGAATTGGATGCAAGGAATCCTTATGCCTATTATACGAAAGACGATCTTCTTGGATTTTACGCTGATCAAAAGGATCTTAAAAATGGAAAATACCTATTTAGCAATGTCAATTATGCCTTATTGGAAATTGCTTTGGAAGAGGTAAGTAAAAAGTCCTTTTCAGAACTATTTGAGTCAAGAATTACAAAGCCACTGAATTTGAATCATACGGGGTTTCACCCTGATTTTCACGAAATAGTAACAGGATTTTCTGTTGGAGGAAATCGTATTAAACCCTGGACTTTTCAATCATTTGAAGGTGCAATTGGCTTAAAAAGCAGCCTTTCAGACTTGGCAAAATTTGTAAAATGTAACTTTAAGGATTACCATGGTGAGTTAGAAAAGTCCTTTCAGGAATTAAGGCAGATGCAATTTCCAACCGGTAGGACAAAGAATACCATGGTAGGTTTAGGTTGGCATGGTGTCCAATTTAAAAAATATCACCCCTTGATTGCATTGGGTGGAGTTACCGGAGGTCATGGAAGTTTTATTTCCCTGGTACCGGAAACCCAAACCGGTGTTGTAATTCTTTCCACCGCTCCTTGTGAAATGGACGGTTTGGGTTTCCTGATACTTCGGATGATAAATCACAATTGGAAACTTCCAAAAGGAGATTAAATAATCAAATGGTCATCAATTTGATCTTCATCTTCTTCTAACCTCGTTACACTTGCAAACAAAAGGTACATCATACAAGTGTATGCCGGGAAGGTGAATAATATTCCAACACCACATGCCAAAAAGCCAAGGGCAGCTATTAATCCAAAAACTAAAAAGCAGATGAAAAATGCAAACCACCTTTTGGTTATCAACTTTCGACTGGCTTCCATTGCATCCCAAAAATGAAGTTTGTTGAATACTATAAATAAGTCAGCAAATGAGTAAGCAATACTTAAATAAATCAACGGAATTAAACAAAGGAATGCCCAAAAAGGAATACCGGGAAAACTTTCGAGGATGGTAGGATCCGTTGGGTTGTTGTTAAGTTCTAAAAACCACTGAAAAAAACCAGTTTGGAAAACAGCCAAAAAAAATGGGATCATAGCAACTATAGAAATTCCCAGAGTAGTAAGAGATCTTAAAATCAAGGGCCCGATATAATCAAAGCCTTTGAAGAAATAGTTTATTTCTGCATTCCCTTCCAATTCTGTCTTTCGTGCAGCAAGAAAAAATCCTACTGTTAATGGTGGCACTATGATAATTGAAACCAATTGGCCCAGAAAAGGAATCATACTGGCCAGGAAAACAATGGCAAAATAGATTAAGGTGAAAACAACAAAATTGGCCATGTTTTTATTGAGAAGTTTAAAACCATCAGAGATTTTATCGCCCATCCCAATTGAAAAACCTTCGTTAAGGATTGTATTTAATTTCTCCTGAAAATTGTGGTTGCTCATAGTTTTTAAGGTTTTGAGTTTTTGATGCTCTAAAAATAGGATATGAAATTAAAATAAAAAAGCCCTGATGAATCAGAGCTAATTTAATAATTTGGTTTAGGCTAACTATGGTAAATTACCATATATAAATCTTGTGTTTTCTATAGTCAATTGCAAATTGTCTCCCTGCTAAAAAAGGTAAACCCAACAATCCATCCAAATCATATCCAAATTCAGGATTTTTCAAATGTGATAAATCGGTTAGCAGAAATGATGGTTCCAATACTTTATAGTTTCCTGCTTTAATAAATGAAACTTCTCCTGATTTTACTTTTTGAATATTTTGATCTAAACCTTGCAAAAAGTCTGTATTAAGATTTTTGAATGTAACTTCCTTTTCCAGGGAAAGGTCCAGCAGGTTTTTTTCTGCTCCTGTGTCCAATGCAAGTTTATATGCTTTTCCGTCTATCTCTACTTCAATAACCGGAAGATGCTGATCCAGATTAAAATCGAAAGTGTAGGTAGGCTGGTGTTCTTTGATTAATTTTTTGAAAGTTCTTCCGGTTAACAAATCTATTTTTTGACCCGGATAATCAACTAATACCACCTTTTCTTTGAAAATTTCATACCCAATAAGGCCATCAATACCTTTGTTAAAAGGGCCGTCAAAATGATGTAAATCGACCAAAAGTCCTTCAAATGAACCTTTCCGAAAATCGCCCCAGTTAAATTGTTCAATGTTTATATAAGATATTGAAAGGTTGCTGGATACTGCACAAGCTTTTGTTGCATTGTTTGAAGAAATTTCTGCAGGGCTTGCATTTAGTACCAAAGAAGGTGCCCCGGTATCGAACAAATACATGCCTTTTTCACCATTTACTTCTGCTTCTACATATATCATCCCATCCGATGTGGTGAAATTGTCAGCACTTGAAGAAGGCAAGTAATCAAATAGTTTTAGCGAAGAATGATTCCCTGTTCCTAAGAATGCAATTTTATTCTGTGCGGTAGCACAAAATGAAATGGCAATCAAAATAATTGGCAGGAATCTCATGGGTTTTTACTTAAATATTTGGATGGCGATGTTAAATAAATGTAAACTCAATGTAAGTTATTATTTACACAATGTCAATATTAAATTAACGCTTGGATAAAAAATAGTTTACACAAAATTAACATTGTAAAATATGATTTGTTTATCGCCGCTGAAAAATCGTCTATTTTGTTGCTTTTTCAGGATCGCCAATACTATTTTAAAGATCCCTGGTGGTTTGGCTAATCAAATCATGGAGAAAATATAAATTGGTATCACTTACAGATGCGTAATAAAATTAAAGCAATCGGCTTATAAAGTCAAATAATATTTGAAAAATAATTATTTGAAAAAATGATATTTGGATTGAATGTCTTATTGATGTCTTTCCAAGGGCAATCTGTTTTTAGAATGATTGGACTCCAATTATTTTTGACTTATCCTTGTGTTTTGTATCATTCCTGTTTTACTTTTTAAAATTGAGATATGATTAGCGACATAAAAGCTTTTAGGGAGGAACTTGAAAAAAATGGTGTTAGTCTGGTTGCTGTGTCAAAAACCCAAAGCAACGAAGCGGTTAGAGATTTATACGGGCAGGGTCAGCGCATTTTTGGAGAAAACAAGGTTCAAGAACTCCTTGGTAAAAAAGATGAGCTTCCGGCAGACATTCAATGGCATGTGATAGGGCATTTGCAAACCAACAAGGTTAAATACATAGCAGATTTTGTCGCCATGATTCATTCTGTCGATAGTTTGAAAGTATTGAAGGAAATCAACAAACAAGCAAAAAAGGTCGATCGTGTGATTCCTGTCCTGCTTCAATTCCATATTGCGGAAGAGGATACTAAGTTTGGCCTGGACTGGCAGGAAGCAGAAGAATTATTGAATTCAGAAGCTTACCTTCAAATGAGTAATATAGAAATTTGTGGTGTGATGGGTATGGCTACTTTTACAGAAGATGAATCGCAAGTACGCAGGGAATTCAAGGCATTGACAAATATTTTTAATCAATTAAAAACTGCATTTTTCCCTGATTCAGAAAAATTCAAGGAAATCAGCATGGGAATGTCCGGCGACTATAAATTAGCGATGGAAGAGGGTAGCACGATTGTCAGGATAGGCAGCCTTTTATTTGGTGAAAGAACTTACGGCTAATACCTGATTAGTTTTGAAATTTCCCTAAATGATTTACCCTCAACTACTACTGTGAAAACCCCGGAAGGAATTTCTGAAATTGTTATCCGATTGCCATATTCATATCCTTCTATTGTTCGCAATAGTTTTCCATTTAAGTCGAATATTTTAACCGATAGTAATTCAGAGCGAATACCATTTTCAGATTCGATTATGAAGAAGTCCTTTGCAGGATTAGGATATACCTTGCTATTTAAATTTGTAAATACTTCGTTTGAGTTTACGATTTCTCCATTTGGATCCAGGTTTGTTTTAAAAATAGAAATTCCACCTCTTCTGTTACCTACCACCATTTCTAAAACACCATCCTGATTCAAATCTCCCATGACAGCATGGGTTTGAACACCCTCAGCTGTTTCTCCAAAATTGGAGTCCAAAAGCGGCAATGCATCGCTTGGATCACTGCTATTTACATCATACAATAAAAAGCCGCCTAATTCCTTGCCTGTCAAAAGCCAGGTTTTATCTGGAAAGTCCAGAATTATCGGAGTTCCGTAAGCTGAATTAATGCCCTGTTCCCGCAAATCTATTTGACCAAGAAAATCATTGTTTGGGGCAGAAGAAGGCGATGCAACGAAATCAGGATTGCCTGCTGTGCCGACGTTTTGAAAAAGATTTAAATTTCCGTTTTGCTCACCGGAAATGATATCCGGCAATCCATCCTGATTGAAGTCATAAATGCAGGGAGATGCATTGTTTCCTACATCAAGTCCTTTGTATTTATAAATTTGATTTCCGAAACTCATGGCTTGATTAGGCCCTCCATTATTGAAGGCAACAATGAATTGTCCCTGAGCCATTCCAACTACTAAATCAAGATCACCATCATTGTCAAGGTCACCAAAAGTGGGAGAAAAGCCCCATTCTGGTTGATTATTACCGCCTGCGCGGGTATATTTTTTAAAATTTAACCAATCCTCATCCGTTAATTCAAAATTTGGGAATCCAGGGGTGCCAATGTTAATAAGCAAATTCAACCTTGCATCGGTTGAATTTCCCTGATCTCCATAGATTCCTTCTACTCCTACTACAAGATCCAAAAGACCATCTCCATTTACATCAGCAATAGCTGGATGAGAAATAGAGCCAAAATCCAGCATTTTATCTGTCATGAAGTCTTTTTGAATCAATTCAAAACGTGGCATCAGGTTATCGCTGGTGTTTTTATAAAACCAGCTATTTTCAATGTCTTCACCACCGCTGGAGGCGTTTCTGGTTGCCAAAAAATCATTGGCTCCGTCGTTGTCTACATCCAAATAGAAACTAGCGGGGAAGGATGGTAAATTGACAGGGATATCATAAGACGGAAAAAAGGTGTCTTGTGCGTTGACCCAGGCCCTTGCACAAGTACCGCCATTTTTACCTTCGACAATATGGTTAAAAGATAGGTCGCCCAGGAAAATTTCGCGGTCGCAATCATTATCCATATCGATGGTTAATACGGTAGAACCCGTATGGCGATTGCTAACACCAGGTTCAGTGAAATTGAATGCACATCTACCGGCAACAGCTGAAAGATCCAATTCGGGAGTATTACCGGATTCGTACAAGCCGCCCCAGCAATCTTCCTTTAAAGTGTAAATAAGCGTATCCAATCCAAAACCTCTTTCAACAGAGTTATTGATGTATAATTCAATTTTTCCTCCAAGAGAATTAAATGTCAAAATATCGATATCACCATCACCATCGAGATCATTTATGTCTGGAATATCAATATTTGATACATACAATTGAGTCCTCCCTCCGGAAGGGATTGGAACATATAACAAATCTCTTTGCTCGCTGGGAAATCTTACTTTTTCAAACCCTACTTCACCATTTGATACAAAACCTTTATAAACTTCTACTCCTGAGATACCTGGAGTCAATGGATAAGCAAAGATGTCTTCAATTCCATCTCCGTTATAATCCCTCAACAACATCCAATTGACAATTTTAGGGAAGTTGTTGATAAATTTTGGAGCAAAACGATAGCTGCTTTCTCCGGGAATTCCGTCGTTTAAAAAGGGAAGCAAAACATCTCCATCTCTGTCAAAAACGACCAAATCTTTTATGCCATCCTGGTTTAAATCGATGGCATTGTATTGGGGTGCAGTTAATCCGCCAACCAAAGGGAAAGGAAGCTGAACTTGATTTTTTTGAACAGGAAAATCTATTCTTGCAAACTTTTGGGCAAAACTGTTGATAGAAAATAAAATCATCATCAAAACACCAATCATCCATTTCCTTCCCAAAATTTCCATTTTTATTTGTTTTGTAATTGAGGCAAAAGTTTCGTTCTTAGAGGCTGCTTCAGGCTTAGGTGAGGCTTGAACATAAATTAAAGCAAATATGAGAAACCCTTTCCTTTTTTTACAACTTCTTTTTTGTAGTCTTCCTTTCATTTCATACAATCAAACCTCAGTTCCTGATAGTTTGGAACAGGATTCAACAGATTTGGTTGCCAAGAACCTGGAAAAGCTGGTCGATACCCTGATTATTGAAAGTTTTGACATCAACCATAGCGGAAATGAAATCATCCTTCAGGCTGATGTGGAAGATGGAATAGCTGTTTTTGAAATAGATGGAGAAGAAAAATTTGTGCCTTTTGAAAAAGGAAGGGGTGCTTATCCTTTTGAAACTTCCGCAGCAGGAAAATTGGTCATGGTAAAATCTTCCAATGGAGATCCTTTATTATACCATATTTCTCAAAAAGAAGGAAAAAGTAGAATTCAAAACATTCCCCTCTGGCTTTCGGTAGTACCACCTTTAATTGCAATCATTCTCGCCTTGATTTTTAAGGAAGTAGTTGTTTCGCTCTTTGTCGGTATTTGGGCGGGTGCATTTATAGCAGGCGGAATGCGACTGGATTCCTTCTATTACATTTTGATGAGTTTGTTTGATGTGGTTCAAAACTTCATCATGACAGCCCTCAATGATTTTGGCCATTTGGCAGTAATTGTTTTTTCGTTGCTCATTGGTGGAATGGTGGCCATTATTTCCAAAAATGGAGGTATGGCAGGTGTAGTAAAGGCGCTTTCTAAATATGCTAAGTCCCCGGTTAGCTCACAATTTATAACCTGGTTGTTGGGAGTTGCGATTTTCTTTGACGATTATGCCAATACATTGATCGTAGGAAATACGATGCGTTCTGTTACAGATAGATTTAAGATCTCCAGAGAGAAGCTGGCTTACATTGTCGATTCAACAGCTGCTCCGGTTGCAGCCATTGCCTTTATTACCACCTGGATTGGTGCCGAATTGGGGTATATTCATTCCGGAACCAAATTGCTTCCCGGATTTGAAGATGAAATGACTCCTTATGCTATCTTCCTTAATTCTTTGAAGTATTCCTTTTATCCTGCTTTTACCTTGATTTTTATTCTTTTTATCATCTTTTTAAAAAAGGACTTTGGTCCTATGTTTAAGGCTGAGGTCAGGGCAAGAACTACCGGAGAAGTTTCAAAAAGAGATTTAAATATTGACGAAAACGAATCTGAATTGGAAAACCTTGACCCTAAAAAAGGCGTCCCTTTGCTTTGGTACAATGCAGCCATTCCGGTTCTCCTGGTAATTATTACTACCATTTTTGGATTAATGGATACCGGATTTGCTACTACCAATGCGGAATTATTGGAGGCCGGTATTGTTACAAAAGGAGGAGCATGGTCTGAGATTTGGTCGAATATGGGTGCTGTTTTGGTGGGTGATGATGCTTCATTTTTCAGAAAGCTAGGCAAATTGATTGGAAATGCAGATTCGTTTGTTGCGCTACTTTGGGCTTCGATGATGGGCGTAGTTTCGGCCATTCTTTTATCAGTGGGTGGCAGGATTATGAAGTTGACCGAATCCATGAATTCTATGGTGACGGGATTTAAAACGATGATGCCAGCATTAATAATTTTGGTATTGGCCTGGTCGCTTGCTGCTACCACAGAAATGCTTCATACAGCAGAATATCTAACCCTTTCATTGGAAGGAAATATCAATCCGGTCTTGCTGCCGGTCATCATTTTTATTTTAGCCGCTTTTATATCCTTTTCTACCGGTTCGAGTTGGAGTACCATGGCTATTTTATACCCGATTGCCATTCCAACAACCTGGGCTATTTGTCTGGCAGCCGGTATCGATTACGATCACAGTGTTGAATTGCTTTTGAATGTTATTTCAGTAACCCTGGCTGCATCTGTACTCGGCGATCATTGTTCTCCAATCTCCGATACGACCATCCTCAGTTCACTTGCTTCCAATTGTAACCATATTGACCACGTCAGGACGCAATTGCCTTATGCTCTTTTAGTAGGAGTAGTAAGTTTGGTTTGCGGAGCACTATCTACACTTTTAGGCGGAGGATGGTTGATATGTTTCATCCTCTTCATCTCAGGAATCCTGGTGTTATTTTTTATTGTACACCGATTTGGGAAAGCAATTCCGGACTCGTAGGCTCGTAGACTCGCTTGCTCGTTAGCTCGTTTCCTCGTATGCTTGTTGGCTCGTAGTCTCGCTTGCTCGTTAGCTCGCTAGCTGGTTTGCTTGTTAATTGGATGTTTGAAAGTTGAACTTGTCATTCGTAATTCGTCACTCGTAATTCGTCACTCGTAATTCGTCACTCGTAATTCGTCACTTGTCACCTAAACCCATACCGTACCCCTCAAACCGCGATGCGCATTCCGCATCGCGCATCCCGCTCATTCAATCATATCGCCGGAGATTTTCTCTCCGTCTTTGTAGACGTAGTCCATTACTTTCTTGCCGTCTTCACTGTAATATTCGTATTTGCCGTCGAGTTTCCCTTCTTTGTAATGCGCGAGTTTTTGAAGTTTCCTGTTGTTTTGATAGTATTGTTTGTATTCTCCGGTCAATAAACCATCCTTGTATTCCATTTCTTCGATGGTGACGCCCCATTGATATTTTGCTGACCTGCCATTTAACACATCGTTGACATAATTTGCTTCGTGGGTAAGCTGGCCGCGGTTGGAAAATGTAAGGGATGTGCCATAAATCTTGTCGTCAATGTAATTTTTAATGGTATGGATTCTTCCTGCGTCCTTTCCCGTATGAAAGGTCGTCCAGGCACCTACTTTTTTACCATCTTTTAAAAATCCTTTTTCAATAAGCTCCTGCTGATCATTGTAATTCTGCACAACTTCTATCTTTCCGGTAGACTCCGACTGTTGGTTACAGGATAAAATAATTACAGTAAAAAGAAGGAAAAAAAACTGTTTCATGGTAGCGGGTTTTATTTACTTATGATTCATCTCATTGAGCAATACCTCAATATCATCCATAAATTGATCCACTTTTGCCGGATCAGTGCCATCGCAAAATGAGCGGATGTGACCATTGCCATCTACTAAAATGATTCGTCCGCTGTGATCAAATCCTCCGGGAGCATCCGGATCCTCGATTGCAATGCTGAAATAATCATCTGCTATTTCGTACAATTCAGCCTTGTTTCCGGTTACAAATCTCCATTTTGGATTGTCAACTCCAAGGTTTTGGGCATACATTTTTAAATGGCCAACTGTATCTCTTTTAGGATCAATGGTGTGAGACAGATACATCAGTTTATCCTGATTTTTGAATCTGTCGTAAATCCTTAACATCTGCTTTTTGACCTTTGGGCAAATAGTAGGGCAGGATGTAAAGAAAAAATCTGCGATATATGCTTTGCCTTCAAAGGTCTGGTTGTTTACAACCTGGCTGTCCTGGTCAACAAAAGCAAATTTTGGAATAGAATGATAGAGGGTATCTCCATTAGGCTGAACATCGCGATTGCCTAAAATGGGGAGTTTTTTCTGTTGTTCCTGGCAGGAAAATAATAAAGTGGCAAGAAATGCGAAAAGAAGTGTTCTGAACATGACGCTTGTTTTTTATATAAACTAAGGCCACAATTTTAAGTTTAATCTGAGAGATTCCAAACCCAATTTCCCTCAGAATCAAAATATCCTACTTTATCGCCTTGTTCCACCCTGAAAAGTCCTTCTCCGGCATAACTGATGTATTCATAATCCGGTTGGACGATGGTTTCACCCTGTGTATTGGTTAGTCCATTGAAACCCTTGATTCTTACTTTTGCGAATCCATTTTCAAATTGTCCAATTTTGTCATATTTAGGGGGCGTGATTTCAATGCCTTTTTGATTGATAATTCCCCATTTTCCATCCATTTGCACTACTGCAACTCCATCCTGGAATTCTCCCGCTCGCTGATAATATCCATCCTGAGGTTTTGCCTGTTCCGTTATGTAATAGAAGCGATAAGATGAATCTCTTACCAAGCCCCGGCCCTCACTGAAATCCAGCAGCCTGTTTATTTGTGGTTCAATAATGGTGTTTCCGGCAGAATCCAATAAACCGGCATTCTTTATTCCTCTGTAAACTACCGCTACACCATCTTTGTAATCCAGACATTTCGAAAATTGAGGTTCTGCTACATAGCCGCCGGATTTGTTGATGTATCCGCAATTTCCTTCCAATTGAATAGCTGCTTTTCCTTCAGAGAAATCAGATACTTTCGAAAAAATATCCTTTACTACCTGTTCACCCATTAAATTGACAAAACCATAACCGTCTTTGGTCCTTACAGCTGCCATTCCTTCTTTGAACGGCCTGATTTCGCGATACCCTTGGGAGGTAATCATTTCGCCTTTGAGATTGATGAGGCCATATTTGACATTGTCAGAGCCGTATCTGACGACCGCGAGTCCCATATCGTCAAATGGCTTGATATCAGGATATTTAGGTTTTAAAATGAAATTACCCTGACCATCTATCAAACCGTATTTACCTTCTTGCATAACCGCAGCTACCCCAAATTTGAAATCCAATGCTCTTTGGAATTGCTCAGGGATGGCCATTTCACCTTCCTTATTAATAAAGCCCAATCCTTTATTCGTTACAACCCAGGCCAGGCCGTTGGAAAAATTACCAACCCTTTTATAATCCGCAGGAATCACCAATTCTCCAAGCCTGTCTGTAAAGCCCCAGTTGTTGCCGATTTTTACTGCGGCAAGTCCTTCTGAAAAGTTCTCAACTTTTTGGAATCGACAAGGCACAATTTCCTGTCCAAGGCGATTAACGAATCCCCATAAGTTGTTCCTTTTTACGGCAAGTTTACCTTCACTGAAAGAACCAATATCATCGAAAACGGCTCCTATTTTTATTTGACCACTTGTGTCAATAAGGCCATATTTTTCTTCTTTTTTATAAACTCTGATGATTCTGTTCCCTGTTTGTTCCAGGAAATGAATATCATCGAACTCAAAGGGAATCAATTGTTTACCTTCAAAGTTGACAGCGCCCCATTTCTCATTATTTTTACAAATAATAACCTCACTCAGGCAGTCCATAACATACCCGTATTGAGGCTGGATGATCATCCTGCCTAGGGTGTCTAAAAATCCCCAGGTACAGTCCATGCAGGTAAGATCAGCTTCTCGATTGAACTCCAAATCGTGGGCTGTAAAATCCGTCATCCGATTTGGAACGGTCAAATTACTTAGGAAGTCATTGAGGTTTCCAAGGCTTTCTTTACCTGCGTTTAGGTTTCCGGATAGTTTACCTTTCATACTTACCCGTGCCAGTCCTTCAGAGAAATTACCGATGTAAATAAAGTCTTTTAATAAAACAGTTCCTGTTTTTAGCACCAGGCCATGTCTTCCATTGTCAAAAATACATCTTGCAACAGGATAACCTTTTCTAAAATCATCAAATCGAATGTCCCAAAACTGAATGTCAGAAATTAAACCTCCGGTTTTATTATCGACAAGTCCAAAGGACATATCAAATCTGTAAGAGGTGCGATCAAAGACATATTTACTGGACTTGTTTATACCGACCATGGTAAAATTCAAGTCCTTTATCACTTTTACAAAATCGAAAATCGGTTCCATCTGCACTGTCCCGTCTTCCAGTTTTCGCAATCCCCATTTATCTGTTTCAGGTGAATAAAACCACTCAAAATTTTCAAGAACAAATGCAGATTCCAAAACAGAAACGGGGGCAGGCTTTTTTCTTTTTTTACCAATGGTAATGGTAAAATGTTCGCCAAAATTGCCCTCGGCAATAAGTTTTCCTTCCAGGTCAAAATCAAATATCGACAGGGAGTCTGCCAGGTAAGCCTTAGCCTGACGGTTTTCCAATTCAATTTTTTCAAAGTTTGCCGGTACCACCAACTCTCCCATACGGTTACAAAGGCCGTAATTGCCACCTTGTTTGACCATACAAAAATTACCTTTCAAAGGTGCGACATAATCAAAATCAAAGGGTATAATTTGACGGTCACCTTCATCAACGATTCCCCATTTTCCTTTAAAATTCACACGGAAATAATGCAGGCCATAATGTTGAATTTCATTGTAAATCGGGGAAAGGATCCAATCTCCACAATCATCCATCAAGCCAAGCAATCGTTGATCTTTTACGAGTACATAATGTGTAGAAAATCCAAAGAAATTGTCGAAGGGTTCCTGGGTGAGAATTTTTCCACTGTAGGTAGAAAACAAAAACTGGTGGGCACCTTCGTATAATTTTAAGAAACCCGGTGAGATTTCGGAATAGGCATCAAACCTGACTGGAATTACTTCTTCTCCAAGATTGTTAACTGCTCCCCACCTTTTTTCACTCTTACAAAAGACTATCCTTCCATCTAAAATCCGGACTTCATCAAACATGGGTTCCAAAATGGTGTTGCCCAATCGATCGATGATTCCGATTTTATTATTGATTTCGGTCTTAAAGAAATATCCGTCTTCAGTTTCAAGGTTGTCATAAATAGGGGCGGCCAATTCTACTCCCTTGTCAGATACCATTCCCCATTTTCCATTGATTTTGTAACCCAGGAATTTTTTGTGCCAAACCTCCACAAAATCATAGCCGGAACTAACTATGGTGTCACCGTTTAAATTGATAACACGCCAAAAACCACTTTCCTTTACTGAGAATAATTGAGGAGAAAGAATTTTTAGGTCTTCATATAAGGCAGGAACCACCTCCTCTGCCTGCATGTCCAGAACACCGACCTTGCCTTTTTTTTGCATGATGGCCATTCCAACAGATTGAAATTCACCGATGGCGTCGTATTCAGTGTCTGTCACCAATTTACCTTCCTGATTGATGAGTCCCCACTTTTTATTAACCTTTACAGGAAACAAGGCTTGACCCGGGAGGGTCCAAACCGAGACAACAAGAAGAGACAGCATTATGTATAGCTTCCTACAACACATGCAAAAACAATCAAAAGGTTTTTAAAATTTAAAAAGTAACAGAGTCTGGATGTGGGGAACAAAAATGTTCGGAATATGATAAAATGCCAAAAAAGTGAATCAAAATTTATTGAATTTTAATATGAACCAAATTGGATATTCTGCGCTTAAACTAATCTTTTAAAGGAAATTTTTTTAAAATTTCCCATTTCTGACCATTGTGTTTTAGTAAAACCAGATCCCTCACCTTAAAGATACGCTCATAGCGAATTTGCGAATAGTGTGCCCAGGCCCTTAGAAAATAAGGTCTTTTTAAATCCTTAAAGGCTACAGTCATGTGTGGTGAAAATTTGTGAGGACTTTTGTCTGAAAGATCCAATTCCTGTAAGAATCTCTTTTTCAGGCCCTTATACAAATTTAACAATTCCTCGGATTTTTCAACGTCCACATAAATTACCCTGGGTGCAAAAGAACTAAAATTAATAAGCTGGAGGTAAAATCCTGAAGTTTTTTGAGCTTCATTCTTGATTTCCTTTTCCAAAACTTTCAACTTCGATTCATTCCAACGAAAAGGCGGAAAAATTGTCACATGGGGTGGAGATTTTAACGCGTGTGAAGATTCAAAATGCTCAGCAGCATAATTTTTAAAATCGGTAACTTCCTTCGCAATTTCATCAGAAGGCAGAATTGCTACAAAAAATATAGGATCCTTTTTCTTATTTGATTCAACTTCCAAGTAACTATTGCATTTAAATAAGTAAGAAAAGCCTGGTTAGCATTTAATATGGTTAAATGGGAGCTTATTTTCAAGCTACAAATTTGCAAAATATCATTAACATAAAAGACAATTATGAAAAAGTTCAAAATTAAAGGGAAAGTGACTTTTAAAGACATGGGACCGGGAGCCTGGGGAATTGTTACCAGGGAAGGTCAGGAATACCGTCCGGTTAATTTTCCTGAACAATTAAAGAAGGAAGGAGCTGAAGTCGAGGTCACAGCTGTAAAGTCTGAGGAGGAGTTTTCTGTCCATATGTGGGGAGAAGCTGTAGAAATTGTCGGTTTTGGAACCTTGCTGCCCTGATTATTGGTTTTAAAGGAAAAATAAAAAACTATTTTTGGCCAAAATTCTCTAAATGGCCATTATTGACGTCATTATTCCTGCTTTCAATGAAGAATCCTCCATTCCGCTTGTCATTAGAGACATTCCGGATGAGGTAAGGACCATTTATGTTTGCAATAATGGAAGTACGGACCAAACTGCATTGGTAGCCGAAAAAGCCGGAGCAGTAGTTTTGAACGAGCCTAGAAAAGGTTATGGTAGCGCTTGCCTCAAAGGGATGTCAGAAATTGGAAAACTACCTAAAAACGAGCAACCTGACATCATCGTTTTTATGGATGGAGATTACTCAGATCACCCGGATGAGCTGCATCTTTTGGTTCAACCTATTTTAGAACAAGGTGTAGATATGGTAATTGGCTCAAGAGCCCTGGGCAATTTGGAACCTGGTTCCATGACGGTTCCCCAGGTATTTGGAAACTGGCTGGCAACCAACTTGTTGAAGCTGTTTTATAATTACCATTTTACAGATTTGGGGCCTTTCAGAGCAATAAAGTGGCCAGTTTTAAAGGAATTGGGGATGTGTGATCCTGATTTTGGCTGGACCGTAGAAATGCAAATCAGAGCTGCCAAAGCAAAATTAAATTGTACTGAAGTTCCTGTTACTTATAGGAAAAGGGTTGGGGTATCGAAAGTTTCCGGAACGGTGAAAGGTACTTTTCTGGCTGGGCATAAAATTCTTTGGACCTTGTTTAAATTATTGTAATTCAATTATTTATAAAATGACGGTGCTTTTTTATACGGCTTTGATCGTCTATACCCTGGCCTTGATTTACATCACCATTTATTGTTTGATGCAAATACACCTATTGTTTTGGTATAAAAAGGCGCACAAACAAAAGGTGCTCGTAAAAACGGTAAAGGACGAATTGAAGGCTTTCCCTTTTGTTACCATACAATTACCTATTTATAATGAGAAATATGTAATTGCCAGACTTTTGGAGGCCATTTCAAAAATGGATTATCCGATTGATAAATTTGAAGTGCAGGTTTTGGATGATTCAACCGATGAAACCGTTGAAATCGTGGCTGAGCTTGTTGAAAAATACAATGAGCTCGGATTTTCTTTTTCCCAAATAAGAAGGATAGATCGCAAAGGATTTAAGGCTGGTGCCTTGAAGGAGGGTATGTCTTTGGCAAAAGGGGATTTTATAGCAATTTTTGATGCAGATTTTCTTCCCAAATCGGATTTCCTGCGGGCTACTTTACCTCATTTTATGGATCAAAAAGTTGGTGTGGTCCAAACCCGATGGGAACACCTGAATGAAGATTACTCCATTATAACCAGACTCCAGGCTTTACAGTTAAATGTGCACTTTACAGTCGAACAAAAGGGTAGGGAAGCCGGTAACTACCTTTTGCAATTTAATGGTACTGCAGGGGTTTGGAGAAAAAAGACCATTGAAGATGCTGGAGGATGGGAGGCAGATACTTTGACTGAAGATTTGGATTTAAGTATAAGGTCTCAGTTGAAAGGATGGAAAATAGTCTATCTTGAAGAGTTTGGTTCACCAGCAGAGTTGCCTGCAGAAATGAATGGATTGAAAAGCCAGCAATTCCGATGGATGAAAGGGGGTGCCGAAACAGCCAGAAAAATGTTACCTACCGTTTGGCAATCCAATCTTCCTTTTTCCAAGAAGGTTCATACTACCTTTCACCTTTTGGCAAGTGGTGTATTTCTTGTGGTTTTTTTGATAGGACTTTTTAGCGTGCCTCTTGTTTATGGTTTTCATTATTTGGGTTTAAGTGCCGATATTTTTACCTTTTTTCTAATCGGATGGATAAGTATCATTGCTGTTTATTATGTAGGAAACGTACAGGCAGATTTAAAAAAGGAAGGGCATTATTTTAAAAGACTATTTAAATTTTTAGTACTTTTTCCATTGTTTCTTGCTTTGAGTATGGGATTGTCACTTCATAATAGTATAGCAGTATTACAGGGGTATTTTGGTAAAAAATCTCCTTTTATACGAACCCCCAAATTCAATATTCAAAGTATATCTGACAGCATCAAACACAAGGAATATCTGATCGGAAAAATAACCTGGACTACTTTTTTAGAAGGCATCTTATGTTTATATTTCATTGGAGGAGTCATAGCCGGCATTCAGCTTTCAAATTATAACTTCCTGTTATTCCATCTTTTACTTTCTATAGGCTATGGTACTATTTTCTATTATACCCTCAGACACCTTAGTCTAAAATGAATTTCATTTTCAGGCATACGAAATTAAAGGATTGGCTGATTGCTTTAGTGATGATTTTAGGAGTCTATGGACTTTGTTTTGAAGTAAGTCAGGCTTCGTTTCTTTCCATCTTGTTGTATTGGGTTCCTTTTGGTCTTGCTTATGCCTGGTTGGTTTTTTTCGGAAGAAGGAATCTGGAAACTAACTTTTGTTTTTACCTTCTTTTGGCATTTTCATTGAAGGTGATTGCACTTTTCTCCTTCCCTTTGTTGTCTGATGATATTTATCGATTTTACTGGGATGGTTTATTATGGACGAATGGCATCAATCCATTAGAGCAGCTCCCAGCATTTTATATTCAAAATGGTATATCGGTTAATGGTTTGACTCCGCAGCTTTACAGCGAACTGAATAGTCCTGAATACTTCACCATTTATCCTCCTGTACTACAAAGTTTTTTTGCATTTGCTGCAAGCCTTGGCAATTCCGTTGAAGATGTAGCCTTGATAATGAAGACCATATTATTGATCCTGGAAATAGGGACGATATTTTTGGTAATTGGAATTCTAAGAATGCTGAAATTGTCAGTCAGTCGGGTTTTTTGGTATGCCTTAAATCCCTTAGTGATAATAGAAATCATGGGCAATCTTCATTTTGAAGGAGCGATGGTGTTTTTCATGGCCTTGTTTATATGGTTGATTTTAAAAATGAAGTGGATGGGTAGTGCACTTGCACTTGCGTTCTCAGTTGGTTCAAAACTACTTCCCCTGATGTTTATCCCGGCTATTTTAAAATATTTGGATTGGAAAAGGGGATGGAAATGGATGTTGATATTCTGTTTAGGTTTTTTGGTTTTAATAATTCCGTTTTTGGATGGAGGACTGATTCAAAATTTTGGGCAGAGCTTTGATCTATATTTTAGAAAATTTGAGTTCAATGCTTCCTTATATTATTTGCTTAGAGAAATTGGAATTTGGGTAACAGGATACAATCAAATAGCCATATTGGGGCCTTCTTTGGCCATTTTAACCACCATTTCTATTGCATTATTAGCTTTAAAAATTAAGAAAGGTGATGAGAGGAGCTTACTCGAAATTCTTTTGATTTCCTTTTGTATTTATTTGCTGGGAAGTGCCACCGTTCATCCCTGGTACATTATTCTTCCCGTCTTTTTAAGCGTTTTTACCAGGTTTCAATTTCCTTTGGTTTGGTCTTTGGTAGTTGTACTCTCTTATGCACATTATTGGGATGGTGTTTACGAAGAAAAATATCTTTTAATATTTTTAGAATACTGTATCGTATTGTTTTATTTTCTGTTTGAACATTTAAAGAAAGAAAGGCTTCCTAAAAAGTATTCTGCTGATTAATTGGACAGAGAAAATCAAATTAAAAATGAAAATAATATCAAATATGTTGTCAAGTTTATAGAATTATTAAATTTGCGACCCTTTGTAAAAAAAGCTGGTTTTTTTGTGAGGGTGTTTAGCTCAGTTGGTTTAGAGCGCTACCTTGACAGGGTAGAGGTCACTGGTTCGAATCCAGTAACACCCACTAAAAAGTTGATGGGTTGAAAAAAAATAAATACGGGTTAAAAATTTTTGATGGTAGAAGGAACCTTTAATGAGACCAATCCGTAATATATGAACCCAAAACCCAATTCGTAACCGATTTATTCATATTCCTTTCCGAAAGTAAAGGACACACACATAACACTTCCACCGTATGTTTGACTTTGAAAAGTTAGATGTTTACAACGAAATAAGAGATGTAAATCGAAAGGTGTTAGCTTTTCTGAATGAAAACAAGGAGATGCCTGATTTCATCCGAAAGAATTTTAAGAACACTACGATGGAAATTCAGCTTGACCTTGCAGATGGAACAAGCAGAATGACACGCAACGAAAAGCGTGATAAATATACCCAGGCACGAGCCAATGTCTTCATCTGTGTCGCCATCCTTCAAACATTGATCGACATGAATGGAATCGACAAGAATAATTACGAAGACTTTTATGGTGGGTATGAAAGAATTTCCAAAATGCTTTTGGGAATGATTCGCTCAGCAGATAGCCGCAATGGCAATTAAGCAATTCTTATTTTTCTTCCCTTTTTCCTCCTCAAATTCTGTTTTTTAAGGATAAAAATTAATTTTGCGCTTGCATTGGTTCAATGCCTTTTCGGGATGTAGCTCAGCCCGGTAGAGTACACGTCTGGGGGGCGTGTGGTCGCAGGTTCAAATCCTGTCATCCCGACTTTTAAATAGTTGAATTATAGAATGGTTGAATTTTGAATGGTTGAATGATGAATTTTGAATGAGTGAATAGTTGGAGCCTTTCCAATTTTTGTTTGGTTCACATCCAGCCCCCAGAACCTAGAACCTAGCCCCCAGTACCTAGCCCCCAGAACCCAGCACCAGTACTTTCAATTCTCCCTCTTTTCCGTCTATTCGGTATTTCACGACATAGATTCCGTTGCGGAGTTTTTCAAGTGAGATTACTTTATCGGTATTTCTTCTGATTCTGGCAATACCTCTGAAATCATAGACTGAGACTATGGATTGATTTCCTTTGATATAAAGAGTATTATTTGATTCGTAAATCAGATTGGAAATTTGAGGATCATTTGTTTTACTTACTCCTTCCAAAACTTCCAGATTTCCGGTTCCGGTAAAAAACTGTGGATGGCTGGATTGATTGAATGTCCCCTTTCCTAATTCTAAACCATTAATATAGGCTCGCCTGGTACTCACATTTTCATTCAATTGAATTTTGGCATCGTCGAAAAGGTCCACTCTGAATGAATCGCCTAGCGCAAGAGGATGAGCAAGAACCAGTTTGTGATTCAAACCCAGTTGAACCAGGGCTTCCCCCATGCTTTTTTCTCCATTGACCAAAAGCGAAATCGTCGAATTTGTATTTCCTGGCATAATAGTCAAATCCCAAATTCCCGTAAAATTTGAATTGTTACCACCAATTTCAGCAATGCCCTCATTGGATGTATCCGAACGTTGATTATTTATTTTAATCCAGCCATCTCCGGAAATATTTCCGGGTAGTTTCATGGTGTGAATTGGAATAGCCTTACTGTTTAATAACAATTCTGTTTGTCCTTCAAAAACCATTGGAGCATTCAAACTAAAGCCTGTGCCTGAAGTAGCATAGGATAAACTACTGCCTGATTCCATTTTGATAGTGCCACTGGATGTATGGTCTCCACGAAGTCTAATCCTTCCTGAGCGTTCTACAACGATGTTTGCCTGAAAATTAAAAGAAGTTGTTTCCATTTCCCGTTCAGTGAAAACAGTTTCTCCGGCTTGAGGCAATAAGCCGGGAACAAAATTTTCTGCAATGTCCCAATTTCCATTTTGTGCTCCGATAAATCTGAATTCATTGGGCCTGCCGATAATTAAATTTCCCGGACCTTCAATTAAATTTGGTAAGTCAGAATTTGAGTAACTGCCTAGATTCATCAATTCTCCATCAAGATAACAGGCTGTTAATTTTAAATCTTTGGAAAGATAAAGTGTAGATCCGGTAGCCAAATAAACCGGAAAAGTGATATCTAAAATCTCCTCTTGATTGACAATTAAAGTTGCATCTTCATGGAGAGTTAATTTTGTTAAGCTTTTCAAACATTCAGGAAAATCAGCATTTAAAAAGCCTTCGGTAATATCTAAACTCCCTGCAAAATTTGGACTTTTACTTCGAATCACAAGGGTGTCGGTGCCTGATTTTATAATTTTGCCTGCCCCTTTCATCTGGCCATTCAAGATTAAGGTTTGGTTATTTTCAAAATTTAAAGAGTCGGTGATTTCCAGTTTTCCTAAAATGGTTGAAGGTGTAGAAGTGTTTAATTTCCCGTTGTTTGAAATCAGCAATTGGAATTCAACATTGCCTTCAAGATTCAAAGTTGCTCCGTTTAAAAGACTCAAATCAGTTTCGATTTTTTGTTCTTGAACCTTTACCTCATAGAAACCATCCACTATTGCCGATTCATTTTTTCCTGGAATTCCGCTGGGAGACCAATTTGAAGGATTATCCCACTTGTGATCAGTGCCATTTCCAGTCCATTTGAATTGCTTGTGATAGTATGGAGTCTCAGTTGGGTCCCAATTGTCAATGCCACCTAAAACGGCTGCTAGCGTATATTGAGGCAATTCTTGTGGTGTAAGTGCTCCAATTCCAACCCAATTGGCCCTACCACTCATATCTGCACCAGGTCCATAATTATTGTATTCGTATAACTTCAATTCCGAACTGGTATCAGCATAGTCCATATTCCATTTGGTTGGCCAACCTAACGGATTTATTTTTTCCGTCATAAAGCAATTCATCCAGGTAACTTTAGGATAATTGTGCCAAGGCCTGCCCAGTGCAACAGTAGCACCATCGTCTCCTGCTCTCGGGCTGTTCAGCGCATAGGTAATTTGACAATTATTGAATACAAATCCATGTGCTTGATTGAGACCGGTAGAAGGGGCTGTAATCCAACCTCCGCCCCAACTTCTTATTTCGCTATTTTCAAACCAGGCTGTACCACTGCCATAAATATAATCCGTTCGGCCAATGACAAGACATGATTCAAAGTACACACGCTTTGCATTGCTCCATAAATAGATGGTATCCTGATAACTGGAAAAAATGCAGTTTCTGAAAATTACCTTATCAGATTTGACGGTGATTGCCAAAGCTTGTCCTACTGGGCCGGCAGTATTTTCAATGGTTAAATTTTCGGCTATGAATCCATCTCCCGAAATGGTAAGTGTCGCAGAGGTTTGTATGACTTCACCTTGCCAAAGTTGGGCATCTGCAGCAGGACATTTATTGTTGAACCCACCACTTCCACAATCATATATATGGTAACTTATAATGGTTTCGGTTCTACTTTCACCTACCAAAACAACATTCTTTTTATTCGAAGGGACCAACAATTTTTCAGTATTGTAAAGGCCTCTTTTAATAAAGATTACAGTTGGAAGAGGGTGATTATCCGGAACTGCGTCAATGGCATCCTGGATTTTTTGGAAGTCTCCACTTCCATCTAATGCTACTGTAATGTCAGGATTAGTTGTTTGAGCAAAGGCTTTTTGAAGGAATGCTGATAGGATTATTAAAAAGCATAGGGAAAGGAAATTCTTTTTCATTTAAATCATATTTATTGATTTAAAGGTATTCTTACAATTAAGAAATGCTTCTTCAAAAATTAACGAAGGTCTAGCATGTTTTAAAAATAAAAGGCCACCCATACAGGTGACCTTTTTAAAAACGCCTTTTTTACACTTCAAAAAAAGACTTCTCACTCAAAAATTATAAGACAAAATTTAATTTCCTGATCCAGTGTCTTTGAATACATCTTGTACTTCCGGCATTTCTTCATGGCTACCACCAAATCGATAAGCCACATTTACATTTATCAAGTAATCTGCAAAGGCAGCGTCACCATGTCTGTCTCTGGTAATATCCGATACACTTTTAATTCTATTTCTATACATGGCGACCGGTATATTTAAAGCCAGGCTGAAAGGCCCGCTTAGATAGGTCAGGCCTGGTTCCAATGATACTACATAACCGGGTCTTCTATAACTGTCTTCTTCCCCAATAATATCGTAAGCCGGAATCCCTTCCAACCTGCCACCCAGGCTGATGCCAAAATGTGGCAATGGCGAAACATTGAATCCTAACCTTGCACCAAATTGGTCAGGTACTGAGAAATAGTTAAATGAATCTTCAGGATCTGCATTTGCCCTCCTTAATACTCCATTGTGATTTTTTGGATTAGAAAGGTAAAATGCATTGAAATACATCGAAGTGTATTTGAATAAAGTATGAAATCCTTGTAATTCCATGTTGATGCCCCATCCGCCATCTCCTAATTGGATGGATTGGTCAACAGGCTGAACGATGGTATAATCGTTTCCTTCATCATCCAGTTTGTGGAATTCGTCTGTCACACCATAATCTCCGGTAGGAGCTTTGATACCCAATCCTAATGCTATATTACCCTTATGGTATTTCATCGGGTCAATCAACCAGTAAGATGCACCCACTCTCAAATCTCCAATCCCGCTTGATTGAGTATGGAATCTTGCTCTGGCAGGATTGCTTTCTGCTGAATTGCCATAATGTTCATATAAAGATGAACGGTCATTGAATACTAAGGGTAAGGTAGCTGTCAAGGATAATCTTCCATTAACGGCGTAGCTTAAACCAAAATCGAAACTATTGAAATGATTGATTACTTCGGTTCCTTCTTCGACACGATTTGCTTCTTCGTGGTCTCCACGAAAATGTCTGAACGATTTAAAGTGGCGGTATCCTAACTGGACTTGCCATTCTCCGGGGTTAAACAGGGATGCTTGATTGCCTGATCCAGGCATTCCGGACGAGCAGCTCATGTTTCTGATGGCTACACATCCTTGAGAAAAAATTTGATTTGAAAACGTGGACAAAATTGCCACTACGAGTATAGTAGGTAAAAGATTTTTCATTTTAGTGTGTATTTAGGTGATAATCTCAGGTAAATAGACTGTTGCAAATCAAATAAGTAATAACCCAGAATATGAACTACTGCATCCATGCGGAATGCAAGCGTTTGATTTGAAGCCAGCCTTTTAAAAAGAAAAGATTAACCTAAACGTGGAGGGGGAGTAGTGACCGATTCCCAAGGATTGGGAAAATTGGCTGAGTAGTTGAAATTAGCCGAAATACTTTCATTGGTTAAATCGATGGCTTTTTCAACCGAAGCCTGCCACATGAATTTTGGAAAGAGGTGATCGAAAACAATGGTTTTTTCGAGGTCGTTGATTGGTGTATGATTTTCTTTGGTAAACTCTACCTCAAGGTATTTGACAGGATTTGATTCAATAACATAATAGTAGGAGCTTTCTTCCGACCCCCCATTGAATAGGAAAGTCCCTGAATACCCAAGGCTCGTAAAATCAAAATCTGAATCATCTAAAATTCTAATCTGACGGTCAATACCGGTTTGCTCCCTGAGTTGATTGCTTATAGCAGCTTCTCTGGCGTCCATTTCCAATCTTAGCTCCAGGTTTTGGGATTCAGTCACATGGTGCAAAAGTTGACCACCTATCCAATAACTGGATAGCAAAGCCAAAAGCAACCATGCAATTAATATCCTCATAGGGGCGGTATTAAGCGATAAAAATAGATATAATTTGTATTAAATCTTGTTTCAAGACAATGAAATACAAATTAATACCCATTTTGAAAAGCATTTTGATGTTGATATTCAGTATTTCATCACCAAATTTGCTCCATTCGCAACTTATGCAAAAATGAAACCAAAAGTTAAAACAGTCCTATTAGAGGCTACTTCAAGGTCTTTTAAGCATGATTTTTAAAGAAAAGCCTTGTGTTTTAGGCCTTTCCCGAACATTTTATACCTTTGGGCGTTGTTTTTATATATGGTGAATGAATGGATCGGAGGTGTGTTGCTTTGCCCTTACCCAATGTTTCTCAGGGTTTTCATAGTTTTTTAGCATCATTTCTTTGTTAGGTTGAGTTTCTAACTCCCGCCCTTTTTTCCATTCGTTTCTTTGCTGAAATCCAGCACTCGCCAATTCAGAATCAAAGTAAATCGAATGAGCCAAATTAATTTTAAACTTTTTACACCTTTTGATAAACTAACAACCATTCAAATTGAAGAGGTTGCAGCTTTCCTTTACGACCACCTTGATCAATACGGTGATGCAAAAAATGATATCAAAGCCGCTATCGCTTATGCGCAGAAGGATACTGCATCTCCGGGTGGAAGCATTTTGGTAGCAAAAGAAGGTGACGATAAAATTGTAGGTACAGTAGTGATTAATAAAACCGGCATGAAAGGGTACATTCCGGAAAATATTTTGGTTTACATTGCTGTACATGGTAGCATGCGTGGTAAAGGCGTAGGAAAACGCATGATGGAACACATTATAAAAGTAACCGATGGCGATATAGCCTTACATGTGGAGCCCGATAATCCTGCAAAGTTTCTTTACGAGAAAATGGGATTTACCAACAAGTACCTCGAAATGAGACTTCAAAAAGGCAATATAGGTAATCCTGCCGAAAACAAATCTGCTGTAGAGCAAAACTAAGAAAGATTTACCCCTCTAAAAGAGGGCCTTGTATTATTGAACCGAATCAGGTTGTTGACCTGTTTCACAAAACCTATTTATGTTAATTATTGAAAGAAAAGATGAAGAGAGTATTGACAGAGCTTTGAAACGTTACAAAAGGAAATTTCGAAACACTAAGATTCTTCAGGAACTCAGAAGGAGGAAACAATTTACCAAACCTTCAACTAAGAGAAGAAACGAAATTATCGATGCTGTTTACAAGCAACAAAAGTTAGAAGAAGCTGAGCAATAAACCCTTTTATGAATCTTATTGACATTACAATATTCATAGTCTACTTCCTTGGCATGTTGGGAGTAGGCTTTTATTTCTATAAGAAAAATGAAAATTCGGACGACTATTATGTAGGTGGAAGATCCATGGGTAGCATGCACATTGGGCTTTCTGTTGTTGCAACTGATGTTGGGGGTGGATTTTCAATTGGATTAGGCGGTTTGGGTTATTTGATGGGAATATCAGGTTCCTGGATGTTATTTACCGGTCTAATCGGAGCTTGGTTGGCATCGGTATTTTTGATTCCAAAGGTTTTCAATCTCTCCAGAGAACAAAAATGGTATACGTTTCCTCAGCTGTTTCAGTTTTTTTATAATAAAAAAGTAGCCTTGCTTGCCGGGATTATTTCAGCTATCGGTTATATAGGCTTTACCAGTTCCCAATTGTTGGCAGGGGCTAAACTTGCATCTGCAACATTCCTGGATTTAAATATGGAAGTTGCCCTTCTCATAATGGGTGTAATTGCCGTTGGTTATACGGTTATCGGTGGTTTGAAAGCAGTGATATACACCGATACGGTGCAGTGGATAATCCTAATGGGAGGCTTGGTTTTCATTGGAATTCCTATGGGATATTATGCCATTGGAGGAATAGATGCCATTCGGGAAACGGTCAAGCCGGAGCTTTTAAGTCTTACCAATGTTGAATGGTCGACCATGTTCAACTGGATGATTACGATTATTCCGATTTGGTTTGTAGGAATGACCCTTTACCAAAGGATTTATGCTTGTAAAGATGAAAAAACAGCAAAACGTGCCTGGTACATTGCCGGGCTGTTTGAATACCCCATCATGGCATTTATGGGGGTACTTCTGGGGCTGTTTTCAAAAGTAGCAGCCGATCAGGGTATGTTTGAATATGCCGGATATATGAGTCCGGAGGCGCTGGACCCAGAAATGGGATTGCCCTTGATGTTAAGAACCATATTGCCTGTCGGTCTGATGGGATTAATGCTTTCAGCTTACTTTTCTGCCATCATGTCTACAGCTGATTCTTGTTTAATGGCCGCATCCGGAAATGTAGTAACCGATATTTTAAGGCGTGTAACCAGTAATGATGAAAATGATTAAAAGATTCTAAAATTATCCCAATACATTACCCTTTTGATAGGCGTCTTGGCATTGATTCTTGCCAGTTTCATGCAAAATGTGCTTGATTTAATGCTCTTGTCTTATGCTTTTATGGTTTCCGGCTTATTAGTGCCGGTCTTAGGTGCCCTATACTGGGAAAAAAGCACCTCAATTGCAGCATTTTGGGCCATGTTATTAGGTGGACTAACCACTACCGTTTTGGTAATTATTGAATATGAGCTACCCTATGGTCTTGATGCAAACCTTGGTGGAATTACCATATCAGCATTGACCTTTATCACACTTAGTTTGTTGACATATAAACCCAATGAAATCAAACAGGCCAAGGCCTGAAAATCATTATAAATAGTAATGAAATCAAATAATGAAGCAGTTAGTTCTACTGAACTAAAAGAACTTCGAGACATACGAAAACATGTACATTCAATTGCTGAGGTGTCCTGTAAGGAAGCGAATACCTCAGCTTTTTTTATAGAAGAATTGAAAAAATGCAATCCGGATAACATCATCGACAATCTGGGCGGACATGGAATTCTTGTCCTTTTTAAAGGAAAAAAAAGCGAGAAAAAAATCATGTTCAGAGCTGAATTGGACGCTCTTCCAATTTCGGAGATCAATGAATTTGAATATAAATCAAAAAATCCGGAGGTATCGCACAAATGTGGTCATGACGGACATGCCACCACGCTTTTGGGCTTTGCCAGGTTTCTTTCTAAAAATAAACCTGAATCATCGGATGTTTACCTGCTTTTCCAACCTGCTGAAGAAAATGGTATGGGAGCAGCGGCAATTCTGGAAGATGAAAAATGGGATAATCTCGACCTGGATTATGTAGCTGCCTTTCACAACCTTCCGGGTTATCCACTTGGCCAAATTGTTTACAAAAGGAACTCTTTTACTGCCTCGGTAAAAAGTGTGATCTTTAAGCTGACCGGTAAAACAGCTCATGCCGCAGAACCTGAATTTGGTATCAACCCGGCATTTACCTTGAGTAAAATACTCAATGAAGCCGATAAGCTATCCAACAATGACCCTGAAAGAGAAGATTTTGTTGTGATTACTCCGGTTTACATGACTTTGGGTGATTTCAGTTATGGTATTGCCGCAGGTTATGGTGAACTGCATTTAACCATTCGTACCTGGTCTGCATCAGAAATGGAGAAGTTGGAAGAAAAAGTGGTAAACATTGCCAAAAAAGCCTGCGAGTCAGCCGAAATTGATTTAGAAATTGGCTGGACCCAGGTGTTTAAAGCCAATCAAAATGATGATACGGTAGTAAATGCCATCATAGAAGCAGCAAAAGAAAATGAATTTGACTGCCATGAAAGGTCTTATCCTTTCAAATGGGGAGAAGACTTCGGTTTGTTTACTCAAAAATACAAAGGCGCGATGTTTGGAATAGGTGCAGGAGAGGACACGCCGGCACTCCACAATCCTGATTATGATTTTCCTGATGAAATCATTCCGGTAGGTATCAATATGTTTAAAGCCATACTCGAAAAAATCCAGTAAAATGTTCCATTCATCTTCCATCGAAATCTCACGTTCTGCCTTGTCCAAAAACATGGAATTCCTTAAGGACTATATTGAAGATGGTGTTACGATTTCTTCTGTGGTAAAAGGTAATGCTTACGGGCATGGTATTGAGCAATACATTCCATTGGCAGAGGAATTTGGTATCAATCACTTTTCTGTTTTTAGTGCCGATGAAGCATTGAGAGTTTATAATGCCATTTCGATGCCACATACCATTATGGTTATGGGGCATTTGGAGGATGCAGAAATAGAATGGGCTATTGATAAAAGTATAGAATTCTTTGTTTTTGATTATGGTAGGTTGGAGAAATCACTCGAGATTGCCAAGAAGCTGGATAAACCGGCCATTGTTCATCTCGAAGTAGAAACCGGCATGAACAGAACCGGTCTTGAAAACGGAGAAGTAAAAGATGCTATTAAACTTTTGAAAGACCATCCAAAATATTTACATTTTCAAGGATTGTGTACCCATTATGCGGGTGCAGAGAGTATTGCTAATTATTACAGAATCAAAAAACAGCGTACCAATTTCGAAAAAATAAAAAAGGTTTTTTTAAAAAGAGGCCTTCAACCGGTACAGTACCATACTGCTTGTTCAGCAGCCGCTTTGAGGTATCCAAAAACACATATGGATATGGTACGCATCGGGATTTTACAATACGGCTTTTTTCCTTCAACAGAGATTGGAGTGGAATATATGACCCGGAAAAAGCATAATATCAATCCTTTAAAAAGACTAATATCCTGGAAAACCAATGTGATGGATGTGAAACATGTAAAGGCAGGACAATTTATAGGATATGGTACATCTTATCTTGCCAATCAGGATATGAAGATTGCAATTGTCCCGGTTGGATATAGCCACGGGTATACCCGGAACCTTTCCAATCAGGGACGTGTTCTCATTCATGGAAAGCGGCTCGCCGTGGTAGGAATGGTTAATATGAATATGATGGCGATCGACATTACCTATACAGAAGGAGTAAGTAAAGGTGATGAGGTTGTTTTAATAGGCAAACAAGGAGATATGGAAATTTCAGTATCTTCCTTTGGAACAGCAAGTGATCAGATCAACTATGAATTGTTGACAAGATTACCCGGTAATATTCCGCGATACATCGTGGATTGAAACCGGATATTTTTCATTTAAAATAGTGTTATGGCATTTATCAACCTGTACAGGGATAAATTGAAGCACAATTACGATTTCCTTGACAAACTGTTTAAAGAAAAAGGAATCGATTGGGCAGTTGTTACAAAATTACTTTGCGGGAATGAGGTATTCCTAAAAGAAGTCCTCGAGCTGGGGCCAACAGAAGTATGTGACAGTCGCCTCAGCAACCTCAAAAAAATTAAAAAAATCAATCCGGATGTTCAAACGGTTTATATCAAACCGCCGCCAAAGCGAAGTATAAAAACCGTAATCAAATACGCGGATGTAAGTTTCAATTCGGAAAGTGAAACCATTAAAATGCTTTCTGAAGAAGCGGTACGTCAGAACAAAACCCACAAAGTGACCATCATGATCGAGTTGGGTGACCTTCGGGAAGGGATCATGGGGGAGCATTTGATTGAATTCTACGAAAAGGTTTTTGAACTTCCGAATATCAAGATAGTTGCCATAGGTGCCAATCTGAATTGTCTGCACGGGGTAATGCCTTCGCAAGACAAAATGATTCAATTAAGCCTTTACAAGCAGTTGGTGGAAGCCAAATTTGGAAAGAAAATTCCTTTTGTAAGTGGAGGAACTTCGGTTACACTTCCTTTGATTTTTAAAAGTCAGGTACCCATTGCTATCAATCACTTTAGAATTGGCGAGTCCCTGTTTTTTGGAGCCGATTTGTTTACAGGCGGTCAGATAAAAGGCATGAAATCTGATGTTTTTAAATTGTACACGGAAATTTTAGAAATTACCAAGAAGCCCACCGTTCCGGTTGGTGAACTTGCCGCAAATCCTTCGGGTGATATTTTGGAAGTAAATGAAGAGGATTTTGGAAAAGAATCTTACAGAGCCATTTTAGATGTCGGCTTATTGGATATAGCACCGGATTATATCATACCGGAAGACGAAGATGTTCAAATCGTCAATGCAAGTTCTGATATGTTGATCATAGATTTAGGTACCTCCAAAAAAGATTACAAAGTGGGTGATTTGGTCCCTTTTAAGTTGAAATACATGGGAGCGCTCTCTCTTTTAAATTCTAACTACATAGATAAAAGGGTCGTTTAAAAATTGTACCCAACCTAATAAAGGAAAAGGGTCGTCTAACAAGAAAACAAGGTATTATGAAATATTTTCTATCCTATTGTTTCCTTTGGATGACCCTTTTTTCATACGGCCAGGATCCAGAAGGTGTTGGTCAGAAATGGACCATCAAAACCGGATATTCAATAGGAACTTCTTTTGCATTGCAGGAAGAGGTTGTATTTTTCCTGTGTCGTGAAGGTTGTAATACGGTAAGTCAACGTTTAAAAACTGTACATCAGTTTAATATTGCTTTAGCTTACGATATCAATAAAAAACATAAAGTTGGGTTGGGATTCGGTGCAATGTTTCACCAATTGGATCAAACTTTATTGTTAAATACATTTAGCGGAGATGTTGCTCAAGAAAATGAAATGAATTATGGTTATGCGGGCTTGAGACTTTTTTATGAATGGGACTTTTTTAGCAGGGATAACTTTGAAGTTTTTCTTAACAATGGGCTTGGCTATAGTCAATATTTGGACGAGGGCAGGGGCTATTCTTTGAGAAAAGAAGTGATTGATTACCAGGTTTTTATTGGCATTAGAAAAATGTTCTTTAATTCATTAGGAGTAGAAATAGGTCCATACTTTAATACAGCATTGTCTCCTTTTAATTTAATAAAATACAATAAGAACTATTACCCCTATCATTTTGGTATAAACTTAAATCTGGTAGGAAGATTTTAAAAAAGAAAGGTTCCTACAGATTGGATTCCTTAATTGACTTTTTCTTTTCTTTACCAACTGTATTTCTAGTATTGAATACAAATGGTGAACTCCAATCTCAAGCAATCAAGGATTTTTAACCGGTTGAAACAATCGAAAACCGGATTATGGTCTGTCAGGATACTCCTGGTATTGATTTTGATCGCTATTTTTTCAAATTTTCTTGCCAACGACAAACCATTGTATTGTCAGCTGAACGGGAAAACTCATTTCCCGGTTTTTAAATCCTGGCTGGTCGATTTAGGAATTGGTGGTTGGGATAAAGAATTGGTCAATGCAGATTGGAAAAAATTGGAATATGAATCTGTAATTTTTCCTCCGGTACCTTATTTACCTACCACTCAAGATCTTTATAATCGAGGATGTGTAAGTCCTTTTGCTAATCAAAATGTGCCTTCTTTAAGGTGGAAACATTGGATGGGGACAGATCGACTTGGCAGAGATGTGCTTGCCGGCATGATACACGGTACACAAACTGCACTTTTGGTTGGTTTGATTTCTATGTTTATTGCAAGCATTATTGGATTGCTATTGGGTGGATTATCAGGTTATTTTGGAAACAATAATTTCAGACCCGATCGTGCATCCGTTTTTTCCTATTCACTTGGTTTTTTGTTCTTCATTTGGTGGGCAATTTTAGGGCGGAGCAGGCATTGGTTATTTGCAGAAATGGAAGGAAACTTAATGTCCGAAGTATTCATTAGAGTGTTCCTGTTTGGAATAATGTTATTGCTTGCTTTTATAGTCAGTAAATTATTAAAACGAATTTCTTTTTTTAGAAAGGATATGGTAATCCCCATCGATTCTTTGGTGCTGAGACTGATTGAAGTTTTTAAATCTTTGCCTGGCTTGTTGGTTATTTTAGCCTTGATTTCTTTGTTGGATCAGCCTTCCATATTTTATGTAATGGCCATCATTGGTTTGCTTCGCTGGCCTGGAATAGCACAATACCTGAGGGCTGAATTGTTGAAAATAAGAGAAATGGAGTATATTCAATCTGCCCGAGTATTGGGTTTTTCTGATTGGAGAATTATACTCAGGCATGCACTTCCAAATGCCATGACTCCTGTTTTCATCACCATCGCGTTTGGGATTGCCTCTGCCATTTTATTAGAAGCTTTCATCTCTTTCCTCGGTATCGGTCTGGCTCCCGAAGACGTAACCTGGGGCTCCCTGCTCAATGATGCCCGCCAAAACTTCTCAGCCTGGTGGCTGGCCCTCTTCCCCGGTCTTGCCATTTTCATAACCGTCACCATTTTTAACCTGATTGGAGATGCTTTGAGGAAGGGTTGAAGGGTTGAAGGGTTGGAGGGATTGATTAATTCCTTCAATTAACCAATCCCTTCGTAAATCGTAAAGCGTAATTCGTAAATTTCACCCAGCACCCAG
>JAWKLG010000014.1:0-173734 GCA_041392845.1 Saprospiraceae bacterium | reverse complement strand
AAATCTTCTTTGATGCCAATCAACTGGACAGTGCACTTTACCATTTTAATGCCGCCATCGAGAGTGGAACCAGCATTAGCGAAATTTATGTAAACAGGGGTGCAACCCTGGCAAGATTGGGAAAACTCGAACAAGCGCTTCCTGATTTCAACAAAGCCATTGAAATTGAACCCGACAACAAACAAGCTTACCTGATGCGTTCTCTGCTCCATTTTACAATGGAAGATTTTGAAAAGGCATCACTTGACCACATGCAGGTTTTAAAATTTGATCCAAACAATGCGGATGTATGGTATGAAGAAGGGGTAACCCAAAAAATGATGAATAAGCCTTATGAAGCCCTTCAATTCCTCAATAAGGCAGTCGAGCTCAATCCTCAAAACCCTATTTATTACATGGAACGTTCAAAAGTTCACTTAATGTTGGGGCAAAATGACCAGGCTGAATCCGACCGGCAAAAAGCACAACAATTGCAATAAGGATAATCTTTTAATTGGAATAGGCTGACTATCTTTGCTGCCCATAACCTATCTCATTTATGGCGCAGATTAGATTTATTGTAGTGGCAACGGTCCTGTTGTTTATATTTTCATGTAGTTCAGAAAGAAAAAGCACTCCTGTCGAATCCGGAAGCGGACTTACAAACCTTGAGGACTTTAATGCGTTTTATATGCGGTTTCATCGGGATACAGCATATCAGGCAGCCCATATTACTTTTCCTTTGGAAGGTTTACCTGCAAATGCTGATAGCCTGACTTTTTCAAGCAATGATTTCAAATGGAACAGATCGGATTGGAAATATCACCAACTATTGGATGATGAAGAATTTACCCGCAACTTTTTAATTCTCAATGAAAAAATGGTTTCTGAAAGCATTCGTTTGAAAAACAGCAATCTTGGACTGGTAAGAAGATTTGCAAAAATGGATGGTGACTGGTACCTTATTTATTACGCCGGTTTGAACCAGGTTGCAGAGCAATAACTTAAATAAATGATTCACTAAACGATTAATATCGTGCTCTTCTCGATTTTATTTACCCTTCTGAGCTTTTTTCCACGACCTTCAAGTGTCTTGGAAGATCACCCTTTTCACGTTAGCAAATGTGAAGTAGAATTTACCAAAGAAAATCCTAATGTACAGATAGCCTTGCATGTTTTTATAGATGACCTGGAACTTGCACTCGAACGTCACAAACACAGCAACCTGCAAATTGGAACCCTAAATGAAGATCCTAAATCCGATGAATATATTTTAGAATACCTCAGGAAATCTTTCATGGTTGAAATACAAGGTAAAATGCTGAATTATGAAATGTTGGGCAAAGAAATGACAAAAGATTTAGCTGGCATTTGGGTTTACCTGGAAGTCCCGGAACAAGGCTTGCCAAAAAACGTTTCTATCACCTATAGTCTTTTGACCGAAGTTTTTGACGATCAGCAAAACCTCATCAATATAAAAGTAAATGACAGCGAAAAGCAATACGGTGTTTTTATGAAAAATAAGCCAACTCAAAGTTTTGCATTTTGATAAAAAAACTAATCAGACAGCTATTCATTTTCCCTATTAGGGTGTACCAGATTTTTCTGTCACCTATAATGGGAAGCAATTGCAGATACACTCCAACCTGTTCGCATTATATGGTGGATGCGATAAAAGAATGGGGAGTAGTCAGGGGAATTTGGATGGGAACCAAAAGGATAGGCAGGTGCCATCCGTGGAGTAAACACGATACCATTGACCCGGTTCCACCCAATCCAGGTAAAAAAAACAGGAAAAGGAGCCAAAATTAATTGGCATCAGGTATTTTTGACTTTAAAGTAAAGTATATAAATGTTAGAATCTATTTGGGCAGATGTAAAACATTCATTCCGTTTTGGAAATATGGTCACCAGGCTTATTTTCATCAATGCGGCTGTTTTCATCTTCATCAACCTTATATTATTAATTCTTAAGATTTCAAATGCAGGAAATACCCCGGAGGTATTTTATGATATCGTTCATTTTTTCTCCATTTCTTCTTCCTGGAAACACAACCTCACACATCCTTGGGTATTTTTCACCCATATGTTTTTGCATAAGGATTTTTGGCATATCCTCTGGAATATGCTTTATTTATATTGGTTTGGAAGAATACTTGGAGACTTATTAGGAGATCGTCATATTTTGCCAGCCTACTTATTGGGTGGTCTTTTTGGAGGATTGGTTTATTTCCTGGCAGCTGTAGCATTCCCCGGTTTTGGATTGGTTAATTCATATGCTTTAGGTGCCTCAGCCGCCGTCATGGCGATTGTTGTAGCGTCGGGGGTTGCCTTCCCTGATTACACTTTGCATCTTTTATTTTTAGGTCCTGTACGATTAAAATACATTGTATTTGTATTGGTCTTATTAGACTTAATAGCGGTTACAGGTACTGATAATACCGGAGGACATATTGCCCACCTGGGTGGTGCATTTTTTGGATACTTGTATGTTTCACAAATGCGGTCCAGAGGAATTGACTGGTCGATACCGGTCAATCGAACCTTAGATTCGATAGCAGATTTTTTTAAAAATATATTTCAGCCTTCAAGAAAACCCAAAGTGGTTTATCGAAATAAGTCCAAAATGAAAACAGCTTCCGGCAATCAAAGGACTGACAAGGAGCCTGTTTCTTCTTCCCATCAGGAAAAGCTGGATCAGATACTAGATAAAATCAAACAAAAGGGGTACGAAAGTCTGAGTGCTGAAGAAAAAGAATTTTTGTTTAACGCAAGCAAGAAGTAAGTGTGAGGAGAAGGCTTAAAAGGTTTTTCACATGGTTGAATATTTTTGTAATTGGACTCACTTTCCTGTCCTATTACGCAAACGACGTCAGCCCCCAATCCTTTTGGCCCATCACCCTTCTCGGTACTGCCTTTCCCTGGTTACTTTTTCTCAATTTAGTTTGCATAGCTTTTTGGATCTTTCTTAGAAAATGGCATTTTCTGATATCAGCTTTTACCTTGATTCTTGGTTGGAGTCATGTAAGTTCTTTTATTGGAATGCATCCGTTCGCTTCTGCCGGTGAAAAAACAAAGTCCCAATTAAAGGTGATGAGCTTCAATGCAGGAGCCTTTTATTTTTTATACAAACAAAACCCGGAAAAAGTAGCCCGACCTTTTTTTGAATTTTTAAAAAAGGAAAATCCCGACATCGCCTGTTTTCAAGAGTTCACGTATCGAGGAACCAATTTCGAAAATAGAATGGATTCACTACGAGCCTGGGCAGGATTCAAATACTTCAAAGGTTCGGAGAACAAACAAATATTGATCGCATCCAAATATCCGTTTGAAAATAGTGGCTATCTGAAATTTGAAAGGACACACAATGGTGCTGTTTTCGCTGACGTAAAATGGGCGGGAAAAATATTCAGAATCTACAACCTACATCTTGAGTCCAACCAAATTACCCCTCAAGCAGAAAAACTGGCCGAATCGGGGGACTTGCAGGAAAGAGAAACCTGGTTGGAGATAGGTTCTATACTAAAGAAAAACAAAGAGGCTTCAAAAAAACGAGCGACCCAGGCAGAAGAAATCAGGAATCATATGGAGAAGTCGCCCTACCCTATTTTGGTATGCGGCGATTTCAATGACACCCCTTCTTCTTATGTGTATGGAATTTTATCTGAAGGTTTGAAGGATGGATTTAGAGAAAGTGGATTTGGAATTGGGACTACATATGCCGGGAGGATCCCGGCTTTACGAATAGATTATATTTTATCCGGGCTTGATATGGAATTTAGAAAAAGCAGGGTACACAGAATGGGATTTTCAGATCATTACCCGGTAACCGCCACCTTGGAGACCAAAAAGGAGTAGTTGGTCTGATTTTATGCCTCAAAGTGGCTATAAAAGTTATTTTTGCATGCCTTTTTAAAAAAAGGCGCATCTAACATTTTGATTCGATGAGTGACAACAATACAGATAATTTGAAGCGTACCTGGTTTGTAACTGGATTGGTCATTTTGATTCTTTTGATGGATCAAGCCCTTAAGATTTGGGTAAAGACCAATATGAGCTACGGAGAAGAATTTAACATGCTGGGGCTTGACTGGGCCAAAATTCATTTTGTAGAAAATGAAGGCATGGCATTTGGAATGACCCTTGGAGGAAGTTATGGCAAACTTATTTTGAGTTTATTTCGCATCATCGTAGTTAGCTTTTTGATTTACTTCATTCGCCAACTGATTAAAGAAAAAGTATCCTTTGGCATGCTCGCAAGTATAGGAGCTATCATGGCCGGTGCCATTGGAAACATACTTGACAGTATGTTCTATGGATTGATATTTTCCGAAAGCGATCCTTATCATGGGGTTGTTGCCACCATGTTTCCTGAAGGAGGTGGATACGCATCCTTTTTACATGGAAAAGTCGTCGACATGTTTTACTTTCCCATGTTCAGAGGTGTTTTCCCTGAATGGTTCCCTTTTTGGGGAGGTGAATCCTTCCTGTTTTTCCGACCTGTATTCAATATAGCTGATGCCGCGATCAGTGTCGGGGTAGTAAGTATCATTCTTTTCCATCGCCAGCTATTCAAACATGAAGAAGAAAAGCTGGAAGAGCCTTTAGTTCAAACCGGAGATTTGCCGGGAGAAAATCCTCCACCTGTCCAAGTAGATGAATCTAATACCTAAAAATAAAGGCGCCCGAAAACAACGGGCGCCTTTATTTTTAATAGAAAATCGAAGTAAGAAAGCTACTATTTTTCTGCCTTTTCCTTTTTCATTTGAATAGTTTCCTCTTCAAATTTCCTGATGGAATCCACTGTATTTTTTACTCTGTCGTAATTGATACTGTAGTGAATATATTTCCCCTCCCTGTCTGTGTCCACAATACCTGCGAGTCGTAAAATCCTGAGATGTTGGGAGGTAATGGATTGTTCGAGTTTAAGTGTATTGTAGATTTTGTTTACGTTGATGGCGTCGTTTTGATCAATGAATTCTAAAATTTTAAGTCGGAGAGGATGCGCCAACGCACGTAAGATTTCTGACGCGACCTGGAGGTTTTCCTGGTCGAGTTTAACCTTTGCCTTTCTCATACATGTGAAGTTAGTTTGTTGCTTATAAATATACAAAGCAAATATGCATCAAAAATCCATATTTTCAAAAGATTCAAATGACTACAAACTAAAAATGCCGAGAACTGGGTATGTTCTCGGCATTTTAACATATATGATGTACAGTTATTATATGAAGTCTTGGAAGTGTGTATACAATATGTATTATTTATTCATATTGTAATTTTTTTTAAATCATGGGATTAAGGTTAATTCAATATATCCTTATGCAGCCAATTCCTCAACCAAACGGGAAATCTGAGAAAGTCTTTCCTGATCAATCGCGTAAAAAATAAATTTACCCTGACGCTCAGTTGCTACTACTCCTGAACGACGAAGAATTGCTAAGTGTTGAGAGGCTACAGATTGTTCAAGTCTAAGTTTAATGTATATTTCCGTAACTGTCATTTTACCATGCTCCTCCAATAAATCAATCATCTTCTGCCGTAACTTGTGGTTTACAGCTCTAAGTACTAAAACGGCCTTCCTCAACTCTGCGTAGTCTAACTGTACATCGTTCTTACCCTTTTTGAGGACGATCGTCTCATTTTTTTGCTTTCTCATAATATGTTTTTTAATAGGTGAATTAACTTGTCCTACCTAAAACCAAAACTATACCAAAATATAATATACAAAGTAGTTATAAGGTGTAAATCCCCTGATAATGAGGCGAAAATAGTAAAATCATTCTTACAATAAAAATAATTAATTAATCTATTAAAAGTCTTAATATGTCAATACCAATAGGGATCAGCAATCAGACAAGCCATTTACAACAATATACAGGCGAAAATCAGGCCTGTTTTTACTTGTTTTTTTCTTTTTGACTTTAAAGTAATGACTTAGGGCGGGTGATGGCAGGAGACTTAAGGTAAGAAGGTTCAAATAAGGCCATATCTACAAATTCCTTACGATTATATTTTTCAACGATTTCCCGTTTAAAAAAAATAGCATTACAACGATTTATTTTGCTGTACAAATACCCTTTTTCTTCATACAACTCCTTTGTTTTTTCAGCACCGTTTCCTCCAATGACCAGGCTTTTAGAATTTTCAAATTCCTGAAAAGTCAATGTGGTCAAAACCTCTGAACTGGTTTCTTTTATCAGGTTCAATTTATCATCGTAGACCGTACAATAGACTTCCATCCTCCTTGCATCAATCATAGGTATATAGAAATCGCAGGAAGGGTTAGCTTCAACCATCCCTGCAGCTATTCCCTGAAGAGTGTCTAATGCAATGAGTGGAATATCAAGGCCAAAACAAAGTCCTTTAGCGACGCTCGCTCCAACTCTGAGTGAAGTGTAAGAGCCGGGACCACTACTTAGACCAATAGCGTCCAAATCTCTGGTTTTAAGGTTTGCAGCTTCCAAAGCATCCTGAATGAGTATGGTTAATCGCTCACTATGTTTGAACGGCTCCAGCAATTCACGGTTTGCCAGAACTTTTCCATCGTTTACGATGGCCACTGAACATATGTCAGTAGCAGACTCAATAATTAAAAGATTGGCCATGCAATTTTTATTGAATGAGGCGCTAAGGTAATAGATTGGAAAAATCTTAAAAAATCCTACTTTTGCGCTTTAGTAAATAACAATAGAAAATGGCTCTTAAAATCTTAATTTCTCCTTCCTTTGAATATTAGCTGGACAAAATTTCCGGTCTAATCCTTTTAAGCCATTTTCCCCATTCATAAAAAGCCCTATCGGGATTTCAATACGCCATCATGATTGATAAACTCAAAGAAATAGAAGACAAATATCTATACATAGAAGGTCAGTTGAGTGACCCGTCTGTAATTGCTGATATGGATCGTTGGTCAAAACTCAATAAGGAGTACAAAAGTCTTCAAAGTGTAGTGGAGGTATACCGTGAATACTCCAACTTGCTAAGCAACATCCAAAATGCAAAGGAGATGCTTGCCGATAAAGAAATGAAGGAAATGGCTCAAGAGGAATTGGCAGAGCTGGAACCACAGGTTGAAAACCTGGAAGAAAGATTAAAAGTCCTTTTGATTCCTAAAGATCCGGAAGACACCAAGGACGTTATCTTCGAAATCAGAGCAGGAACCGGAGGTGATGAAGCAGCAATATTTGCAGGTGACCTTTATCGCATGTATGTAAAATTCTTTGAAACCGAAGGATGGAAGTTTGAGGTCATTTCTGAAAACGAGGGAACCGTGGGTGGATTCAAAGAAATTGTTCTGGAAGTAACGGGTGACGAAGTTTACGGTAGACTAAAATTTGAATCGGGTGGACACCGTGTTCAACGGGTTCCTAAGACCGAATCTCAGGGAAGAGTCCATACCTCAGCAGCTACCGTGGCAGTAATTCCAAAAATGGAACCCGAAGAGCTAAACATCAGAAAAGAAGACTTGAAGATTGATGTTTACCGTGCTAGTGGCGCGGGTGGACAGCACGTAAACCGAACGGAATCGGCAGTACGTATTACCCACTTACCAACCGGAATCGTTTCTGAAAGTCAGGACAGCCGTTCTCAAATCAAGAACAGGGATATAGCACTTACCAGATTAGGCCAAAAAATTCTGGAAAAGAAAAGAGCGGAGGAGGCTTCTACCCTGGCTGCACAAAGAAAACTCCAGGTTGGTTCCGGTGACCGTTCAGAAAAAGTCCGGACATACAATTATCCTCAAAACAGAGTAACCGACCATCGATTGGAAGGGGATGCCAAAAATTATAATTTAAATACTGTAATTGAAGGGGACCTGACTGAAATTTTAAACTCGCTTCAAATGGCTGAGACTGCTGAAAAAATGAAAGCAGAAGTCGAATAAAAATCTTGTGTATGAAAAAGGTATTGGTCATTGTGGGATTCATGCTGCTTACTGTAGCCGGCTATTTATATTTTGGAAAGGAAAATGCATTTACCACCCCTGCCAAGCCTCCCAGTGCGTCCGGACTTGCATTTCACACAGAGCACATCAATGAACAAATTGGTGATTGTCCGACAAAGGATGTGCGTTGCCTGGTGGTTTCTTTAAATTACCCTGTAGCAGAGCATGGAATAGATTCTGCTCGTGAAAAAATAAATAATTACACAAAGTCACTCCTATTGGGAAGCATTCACCTGGGTGAAGAACCCATGGATCCTAATTATCCTTTGGATTCTGCTTTAATGGATTTTGGAGAAGACTATAAAGATTTTCTGGAAGAGATGCCTGAATTTGATATGGCCTGGGCAGTCGAAGCAAACGGACAAGTTAGTTTGGAGACAAAAAACCTTATCAGTTTACAATTCAGTTTTTATTCTTATCTCGGAGGGGCTCATCCCAATACCTTCGTTGAAATGGGAACCTTCAGTAAAGAAACCGGCGACAAACTTGGAATTTCTGAAATTTTAAAGGACACCAGTGAAGTTTTAGTAATGGCAGAACAGTATTTTAGAGATGCAAGAAAGCTTGGCCCCGATGTGAACCTTGAGTCAGAAGGTTTTTGGTTTAAAAACGGACAGTTTTCTTTTCCTTTAAATTATGCAATGGAACCAGGTGGATTACGACTTTATTACAATCCATATGAAGTGGGACCATATGTTTTGGGACCTACAGAAGTAATGATTCCTTTAGAAAAAATCCAACCTTATTTAAAAATTGAACCTTAGGCTTCAACTGCTTTAGCCGAAACATAGTCCTGTAGATAACTGAATCTTTCAGTTAGTTTTCCACCCTTTGCTATGGTTGCCCTTTCAATCATGCCCTCTTGATCTCCGTTTATTAAATTTTCTAAAACAAAGTCCAAAAATTGCTGTCCGAAAGCAGAGGAAGCATCTCTTGGCAATTCATTTGGCAAATTGTCAATCGTCATCATATCAACAACCCCATCCTGATGAGGAACAACCTCTTTCCCGGTACGGACATCAAAACCAAATACCGGATTAGCAATAGTACTGGCCTTCAAGGTTGAAGGAATAGAACTCACCGGTGCAATATCACAAGTAACATCGGCAATTACCCTGATTGAAAAATCAGGAGCCATCATGTCTTCATTATTGAAAAATACCGGAGCGTCATTGTCCCAGTAGATTCCGTTTACCATGATATCAGCGACCTTAGTATAAGGTTCGAATATTGAACAATATTCCTTTGGATTATTATAAAAATGTTGGCTTTCAAATTCTTCACCATCTATTCTCGCTACATACTCCTTACAATCCAATTGGGTAAAAACCGCCTCCTTGAATTCACTGTTTAAAAAGGCTTCAGAGCTGACTTCTCTTATTCCCATGTCCTTCAAAACCAAAGCTGCTCCCATTCCTACCCTTCCGGTTCCTGTCAGGACAATTTTCACAGCCGGCCATTCCATTTGCTTATAAACTGCTACCGCAGCAGCATAATCATGCAAATCTTTCATCCTTGGCAATTCAAACATGCCTGTTCTTTTTCCGTAGGTCCACAAGGCATTGTGGGCACCAACCATTCCTGCAAATTTTCCAAATGCAATAACCCTTGCTCCCTTTTGATTGGTGAGCACTTCATAATCAATAAGGGTAATATTTTTTTTAAGAATAGCCTGAAGTAATTTTCTATTATACGCCTGCTCCTTAATGGTATGAGAAAAGAAAAAGTATGTTTTGTTATCTATCAACTGTTCTACCGGCACTTCTTTCACACCCATGAGCACATCACAAACGTTTAAATCATCAGAAAGGGGGATTCCAGCATCACTGTATTCTTCATCCAAAAAACAGCGGTTGGAAGAAGGTTGAACTATGATCTCAATTCCTTTATCTATTATGGTTTTGCAATGAGCAGGGATAAGAGGAACCCGGCTGTCAGGTGGCGTTTTTCCTTCGCGAATTATTCCTAATTTCATTTTGGTCAGGCTTTTGGGCGATTAGAGCTTTTCCTTTTGGCAGCGCAAAGTAAAGGTCCCGGATTCGCATTTTAAAAAAATTACATTTGTTCTTTGCAGAATCTTTGCCAAAATTTGCCCGTCAGCAAAAAATGAACAATTTTTCATCAATCTTCATTTTTTTTTTAAACCAACACACCAAAACGAAAACAGCTTGCATCTACCAATAGTATTCTATGAAAAACAATAGTTCTTTGGAAAGTTTAAGGTGGCAACCATTCATACCGGGTATTCTATGGGCAATTTTCATTTTAATTGTATCATGGAATGTTGCCGGCATCAATTTACCACCCAGCTTAATGGATTTGGTCAGTACCGATAAAGCTGCACATTTTACCGTCTATGCTGTTTTTTCAGGTGCCCTCCTTTGGGGATTTGACAGAAACGGTTGGTTTCCAGCTTTCTGGAAATTAGGATTTTTAGTGATTTTAACTTGTGCATTTTACGGTGTTGTAATGGAAATCCTCCAATACTATTTTTTTCCTGGAAGATATTTTGAAATTCTTGACATAGTTGCTAATATTAGCGGCGCTTTTGCAGGGTTCCTCATTTACAGGCTTTGCAGAAACTTTTTTAACGGGCAAAATTAATTGTATGGATTTTTCGAGCTTAAATTTTACCGGGATGGTGATTGCCATTATTCTTGGGGTAACGGTGTTAGGCATTATTGGCTACATCTTGTTCCGCAAGAAACAAATGGAAGGCCACTCTCCTGAAGAACTAAAGGAACTGCATTCTCAGAGAGGAGATGCGGGTGTGCTCCAAAATCGAAACAAGTATCCGGAAGCTGATGTCTTCAGAAGCCGTGGAACTTATTTGAATTTAGGTGTTGCACTATCCCTTTTATTCGTAGTTCTGGCTTTTAACTGGACAGAGTACGAAGATGAAATCTATATTCCGGAAGATGCGATGGTTCTTCCAGACGAAATCGAAATGGAACCACCTCGTACTGCAGAACCTCCTCCTCCTCCTCCTCCTCCGCCACCACCGGTAATTGAAGAGGTACCGGATGAAGAAATTGAAGAAGAAGACGAGCCAGAGTTCGTTGACCAAAGTGTTACGGAAGAACAAACGGTTGAGAAACCTATCGAGGCTCCAAAACCTCCACCACCACCTCCGCCTCCACCACCACCAAAAGTGGAAGAGATTTTCAAAGTGGTTGAGGACATGCCCCGTTTCCCTGGTTGTGAAAGTGAAACTGACAAAGCAGCCAAAGATCAATGTGCTCAGAAAAAAATGCTCGAATACATTTATAAAAACATCAAATACCCTGCAATTGCCAGGGAGAATGGTGTAGAAGGTACAGTAGTAATTCGTTTCGTAGTTGAAAAAGATGGAAAAATCACTGCATCAGAAGTTGTACGTGATATTGGAGCAGGTTGTGGAGATGAAGCGAAACGTATCGTTGATATGATGCCAAAATGGATTCCCGGAAAACAGCGTGGTAATGCTGTAAGGGTTCAGTTCAACTTACCTGTACGTTTCAAACTTGAGTAGACTTTTTCATTTCCTACCTATAAAAAAAACGCGGATAGCTTTGCTACCCGCGTTTTTTATTTGCTTAGGGTCGTGATGAATTATTCCGGAAACCTAATTGGAAATTCATCACTTATTTCTTTAGTGCCTTTCTCGCATTTTTTCTTTGTACTTGTCCAGCTGACGCTTTAAAACGTCGATGGCAGCGTCTATAGAAGATTCAAACGCTTTAGAGGATTCTTTGGCTATCAAAGTATCTCCCGGTACATTTAATTTAATCTCAGCGATCTTGTCTTTTACCTGACCACTATTCTCGAGTTTCAGATAAACTTGTGCATCAATGATTCTGTCAAAAAATTGATCCAGCTTACTCATTTTATTGTCAATAAAATCTAGCAACTTCTTGTCCGCTTTGAATTGGACAGTTTCTGTTTGTACTCTCATTAGACAAAAATTTTAAAGTGGGAAAAAAGTTTTCAATTTTCAGTCCTGCCCTTTCCCGCTTTCGGGTGGGCCTGTTCGTATACTCTTCGTAGTTTCTCAATCGAATTATGAGTGTAAACCTGGGTCGCCGCTAAACTTGAATGCCCCAATAATTCTTTGATGGCGTTCAGGTCTGCACCACTATCCGATAGATGTGTCGCAAATGAATGTCGCAGTACGTGGGGACTTTTCTTTTCAATGGTAGTAACCATAGATAAATAATGATTCACTACTCTGTAAATAAATGAACTATTGACCGGTTTGCCTTTGTCATTTAAAAAAAGATGCACACCGGCTTCATCGGGAAAGAAGTCTTTCCTTTTTAAAATATATTCCTTAACAGATTGTTCAAATCTGGCGCCAAAAGGAACCAATCGCTCTTTACTTCCTTTTCCTAATATCTTTACATTCCTGGCTGCCCAGTCAAAATCTGTTATTTTTAACCCTACCAATTCAGATACCCTGATTCCCAAAGTGTAAAACGTTTCCAATACCATTCTGTCCCGAATGCCGGTAAATCCTTCCGGGTATTCAAAATTATCAAACAAACGGTCCAAATTTGGCTTGCTAACAAAAACAGGTAATCTTTTACCGGATTTGGGAGACTGAATTTTTGCCATTGGATTAGAATCAATCAATTGGCGTCTCAACAAAAATTTATAATAAGATTTTAAAGTGGAGAGCTTTCGGTTGATTGACCTTGGCGTAATTTTACTATCAATTAAATACACCATCCAGGAACGGATATGAATAGATTCTGACTTACTCAAATCATTCAACTCATATTGGTCAGAAAGAAAGGATGCAAACTGCTCAAGGTCACTTTCATAAGCCGATAGCGTGTGAGGTGAATACCTTTTTTCAAATTTTAAATAATCAAGAAATGAAGCTGTTTGCATAAATGCTGCCACTTGGTTCTCTATTCAATTACATTTTCAATTTAATCTTATTGTTGATTAAATCCAAAATTTTAAAATCCAAAATCGACAGCAATGATGAATATTATAGACCAGACTGGATAATATTACCTATAAATCATCTTTCGATTTTGGCCGGATATCGGTTACCCATCTGAATCCCGGCATTTTAAGTTCCTGATGGTTGGCCTTGCTCATGGGTGTAAGTTTTGCCTTTGGTTGAGCAAAAAATTTAATCTTTTCAACCTGATTGTTACCAAAATACAAAAGCATTTCACTACAAATGGTTTTATTGACACCCATATATGCATCAGAATCATCCAGCGCATAATAAACTGATTCCGCATTTCCTTCGACCAACATACGCCTCAATTCTTTTTCTTCAAATGAAGCGGTAATAAATTTTCCTTTTATCTGATTAAAAAAAATCTCATCAGGAGAATTGATGATAAAGGAATTTTGTCTGAGGTAAATTTTATCAATTTGTCCTTCCCCCATTTTCATGCTGATAGAATCAGCCACAAATTGAGAAGTATCTGACCAAACTATTGGTTCATTATAAAAATAAAAAAGGGAGTCCCCCATGGAATATACAAGGGAATCACAAACAGCTTGTAAATCAGTTTTATAAATTCGAACATTATTATACGCCAACATGATTTTGGAACTGTCCTGTGTTTCCAGGCTGGTGTCACGTCGCTGAGAAATAAGTGTATCTGCCCGGAGGAATAAAGAATCGCCTTCAACGATAGAAATTAATAATGGTCTAGATCCTTTTGTTTTCAGGTAATCCCTTTTTTTGTCATACTCTGCTTTGTCTGCTTTCAATATGAGATCCTGGGTAGTATCTCGCCAAACTACATTTCCATTGGCAAAACCAAGACCCGTAAGGTTGTCAAAATCAAGCGCGTCGGCTTCCAGTATGGAGGGGGGGTCGCTTACTACCGACCTGCCGGTGGTTTTGTAAGTATCTGATTTTCCATTGTAGAAAATCTTAGCTGCAACGATGTGTTGTTTATCATTTTTAAAATCGGCATTACCTATTAATTCGGTTGTTTCTACCGATTCATTGTGTTTGATGGTATCGGCAGTTGCTATTTTATCTTCATCTTCAAAATAGGCATCTCCACTTAATACATACTCACCTGTCTCAGCATCATAATCTATCACATCGGCACTGGCAATCCTACTTTCTTTTTTATACTGGGCATTTTTGGCAAATCTGGCCCTCTTTTCAGGTATGTTATAAAAACCTTCTTCACAGAATATCTTTCCATCCCGAAGTGTACTAATCAAGGTGGGCCCCAGAAAATTTACGATTCTGGATTTTGTATTGTACTTTAGGGTATCTGCTTTCAAACTAAAATCCGGATTGACAACCACGACCTTATCCTTAAAAAATATATCGTTGGAATCCACCAGATAAATACCTTCCAAACTAGTAAGCTGGGTTGTATCATTGGTAAGCGTTGCGCCACCTTTATAGACTGCAGTTTTCGTATTAAGGTCATATTTTAGGGAATCTGTAAACAGCTTTTGATTCCCATTTAACAAAACTACTTCTCCATAAAGGTCTGCCAATTTTGTAAGACTACTATAAGTAGCCGAATCAGAATAGACATTGAGAGAATCTCCCTGCTGGATAACCACATTACCCATTGCAGTTAATTCAGTCTCATTTTTAATTATCGCAGAATCACAATACATGAAGACACTATCCTGCCTCAACTCAACACTTCCTATCAGCTTTTGATAGGTATTTTCACCTTCGATGATGTATTCAAATAAATCAGAAAAATCGACAATAATTCTTTTAGAGCTGGTATCAGCAGCGGGGATGCTATCCTGAGCGAATAAGCCGCACAAGGGAATTAAAAACAAAACCAGGAATGCACCCAGATTTTTGATCATAAGGTTTAAATGTGAGAACAAATAAAATCGCTGCAAATGTAAAATTCTTTAATGGAATGCTAGCAGGCACAATAAATGAAAAAAGCCCTCCCGGATTTTAAACCGGGAGGGCTTTTAAAATAATTTTAAATCAAAATTATTTCTGAACTACAAAAGGAATGCTTCTTTCACCTTCTGCAGTAATAACTCTTGCAAAGTAAGAACCGGAATTAAGGTTGCTTACATTCAATTCCAATCTGTCTCTCTGGATGTTATCAAATTGGAAAGTATTCATCACTTTACCAGTGATGTCTACGATTCTAACCTCAAACTGAGATGCTGCCTCAACAAGGTTGATGTCAAGGTTTACAAAGTTAGTTGCAGGGTTAGGGAACAATTCGATTTTGTTGTCAGCTGCCAACTGGTTGTTTACACCTGAAGCTTTAGCTACGTCCATACGTACCACTGGTACAAGATCGTAACCGAAACCGATGATAGAGAACGTACCATCCAATCCTACGTCCAACAAAGAACCGAAGCGCTCTTTGCCGTTTTCAGCCGCTGCAAATACCATTGCACCGTAGTCATTATTGTCTGCAGATAGGTAGAACAACTCCTGATTTGAAACGTCAGCATATTCTACTGTAATCAGGTAATTGGTTTCTGCTTCAAGGTCAATGTTGTTACCATCAATATCGATAGGAATTGTAATCAACTGATCATCTTCAGAACCGTCGAATGTATAACCGTTGAAAGTTACCAATTCATATTCTTCCATTTCCAATTGACCACTTTCGTCAAGGTCACCTAGAACCTTAATCAATTTAGTGGTAACCAACTGACCAGAAACGGCAGAAGCGTTAGCTACACCAAAAGTAACAGTAGTAGCTTTGTAGCCACTAAATGGTACGTAGAAACAGTTACCATAAGAGAAGGAATTATCTGCTGCAGGAGCTACGTCTCTAGTTGATCCTGTTTCTTTTGCGAATGTAGACTCAGAGTTTTCGAAAGTAAACTCAATTACATTGTTGTCTGGATTTGCATCTGTAGAGTCAGAAGTAAGTGTATAGGTACCTTTGAAAATTCCAGCTGTTGTTGGAGGTGTAAATGCACCAAAAGCAATGTTTTCAGCTAGTGAGTCAACGATCATAGTACCATAAGGCTGATCAGCAGTATACAAAGTATTACCGGTAGTCTCATCCTGGATAGTGATGTTTAGGTTTACACCTGTTTCAACAACACCACCAACATTCTCGATGTCATTCATGAAATGCATTTCAGTAACCAAGTCTTTTGGTGTAACAACACTTGGAGCAATTGCATACCAGTTGTCGTTTGCCTGCATATCAGGTTGAGTTCTTGCAGTAATTTTGATATCATCAAGTACCCAGTAGTAAAAGTCACCAGCGTAAGTGAATTTTACACGAACGTTAGAACTTCCTTCAAGGCCAAGGCTGGTTGGAATCGGGAATTTTTTGGTATTGGTCATAACGTTTTGAGCGTTGTTTGGCAAACCATCGTTTGCATCAAACTGATCACTCCAGGTTACTCCGTCATCAGTACTGAAAGAGTAAGAAGAAAAGAAGTTACCTGAAACTGCATTCAAACGACGAATCAATTGTGTAAACTCGATATTCAAAGGAGTGTTAACATTTGAAAGATCGATTGGAGGAGAAATGATGTCTCCCTGGTAATCAGGATAAGGGAATGCAGGAGCATTTGCTGCTACACCACCAGTCATATAGTAGTCATAATTTACCAATACAGTACCATTCGCAACTGAAGCAGATTGAATAGCAGTATTAGCACCAGCAAATGCACCACTACCAACGTTTCCTGTTGGGCTCCAAATCCAGGTAATTGAATCGTTATCAAAAAGAATATCTTCAACAGTCCAACCATTTAGGCCGCCGTCAAACTGCTCTTCCCAATAAGTCTGTGCTTGAAGCGCAACGCCTGAGAATAAAAATGACACTGCTATAAGCGCCAAGTTTTTTGTAAAAAAGCTCTTCATACTAATCATAAATTTTGGTGAAAAAAACATATAGGAAGCTGTATTCACAATCATCTATATCGCGGTAAAATTAGAAAAATTATTCATTCTTTAAGGTATTCTAAACAGCAGTAAATAAGAAAACCGGTAATTTTAAGGTTCTTTATTCACTTATGACAGGTATCCTACAAATACGGATAAATTTTACAAGTTTTAACAGAGCGCGCTGAACAATTTTTTCAATTTTGACCAGCCCAATTTTGATTTGCAAATATGGAAAATTGAAAAAATTTTATTTTATTTATTCCCAAAGGAACCTTTTGAAAGTAGGCTGTGTTACTATTAATGAATTATTGAAATAAATAATTTGTTCAAAAAGTCAAGTTTTTTTTGAAATCGTGGCAACTTTTTTGATTATAATTCCGTAATAATATAACTTCAAAAAACTCCCAAAACAATATGCGTCAATTAAAGATTACGAATAAAATTACGACCAGAGAGAGTGTTGCTCTGGACAAATATTTAAATGACATTGGAAAGATCTCCATGCTTACCCCTGAAGAAGAGGCAGAGATGGCTCGTCGAATCAGGGAAGGAGACCAGCAGGCGTTGCACAGATTGACGCAGGCAAATCTTCGTTTCGTTGTTTCTGTAGCAAAACAATATCAAAACCAGGGCTTGTCCCTAAGTGACCTTATCAATGAGGGCAATGTTGGTCTTATGAAGGCTGCCAAACGTTTTGATGAAACCAAAGGATTTAAATTCATCTCTTACGCAGTGTGGTGGATTCGTCAGTCTATCCTCCAAGCAATCGTAGAATATTCCAGAATAGTAAGACTACCTCTTAATAAAGTAGGTTCCTATAATAAGGTGAATGAAGCTTTTCTTTCTTTTGTGCAGGAGTTTGAAAGAGAACCTTCAGTAGAAGAATTGGCTGAGATTTTGGACATGACTCCAAAAGAAGTAGCAAACATGATGAAAGGACATGGTCGACATTTGTCTATGGATGCTCCTTTGAGTGGTGAAGATGGAGACAGCACTATGCTGGATGTTTTTACAGGTGGTGAAGAAGAATTAAGTCCTGATAACACTTTGATGGAGCAATCTTTAAAAGAAGAAGTACAACAAGGTTTATCAATTTTATCTCCAAGAGAAGTAGAAGTTTTATCCTCTTATTATGGACTAAACGGATACAAAGCTTTGACACTTGAAGAAATTGGAGATTTGTATGGCTTGACAAGAGAGCGTGTAAGACAAATCAAAGAAAGGGCCATCAGAAGACTTAGAAAAAGTTACAACAGGAATGCATTGCGTTCCTACCTTGGAAAATAATCAAATTTCCTCTTGAACATAAAAGAGCTTTAGGGCATTTTGGATCTCCGAAATGCCCTTTTTTATTGTATTTCTGCCCCGTTTCAACTCCATTCCGTAACTTTACCATTCACAGTACAGCCAAAAAGAGCAAGCGGAATGGGAAAATTGTATTTCATAATATTTGGCCTTTGCCTGACCTTTATCAGTTGCAGACCATCCGAAGGTAAAGAAAAAAAGGAGGTCGTAGTGGAACAACCAGGCGAGGTTGTATCAACCATGATTGTAAACGTTGAAAATCTTCGTTTAAGAGCAAAACCTGGTGAAGAAGGCGAAGTGTTAACCACCCTGGAAAAAGGCACCATTTTAACCGATCTTGGAGAAGCCAGCAACTTTTACACAGAAGTTACCCTAAGAGGAATCCCATACAAGGAACCATGGATCAAAGTACAAACTCCAGACAGTACTATTGGCTGGACATTTGCGGGGGGGCTAAATTTTGACCTAAGCCATCCTTCAGAAATAGCCCTGCAATTGGTAAGAAAAAGGCTGGAATATTTATTTGGCGAAAGCCTTACTAAAAAAATCGAACAATATCGGTTTCAATACAACTCAGCAAAAACGAGTCGGGAATTTGCAGCTGCCTTTCGAACAGGAAAACATCTTCGCGACAGTCTCAACAAAGCCCTTGAAATTCGATTTGATGTTACCAGCTATGAGATTCCTCCCGATTTGGATTGGTTGAGTGAGCCTGTACCCGGTTACAGTACTTTATTGGTTGCGGAGGGCACTCAATATTATCTTTTTCAAAATTATAAGGCCATGTTGCCCAAGGTTAAAGCAACCGAAGGAGCTGAAGACAATGAGTTTTTAGAATTAAATTTTCAGGTATATGAACAAGACAGCATAGAAAATTTTTACCCTGTCTGGTTTATGCAAACATGGGATTATGGCGGACATAGTTTGCTTGGCAGAGGGCTGCATTTAAGAACCCTGGAAGAAATTGAAGAAATCCTGGATAATACAGATCTTTTTGAACAGGAAATCATTCAAATTAAATCCAAAATTCTGGAAGACATACTCAATCCGGAAAATACTTATTGGGAGACTCAGGAAAAGATACTGTCGGAAATGGATGAAATTCTCCAATCCGGTTTTTCCATATTTACTGAAGATGAAACCGTAGCGCTTATTGCCCGAAAAAAAATGTTTGCTGAGCCGGCAGAAAACGGAATTCGTCTTGATGTAAAATCAGAAGCCGGGAATTATTAAAAATCTTCAAAGCTTTTTACCTAGACGGCTTATCAATCAGACCATAAAAGCTACCTTTAGGCGCATATGAGAATTGCTGTCAATACCAGATTTTTGGTGAAGGATCGCCTGGAAGGAATGGGAAGATTTACCATGGAGGTTTTGCGTCGAATGGTGCGCAATCATCCGGAACACGAATTCTTTTTTCTTTTTGACCGCCCTTATCATGAAGATTTTATTTTTAGTAAAAATGTAAAACCCATTATTGTAAGTCCTCCGGCCAGACATCCCATCTTGTTTTATATATGGTATGAATGGAGTATTCCTACAATTTTAAAAAACATCAAAGCAGATGTTTTTTTAAGCATGGATAATTTTTGCAGCATCAAAACTAAAGTCCCGACCCTACTTGTAATTCACGACCTTGCGTATCTTCATTTTCCCGATCAGATTTCAAAAACAAATTTGATGTTCTATCGGCATTTTACTCCCAAATATATCGCCAGGGCTGATAGAATAATTGCAGTTTCGTCTTTTACAAAAGAAGATATCATTCAGGAATTCAGTACGCCTTCAGAAAAAATTGAAGTGGCTTGTAATGGTTGTAGTACCAACTTTCGACCTTTGAATCCGGAATCTACTGACTATATAAGAAGAGAAGTTACCGATGGCAAACCCTACTTTATATATGTAGGAGCCATCCATCCAAGAAAAAATGTTGGTAGGATGATTGCTGCCTTTTCCCAATTTAAAGCTTCTACCCAATCGGATGTAAAGATGGTGATAATTGGAAGAAAGGCATGGATGACCAAGGCTGCCAAGGATGCTTTTAAAGATTCAAAATTTAAGGAGGACATTATTTTCAAAGGTTTTGTAGCCAGAGAAAAATTACCGGTTTATATCGGTGCAAGTCTGGCTTTATTGTATGTTTCTCTTTTTGAAGGATTTGGCATTCCAATATTAGAGGCTATGCATACGGAGGTCCCGGTGATTACTTCTAATGTTTCTTCCATGCCAGAAGTAGCAGGGGAAGCAGCAATTTTGGTTGATCCTTACGATGTTGGCGCCATAGCAAAAGCGATGGAATCCATTTATAAAAATGAAGATTTACGAACTGAACTGATTAGGAAAGGAAGGCAACAGCGGCAAAAATTCACCTGGAACAAGGCCGCAGATGTTGTTTATTCCAATTTATTAAAAGCAGCTTCTTTTCAACCATAAAATTAAATCGATGCGCATACCCATTGATGAACCCAAATGGAAAATATGGTTGAGTTATTTGTTTGAAATTCATATTGAAAGCAGTTCGAGCGAACTCAATAACAACCTTCATGTTAGTTTAAAAAACGGTCGTTACCAGCTTTGTACGGACAATGCCATTTATTCTTATGGGGATTTGTACGATAATTTTTATAAGTCTTTTCAAAAATTGAAATGGAGACCCAATGAAAAGGCAGAGGTTTTGATTTTAGGATTTGGTTTGGCAAGTGTCCCACTCATTATGGAGATCTTTTTTTCTGAAAAAATGTATTTCACCGGTGTAGAAGCTGACGAATCGGTTATTGAATTGGCATCCAATTATGCCCTACCCTATTTGAAAAACCCGGTTGAAATTCGCTATGCAGATGCTTATGGATTTTTAATGACCAATGAAACCAAATTCGATTGTATCATTATGGATGTGTTTATTGATGATCAAGTACCGGAAGAGTTTGAAGAACCTGAGTTTTTGGAAGGTTTGTCAGAATCATTGAACGAGGACGGACTAATTATGTACAATCGACTGGCCTTTTCAAAGGCTGACAAAAGCAAAACCCTTAATTTTTATGAAAACTATTTTAAAAAAGTATTTAAGGAGGGAACCTATCTCGATGTTGGCGGGAATTTCATGCTAATAAATGATAAAAAATTCCTCAAAGCCTAAGGCAGAAGTCCTACTGAAAAACTTTTACCTTTGCCCTCTTAAAATTGAAATAACAGCATAAAAAATACAACATGTTTACTATCAATATCTATTTGAGATTCGCTTTAATTGCCTTGTTTTTGTTAGGTGGTGTGGCCTTGAGTTTTGCTTTTGGCTTTTGGTATGCATCTCTTCCGATTTTGGTTGGATTGGTACTATTAGCGGGATATTTTCTATTTGGTACGGTAGTTTCAGCCGGAACCTTGGCTCAGACCAATGATATTATGGCTGCTGAGCAACGTTTGAACCTTACATTTTTTCCGGGCTTGCTTTATTCTACCAACAAAGCCATGTATTATCTTTTAAAAAGCTCATTTGCTTTGACTCAAAATAAAAATGAGGAGGCTGAGAAATATCTTGACAAAGCAGGTCAGGTTAAATTGAACTCCGATAATGAAAAAGCGATGATTGAGTTTCAATTTGCCGGTATTGCGGCAAAAAAAGGTAACATGACCAAGGCAAAAATGCATTTGAAAAAGCTAAAGGAATTGAAAATTACGGAACCAATGCTTAAGGAACAAATCAAGGAATTTGACAAAGCAATGGGCAATGCCGGTCAGGCTAAAACAGCCGGAATGATGCGCAAACAAGGCCAGGGAATGATGCCTGGTGGTAAACGCAGAAGACCAAAAATGAGGTAAGAAATCAATCGTGCAGGTCGGCGCCGCAATATTTGCAAAATTCGGCGTCATCGTCATGTCCTTCTTTTCCACAATTTTTACAAGCCTGGGTATTCTTTGATTTTCCTGCCACCATTTCGGCAGAAACAATTCCTGTTGGTACCGCAATGACAGCATAACCTAGAATCATTACCACTGCAGAAAGGAATTGGCCCAATTCAGTCTTCGGGGTTATATCACCAAATCCCACCGTAGTGAGGGTTACAATAGCCCAGTAAATAGACAAAGGGATATTGGCAAAGCCGGGATTCTGGCCTCCTTCAATTAGGTACATGGAACTACCAATAATAGTTACCATCAATACTACGAAGAAAAGGAAAATCAGAATTTTAGCCTTACTTGCTTGTAGCGCTTTCACGATTGTCGCTCCTGCATCAATAAAGTGCCAGAGTTTAAATATTCTAAATACCCTTAGCAGTCTAAGGGCTCGAATGACCAATAAGAAATGGGTTCCGGCAACAACCAAACTTAAATAGGTAGGGATGATGGCAAGTAAATCTACTACCCCGAAAAAGGAAGTTGCATATTTTATCGGACTTCGTACGCTATAAAGTCGAAGCAAATATTCTATGGTAAACAGAATGGTAAAAATCCATTCCAACCAAAAAAACATGTTTGCATATCTAACCTGGTAGACCGAAATACTTTCAAACATTACCACCAAAACCGAAGCTATGATTGCAATCAATAAAGCTACATCGAAGGCTTTTCCTTCAGGAGTATCTGCTTCAAAAATTATTTCGTGAAGTTTTTCTTTTAATTCGTTTCCGGTATCTTTTTCTTCCATTCCCTGTTTTCAAATATTTGAAGCTAAAATAGTAATACCCTTGCTACCATCCAAAGTAAGCAAATTCATATAAAAAAAATTTTCTATTCAACGGATGATATGTTTACTTTTGTAGTGCAGACAAACTTAGCCTTCCTTGTACCCAATTCAACCGATTACCGCTAAGAATACGTCGATCTTTAACCAAAAAAATGCAAGCTCATGCTTAAAGCTGTAATCATTGAAGATGAGATCAAAAGTCTCAACAATCTAAAAAACCAGCTGGCTCAGCATTGTCCCCAGGTTGAAATACTTGCCGAGGCCAATAATATTGAAGATGGCTATGAGATGATTTCCGATTTGGAAGAAAAGCCGGATTTGGCTTTTTTCGATATTGATTTGCCGGACGGATTGATCTTTACCATGTTGGAACGTTTGCGTCCACTTGATTTTGAAATCATTTTCGTGACCGGTCAAAGCGAGCACACTTTGCGTGCCTGTGAATTTGCCTGCATTGGTTACATCATGAAACCCATCAATCCGGACCGATTGATTGATGCTGTCTCCAGAGTACGTCCGAATCATCCAAACCGAATAGAACAGAGACTCGAAATATTCAGCAACGGATTGAGCAATCCGAATTCCTTCGAAAAGCTGAGTATTGCGGGTGTAGATGGAATTTATTTTGTCAATTTGAAAGATATCATTCGTTTTGAGGCTGAAGACAATTATACCCACATCTTCATGAAAAGCGGAGAAAGGGTAACTGCCAGCCGTACCATCAAGGCTTATGAAGAAATGCTTCAATCCGTCAACTTCTACCGTGTCCACAAAAAACATGTCATCAACCTCAACTACATCCGCAAGTTTGTAAAAGGCGATGGTGGCTACCTTGTAATGGACGATGGCTGCAAAATTGAAGTTTCCCGCAGAAGAAGGAGCTCCTTCATGGAAAAATTAAAAATGATGCAGGAGGCGTTCTAGGTGCTGGGTGCTGGGTGCTGGGTTCTGGGTGCTGGGTTCTGGGGGCTAGAAGCTGCTGTTGGCCATTGGCCATTAGCCATTGGCGTTTGTAGGGGCTGGCTGCGCCAACCCCTGGAAGCGACGAAGTGATTGAGAATTTGTAGCTATTACTTGAAGCGAAAGAATCTCCATAAAAAGAATAACGCCCTTCCGGTATTCAGAGCTCCAGCACCCAAGGTTCAGAAGCCAGTATCCTACCAAATTAATGTGAAAACGAATTTACGGTTTGATTTACGGTTTACGAGGGCCTAAAAACGAAAAGCGAAAGCCGAAAAACGAGCAGCGTAACCATCAGAAATTCAGTGTCCACTGTCATGTGTTCAGCATTTAGCAACGAGCCTACAAACAAACGAGAACCGAGCTTAATGACATTCTTCATGTTCCTTCATGCCTTCATGTTTCAAAAGAGCAGCTCGTGGCCATTGGCTGTTGGCTTTTGGCCTTGATTTTGTAGGGTTGGCCGCGCCAACCCTGGAAGCGAGTGATTGAGAATTTGCAACAGATTATGTGGATCAAGAAATACAAAATACATCATTCCTACGAGATAAAATTCACTAGCGACCAGAAGCCAGCAACGCAAACGAGTCCACGAGCACCCAGCACCAGAACCTAGTACCCAGTACCTAGCCCCAGTACCCAGAACCCAGCACCCAGTACCCAGCACCCAGCACCCAGATCCCAGAATACCCAAAACTGGGTATGTATTAGGAAAATTGAAATACTAATTTTGTCCCAGAACTTATACGAATCCCAAAATCGTAATCCCATGAACTGTATTTACAAACACTCGTCTATTCGACCTATACCATTAGGTTTTATTTTTCATTTCAATATGCATAAGGCAGGTAGCGGTTTATTTTAACAGATCCCAATCTGTTAAGGTCAAATATTTATTTCCATAAACTGATCACTTTATCTACCTTTCGCATGAATTTAAAACCTAACATTAGGAAGGTTGCATTAGGCCCTTCTTCAAACAGCGCAAAAAGCGGTTTTTCCCAAACCTTTCTTAAAACCGCAGCATTTCTGGAAAAAAAATTTTGGTCATTGCCATTAAGAGCAGGTGACAGTGGGGTAGTTGTCACCGGGGCTCCCAATAGCAATTTAGTTGAAGGGGCTAATATCCGTTGGAGGGGTATGTTAAGTCATTCCCAATAGCGGATGGCGTTGGGGGCTCCACCTTTTTTGGAGTCCAAACACATTTTGAAACACAACAAAAAAAGACAAAAGGGTATACTTTTATTTCGGTTTCGTTGGATTAATTCTCTTTTGCTTTCTCAATTCGGAAAGGTGGCCTACAGGGTCGCCTTTTCTTTTTTAAGCAATCAAAAGAGAATTAAACACCAACTTAACAACACTCTTGAGTTGTTTATAATTCTACCGAAGGTTGATCTACTACTTCCACTTTAAAGATATGCATTGGGTACCTCGAAGGATTCAGCTCGACATAATTCCAATCGTTGAACCAATTGTATGATTCTCCGGTAAGCAAATCATGGACTCTGATATTTACCCTTCTTTGAATGCCCAATACATCTTTTGGAACTTGCACAAAACCTGATTGTACATGCACCATATCGAAGGAAGCGATACACCAAATGATGTTCGATCTATCATCGTTGCATTTCACATAACTGAGCAGTTCGTCGTTGTCTGCATTGGTAAATTGGAGGTTGAAAGTACTTTGTAGCGCAGGATTTTCTTTCCTGATTTTATTGATTTTCGCCATTAAAACTGTCAGGCGATTTTGCTGATCCCAGTCCCAGTTTTTGATTTCAAATTTTTCTGAATTCAAATATTCATCACGACCATTGGGCAGGCCTCTATTTTCCATAAATTCAAAAGCAGGACCATAAACACCATAGCTTGAAGACAAAGTAGCTGCCAATAAAAGCCTTTGAGCAAATATATTGGACTCACCATTCATCAAATGGTAAGGCAGCACATCCGGAACATTGGGCCAGAAGCTTGGACGGAAATACTGTCTCATCTCGGGTCCGGTCAACTCTCGCATGTAATTTTCAACCAGTTCTTTGCTGTCTTTCCACATAAAATAGGTGTAGGACTGAGTGAATCCTACTTTAGAAAGTGCAGACATTAATTTTTCTGAAGCGAAAGCGGCTGAAAGGAAAATCACATCCGGGTGATTTTGATTCACCTCACTGATCAACCATTCCCAAAAAGGAAGTGGTTTGGTGTGAGGAACAGCAACCCTGAATATTTGGATACCTTTATCGATCCAAAACAAAACAATATCTAATAGTGCATTCCAAAGATTTTCCCAATCATCTGTTTCAAAATCAAAGGGTACGACATCCTGGTAAACATAGGGTGGATTTTCTGCAAATCCGATGGTACCATCCGGTCTCCAGCGGAACCATTGAGGATGTTCCTTTACCCATGGGTGATCAGGAGAACATTGGAAGGCAAGATCCAAAGCGATATCCATCTCATGCTTTTCGGCTGCTTTCACCAATTTTTCAAAATCCTTCATGGTACCCAACTCTGGATGGATGTCTTTGTGACCACCTTCTTTGGAACCGATGGCCCAAGGGGAACCAGGATCATTTTTCCCGGCTTCAAGGGCATTGTTTTTTCCTTTACGATTGGTTTTTCCAATTGGATGAATAGGAGGAAAATAAAGCACATCAAAGCCAAGTTGTTGAATTCTTGGCAAGAGATTTTCTACATCCTTGAAGGTGCCATGCTTGCCGTTTTTACCGGCTGATCTTGGAAATAATTGGTACCAGGTACTGAACAGTCCTTTGTGAGAACCAACTCTTGCACGGAAGTTTTTATCGTAAACCGTTGGAAATAATTTGTAAGGATAGGTATCAATTAAAGCTTTGAATTCTTCGCTCAATACATACTCCAGCGTTTGGTCAAAGTCTTTGGTATTTGAAAGAGATGCAGCAGCATTTTTCAGGATTTCCGCATCCTTCTTTTTATAATTTGCTGAAGTTTGTTCCAGGATTTGTGCTCCAACTAAAACCTCCAATTGAAGTGCTTCGCCGTTTTGGTATTTTCTTAAAAACTTTTCATACCAGGATTTAAGTCGGTCTACCCAGGCCTCGATTTTATAATGATAAAACCCTCGTTTTTCGGTAACAAACCGAGCTGACCACCTTCCTGTTGCTTCCAATTCCATTTCAAGGTCATGCCAACTTTTATCGCTTTCATGTTTATATAAAACGAACGCTCTGATGGAATCGAAGCCATCTGCAAAGATATCTGCAGACACTACAACTCCCCCACCCTGGGTCCTTTTCACATAATAATGACCGTCGTTGATTTCAGGAATTACATTTTCGATTACGACACGACTTCTTTTCATTGGAACCGATTTGGATTGTTGGTTGATCAATAAAGTAAACCTAAGGAAAATCCTTTTATTTACAAGTATCAATGAAGGGTATTTCTATCTCTAAATAGTTACCGTCCATTTGACAATAAGCAGCTAATGTAAAACAAAATTTACAGTCTTCTTACTAGTTGCAATATTTTAGAGAAAGGAATTATCAATAGACAGGCCGAAGTTCTATTTTTGCCAGCTTGATAAATAATTTGTGATTCAAACCAAATAGAAACTTTTTAAAAAGAAAGTCCAAAAAAGAAACAAATTATTACAATTTTAAATACTTTAGCGACCCGTAAAAACAAATCATTGCAAAAAACTGAACTCAATAAGCTGGTTGCTCCTTTTGTGAAATGGGTTGGCGGTAAACGTCAGCTAATCCCTGTTATTAAAAAAAACCTTCCTAAATCGTTTGGCACTTATGTTGAACCCTTCATTGGAGGAGGTGCAGTTTTGTTTTCACTTCAACCTGGCAAGGCCATCATCAACGACTTCAATGATGAACTGATAAACCTTTACAGGATCATAAAGAATGATGTAGAGGCCCTGATTGAAGATTTGAAACACCACAAAAATGAACCTGATTATTTTTATAAAATAAGGTCATTAGATAGAAGTGATTCCTACAGAGAAACCTCTGATGTGAAACGAGCTTCCCGGATTATCTTTTTAAATAAAACCTGTTACAATGGTTTGTACCGGGTAAATAGTGCGGGTGAATACAATGCTCCTTTCGGAAAATATAAAAATCCGAACATTGTAAATGAAGAAACCCTGCGAGCAGTAAGTGAATATTTAAATCAAAATCAGATTCAAATTACCTGTGGTGATTTTGAAGAGGCGACCAAAGGATTGAAGGAAAACGACTTTGTGTATTTTGATCCGCCTTATGATCCCGTCTCAAAAAGTGCCAATTTTACAGGTTATGTGCAGGGTGGATTTGATTCCAATGCGCAGATAAGACTACGGGATGTGTGTAAAAGCTTGGATGAGAGAGGCGTGTATTTCATGGTCTCCAATTCAGACACTCCTTTTATCAATGAGTTGTATCAGGACTTTAATATCCAAAAAGTAAAAGCCAAGCGAGCCATCAATTCCGATTCCCAAAAGCGAGGTGCGATCAATGAATTGCTGATCAAAAATTATGAGTGATTCAAAAAATGATATTGCCTGGAATGCGCTTTTTGAAAAGCATCAGATTCTTGAAAAAATAGAACGGGAGGGTCATTTCAAGATTAAATCTTCTGATATCAATAAGTTCAGAGAAGCGAGATTGATGACCAAGTTTGATTTTTCCTCTCAGTTGCCTTCCATTTTTAAAGAAAACAATTTATCCCTGCTGCCCATTTCAAGGAATTCCTATTTAATTGCGCCTATGCAGGCGTTTCATACTTTTGAAAAACAGCCGGTACAGGCAGAAAGAATTGTTTTTCCTGAAAACATTCAAAGTATAAAAATTGAGGAGATAAGTAGTGAAGCTGTCGCTGTCAATGCGGCATTTTTATCTGGAATCCTTGAAAAATTTTTGAAAGAATCGCCTTTAAACTTTACTGTAAACGGCAGAATGGGTTCAGAAACTTTTGAATTCACTATAGATGCAAATGGGACTTCTTTAAGTGTAAACATTCACAATGCTCAAATTGAAATCGATGCCGGGCTGGAAGGTCCGGACTCATTGACCTTGATTGAAGCCAAAAACTCCTTGTCGGATGATTTTTTGATCAGGCAATTGTATTTCCCTTACCGATTGTGGAGTGATAAGATTGAAAAAAAGGTTCGGCCTGTCTTTATGACTTACACCAATGGTATCTTTTATTTGAGGGAATATGCTTTTGAACCCAAAAGCCATTACAATGCTATAAAACTGGTTCAGGCCAAAAGATATTCAATCCAGGAAGGGGTTATTGGAGATGAAGAGCTGAAACAAATTTTAAGAACCACTCAAACCGTCATGGAGCCTGAAATCCCTTTTCCACAGGCAGATAGCTTTGACAGGTTGGTCAATTTGCTCGAATTCCTCTATCAGGAAGAACAAATGACTTTGGAGGATATTACCAGCACTTATGATTTTGACCAACGTCAATCCAGGTATTACACTTCAGCCGGAATGTACTTAGGACTGATTTATAAGGACAATGAAAGTCATGCTTTTGGACTTACAGACCGTGCCAGAAAGCTTTTCAAAGAATCCATATTCCAAAGACAATTAAGTCTAATCAGATGTGTTTTGGAACACGTGGTATTTCACCGTTGCTTGAGCACCTATCTAAGAGAAGGAATTATTTCAAAAGAGTCTATAGTTGAAATCATGAAGGAAGAGCGACTGTACAATATCAATTCCGAAAACACTTATTTCAGGAGAGCCGCGACGATTATTAAGTGGTTGGAGTGGATGAGAGGGAGGGTTTAGATTTTTGATTTTTGATTTTAGGTTTTTGATTTTTGATTTATTGTTAATCAGGTTATTATAAACTTTATTGGCAACAATTTACCAGGTTTCTTAAAAAACACCCTTGTAGAGCCGCCATGCATGGCGGCTCTACAAGGGTGTTTTTTAACCCTGCCAATGGCCAAAAGCCAACGGCCAATAGCCAATAGCCAACAGCCAACAGCCAATTAGTCTCTATTCAACTTAGCCAACAATCTCAAAATCTCAAGGTAGAGCCAGATGATTGTTACGATGAGGCTCATGGCGAAAAACCACTCCATGTATTTTGGAAGGCCCATGGCTTCACCTTTTTCAAAATTATCGAAATCAAGAAGCAGGTTCATGGCAGCGATACCAATGATAACCAAAGAGATTCCTATTCCTATCATTCCACCTTCATGCAAATAAGGCATGTGCATACCAAAAAAGCTAAGGCCCAGGTTGATAAGATAAACCAGCATTACAGCTCCGGTAGCCATGTATACGCCTGCGCGGAATTTCTGATCCACTTTCACCAGACCTGTCTTATAGATAAACAACATCAGGAACAACATACCCATCGTGATGGTGATGGCCTGAAAGGCTATGCCTGCAAATTCTGCAGCATAGATGGCTGTAATGGCTCCTACAAATAAACCTTCGATTCCGGAATAGAGTGGCGCAATGTAAGGAGAAGTAGAAGGCTTGAAAGCTGATATCAATACCAAAACAAATCCAGCAATAGCAGCAGGCCACAAAAACAAGCCCATTGGATACATGAAACCGATGAAAGCTCCTCCTACTAACAATGCGCCCAAAACAAGGGTTTTATTGACAGAGCCCGCAACGGTCATGCTCTCTTCCCTGGCAGAATCAAATCCACCCACCAAATTGCTATCCAACACATCCTGATGAGCAGACTTCAAAGTTGACTCCCTCATCATAGGGTTACGAGACTTAAAGAAATTCGACATAGCGATAATTTTTAGAAATAACTTTTTTGTAAAAGATTAGTTGAACCCTAAAAGTAAATAAAAATTGAAAACGAAGTTAAAGAAATCAACAACGTTCCAAAACTACAGCATAACCCTGCCCCACTCCGATGCACATGGTAACTAAAGCATATTTCCCTCCGGTTTTGTGGAGTTCCAAAGCGGCAGTATGAAGTATACGGGTTCCTGACATACCAAGCGGGTGTCCTATTGCGATTGCTCCACCATTGGGATTAATGCGTGGATCATCATCAGCGACTCCTAATTTGCGGGTACATGCCAGAACCTGGGCAGCAAAAGCCTCATTCAATTCAAGGATGTCCATTTGTTCGATTGTCAAGCCTGCTCTTTTCAATGCCAACTGTGAAGCGTAAACGGGACCGATGCCCATAATGCGAGGCTCTACACCTGAAACTCCAGAAGAAACTATTCTGGCTAGGGGTTTCAAATTATGGGTTTTCAATCCGGCATCTGAGGCAACCAACATGGCTGCTGCACCATCGTTGAGTCCACTTGCATTGCCGGCTGTTACGGTTCCGTCTTTTCTAAAAGCAGGTCTTAGGCCAGATAATGCTTCCATTGTAGTTTCAGGACGTATAAATTCATCCTGATCAAAACGAAGAGGATCCTTTTTCCTCTGAGGTATAAAAACAGGAGTAATTTCTTCCGCCAATCTTCCGCTCTCCTGCGCTTTTGAAGCTTTTTGTTGGGACCAAAGGGCAAATTTATCCTGGTCCTCTCTGCTGATGCCAAACTGGTCTACCAGGTTTTCTGCTGTTTCTCCCATGGCATGTGTGCCATACAATTGCTCCATTTTTGGATTGACAAATCTCCATCCGAAACTGGAATCAAACATCTCTGCATCCCGTCCAAAGGGTTTGGAAACTTTTGAAATGACCCAGGGGCCGCGGGTCATATGCTCTACTCCGCCGCTGATGAATACATCTCCTTCTCCTGCAGCAATAGCTCTATGTGCATGCACTACAGCAGACATTCCGGAAGCACAAAGCCTGTTAACCGTTTCACCCGGAACGGACCATGGTAAGCCTGCTAAAAGCAAAGCCATTCTGGCAATGTTGCGATTGTCTTCTCCTGCCTGGTTGGCACATCCAAGGATCACGTCATCGATGGCATCTTTTGGCAAATCAGGATGTTTTTCCATCAATTTTTCAATAACCAGCGCGGCTAAATCATCGGTACGGACCGGAGAAAGGGTTCCTGTAAATTTTCCGATGGGCGTACGGATAGCATCAACAATAAAGGCAGACATAGATTTTATTTTGGTTTGAGCGCCGAAGTTAAGGCCTTCGCTTTTCCTTGCCTAATTATTTTATAAAATCATCTTTAAAATGTCTTTTGGTGAAACCACAAAAGCTGCCTTACTTTGTCGGATGAATTTCATAGAAATGAACCAGTTTTTCAGAGCCTTGACAGATTATTGTGAAGCACATTCCACCGGTGTGGATGAAGTATTGTATGAACTTGAAAGAGAAACCCATCTCAAAACACTTTCTCCTCAAATGATTTCAGGTCGATTTCAGGGAAGGTTTCTGCAGATGTTAAGCAAATTGATCCATCCAAAGGAGATACTCGAAATAGGAACCTTCACCGGCTATGCTTCGATTTGTCTGGCAAGAGGACTTGCTGATGGAGGAAGATTGACTACCATAGAAGTCAATCCAGAAATTCGATGGATCAGTGAAAAGTATTTTAAAAAGGCAGAACTGGAAGAAAAAATAGTTTCCATTCTTGGAGATGCAAGGGAAGTAATTTCTACTCTCACTCAGGAATTGGATCTGGTTTTTATTGATGCAGCTAAACCTGATAATGCCTGGTATTATGAAACAATTTTACCCAAAGTGCGCAAGGGAGGTGTCATTTTAATTGACAATACGCTCTGGAGTGGAAAAGTGGTTATGGAAGCACATGACAATGACACGGCTCTTATCAAGAAATTTAATACCCTGGTAAGTGAAGATGGAAGGACAGAAAATATCATTCTGCCCTTGCGTGATGGTTTGACTATCGTAAGAAAACTTTAGAAAGTTATTCCTCGTTTGATTGATAATCCAGCATTCCACCCAATAGATTTCTAACCTTGGTAAAACCTGCTCTTTCAAGCAAGGTTTTGGCAACGCCTGATCTTCCACCACTGCGACAATAGACTACAATTTCTTCGTCTTTGTGAGGTTTGAGCTCTTCAATATGATTGGGAAGAGTTCCCAGAGGAATCAATTTTCCTCCAATATTGAATTGCTCGTTTTCGTAGGTTTCGCGTACATCGATTAACATCGGCTTGTTGTCGGATGCCAATCTGGATTTGAGGTCTTTAACAGTAATGTCCTCCATGGTCAATAAGGTTATTCAAGTGATAATTTTCGCAAAGGTAAAATCTCAAAGAGATTTAAGGGAATTGAACATTAAAACTTGATAATTTTTTTCGTCCAGATTTCTCTGGTTTGGGTATTATTGATTCGGAGTATATACATTCCTTCTTCCTGAGCGGCTAATTGAATTCCATTTTCATTCAAAGCCTGATTCAAAATCATTTGTCCCAGAGAATTGAAAACACTTACCTGAAAATCTTCCAGTTTTCCGTAAGGCAATTCGAAATTGATTTGACCTGAGGTAGGATTTGGAAAAACATTTAAATCAGAATTTGAACCTGGTGTTTCAACAACCCTTGTTGGCAATGGTCTTGTATTTCCAAAAATTGGTCTTACCATCAAGGCCCCACGAATGAAGGGGAATTTTGAAAGAGATTCCCATTTCAAACCGGTATTTTGGAAGATATCTTTCGTACCATTTTCGTTGTTTTTATCAAAACCGACCGGAATTGGATTGGCAGCAGAAGAACCTTGTTGCCAACCTACATAAAACTCTCCCGGAGGAATTTCCAAAGCGATGGGTTTGTCAATCTCGATTGGATCAAACAATCCGTAAGTAGTAAATCCTTGTAAAGTATCGTAGTTGTTATCCGGATAATATGGACGCAGCAAAGTCCTGGTATAAGTCACTTCTCTTGAAAAAGTATCCAACGGACCAACCTGAACAATCAAATTGAAGATTTGATCCTGCACATTTCCATTTACATGTGGAAAGTGGAACATTACTCCACGTAAAGAGTCTGTGACATTTGCTTCAAAGCGCACCAAGATCATGGAACCGTTTCCATTGAGTTCCAATGCACCTTCTGCTATTCCATCGTCGTAGGCGTAGTAGTCGGTTAGATCTGTGTCAGTGTAGCAGGTGTTATTGGTTCTTGTTAAATCTTCATCTTGACTTCCTGGATTGATTGTAAAGGTTTTCCTGAATATCGCTTCCTCTTTCCCTACCATACCGTTTTGCATATTATTCAAAACAGTTGAAAAAGAATTAATGGGATTTTTATATTCTGTCCTGCCAGGATTTAAGTCTGCCTGGGTACCATCCAATAATGAAATACCTTGGGTAAATCTCAAACCCGAAACTAAATCTTCTAAATCAAAATCGCCTGTATTTGCAGGGTTTATTGTACTGGCTAAATTATTAAGCCCTACCAAATAATCAGCCCTTAATTCCTTTGATTCGAATCCTTGAAATTGCTTAAAGGGCATAGCCGTATAATTAGTAAGAATAGAATTTGGCGTTTTGGTCAATGCAATGTCTACATTTGTTGGCGATGGATCCCTATTTGCATCTATCCACACATAATCAAGATGCCAGTTGGAATAAGCACCGCGCTTATCATTGTAATTTTTAAAACGGAATTGAAATCCTTTATGGAAATATTTAGGGTCACTTACTCCCAGGGCATGGAAGGTGAATGCAGGAAAAGAGTCTAAAGGAATGAATCCGTCTACACCGGGTCTTGCAAAAACCTGATTCCAGTTGCCATCTTTATCTTTAAATTCTACAGCAAAAGAATCTCTACTCAAAGGAATAAAACCTAAACCTCTTGGTTGAGCGAAGAAACTTAAAATGATATTACTGCTTATAGAAAAACCTTCCAGATTGATATGTTTGCTTGTAAGGTAATCTGCTACACCGAAGTTGCCACCGTAAGGCGTTCCTGCTTTTGAGAGTCCATCGAAAGTTGCAACGCCCCAGGAAACCGGGTCCATTGCCATGGTTGCATTTACAAAAACATCATCATCCAACCACCTCTCAGTGTCAGGATAAGGGCCGCGGTAGGAAAAGTCATCAATAAACGGAAGACTTAATGTATCGCCTTCTATTAAAAATGGGATCTTGACCGTATCGCAAACTGTGTTTTCATCACAATAAACCACACAAACGGTGTCCGTACCAGGAAAATAACTGGAATTGTAAACCACACAAAAGTCGGGACGATCGTAGGTCGTAAAATAAGCCAATTGTCGACCTTCTCCTTCGTACGGATCCGGGCAATCCACCAACTTTCCACAATTCAAAGTTCCCGGCAAATCTACCATTGGGATACAATAGGTACCCATGGTATTTGGCTGCCAGGGTTGTGTTGGTTCTACTAATGAAATATTGGGACGTTTGATTACCAAGTTGACAGGAACGGTATCGCAATAAGGGTCACTACCAGTATTACAACGCTGCACCAAAAGGGTATCAAATTCAGTAATCAAACCGGGATTGGCTTTGAAAACTGCAATTCCTTTATCGAGGGTGAATGTTCCAAAAACTGAAGGAGGGGTTATCAGGGCAAAAGAATCGTAAAAAGGAGATTCAAAGTTTAATAAAACTGTATCGCCTGAAATTACATAAGTGGTACCTTCAATCAAATTCGGACAACCTGCTTTTTGTTGGCCAAAATTGGCAGGATTGTTACCTGTCAATTCTTGAATTTGCTGATTAATTGCTTGCTGCTCTGCTTTGAACTGGCGAACAAGAACCGGATTTTCTACCAGAGCTTTAAGGGTGAATCCCGGTTCCGGTTTTTGAGCTATGGTCAGTAATGGAAGTATAAAAAAGAAACCAAAAAGGTACTTAAGTCTCATGAATTGTTTATTTGGAAAACAAAAATTCCCTGTAAAAATTATCTGCTTGGGACAAACGGGAATTTTCCCTGTTTGTTGCTAATGTTAAGCTTTAAAAAAGGCCGCAAATTTGACCAAAGTTTCTGAAAAAACAGGCTTTTCGTTCACCTTGTTCTTCAAAATGGCATTTTTAGGATTTTCTAACCTGTAAAACCACCTTCCCTTTGGTTTTGCCTGATTGAAAAAGCAAGAGAGATGATTTCAAGTCTTCAAATGGAAAAGTATGGCCAACATGGGGTGCTTTTAAGTCCATTTCCTTCAAGGATTCCATGCACTCGTACATCAAATCAATCCTGTTGTACAGCCAAATTAAATTGAAACCCATTACGGCTTTGTTCCATTCCACCAGCCTTTGTGGGTCTAGTTTTGGTCTCTTCCAATGATGGTACAATAATTTTAAAAAATTGGGTTTGTTGCCAACGGAGGCATAACGAGCTGATCCATAAACTACTATCCTTCCCATGGGTGCCAAAATTTTAAAGGGAATTTTAAAATACTCACCACCGATACTGTCCAAAACCAGATGTAAATCCCTGTCACCCAGAGCTTTTTTCAATTGAACATCAAAATCATTTCCCCTTACAATGACCTCATCGTACCCTTCCTTTTTAGCAAAATCTACTTTAGCAGCTGAGCCTACGGTTCCAATACAATGAGCTCCCAAAGCTTTACAAATTTTCACTGCCTGCAACCCAACCCCACCTGCAGCAGAGTGTACCAAGACAGTCTGACCTTTTTGCAAATCACCCAGGTTGAACAATGCATAATAAGCAGTCAAGGTCTGAACCAAATAAGCAGCTCCTTCTTCAAAAGACCAATTTTCAGGGATTTTAAATGCATATCGCGCATCTTGGTTGAGTCCTTCGGTATAGGCACCGAATCGAGTCACTCCCATGACCCGGTCTCCGACTTTTAAATTTGAAACATTTGGACCGAGTTTGGTGACTATGCCTGCATATTCTAAACCGGGCGTAAAATTGCCTTTTGGTGTTGCGCCATACAATCCCCAAATGGCAAAAATGTCAGCGAAATTGAGTCCGACGGCTTTTACTGCGATTTGTACTTCGCCTTCTTTGGGATCGGGTAGGTCAAGGGAAAGGAGGTTTAAATTATTGAGGCTTCCTGCGATGAGTTCGTAGCGCTTTATTTGCATTTTTTGATGGCTAAAATAGTTTTTTCGGGGGAAATGGGAAGATTTGAGGTAGTGAGTCCACCACCTGTTGTTGTTTACCAAAGGAGATGTGGCGTTTGATTTTATGTTTTAGATTTTTGATTCAAATCCTTCCGTCTAAGGTGGGTCTCTCGGAGAGGACCAGCCTACTCCAGCAGGGTCATTTTTTTCAATAACGGAATTGTATCAAATTCAATTACTTTCCTATTTCAACTCCTAATATTTTTGGTTCACGCAACGGACACGAAGGTTAAACGCAAAGGACGCAACTCAAAGATTCTAAAAGCTTTTAACATTCTTTCTTTTAACTTAATGAAATTGCCATCAATGGGGCACAGGCAAAGGAAAGAGTTAGCTTTCCAAAGGATGTACAGGGAGGCTGAAATAGAAAGAAGAGCCTTTTCCGGGTTCGGATTCGACCCAGATTTTTCCGCCGAGGCGTTGGCAAATGCGTTGGCAGATGGCCAGGCCGATGCCGGTACCCTCGTATTCAGAGCGGGCGTGGAGGCGTTGGAAAATGACGAAAATGCGGTCCAGGTGTTCCTTGGCGATTCCAATTCCGTTGTCTTGGACTTTTACAGTGACAAACTCATCATTTTGACTGGCAGAGATGTGAATTTGGGGAGGAATATCCGGTTTTCTGAATTTGATGGCGTTGGATAAAAGGTTCTGCATCAATAAAATCAGCAGGGATTTTCCGCTGTACACATCAGGAAGTTCGTCGACCGTGATTTGTGCTCCAGATTCTTCAATCAGGACTTTCAAGTGCACTTTTACAATATCAACGATATAGTTGAGCTCCAATTCTTCGAATTCTTCATCGGACTTTCCTACCGTGGTATATTTCAAAAGGGCATCCAACAAATGATTCATTCGGGTGACACCTTCGGTGATGTAGCCAAAATAGGTTTTGGCATTGTCGTCGAGTTTGTCGCCATAAATCCGGGTAATGATTTGGGCGTAGGAGCCAATCATTCGAAGTGGTTCTTTTAAATCGTGGGATGCGACGTAAGCAAATTGCTTCAGGTCCTCGTTCATTTGAAGCAATTCGTCATTCTGTTTTTTTATCTGGTCGCCCTTCTCAAGTAATAAGGCCTGGTATTCATTTTCTTTGGTGAGTTGTTCGATTTCTTTTTGCTTTTCGCGCAATGCGTTCTTGATTTCCAAATCAAGGAATTGCCTGTTGAGTTGCATTTTGGAAAAGGCTTCCGAACGTTTTACAAACTCTTTTAAATAAGTGTGGGCTTTTGGAAAATCTCCCTTTTTTTCAAAAATAGCTGCCAACAATTGCCATGCTTTTATTTGGGAAGAGTCATCCAATAATTTTTCAGCTGCTTCCTTTCCCATCATTGCCAATTCAGCAGCCTGGTCTAAATCTCCTTGTCTGTAACTTAGCTCAGCGAGGTTCAGGAGATTGATTTGACTTCCATTAATCAGCCCCAGTTCATTGAAACTTTTGGCAGCTTCCAAAGCCAATTCTGTTGCTTTTCGAATTTCTCCCTGGGCTGTACATACTCTGCTTAAATGGGCTTTCGCCAATGAAGCTTCCGGAACCAAATTATTTTTCTCCGCCAGGATCAAAGCCTTTTCAAAATATGGATGGGCCACATCAGGTTCTTCTTTTGAAGCATAGATATTTCCGACATTGTTATAAATTGCTATAAGGGATGCATCATCCAATTGGCTGCGGTAATTTTCGAGGACTTCATTGTACCGGGCCAGGGCATCGTCATAATTATAAAGATGCGCGTAGATGGTAGCCATATTGATGAGGCAATCGACCGTACTTTGCTGATAGCCAATATTTTGACTTTTCACCAAAGCCTCTTGAAAATACTGCATGGCGATTTTATAATTCGCCTTGGTGGCAGAAACGATGGCCATCACCATCAGGGCATTGATTTCCTTTTCGGTATCATTCAATTCGCGCGAAATTGACAACAACAATTGTCCAAATTCCAATGCGTGATAATAATCTGCCTTTTTTACCAGAACCTGAGCCATTTGAGTATACACCTCAGCAGCCAGGCTTTTATTTTTTTCATAATCAAAAAACTCCCTAAAAGTATCCAGCGCCTGATCGGATAGCTGCATGGAATGTTCATAATTCCCTGCTGTCATTTCAAGGTAAGCGTAAGAAACCAACAGTTTGATTTCTTCTTCCTTTAAAATATTCTTTTGAGCGATGGCCAGAGCAAGGTTCAGGTCTTCACTTGCTTCATTCACTTTTACCTGAAAACCTTTGATATCTGCTTTAGCATGTAACAGCCGCACTTTGAATTCAGGTTCCGGCACCCAATTCAGGCTTTCCGCCTCTTCCAGGAATGCCTCTGCTTTTTTATAAAAAAGCCCATTCATGGCATACCGTGCATTGACACTAAAAATGCGAGCCAGTAAAATACAGGTAGTGAAAACATCTTCCGGGCTTCCTTCTTTCCTCGCAAAATCCAAAGCAATCTGAGCCGCCACCAATGCCTTCTTCAGCATCCGCTTGCGGAAATGCTCCCTTGAATCCTGCAAGAGCGTATCCATTTGTATGGTCCTTTTGAGTGAAGCCAAACGCGAGGCGATTTTAGATTTTTGGTTTTTGAATTTAGATGTATGGGTTGTACGGAATGGGGGGAGAAAGGTTTGGGATCGTGGCTCGGGGGCTCGTTTGCTCGTGACTCGTCCCAAAAGATATGGTCATTCCGGCCTCCGAGCCGGAATCTGTTACGTTGCCTAGAAAGGATCTCTAAAGGTTTCCAATTTATCGTTTAGTTGATAGAATTCTTGGTATAGTACTCTAAACGCAGGCTTTTGGATTTTCCTGATACCATGCGGTAGCCCATTATCTTATCTAGATTTGTGGATACGGGAATCTGAAGCAATGCCAATTAAGAAAAGCCAATAGCTAACGGCCAATAGCCAACAGCCTATCATGTCATTCCGGCCTCCGAGCCGGAATCTGTTACGTTGCCTAGAATAGATTTTTTAAAGATGGTTGCGTTGGCTCGGAGTTTACCATTCTTCCCATTGACTTCCGGTGGTTTCGACAGGCTCAACCACCGGAGATTCTGCCTGATTCGGCAATGCATTTCTAAACAAAAAAGTCATCCCGACAATAATCCGGAATGACTTTTCCTTCAAACCAAGTTGGCGAAGCCAACCAAAAAGCCAATGGCCAATGGCCAACAGCCAACAGCCGCCCTTAGAATTCTACCTTCGGTGCATTCTGCGCACTCTGATCAGCCTCAAACAAAGGTTTGGAGTCGAATCCGAAGACGGAAGCATAGAAGGTTCCGGGGAATCTTTTTACCAGTTTGTTGTATTCAGCGGTTTTTTCGTTGAATTTATTTCTTTCTACGCGGATGCGATTTTCCATTCCTTCCAATTGAGCCTGGAGGTCGCGGAAGTTTGCATTGGCTTTTAGTTCTGGATAATTTTCGGTAACCATCAAAAGTCTGCCCAATGCTGAGGACAATTCTCCTTGTGCTTGTTGGAATTCTGCGAGTTTTTCGGGAGAAATTTTGCTTGGATCGATGTTTACGCTGGTTGCTTTAGCGCGGGCTTCTGTAATTTGAGTCAAGGTTGATTTTTCAAAATCAGCAGCTCCTTTCACGGTTGCAACGAGGTTGGGAACCAGGTCAGCACGTTCCTGATAGGCAGATTGTACGTTTGCCCATTGCTTTTCCACCTCTGCTTCATTATCAACGAAGCTATTGTAAGTACTACATCCGTTTAACATCAGGAGTGCAAGTACAGCTAATACTACCAAAATGACGATTGTTCTCATGTTCTGTTTGTTTTGTTGATATAGAAGAATAACCTGCGGCTAAAATACAAGTTTATGCTGAAAGTCCTTTTTGAAAAAATTATAAAAAAACCTTGCAAAAAGTTTGACTTGTATGAACTGAAAGTTTGTATATTTGCAGCCGCTTTTAAAGCAGCAATAAAATGGCGCGGTAGCTCAGCTGGTTAGAGCGCGTGATTCATAATCCCGAGGTCGGCGGTTCAAGCCCGCCCCGCGCTACAAAAAAGAAGCCTGGTTCGTTTGGACCGGGCTTTTTTGATCTGGGTGCTTGGGACTGGGTTCTAGGTGCTGGGTTCTAGGTACTGGGTTCTAGGTACTAGGTGCTGGATTTCCCAAAAGATATGGTCATTCCGGCCTCTGAGCCGGAATCTGTTACGTATGCTAGAATGAACAATTAAAAGGCTCCCAATCGTCCTTCAGATTTTTTTGAAACATGAAGGCATGAAGGAACATGAAGAAGTCCATTAAGTTGGATGCTCCTTATTCTCACTCGTCACTGGTATTTCGTCACTTGAAAGATTCTGCTTCGCACCTCGCCTTTCAGGTTGCATTCTTTCGTTCACCGTGTAGGGACAGGGCATGCCCTATCCTTACAAATCGGTTCTTTCTGACTCGTTTTTACGTGACTTGTCCCAAAAGAAGTATGTCATTCCGGCCTTCGAGCCAAAATCTGGTTACTTGAGCTAGAAAGGATTTTTAAAAGAGGAAATGGTAATGGGATTTTATGAACTTAAATTCCAATGGAATAAAGCTTAACTGTTTCATTAGGTAATCCCAGGCAGATATGATTTTGGCTTAAAGTTGAATTAAGAATTAAGACATTTCCATTTGGATTTTTGATATCTAAATCCTTCTTTCCGATTATTGCTTTACTTTTTCGATTCCAAACAATAAATTTCCCATTCATTTTATCAATTCCAATAATAAAATCATCGTTAAAAGGTAAATCACCAATATTGTTGTAGTCAAAAATAAATGGTTGAAATTCTTGCAAGTTATCCTTTAGATCATATTCTTTATTTGAGAGACCATTACTTATAGAAAACTCAAAGATTTGGTTTCCAAATATTCCAATAAAAGTATTATTAATAGGATCAAAATTTGCAAGGGAATATGGTGAGAACTGAATTTCAAGTTTATCGTTTGAATACATCTTACCTAATGATTTTGGAGAAAAAATATTAACCTCTTCTTTACCCGTTAGTAGGTTAATTCCAATAATTCTTCCTGACTCCAAAACAACAAATATATTGTTTTTAAATACTCCTAACCATCTTTCGATTCTATCACCCTTGTATTGTCTATCAACATTCTTATAAAATTTTGGCAAATCATTTAAATCAAATTCCCAGCATTGTACAACTTGGTTTTTTATGGATTTCAAAGCTATTATTTGGTTATCCTCATATTTAAAAAACCAATCCTTCGATATAAAACGAATATTTTTTTCTAATTCAAATTGGAATTTTTTGGTCCTTAAATTAAAAGCAAAATATTTTTTATTTCCTGAATCATCAATCACCCTTGACAAAGAAAATTCTGAATTCTCGTTTGGTCTTAAATAGACTTTATTATTTAATTCTAAAGTAAGGATATCTAAATTATCTATCTTATATAATTTAGAATGGTGATCATTAAAAAATAATTGGTTTTCATATAATTTGAAATTTTCTATTCTAACATTAAACCTTTCCCTTTTTATAATAGCCTTTTTAAAAATGTCAAAAAAAAGAATTTCATTAGAAGATTTTCTTTGGCAAATAAATATGTTATTAAATAAAAAATATTGACCCGAATGCTGACTATAAACATCATGGATGGTCAGTAATTCACTAATCATTTAATCAATTTTATCAAACCTCACTTTAAATCCTAAATTCGATCTCCAAAATCTACTTAGTTTTCAACGTTTTCTTCAAACTTTAGAATCGTTAAATTATTTACGGTATCTAAAACGTAAATTAAATTATCAGTAATCCAAACGGATGAAATTATCTTCCCTCTAATTGTTTCATTTAATCCCAGGTCAAAATGAAAGGTAATTTTCATTGTAAGTAAATCTATCAAACAAATTTTCCCGCTCATTTTATCAACACCGACTAATTTCCCTTTGTCAAGAGGTAAGTATCCCGTTTGATTTTGCTCAAAATCAAAAGGCCCAAAACTTGAAAGCTCTTCTGAGAAATCTACATTCTTTAAAACTGGGGAATCACCTTCAAAAGAAATTTCAAAATAGGATTTTCCAACTAGAGCAATTAACAGATTTCGATGATCATCAATTACCAAATAATCTTTTAGATAAAAATGCAGTTTAGTTCCGTTGTTGTTGTAGTAAGTATTTAGTATCTCAGCTAGGTCATACAATACTTTTCCTGTTTTAATGCAAATTCCCAAAACCCTTTCCGACTTTAATGCAATCCAGATGATTTCGTTATTGATACCTACTATATGATCTATTTTGTATTCATTTTCTTCCGTTTCAGAATCCTCATTTTTCAATACATCCGCAATTCTTAATTTCCATAAGTCTTTAATCTTTTTATTATTTATTTCCTTACAAAAAATGGTTCCGTTATCATGAAAAAATAATAAACTCTTGTAAATCATTTTAATAATACCATGATAGGATGATATTTTCTCTACAGATAAAATGTCTATAATATTTGTATCCAAGATTCTAAAATCTTCCATTCCATACCCTAAAATATATTTAGATTCCACGGAATTTTTTAAAGAAGAGCAGATATCCCCCAATAGAAATCTAAATTCTCCGGATTCTAAAAATTGTGAAACTCTGGAGTTTTCGTCTGAAATGTATAAATTCCCTTCAACCTTATAAAAGTTTCGGATTCTTTGTTTTGTAATTCCTACTACTCTAGTATCCAAGGTTTTATGTTCAATGCAATAAAAATTATCATCATTCAATTTTTGAAAATAAAACCCTTTAGAGTCTAAATGACATTCATTTAAATTTTGGCCTAAAACTCCTTCTACTTTTTTAACTTCTAACATTGAACTTTAAGCTTTCCTGTTTTATCGGAATTTCCATCTACTGTTTTACTCTGTTTGAAATATCCTCAAAGTCCCAAAACAATCTCCAATAATTACATAATTTTCACATATTAAAGAAGATAATATTTTGGCACCGCCCCCTTTTCTATCTCCGAAATCCAGTTTGACTTTTGAATTTATGTTTTTGGTTTCTCTGTCAAAAACACAAAATTTACCTTCCATTTTATCATAACCCACTATGAAAGAATTATTAAACTGCAAAAATCCAATGTCCTTCATATCAAATGCAAAAGGATGAAAATCGAGAAACTGATTTTTCAAATCGATTTTCTTGAGATATGGGCTATTTGAATTTAAATCGTATTCTAAATAATAACGATCCCTTAATCCAATGAGTAATCCATTTTCAGAATCAAGATTTAAAACAGAGCCGAGATTAAATATCATTTCCCTTCCGTCTGCACCTTTTCCAATATATTTCGGTTCAAAGATTTCATATTTTAATTCCCCTGTTTGGATGTCTAAGCCTATTAACTTAGATGAATTTAACTCAATCCATAAAATCTGATTATAAGTACCGACCCACCTATTTACATCATCAATAACATATTTTTCAGAATGAGGAGAATAATAATTTGGTAAACTTTCAAAATTAAATTCCCACAAAACATTCAACCTATCTTCCTCAATTTTATAACTAACAATTTGGCCATCTTCTAAAAGGAAAGCCATTTCATCAAAGAAAAAATCAATCGTGTGTGGTATTTCGAATAAAACTTCCCTGGTAATTAGATTATAAATAAAGTATTGGGAATTCTTATAACTAAATCTTTTCCTTGCTAATGCAAAATTTGAAGATAGAGGTGAGGGAGGGTAAATTCTCAATTCATTTTCTTGTACTATAAGTTCTGAGCCCGAAAAAGAATACAAATTGTAGGATTCATTAAACAAATAAAGTTCTCCATAAAAAGGAAGCAACTCTGAAATTTTTCTATCGAATTTGGCAATATTTATAATCTCTCCAGTTGGAAATTCGATTCTATTTATCTCTCCAGTTTTGGTTTGATAAATTAAATAATCTTCAGGGGAACATGAGTATTCTCCGAAATTAACACATTCAGTATCAGGCAATTCAAATATTAATTTCAAATTATTTCAATTTAATAAAATCAATAAATTTACAACAGACTGAATCAAGCTCATTTTTAAAGTTACAAAGTCTTGCAAATCATCTGCCTCAAAATAAGTAAGAAAATTATGGGTCGCCGCAGTCTTAAATAATTCTTTAACTTTTTTAGAATTTAAACAGTTTTGAAATTGCTTTAAAGCTATTACCTAAAAAATGATTTAAGAATTCTTAATTCGGTAATTGAGTTGCCAATACCATCTTTCTAAAGTTGTTTAAAAAAGAAAATTTTACCCCTCGTGCCTTGTACTCCAATTTAATCCCTATAAATTATGGGGATTGAGGATAAAACTCCATTTTGAACTGTAATTTCCCATTCAATTTGGCTTCTCTCTAAATTAAATTTACCTAAAGAATTAGGCATGATTCCTCTGGATTTATTAATTCCAGTAAAATAAAAATTTCCATTATCGAGAATTGAATTTGCGATTGATATATTTTCAAACCGTCAACAACTCTTTCTATAGTTACCATTTATTTTGTTTTAAAATGCGAATAAAGACTTTTATTTTAAAGTCAGCTGGCCACATTATCTTGAAAATTTTCAACACCAAAATAAATCAAATCACCCATTCACCCAATCACCAATTCACTCATTCCTTCTCATTCCACCCCAAACTCCACTACCCTACTACCTTCCCAACTTTCATCCTTCAATAACACATATTTTTGTTTTGCTTCTTGAATTGCTTCTTCCTGGTCGGAAGGTGAGGTGTGAGAGAAGAATAGCCACCATTGGACGGTGCGGTCGGGTAAGACTTCTGTGGGGTTTTGGTTCCAGTTTAATTTGTAATAATTGGAAAATTGAAAGGCGTTTTGGTGGTAGTTGTTGTAAAAAATGAAGGCTGAATAGGCATCATGGTGGACGACGATAGGACGATCCTGGTTTCGAATTTCTTGTAGTCCAGTAAGGCAAGATTTGCTGTCTTCAAATTCCATTTTTTTTATAAAATAGGGATAACCGTCCTTGTTGATGACGACCAGAATGGCCAGGGCGATTAAAACGACTCGAAGTGCTTTATGGCTTTTTTTAAAAAGTATTTCTAATCCAAAACCGGCTATTAAAATGAGGAGGGGAAGGAAAAATAATTTGACCCGGTCCAATAGGGAATACAAATGAAAATGGGAGGCAAGCATGGTCAATACTACCGGCAAAATAAGAAGGATGGACAGTGTGAATTTCTTTTTAAAAAGGTAAAAACTGCCGGAGCCTAATAACAGGATGCTGAAAATTATAGAGATAAATGTTTTGTCAGTGACGGAGCGGAATATCCCCTCCAGCAGACTCCAGTCTTTTTTGAGGGAGGCAGCATCCGTAGGAAATAAATCAAAGAAATATTCGCCGTGGAAATTTTGCAGGTAATCTGATCCTGCGTCAGATTTTAAAATGGTGAAGAAATAAAGGGCAAAATTTCCCAGCCAAAAAATGCCTGTTAGCAAGACCGGAAACAAGGTTTTTGATTCGTCTTTCCAAGCCTCCATCAACCACAAGAATCCGATACTTGCCAATACAAAAACGGATGGCATGGAAGTCCACACTGCCAATGCGCCGCCCAAGGCCCAAAGCCATGAATTTTTATTTTTAAAAAAAGGGAATTTTAAAAAAGCATACACCAGCAGTAGGGTCAGCATGGCATCGAGGCTGTATTGTTTGAACTCGGTAGCATACCGAACTGAGATCTCCGAAAAGGACCACAAGGCAAGGATGAAGGCCAGCTTCCATTGTTGGCGGATGTAAATCCTGGCTATCCACCACATCAAAATGATGCTGAAACATCCTGCCAAAAGGGGTAATAGCTTTAGGGCAAATTCAGTGACGCCACCAATCTCAATGGCTAATTTGGAAGCCATTAAAAATACCGGTGGTGCATATTGTTCATAGTCGAGAGACTGAAAAAGTCACCCAAGTCTTTTTCCACAACATTTCTGGCCAGATTGGCTTCATCAATAATCAGGGAGCGATTTTGAAAATAAACATTAATCCTGAGTAGAATTCCTAGCAGGATAATAAGGACAGGGAGATAATGGAGCGCCTTTTTCAAAAGAAAATTTTCCCTAAGAAAACTAAAATTCTTCTGTAGCCAAAATTCGGGCATTTGGAAATTGTGAATTACCTTGGAGGATTGCCATTCACCTCAAACCAAATCATGATGAAGCCCATTTCACTTCTATTATTTGTATTCCTAGCATCACTTAATTCCACCTTTTCCCAAAGTGAAAGTTTGAAAGTTATGCTTGAAGAATCGGTACGATCAACTTCTATCGTCGGAGCCTCTGCAGGAATTTTAAAAGATGGGGAGGTAAAAAATATCGAAGCCGCAGGTTTCCTGAATAAAAAAGAAGGGATTCTTTTTAAAAATGACACCAAAACGAGGATTGCTTCCATTTCAAAACCGATTACTGCAGTATGTATTTTTCAATTGGTAGAAAAAGGAAAAATAGAATTGGATGCTAAAATTCAAACCTACCTACCCTGGTTTCCGGAAAAAGAAAAGGGACCGATTTCGGTCAGACAATTATTACAACATACGGCCGGCATACCGGGATATTTAAATTTGAAAGCGGTAAACAACACTACACATTATAATAGTCTCAAAGATGCCATTGGAGTTTTCAAGGATAGAGAATTGACTTTCCCTCCGGGTATTTCTTTCCAGTACTCAACTTATGGCTATGTCATTTTAGGAGCCATTATCGAAGCAGCAAGTGGCATGTCCTATGAAGATTATGTGACTAAAAATGTATTTGAAAAGGCGGGTATGAGCAACAGTGGAATTGAAATGGCCGAAAAAGCGTATGAGAACAAATCCCTTTTTTATGAAGCCAAAAAGAAAAACAAAGCCAAACTTTCCAAACCTACCGACCTCAGTGACAGAGTTCCCGGGGGAGGGTTTTATTCTACTGCTGAAGACTTGTTGCTTTTTGCAAAAGCCTTGATGGAAGGGAAGTTGGTTTCCGAAAAAAGTATTACTCAAATGTGGACCGACTCTGGTATGAAAACAGAAGGAAATCCCTATGGAATGGGCTGGTTCTTATATGGTGAAAATCCAAAATATGGAGATGTTTATGGTCATAGTGGTTCACAGGTTGGGGCTTCGACCTTTTTATATGTATTACCTGATGTAAAAACTGCCGTAGTGGTTTTGTCGAATACTTCCCAGACCTATGATGAGGTTGCCAAAATTGCCATTCAATTATTCGATATTGCGGGCGATTTATAATTTTTAAAAAATAAAAAAGTGCTGAACAAACTATTGCAGTGGTTCTTCAGGAGAAAACCTGAAGGAACCGAAGAATTGATGGATGAAAATAAATTTTGGGCCCTGATTCAAGCTTCAAAAGCAGCCGGAAAAGGAGATTACGAAAAACAAAAAATTGAGCTCGTCAAATTGCTGCTCAAACAGAAACCTAAGGAAATTGCGGCTTTTGACAATCGTTTTCGATACACTTCCAATCAATTGTATCATTGGGATTTATGGGGTGCTGTTTACATTATAAATGGCGGGTGCTCAGACGACAGATTTGACTATTTCAGGGAGTGGCTTATCGGACAAGGCAAAGAAATGGTAAAAACTGCCATGAACAATCCGGATGCTTTGGCTGATTTTGAAATAGAAAGAGATACAGATTGGGAAGGTCTGGGTTTTATGGCTTACAATGCTTTTTATTATAAAACCGGTGCTGATCTTTATCAGGGTTATTTGGCTACAATTCCATTTGAATTAAAAGGTGAAGAATGGAGTGAGGATAATGATGACCTGGAAAGAAGGTTTCCCCGACTATTTGAAAAATACAAGGACCAGTATTGATTTTAATCAGACTTTACTTGTACGTAACAATCAAATGATAGCTTGCCCAAAAATTCGAATAATGCGTTTATTTATCAGTTTAGTTTTTCTTTTTGCATTGCTTTCTTTGGATGCTCAAAATCCAAATTACCTCAATTTTATTTCCTACAATCTTCGTTATGACAATCCGCAAGATGGCCCCAATGCCTGGCCGGAACGAAAAAATGCCCTGGTAAAACAATTGGAACAATACCGTCCGAATGTTTTGGGAATCCAGGAGGGAGAAGCACATCAATTGGCATATTTGGATTCGATGTTGGCCAAACATCATTTTACAGGTATTGGAAGAAACGAAGGCAAACCTGGCGGTGGCGACAAGGGTGAATTTTCTGCCATTTTTTACAATTTTGAAAAATTCACTTTATTAAAAAGTGGAACCTTCTGGTTGTCGGATGCTCCTGAAAAATATTCAGTCGGTTGGGATGCTGCCCTACCCCGTATTTGTACCTATGCTTTATTCGAATCGAAAGAAACAAGTTTTCGATTTTGGGTTTTCAATACCCATTTTGATCATAAAGGAGTAGAAGCAAGGGAAAAATCTGCCGAGGTTTTGCTTTCCGAGATTGAAAAAACCAACACCAACAATTATCCTGTTATCCTGATGGGTGATTTCAACGCAGAGCCGGATTCCAAACCCATTCAAACCATCAAAAAACAGTTTTCAGATAGCTACGGCGACCATCCAAGTCTTGCCTTCGGCCCCATTGGAACCTTCAACGGGTTCGATCCAGACCAACATTTGGACAGAAGAATAGATTATATTTTCACCCAAGGATTTAAAGTTCAAACCGTCTGGCACATCGACGACCGCAGACCTGATAATTATTTTATTTCGGATCATTTACCGGTGTTGCTAGTTGCTGGGTACTAGGGGCTGGGGGCTGGGTACTTGGTGCTGGGTTCTGGGTGCTGGTTGCACGTAATTCAAGGCTCAATCATTCGTTTTCCGTAAGGACGGGTCAGGACCATCCTTAGGGTGTTTTCCGTATACTAAATAGTGCAAAATGGTTTTTGCATTCGGCACTCGTTGCGATTCGTCCTTTCAACGATCCACTCTGCTGGAAGGCAGGCGCGGCCCGCCACTACGTGCTGGGTGCTGGGTTCTGGGTGCTTGGTTCTAGTACTAGTACGGTTCCACTCGTCATTTAGGAGGGGAATCTTTAGATTTTCGACAGGTCATGGTTCCCGGTCGTCATTAGTCTTTGAACTCTGCTGGATGGCGGGCGCAGACCGCGCTACGTTCTAGGTTCTGGGTACTAGGTTCTGGCTTGTTTCACGTAATTTTCAAGGCTCCAATCATTGGTGCTCCGTGTAGGACGGGTCATGACCCATCCTTACGGATTTGTTTTTCCGTATACCAAACGGCGCAAAATGGTTCTCGCAATCGGCACTCTACATTCGTCACTCGTCACTTGAAAGGGGGAATCCTCGTCCGGGTGCCTTCGACAGGCTCAGGCACCCGGTAGTGATTGTCCCTATGAACTTCAAAATTCCAAACCCAGAACCTAGTACCCAGTACCTAGCACCCAGAACCCAGCACCCAGCGCCTAGAACCTAGTACCAAGCACCTAGCGCCTAGCACCCAGCACACAATGCTCGAAATCACCACACATAAATAATTTGATCACTTGGACAGGAAATTAGAAAGTGTCAAGTTTGCACTATGAAATATACAACAGCATCAGAGGCCGTAGGGCTTATAAAATCCGGCGACAATGTGTACATCCATACCGCCGGAGCGACTCCCAACTCACTGGTTCATGCAATGACAGCGAGGCATAAGGAATTGAGGGACATCACACTTTATCATTTGCATACGGAGGGACCGGCACCTTATACGGCTCCTGAGTATCAGGAAACCTTTAAAATCAATTCTTTCTTTCTGGGGCCTAACTGTAGGACCGCCACTTACAATGGCTATGCAGATTACATCCCTTGCTTTTTGAGTGAAATTCCGTTGATGATTAGAAACGGAATTGTGCATCTGGATGTGGCCTTGATCCAGGTTTCTCCACCAGATTCTCATGGATATTGTTCCCTTGGAATTTCGGTAGATGCGACAAAAGCTGCGGTGGACAAAGCCAAGGTTATCATTGCACAGGTGAATCCTCAAATGCCAAGAACGCATGGGGATGGACTAATTCACAACAGTCGTTTTTCTGCCTGTGTGGAAGTAGACGAGCCGCTACCAGAATTGAAACCCCACACACCTACTGAAGTAGAACATAAAATCGGCGAATATGTCGCAGATATGATTCCGGATAGGGCTACCTTACAAATGGGAATTGGTGCTATTCCGGATGCAGTATTGGCTTGTTTGGGCAACCATAAAGATTTGGGTGTTCATACAGAGATGTTTTCAGATGGAGTGATTCCTTTGGTAAAAAAAGGCGTTATTACTAATAAATATAAATCCATTCACCCGGGTGTGATGGTAACCGGATTCTTATTAGGCTCCAGAGCTTTGTATGATTTTGTGGATGACAATCCTTTTGTGCGACTCCTTGATATTCAATATGTTAATGATACTGCTGTTATACGAAAATTGTCGGATATGATCCAGTATCAACTCAGCCCATAGAGGTTGACATTACAGGACAGGTAAGTGCTGATTCAATCGGTACCAGAATTTACTCCGGCGTAGGAGGACAAATGGATTTCATTCGTGGAGCATCCCTTTCTCCGGGTGGAAAACCCATCATCGCCCTACCCTCTTCGACCAACAAAGGCGAATCTAAAATCAGCTCCATGCTGAAACCGGGTGCCGGAGTAGTAACCACCAGAGCTCACGTTCACTACGTTGTCACTGAATATGGCGTAGCAGACCTCTACGGAAAAAACTTAGAAAGAGCCAAAGCCATGATCAAAATCGCCCATCCTGACCACAGGGAAGAGTTGGAGAAAGCGGCGTTTGAGAGGTATAAAAGGTTTTGAAGTGACGAATGTGGAATGACGAGTGACGAGTGAAGAGTGGGGAATTTACGGTTTACGATTTTACGGTTTACGATTTCTTCGGGGGTAATCAATTTGTAGGGATAGGGCATGCCCTGTCCTACACGGAGAACGGATGATTGGGACGTAGAATAGGGAGTGCGAAGCAGAAGCATTCAAGTGACGAAATATGAGTGACGAGTGGGGAATGGTAAATTTACGGTTTACGATTTACGGTTTACGGAGGGTTTCCTTGGATCTAGCGTCCAATAATAATATTTGACCCCCTACAGGGTCAGTATGATTCGTGGTTGTAGCCTGAGTTGAGATATATGACCCCGATGGGGTCGGGAAACGCTTTTTGGAATGCGGGAAATGGTTTTCGGTTTGGGGTTTTTGGGCCTCAATCAACAACCATGATTCATTTTTGGTTGAAAAAGGAAAAAGTCAAGCATCCAGATTCCAGTGTCTAGCAAACAGACGAGCCACGAACTTCATGTTCCTTCATTCCTTCAAGTTTCACAAAAATCTAAGAGAAAGATTGGGAGCCTTTTAATCGATCATTCTAGGTTACATAGCAGATTCCGGCTCGGAGGCCGGAATGACGCACCTCTTTTGGGACGTGATACGAGCAAACGAGCCACCAACATCCGAGCAAACGAACCGCGAACTCCATGTCCCTTCATTCCTTCATGTTTTAAAAAATAAAAGAGCAATTCCGGTTAATTTAGATCATTCCCAATCCTGCCGTCATTCAATGACGGCCTACGGCTGATAAAATCCAGCTTCAGGCGTCCAGCATCCATCAGCTGCCACAGCAAGTAGTTCTAACAGGGGCAAATTTTACCTTTGAGCATACAACAAAGGCGAAAATTGATTATTTTTACCCTTGTTTTTCTAATAAGGACAAAATTTGACCTTGTTAATTCATTTTAATGAGCTATAATCCTGAGATTCCCTTTAATAGTTTACCTCCTTTGCCTCCTGTAATGGATGTAAATACTACTGCTATTTTAAAAAAAACAATATCAGCAAGTCGGGCATTAGCTGAATTAAAGGGAGCCCTAAATATTCTCCCCAATCCAAACCTATTTATAGATACTATTCAACTTCAAGAAGCTCAGGCGAGTTCGGCAATAGAAAATATTATAACTACTCAGGACGAATTATTTAAACAATCTATTGCAGAAAAATTGACTACAAACCCTTCCATTAAGGAAGTTTTACACTATAAGGATGCACTTTGGTTTGGTTTGAATGAATTGAAAAAAAAACCACTCCTTACTACCAACCTTTTCATTAAGCTTGTCCAAATAATTAAAGAAAATTCAGCCGGAATTCGAAATACTCCGGGCACTCAACTTAAAAATCCAATTACCGGAAAAATAGTATACACACCTCCTGAGGGTGAAGAAATAATCAGGGAAAAATTAAAAAATTTAGAGGATTTTATTCACAATATGGATACAATAGACCCTTTGATAAAAATGGCTATTATTCATTATCAATTCGAGGCAATCCATCCATTTTTCGATGGTAATGGAAGAACTGGAAGAATAATTCTTCTTATTTACTTGAAATTTTCAGGTCTGCTTGATTTTCCAGCACTATTTCTTAGCAGGTATATTATAGAAAATAAATCAGGTTATTACGAAAAACTATGGCAGGTCACTGAAAATTCCGATTGGTAAGGATGGTTTATTTTTATGTTAGATATGATTGAAAAAACCGCTACCGATGATAGATTAAGAATTATTAGCTTAGAAGAAACTATGAAAAAAATGGGTCTTGAAATTCAAAAAAAATTACCCAAGGTTTATTCCAAAGATCTATTAGAAGTATTATTTCGATTACCTTATACTAAAAGGAAATTTTTGGAAGAGGCAGGATTAGGAAACCTTAAAACCGTCGGAAATTATTTAAAAGAATTGGAAAAGGCCGGATTTTTAAAGAGTGAACAGGTAGGTAAAGAGAAGCTTTATTTAAATCCAAGATTATTAAAAGCCCTTAAATCCTAGATTTCATTTACAATTCTAAGTTTCGTTTTTTTCCTATTTTCATTCCCCAAAACAAACTTGAATGAAGAAAATATTAGTTGGCTTCTTATTGCTTACCTTTTTCGCTTGTCGCGAACAAGTTCAGGAAAACCAAAGAAGAATCCAATACCTTAACCAAGCCGGAAGGATGGTGGAAGGAAGGGTGGTTTATCAATTGTATCCCAGGAGTTTTAAAGATACAGATGGAGACGGAGTTGGAGACCTTAAAGGTATCATTGAAAAACTGGACTATTTGAAGAGCCTGGGAATTGACATCGTATGGTTGAATCCGATTTATGAATCACCCAACGATGACAATGGTTATGACATCAGTGATTACCGGGACATCATGGCAGAGTTTGGAACCATGGAAGATTTTGATTCGCTTTTGGCTGGAATGCATCAAAGGGATATCAAACTGGTGATGGATTTGGTGGTGAATCATTCGAGTGATGAACATCAATGGTTTCAGGAATCAAGGAAGAGCAGGGATAATCCATATAGAGATTATTACCATTGGTGGCCAGCTGAAAAGGAAAGCCTACTCCGCGTTACAGTTTTTTTGATAAAAATAATGATGCCTGGGCTTATGATTCGCTGACCGATGCTTATTACCTGCATTATTTTTCCAGAAAACAACCTGATTTGAAATGGGAAAATCCAAAGCTTAGGGAAGAAGTGATGGACATTATGCGCTTTTGGTTGGAGAAAGGAATTGACGGTTTCAGGATGGATGCTTTTCAATTCGTTTCAAAAGACACTACCTGGCCGGTGTATCCGGAAGGTTATGAAAAGCAAATCATTTCCTATTATGGAATGGGGCCAAATTTACATTCCTATTTAAAAGAAATAAATCAGGAGGTAGTCAGCAAATACGACATTTTCACAGTTGCAGAAGGAGCAGGAAGTACCATGCAAGACGCCTTGGATCTTGTAAAACCGGAGCGAAAAGAATTGGACATGGTTTATCATTTTGAAATAATGGACATCGGAACCGATCCAAATGGTTATAGCCTGGTCGATTTAAAAAACACCTTTACCAAATGGGACACTACCCTTGCCGGGAATGGCTGGAATTCAATCTTTTTGGGAAACCACGACCAGCCTAGAATGGTCAGCAAATATGGAAATGACAGTAAGGAATTCAGGGAAGTTTCTTCTAAAATGTTGACCACCCTCATCCTGAGCATGCGAGGTACGCCTTATTATTACTATGGTGATGAATTGGGTATGACCAACATTCGATTTGATGACATCAAAGACTACAACGATGTCCAGGTAAAAAATCGCTATCAATATCTGGTGGAAAACAATGGAAACATTGAAGAATACCTCACCTATTTAAAACACATGAGTCGTGATAATGGAAGGACTCCCATGCAATGGACTTCGGGGAAAAATGCAGGATTTACAAGTGGGACGCCCTGGCTCAAAGTGAATGCTAACCATGATACCATCAATGTAGCAACAGAAGAGAAAAACCCCAATAGCTGTTTGAATTATTTTAGAAAAGCAGTTCAATTCAGGAAAGATCACAAGGTTTTGGTATATGGAGATTACGAATTGCTTTTACCGGATGATGAAAACATTTATGCTTTTATCAGAAGTAATGAAGAAGAGAAATTATTGGTCGTTTTAAATTTTTCAAAAGAAGAGAAAAATATAGGCCTTCCCGAGGATATAAATGTGGGCGAAACTATGTTAAACAACTATGATGAAATGCAAATAAATGGAAGTGAATTAGGTCTGATGCCTTATCAGGCGGTAATTTTGAAATAAATTGAAAGCATGACCAAAACCCGCCAGAAGCGTGGGAAGACTCCCCACCAAGGCACCGTACATTTTACAAGGCCTTGGTGAAAAAGAGTCTATCACAGTTCCAACTTTGAGGGATACATTTAAGCGTCCCTTAGCGGGTTGGTAGCATGCTCATTAACTCAAGACTACAGTTTTTTAAAAATGTTTGGGTTAGATAGTTTTTGTTTTCTATCGAATGCTTAGAAATAAAAGCGCAGACCGACGCCACCTCCAATATCAACATCTGTTTTTTCTATTATCTCTAGCCTTGGCGTAACCTGACCGTAAAGTTCGAGGATACCAAGCATTACATTGATACCGAAGTTACCACTAACACCCACTGCAATGTCATTTTCCTGTTCATTTCCATGGTCTCTAATTCCAATAAATGCACCTGGCCCTAAGAAATAATGGAAGTTTTCAGAGCTTCCGATGTGGCGTTCCCATAAGCCATGTACATTAAGGAAAAAGAAATCGTCCAAATCCCAAGCTGCAAGTATATCTGTGGAAATTCCTGAAGGTTTGTATACCTTAACGGTAAGTCCTGTTGGTTGTCCTATTTGGGCACCGATACCTACTGCACCATCTGCGCGTTGGGCTTCTGCCGTGAAAAAACAAAGGGTGAAAAATGAAAGAGCCACAAGGCTTTTCGTCCAAAAATTGAATTTCAAATTTCTCATTGGTTCATTGGTTTTGGTTTGTAATGAGAACTGGAAATTTGAAATTGATGTTCAGAATTAAATCACTCAAAAAGGAATTCTTTTTCTATAACAATCCAGATCCAAACCTAGTACCCAGCACCCAGCACCTAGCACCCAGTACCTAGCACCTAGCACCCAGCACCCAGCCCCTAATGCATATTATGCACCTCCATTGGTTCGGTCATAATCACATCCAGGATAAATTCTTTTTGAAGGTTTCCATAATCATAAAACACTTTCAATTCGCTTTGGGGAGGCAAGGTAAAAATACAGACATAGCATACGGTCTCCACCCTGCTAATGCAAGTCTGGTCGGAAATAAACCTTGCAAGTTTTTCCAGATCATCCTCAGAATTTCCTTGAATATTGTTTTGCAAATAATTATTCAATTCACTTTTCAAAAGAGGGAAACTATCCTGCTGAATTGCAGAACAAATCTTGGTTGCGGGAAGGTCAATTTCATTTTTTTCGCATGAAAAAATAGCAAATAAGGAGATTGCAGTAAAAAGTAGAAATATATTTTTCATTATTCAGGTTGTTTACTTCTAAGACTGTGGTTGGATTCAAAAGGGTTGGGCAAAACCATGTAAACGTTTAGATATATAGTGTCTAGCAAGCGAGAAAACAAATTACGGTTTACGGAAGGAGGGCCCTGGATGCGGCTTCCAGCTAACGAGTCGTCGAAGTCCGAGCAAACGAGCCGCGAGCAATCCATTTACGGTTTACGATTTACGATTTAGGAGGGCCTTGGATTCAGCGTTCAGCTATAATATCTGACCCCTACAGGGTCATTTAGATATGGGGTCGGACCTTGAGTTGAGATATATGACCCCGATGGGGTCGGATCTTAGGTTTGCGGGGCACGGGTTGGGTGGCCCTTGAATCAAGTCTCCAGGCTCTAGATTCCAGTTTCTAGTTTCTAGAGTCCAGCAACAAAACGAGGATTCCCTTCATTGAAAGATCCATTCTAGCATGCATAACAGATTCCGGCTCGGAGGCCGGAATGACGCGATTGGCTGTTGGCTGTTAACCGTTAGCTGTTGGCTTTCCTTAATTGAAAATGCTTCAGATTCCCGTATCCACAAATATAGATATGCAATTTATGGGCTACCGTATGGTATCGGGAAAATCCAAAATCCTGCGTTTAGAGTACTACACCAAGAATTCCATTAACTAAACGATAAATTGGAAACCTTTAAAGATCCATTCTAGGGTACATAACAGATTCCGGCTCGGAGGCCGGAATGACGCGTTATTCGGTGAAAAAGCATCCAGTGTCTAGCAAACGAGAATACGAGCAAGCGATTTACGGTTTACGGAGAGGAGGGCCTAGGATCCAGCGTCCAGCTAACGAGTCGTCGAGAACCGAGCAAACGAGCATTCGAGCATACGAGCATTCGAGCAAACAATTTACCTGGCATCCAGTTTCCTGTATCCAGCCACTAGCGTCCAGCCCCGGCCTTCTCACCTATTCTCTTCCACAAATTCGATTACCTTTTGATTGTAGAGGTCGGTTTCGTGTACCATTGGAGAATGATGGGAACGTGTAAATTCAAAAGTTCTGACCTGGGCATTGATCAATTGGTCACGACAATCCAACATCGCGGCCGGAGGGATAACAAAATCGAAACGACCATAAAGCAAGTCCACCGGAATGGTGATATTTTTTAAAGAGTCTGAAAGATCCAATGCTATAAAATCCTCAAAAAATTGATCGGCACTGCTGGTGGCAATTTGGTTCATCAGACTGGGAAACATTCCAGAAATCAAACTGTGTGGGGTAAATTTTAGATCGGTATCATTGATAGAATCCATGCGAAGTAATATGTCCTGGGTAGCATAACCAGCCTTGTTGATGGCAGATACATCTTCAAACTTGTTGGTATCTTTTGGCCTTACCCGATCCATTAGATTGTTCCAAGCTTCAGTTTCGATTCCCTTGTTAACCATATTTGAACCAAAGGTCAAAATCATCCTTTTAGCTTCTTCAGTAGTCAATGGGAAATTATGTGGACCATCGGTATTTATGAAACCATTTATTTCGCTTTGGTGGTCTCCTTCAATTAAATATGCCAATCCCAAAGTACCTCCCCAACTGTGTCCGAGCAAAAACAAAGACTCAATATCATAATGTGATTTAACAAGGGTAACTAATTTTTCCAAATCATTGACATAGGCTGAAACACTTAAGCCGGAAGGATCACAATTTCCCTGAGACAAGCCGGCGCATCGTTGATCCCAATATACTACAGCATACCTTTCTTCCAATGCATCAAAAAATCCGGGGTCGCTATAACTTCTTATTGCTCCGTCTCCGGGACCACCATGTAGCAGGATGATAAAAACTTTGGAGGCTGTATTGCCTTTTACCAGGACCGGCATTACAGCTTCATTGTTTTTTAAAAAAAATTGTTCAACAATGCCCTCATCATTTGAGCATTGCAACATAAAAAATGAAATTACAATTAGAAAAAAGATTTTATGGTTCATAGCTCCTGGGATTGGGATTGAGATAATAATTGATGCCTCCTGTAAGGAACAGGCCAGGAACGGGAACATTATTGACTAAAAATCTGGCAAAAAGTCCCACTCCCAGATTCCATCCAAATTTTTTTTGATGGGTAAATCGCCAATCTTTTCCAAATCGGAAACTCACCTGGGGCATGAAAAGGTTTTGACCGGCGTCTTTCGATTTAAATACTCTGCCCTGATTATCAACCTCAAAAACATCACCCGCATAGATGGATCTTTGAAAACCCAAATTCAATTTTAAATCAATGAATCTTCCTGTTGGAATTAATATGGAGCGGAAGGATAATCCGGGGGAAAAATTTATTCCACTATGGCTTCGGTCTTTATTGTAAAATCCTATATCGAAATTACCTACCAGGTATTTAATCTTTTCCCCTCTTTGTTTTCCGGCAAGCGGATAATCTGCTGTAAGCAAGAACCCTGGGTCTACAAAATCAACCGCCCAGTAATGTAACCCAATTTGGAGGTCTGGAAGTTTGGAAGTTTGACAAATGGAGACATTGGTCAAAAGAAGAAATAAAATAGAAAAATGTAAGATGCGACTCAAAGGAAAAATTTGAAGTAAAGTTGCAGAAAACAAAAGGTCTTCTGCAACTATTTCCTTATTGTTTTTTTGCGATGGTAACTGTATTACCATTAATAAATAAACCGCTTAATGTGATTTTATCTCCATCTAAGGTTACATCTAATAAAATTGGACCTTCACGATCAGGTAGGATTTCAATCTGGTGACTGTCCTGGAATACTCTGTAAACCCCTTTCCACTCTCCTGAATAATCCTGATAATCAGTATAACGCAGAAAGAAATTTCCGACACCATCATTAAGAGGTTCAAATTCATATTGCAAACTAAGGTAAACAATATTCAACTGCTCTGAACCTTCAAGTCGATGTGATTCAACATCCCAAATTCCAACCAGGTCGTCTGGATTCAAACCTGGTTTTGGATCTTCCTTTTTACAAGATCCTAAAACAAGAAAAAGTATTAAAATAATAGGTAAGTTTATTGTTTTCATTCTTTAAAATTTTAGTTAACAATATTCTTTTAAGCATAATCATAAAAATAAATACTTAATGATTAATATCCAACCAATTATTAATGATTAAGAATTTCTTAAAACCCCTGTTTTTCAAAATAAAAAAAATTAAATACGTTTTTATACAAACAATTGTTTTAAAAAAATTAAAATAGTTTTACCTTTATTCCATCCCGCCGATACATATGTAACAGGACTCTGGTCTCACCCTAAAAGAACCATTTTACAACACTAAACCTTTCAAACTATGGTAGATGTATTATTAGCCTTGGCTATAATATGCTGGTGTTTTTGGGCTCTTCCGGGATCAATTGTAGAATACAAATTCCAAAAGGCAGAGGAACAATAAAAACCCTCAATCACAGGCAAAAAGACAAAAGGCATCCGAAACAGGATGCCTTTTTAATTTATTTCTTTTTTAAAGATTCAATTATCTCCTCCGTAACATCTATTCCCCCTCCAAAATAAAGTATTTGATTTTTGTCCAATATGTATGTGAATTCATTTTCCCTTCCATAAACAATCAGTGCATCTTCAATACTTGCCTGTATTTCTCCCATCAACTGATTCCTTACAAAAGCCAACTTTTGGTCATACATCTGAACCTGATTATCCAACTCCGTCTTCATCTCTCCCAATTTTTTATCTTCTTCGTCCTGTTGAAGCGGAGTCAATTCACCCGATTGCATTTTTTGCATTAGATTAGAATAGTAGTTCTCAAGTTTTTGGCGTTCTCGAATCAGGTTTTTCTCATACTCTTTACTCAAGTAATCTATTGAATCCTGAGCCAAGGAAAACTCAGGCAAAGATCTTATAACCCTTTCCATATCAATATGCCCGAGTTTTTGTTGTGAAAAACCAGAATAAGAAATGAAAAGTGCGAATGAAAAAAGAAAAATCTTCCCGAAATTCATATTAGTCTGTTTGGAACGAAAGTAATATAATTAACGGGAAGAATAGCGAAACTTATCAATTGCTGGCAAGAAGTTCCACCAATTCAGGATGTTGAGAATTGGTACTTTTTGCCTTTTGCAAATGCATATTATATAGTTCCTGATTTCCTTCTGCTTTATAAATCCTTGCCATTATTCGGTTCACATCAATATTATCCGGTCTTTTGTCATATTCCACTTTTGCATATGCCAAAGCTCTTTCAGGTTTGTCTTCCAAATCAAGGTAAACATGCGCATAAGTCAGATCCATATTGTGTCCACTGGAGGTATCGTCTTTTAACATGGGAAATATTTCAGCAACAACAGCTTCCTTTTCCTGATCTCTTCCCATCTTTTTGTATAATGTCGCAAGAGATTCATAAAATCCAACCTCCGGAATAATAGCTGCGGCTTCTTTTAAAAGTTCTTCAGACTTTTCATAGTTACCCCTTTCCATTTCCACATCTCCAAGGCCAGCAATTGCGAATGGATAATTGGGTCTTTCTTCTAATATGGCCTTAAAAACTACTTCCGCTTTGTCCAGTTCACCATAGGTTTTAAATAAATTTCCAAGGGTCAACATGGCCCATGCCCTTGATTCCTGACCGGGATAACCGGCTTCAATAGCCATTTCCAAAGCTTCAATAGCACCATCGACTTTTCCATAAATTTCTCTTAGGTAAGAAACCCTGGAGTACGATCTCAAGTCAGGACGAATAGAGACCATTTTATCCGCCATTTTCACAGCTTCTTCATAATTACCCAATTCAACATTGGCGTCAACCAAAACTCCATAAATCTGGGCATTGTATGCATTGATAGCAACCGCTTTTTCAGCTGTTTCCAAGGCAGGACCGAAATCATGCAAGGACATTTGCACAGAGGCTTTATCACTTAGAGCCCTGAATTTTTCATCCTTGCGCTCAAGGTTTTGATCCAAAACACTGTTTAACATTAAAAGCGCTGCCGGATAATAATGACCATGTTCTCCGGTCACTCTTGCTTCTTGCATATACAATTCAGCCAGTTCAATTTTTGCTGTGGCATTTTCGGGATCTGCCAGTATTTCATCACGTTTTTGTGTATAAAAATTTTGTGTTTTATCCCATTCTATTCCGTTTCTCAGTTCCTCTGGTCTGTCCAACAACTCAGGAACAGATTTCATTTTTTCTGTAAGGGTATTGGTATCATTTTCAGGTTGAGAACATGCCATCCAACCTGTTAGTAGCATTGCTAAAAAAGCATATTGTAAAGGTCTCATTGGTTATTTTTTTGAAGTTATTTTTATAAAAAAAAGAATAGAAGGCCTTCTGGCCAAGAAGGCCCTCTATGTTTTAATGCTACTTCACTTTTACCATTTTAACTGTACTTTGAACAGTACCGTCTTCACTTAAGGCAATAGCGAAATAGGTTCCGTCAGGAACATTTTCAGCATTCCATACACGCTGATATTCACCTGGGTTTTTCCTTTCATCTACCAGATTGGTTATCATTTTACCGTTCATATCAAAGATTCTGATATTCACTTTTCCGGCTTGATTCACCAGGTATTTGATAGTAGTCTGATTGGTAAATGGATTAGGGAAATTTGCCATTACAATACTTCCTGAACTCATTCCTAATAGACTTTGACCAGGATTATCAGATGTCGAAGTAGTAATTTGACCACTACATTCTCCATCACCCGCCCAAGGCATTGCCAGATAAGGGAAGGATGCCTGGAAATCAGCGTCATTTTCTTCAACTCCGGTTGTATAACCTAGAACACCTGTTAAATCTTCCGTTAATGGAGTAGGATCACCCGGTGTATATAAATCATCATGCAAAGTCCGACTGCTGCCAAAACGACACCACTAACCGCTTACAATTCAATTCTGGTCACATCATCTTCAAACGACGACCATTTGGGAAACCATCCATATTTGGGATAGCCTGGAGGTCTGCAGTTCCATTGTAAACCGGAGTTAGTAAGACCTAAAACTGCAGCCTAGATCAAACCTAAACTGCTGAATTTGGATCATTACGAGGAGTGCCACAGGCACGGCCATATTTAGTCGCAACATGTCACCACCATTAGGCAAAAAGTTACATGCACAAATGGTTTTCCAGCTGCAAGCGGGTTGCCATCCTTTCCTGTTGCCAATTGGTAAGGAATTACATTAGGTACGCCAGTATGAAGGCGGGCCATAAGGTCGGCCGATCTTGCCTTTCGGGGCCCGGTGCGGCAATAAGGTACCAAAGACATCATCGTCCAAAGCGGTACCTTCTACAGCCGCTGAACCTTTCAAACTAAACAAAGAAACCATCCACCATCCATAACCAAATCAAATGATTTTACAGAGAATTTCTCTGAATCCTCAAGTTAGCCAAATGCGGGCACTGCACCACCAGATTGATCGTCGTCCATGTACAAGGCCAGTTCAGGATTGTAAAAGAATTTATCTAAAATAGTATCACCTAATTCTTCATAAGGAGTCAAAGCATTCCAATAATCTTTAAAACCAATCGGAATAACTGCTTCGTTGGTCAATGGCATACCCAAACGGGATACCTGAACCCAATCTCCGCTGTAGGATTCAGAGCCTGGCTCCAAAGTACGCACCTGCTTTCTGCTGGCAGATGCCCAAACACCAATTACATAATCCGGATCCAAAATATTGGTAGGACTGGATGGTGCGCCGTATCTTTCAACCAGGTTGAAATAGGAACTAATGGCAATCGCACTTACATTCATACAGGCAAGGCCGTCTCTTGGGTCGCCATTTTGCCTTGGCAAATCACCCAGGTCAAACACACCAGCTAAATCAACGAAAAACGGATCATCTGTTGGTCCGGCAAAAACAGTTTCACCGGTACTTTGAGTCATCGCACTGGTCATCAAATCAGCGTAGTAATTGAAGTCGAAGCTGACTGGTAATGGATCTTTCTCCGATGTTATTAGGAGGAACCACTCCATTCATCACAAATAGTTTGAAAAGTTGCACACTAAATGGAAGTAACAGCTTTCCTGGTGATGTACAGTGGTTTCAGGTTTTGTTTACCCAACCTGATATTGAAAAAATTTAGTCAGGTCTTCATTTTCCTGATTAAAGGTAAACCTGTAAAGAGTTTTTTTTCATCACACGGTACGGATGCATCATTGTCTACATGAATTATATAGAAAGCGCACATTTTACCAAAGGAGTAATAATTTGGACCTCCATGCAGCAATTGCAATGGTACGTAGGTGGCGATAATAGTTATGGTATTGGGATCATCAGGGCTACGGAAATACGTAGAGTCTACGGCTATCACACCAGCGAGATCATTGGAGATAAATTGGAGCCTCCCTGTGACTGGATGCAAGGTGTCACTGGAAAACAGTGTTCCTGCCAGCATCAAAGCTCCCAATAAATAGGTTTGAGCTTTATGTAAAAATTTCATTTCAATTATTTTTTGTTTCATTCAATAATTTTGAGGCAAGAATTATTCAGCTTCGGTTCCTCTCCATGGCTCAGCGACATAAGGGAAAGAAAATTGAATTCGCAGCGTCATTACTGCCAACACGGTTGAATAAGTGTTACATCTATAAGGTCCTGGGTTACCAGTTTTGCCGCCAATCATATAATCATGCGCGAAGTCGATGGCTGCTAGGGCAACTCCACCAACTGCCACGGTTCGTGCAGGTTACATCATCTTCAAGTCTTCGACCATTAGGGAATCCATCCGTATTAGAATGAATTCGAGATTCGGCATTGGTATTCTGTAATTGGGCATCAGTCAATCAACACGACTGCACGAACGATACCAGTGGACTGAGGCGGGATCATCGTTGGTAGCTGGTGTTGCGCCATATTCAGCGCAACATGTCACCTCCGTTTGGCAGGAAATTATTGATGAAGGGTTTACCTGCTGCCAGTGGATTTCCATTTTTACGGTCGCCAATTGATAAGAATTATTGGTTTTCTGTAGCCGATCAGGCCACAGTCAACCGTCTGGCTTTCCTGGTCAGAGGCAATAGCAATGTACCAGACTGCATCGTCGAAGCGGTACCTGAAACTGCGCCGCGATCCTTCGAAGTACCAATCCATCCTGGCCATAGCCGAAGTCATATGCCTGTAATGAATTTCTTTGAATGCGTAAGGGAGCAAATGAAGGAACCGCACCACCAAATTGGTCATCATCCATATACAAAGCAAGTTCTGGATTGTAGAAAAACTGGTCGAGAATGGTGTCATTTAACTCTTCATAAGGAGTCAATGAATTCCAATAATCCTTAAATCCTATTGGAACAACAGCCTCATTGGTCAAAGGCATTCCCAAACGGGAAACCTGCACCCAATCTCCGGTCTCATCAGGATTAGAACCGTCTTCCATTAAGGTTTTGGTAGCTCTACGACTGGCAGAAGCCCAAACTCCGATTACATAATCAGGGTCTAAAATATTGGTTGGAGAAGATGGGGCTCCTGACTTCAACAAGGTAGAGATTGGCACCTGGATGGCAATGGTATGCACATTGTACTGGGCCAATCCATCACGATAAACGCCACTTTGTCTAGGCAGATTTCCAAGGTCAAAAACACCTCCTAAATCCACGAAAAATGGATCGTCAGAAGGACCACAATAAACGCGCTCTCCTGAAGATGCAGTCATTATGGCCTGGTTGATCAAATCAGCGTAAGTGGTATTCAAACCAACCTGACTGTTGATGGAACGAGGACCAATGTTAGGAGGGGGTACCTCACCATCAGTGATGATGGCAGTAAAAGTATTTCCTCCGTCCACACTTCTTTCAAGCGTATAACTGGTTCTTAGGTTTCTCTGGCCCAATCTAATGTTGAAAAAAGTGGTTGGGTCTTCATTTACTACATTGAAAGTAAATCGATAAATGATTTCATCGCCAGCAACGGAGGCGTCATTGTCTACATGGATCTCGTAGCGAATATTTTCACCAAAAGTGTAATAATTGGGCCCGCCATATGGCAATTCCGCCGGAATGTAATTGGCGATGATAGTAATCATGTTGGGGTTGTCAGGACTCCGGAATGCATATAGATCCGTATTGTCGGCCAATGGATCATTTGCAATCAAGGGTGCTTCCCTGTGACTGGAACCAAATGCAGTTGCAGTAGCCAGTAGGATAAATAGCAAACTGTGCAAATACACGTTCCATGATTTCCTGTTAAAATTTTTCATGGTACTGAAATGGTTTGAAATAGATTAAAAAATTGGTTTTAAGGGCATACCATTGGCTATCCCGGGGAGTGTGTATTCACTCTCAGGCTACCTAATAGCAGCAATTATTTATATATGTTAGGGATGCTTAATGCTGGAAAATATAACCGGTTCCTTGCCGGTTAGAAGAACAGGGTTACACCCCCTTTTAAAAAGAAGGGACTTCCGGGTGTGTAATGAATTTCTGAAACAGATTCGCTTTCGAAGGCAAGTCTGCTCTCGGTTTCAAATTGTGCTTCTTTCCAGTCTCTGTTTAGCAGGTTTACTACCCCTGCATGTAATGCGAAACGCTCTTTTTTATATTGTAAAAGCGCGTCTAATAAAAAATAGCCTTCAGCTGTAAGGCTGTTATCTTCGTTTGCAGGTCTATCACCTACGTATCTGTATCTTAAAGAACCTCCGAATCCATTTGCCAATTCCATGGACAAACCTCCGGTACTGGTCAAAGTAGGAGCAAGTGGGATAAAACTCTCTTCTGTTGCCACATCAAGTGCTCTGGGATGAGCAATATTAACATCTATGTCAGCATACAATCCTTTTAGAATTTGGTACCTTAAGGACGCATCTACACCCAATCTTCTGGTTGCACCTCCTGCTTCCACCACTGCTTCATCACCCACATAAATGAATTCCTGTTCCAGATCCAATTGCCAAAAAGCAATATCAATCAACAACTTTGGAATTGGTTTGAAGATGGCTCCTACATCATACCCCAGGGCTTTTGGGAGGGTTTTGCGGTCTGTTTGTCTGACCACTACCCTGGCGTCGTTTGAGTGGAAACCATATCCACCATTGGCATAAAGCGCAATTTTTGGATTGACCTGATATTGGAGTTTCAGCTTAGGACTGAAAACAGTTTTTGTTTCTGATGCGGGGTCGTAGTTTGCGGTAAGGTCATCCTGATAGATAAATCTGAAAACATCTGCTCTAAGCGAGAGATCGGCTACCAGTTTTGGACTCAATTGTACTTGTTCAGAAAGGTATAAACCCAAATTGGTCTCTTCAACACTTCCATCAGCCAGGCTTTCTAATACTTCTGTTCGATTTTTGGTTCTTTGGAGTTGCAAGTCATCGATTTGATCAAAACGTATATTGACTCCGGCTTCGGTAGTCCATTTTTTCCCTAAGAATTTGGAATCATTGGTCCAACTACCATTGTAGCCAAACATTTTACGATCTTCATGTTGGCGAATTTGGTCGCCATTTATAGGGTCATTTAAAAAGAAAGTAAAGTTGGAGAATAACTCAAAGTCGTATTTTGTAAAATAAATCTGATTTTTAAAAAGTGAATTTCCATCATTTACATAATGAATCAGGTTGAAGTTTTGTCTGGAAGTGCTTCCTCCTTCTGTGTCATCTATTGCTCCGAACCTTGAAATTAAACCTGATTCAACTGCTCTTTCCGGTATTTGGCCACTGGCATTCCAACTGCTTGTAAAATGGGAAAAAGAAACAGAAACACTTTGGTTTGGGCCTGGTATGAAATTATACTTAGCCAGTAAGTTGATCCGGTTAAAATCCTGTGGACTTTCAAAAAATCCATCGGTAAGATTAAATTCACCGGCGATGAAGGCATTCTGGCCATTATTTGCCTGCTTTTCTCCCAAAATATTCAGGGCACCCACCATTCGGTAGGTATTGAATTGGCCGGCTTCTGCTTTCACCATATTTTTATCTAACTTATTTTTAGTTGAAAATTCGACATTTCCGGCAGTGGCAAAATCGCCTTGATCTGCATAATAAGGCCCTTTTCGAAAATCGACCTTTTCGATCATTTCAGGAATCAGGAAATGTAGATCAGCATAACCCTGACCATGGGCATGAGAGGCCATGTTTACCGGAATCCCATCTGCAGTTATACGAACATCCGTTCCATGATCGATATCAAATCCACGCAGAAAAATTTGTTCTGCTTTTCCACCTCCGGCATGCTGGGCTATGATTAAGCCCGGAACAGACCTCAAGATATCCTGGCTATTATTGATAGGCCTTGTTTGAATATCAAGACTACTTATGGTTTGATGGCGCAATTGTGGATTGGCAGTAATTCGTACAGAAGGGAGGTCGATTTGAGATGGATTCACAAAGATTTGAAGCGTCACGGTCTCATTGTCCTTTACTCGAACGTTCTGTAACAACTTTGTTTCATAACCTATAAAACTTACCGTCAAATCATATTCTCCTGCTTCCACCTCCTCGAAATCAAAAATACCAATGGCATTGGTAGTCGTCCATAAATTTAAACTTTCAATCCCTACCACTGCACCGGCAAGGGCTTCTTTGTTATCAGCATCTTTTACCACACCTGAGATAGAACCCTGATGTCCAAAAAGAAAATGGCTGAAGAAAAGTATGGATGCAGTTAGTAGAGTTGATTTCATTTTGTTGGTTTTAAAGGGTCTTATTTATTTAAAACTTGTTATTTGATTTTATGTACGAGAATTTGGATCAAGTGGATTTAATTTTGTTTAATTTTTCATCATTTAACATTCAACAATCTCTCCGACAACATGAGCGAAGGGTGCTTGTTCACTATGCTGTAAAAATGGCTATAAAAAGTCAAATCTTCCAGAATTTTAACTTGATGCACAAGTACCAATAGAATATATTTGAACAAAAGAAACTTTACAGTTATGAAGCCAACTATTACACACTTTTTTCTTTTCCTAATCACTTTTTCCTTCAAATTAAGCGCACAAGAAGAATTGGCGCCTTTACCCAGAACCCTGTACCAACAATGCGGTTGCTGCATGGCTTGTAGGATCCTTTTATAAAGTTTGGCTTTATACATTCTCAGGACGATTCCACCAAACTTTTCTGGAATACACAAAAGATCATATCGTTATAATCCTATAGATGAGCAGGAACCATTACCTGATTTACCTTCAGGTCCTGGTAAATTATGCTTCTGCTAGTTTGGTTAATGACAAGATTTCATATCATTGGCGGTTACACAGTTTTTTAGCCAACGGAAATGAAAGAGTCTTTCCAAAGTCCATATTTTCAATCCGATTACTAATCAATTTGAAGCCGATGGGAAGAAATATTCCTGTGCCTGTCGATGATCACATGTGCAGAAGTTTGGAAATAATTTTAATATCGCATTACTGCACGGGCTGGAGTAACAGCAAAAACGTACCAAATGTCCCAAATTTACAATCCTAAAGAGGACATCTGGATTGCAGGTTTCACCTGTTCCTAACAATCAATATAAGGCATTTGGGCTTCAGGTGGTATTTTTGGAGATACTATTGTTTATGTTGGTGCATCTTATGGGCCAAATTTCCCAATGGCTCCTTACCTAAGAATAGGAGTTATCAATCCTAATAATCCTTCTGAGATTAGATAGTCCGTGCAATCCAGATCCTGCATTTGCTGTTTACCGAAGTGCATTTGAGCCTAATGGTGGAACCTTCGTGGGCTGGTGGTAAGTAAAGAGACCTGCAATTTATGATGGAGTGCTTATAATGGAACTGGAGAATTTCAAGCAGCTAAATAATTACTATACTTTTTCCCCCTGGTACGGAATTGAGAAAGGTTGATTTCCGTTTCTTCAGTTATAACTTTATGGACTCACATAGCAGTTTGCCTACTTGCATAAAGTGGTTTGGCGCAATGAATCCTTTTCCAAATTGGAGGATGGTCGAAGAAATAAGGTAACAAGATGTCAGGTTTAGGTTTTTTATATTATCTATGTTAATGCCGAAAAGAGAAGAAACAGAAAGTCAAAACCTCCCATTAACTTTGAAGTCTTCCCAAACCCAACGACCAGTTTTTTTTTTTTTTTTTTGTTACAGTTAATTATCGGGAAATACACTGAAATTTACAATTCTAAAGGTCAATTACTTAAAAAAGGGACTGGCCAAAACAATCATAAGATTGATATCAAGGCTGTTCAAAAAGGTATTATAACTATAAAAATAACCACCTTAGAAGGTAAAACCGCTGCTAAAACTTTAGTTATAGAATAACTTGATGGAAGAAAGCATGTACAAAATTTGAAATATCCCAAGGTTATTATTTCAAGAATCAATTGAGCCAACTGATATTAAGGAACTTTTCATTTTTGATTTTTTTCAAAATATTGCTATCACCATTTTTTGTAAATATTCAAGTCTCTAAGTGTTTTTTCTTTTTTTGAAACATTAAAGACACGAAGAGACATTAAAAAGTCCATGAAGAAAATCAAAAATCAAAAATCCTACAGTTCCGTGCTTCTTCATGAAACATTAAAAACATGAAGAAACATGAAGAAGCATGAAGAAATCCCAAATCAAAAATCCAAAATCTAAAATCTAAAATCCCTAGTGCCTTCCCCACAATTCTATCACCCCTTTTCTGGCTCTGATGTTTTTGGTATCATACCAAAACACCACCTTTCTAATTACACGAGCACCGCCATTTATATCGATAACTCTCGTCTCACCACCCTGGCGCAGGTTGTTTCGGATTATTATTTCCTGTGATTCTCCATTTGCAAAATGGACCACACATTTGTGCATATTAATTCCTGCACGTTTAACCTTTAATTTCATTGCGGTAAACAATCCTTCCCTGGCTGATACAACTATTTCGTCTCTATCCAATCCAAAGTTTACCTTTTTAGTTCCTAACCTTTCCCATCTGCCGGGGCCATCACTTTCAGCTTGAAACGGAAGACTTGCAGAAATAGAAAACACAGATGCAACTAATAAAAAAACAAAGGAATAGAGGTGGAATTTGCTCAATTTTTTCATGACTGTTAATTTAAAGATTTGTCTAAAATTGATGCTTTGATGTTGTCAGGATTACAAAGTTTAATTTGCATCCCAACTCTTTAGAAAAAATTAACAAATTGAAATATCTTCCACAAAATTTTTAGACTACGCAACCTTTTGAAAACTAAATTCACTTCTTAAGGGAATGTAAAACCAAATACCCTTTGGCTATGATGAAAAAGATTCTACTGTCCACCATTATTATCATCGCGTTATTATCCTGGAACCAGGTTACTGCCCAGGACATTTCTATCACCTATCAAAATCCAACTTCGCTGAATGTCTGCGAATCCGGAACTTTTGAAATAACGCTCACCAACAACAATGTAGCTGCTTCTCAAATTAACATCAACGTACAACTACCGATTGGTATAGAATACGTTTTGGGAACTGTACAGAATGCAGTTGAACGACCCAATCTCATTCCAAACAATCCGGGATTTCAAATTGCTTCATTGGATGCAAACAAAGAAATCACCATCATTTTTGAAGCTCATGTGCTTTGTAGTGCTATAGATGAAATTAATTCCGGAGTGCTTTTTAGCAATATTATTAGTATAAATTACAATGGAAATTCCGAATCCATTACCACCAATCCATATCGGGTGGAAACTCCCCTTTTGATTTTGGAATCGGTTACGCCTTCTGCACTTCAGGGAACTCAATATGACGTAGTCACCCGAACCATACGAATTAAAAATACACGTTTGGGCAGGGTTTCAGAGATACAGTATTCTGATCTCCATAGTGGTGGGGTTACCATTCAAACCAACCTTTCTAATGGACAAACTGTTGGAAATTTATATTCTGGAACCATAGGCGCTGCTGAATTTAGAACCGTAGGTAATGGCGATGATTATCTGGACCAGGATGAGGTATATGAACTGGAAGAAGAAATCACAATCACAGATTGTGGAGTACAATCTTTCTCCAATTCCACCATTAGAATTCAATGGGGATGTTTTGGTGAAGCTTGTGGCTTCGATAATCTTCCTGCCAGCATCAGGATCAACCCAAATCCTTTGGCTCCCAACCTGCAGCTGACTTCAAACTCAAATATCCCAGAAAACTTTTGCCAGGATGAAGCATTCAAAGAATCTATTTTAATTGAGAATACCGGCACTGATACAACCAGAAATATTCAAGTCTTCATTGATGCCAATTTAGAAGATGCTTCATTTGCATTTGACTTAAACAGCTTTGTTGCAAGTTCGAATGGAAATCCGATAAATGCAGACGTTACCGCATTGAGAAATTTCCGTTTTTTCAATTGTAACTTCACTGGAGATTATTCTGATTCTATAAAAATTCTTTTGCCTGATGAACTAGCTCCGGGCGAATCGATTGAGTTAACATTTGATTTATTTTATTGCGCTGAAGGATGTGATGCATTTGCTCCTTCCTATAATTATCTTGTCAATTATGAAGGTACTTGTCCTCCGGGCAGCACCCTCACCGCTACAGGTTCAACCTATACGGCTGAAGATCCTTACTTCATCCTGGATTCAATTAAGTATCGTATTGGCAGACCACTATTTGATGGTCAATCTTATTACATGGATTACAAAGTTTTGTCCAGATTACTAACCGATCCGGACGGCTATTTTAAAGTAAACCTGGAACTTCCCTGTGGTATGAATTGGGGCAATTCTCCCTTCTTTTTGGATGGAAAAGCACCGCTTTCTATCGATGTAATACCTCAAAGCAGTTCAACATTGGTTGAAATCCTATTTGAATTACCATTTAGTACAGATTCCCTACAAACCAGTTTTATAATCGAATACAATTGTGTTGATACCTGTATCGACTTGGACAGTCCAACCCTGGTAAATATGCAATCCAGCTGTACAAGTCCTACCCATGTTTGCCTGGGAGGTAATTGTGGCCTGGGTGGAATCATCAGTGATACCATCATCCCTGCAGGAATTTTAGATAAATTTACGGTTAAAGCTTCGAGCGAAATTATTCCCAACCTGAACGAGCCTTCCTGTGCAATGGCTGATTGTGAAGAGTTTGATATGTACTGGCTGTGTGTAGTGGACGCAATGGTAGAAAACGGAAGAATCAGAGGATATGTGAATCCTGAAGGATCCCATTTAAGAGAAAATATCGGGTATGCAGATGCAGACGACAACCGGCTCGCAGATATGCCTCTAAGTCAGGCAGACCCAAATATGATTCGAAGGGATCGTTTTATCGATGGAGATACTTCAGTAACCAGGACTTACGGCGTTGTTACCGTAGATGATGAAGGGGCTACTTTTAAAAATGCAGCCTTTAGGGTTATTTATGCTTCTTTTAAAAGTGATGACCTCAGAAATGGAACAAGTGCCGGATTTTATTTTAAGACCACGGGATTATTTAGAGAGAATGCCTTCAAGGAATTAGACACCAAAGTACGGGTGGTTGACATTAGTGCCGGAAAAACCTACGAGGCATTTTTGGATAGAAATCTTATTGCAGAAGATCAGGAAGGTAAAGTCGTAGTAATTAATACCAGACCGGAAGATGTGTTGGATGCATGGTATTACCAAACAAGAGAATACAGGCTTGAACCTGAAAATCTAAGCAATGGTAACTTCCCTGCTTCTTTTGTTTTGGAAGAAGGCGATTCTATAATTTTCGAAGCAAGACATATTGTAAATTTCAATCCCATCAAAGTTGGTCCGGAAGTCCTCAATCTAAGAAGTATTGGCTCCATTAGTATTTATGATGACGCGGGATCGGCGGAGTACTCCTTCACTTGTGGCTTTTCCGAGCATTTTCTTGAGATATCAGGAAGTGAATTCAAGTTCGGTCACAATTCATTTTCAATTTCACCTTGTACCTCAACCCAGGATCCTACTACCACATTTTTTGATTACAAATTAGGACAGGTCAACTTCTTCCCCAATGAAGTTAGAGAACTTGTAAGAGTGAAAGATTGGGATTTCTTTTTCTCAAATATCGTGAGTCATGAAGAAACCTGGTTGGGAACAATCGACCTGCAAGGAGGAAACAACCTTCATGGGTTCTATCAATATACAGGATTAGGATCCTCAAGTCCGGTTTCACCTGATTTGAGCCTGTTTGATGATCCAATCAGAGATGAAGGATTCAGCATGCAATTCACTCATAGTTTCACCTCCAATGATTGTATTTTTGAAGGATTTAAAGCGACTGCCTTAACAGTTGGCCTGGAATTCCCTCACAACTTCGGCCAATTTCCAAATACCTTGGATACAACTTCTTCCAACAATGCAGGAATTTCCACCAGCAGACCCAACCTTTCCAATAGCTTACCCAATAACAATCAGGCTGCTTTGGGAAGTACCATTGGCTGGGACTCCAAAATATCCAATTTCAGTGGACAAATTGCCTCTAATGTTTTTATTCTTGTCGGAGAAGGAGAAAATTTATACAATGCCGTAGTTCTGAATAAAGCAACCGGGGATACCCTTCGTCCCATTAATGGCATTATTCAATTAGGAGATTTACGTTCTAATCAAAATTTTGATTTGGAAATAATAGCCCAAAATGGTGGATGTGGTGGAAGAGATTCACTACAAATGACCTGGGGCTGGAATTGTGATCCATGGACCGATCCTTCCGGTTCACAACCTTGTGATATCAGTACCGTTTGGTTAAAAGTAAAAACGCTACCCGCTGAATTAGAACTTGATATTGATTCTCCTTTAGAGCCTTTTGAGCTTTGCGACACTGTTCCTTTTCATACGGTTGAAGTGTTCAACGCAAATTTCAATCCGGCGACCAACCTTGCTTTGGAAGTCCTGCTTCCTTTAGGTCTCGAAATTTTGCCAGGATCTTGTGAAATATCTTATCCTAAAGGTTCTGCTTTTACAGCAATTCCGGATCCTGGACAGATAAGTTCAGGACTTTATCAATGGGATATCAATTCAATTCAGCCTATCATAGCCAGCAATGGTTTGGCCGGTTATGTGGATGCTCCCGATAACAGTTTCCTGATTAGGTTCAAAGGATTAACAGATTGTGGATTTGTATCCAATTCTCCGGTTATTTTCCGCGTGACCGGTAAGAACTCCAATTGTGAAGTTCCCACAAATGTATTGGCAAAACCGGGAGACCTTCTGCAAGTAGAAGGATTGGATGCTGACTATTCCGGCCAGTTCTTCATTTCCGGAACTCAGGAAGAAGAAATTACCTGTGGCGAAAATCTTTTATTGGAAGTCAGATTTAGGAATACCGGTTTTACAGGTTTAAAAGACAGCTTCTTTATAACCCTTCCTTCCGGCGCAAGCTACGTTAGTGGTTCTTATAGTCCCCAAAACAATGCACCACAAGGAGAACCAGCTATTTTGAATCGAGGAAATTATCAACTTTTAAAATGGCAGGTTCCTGCAAATCTTGCTCCTAACCAATTGATTTCTTTCAATCTTTCGGTTGCAAATTTGGGCGCTGACAATTGTAATTCTGCAAATATTTTCATTCAGGCTCTCCAGACCAAAGAGGCTGTATGTGCAGCTACAGGAGAGGTTTGTGATGCAAAAATAGCCACCGGCGATATTACATTGGCGGTTAACATACTGCATCCTAATCTGGACTTTCAAAATATAAGTGGTGAATTCTTAAACGGCCCCAATGGTCCTCTTACTGTAGACGGTACGATTTTCAACCAGGGTGTGATGGCCTTTAATCCAGTTGTAGAATTTTACATTGACAACAATGGAAACGGCACGGTTGACCCGGGTGATGACAGGGTCGGAAGTGGAAATCTGGACGACATAAATGAAGGTGAAACCGGAAGTTTTGGTATTCCGGTCAATATCAACCCCAAGGACCTTTGTAAACTCATCGCATGGCTACCTGCCGAAGAAAACTGTATGTGCGACCCAAGAGCCATCCAAATCAATACAGCAAATGTATCTGGCATCGACACCACCATTTGTAATATGGAAAGGATTGAACTGGGAACCACCTTTAGTCCAAATCACGCTTATGATTGGACCAATTGGAACGTGCTACTTTCTTGCGACGATTGTCCTAATCCGGAATTCCAGTATACCAACATGTTCGACACCGCAAGGACTTTCGTTTACAATCTGGAAGAAACATTTGGCCAGTGTAATCTAAGCTACACTTTTGCAGTAACCATTCAACCTTCTTTGGCAATTTCAAGCAATCCCGGTTCCATTTGTGAAGGAGAATCTACTGAGCTTGAAGCAGAAGGTGCTGCCCAATACTTATGGTCTGGTCCGGGAGTAACTGATCCTGGTTCTCAAACAATTACTGTGGCTCCAATGAGCACCAGCAATTATTACCTGACCCTTACAGATTCTATTGGATGTGAAAGTACCGACAGTATTTTGGTGACGGTTAATCCGATACCAGAAGTGGATGCCGGACCCGATACCACCTTCTGTGCAAGAGGTGGTTCGAAACAAATCTTTGTTACCGGAGACCCAGATTTTTCCTATAACTGGATTCCTGCGAATATATTTTTGAATCCAAATAATATGAATCCTTACCTGACCAGAGAGGAGGATGGAACAGCCATCGTTCAGGTCACTTCATTGGACGGATGTATCAACTTCGACACCTTATCCTTCAGATTTGTGGATCAACCGGAACTTGAAACACAAGGATTCATTCAGGCTTGTATTGGTGAAGATATTTCATTACTGGTGGAAGGTGCAGAAACCTATGAATGGAGTCCTCCAACTGGATTAAGCTGTACGACTTGTCCTGATCCGGTATTTACACCAACTGAGAATACTGTTTATACCGTCACAGGAACCAATGGAGGAATATGTGTAGATACGGAAACGGTTTTGGTTGAAATTTTAGGTTCAATCACTTATGATTCTACTGACCAATACTTTTGTCCCGGTGATACCATTTTCTTCGGAGGGCTAGCCTTGACCGAACCGGGTACATATACCGATACCTTGATGCACCCTTTAACCAGTTGTGACAGTTTCTTCACTTTAAATTTGAACTTTACCGATCAAGAGACTGAAGAAAGCAATATCATTTGCGAGGGTGATTCCTTATTTATATTTGGCGACACCCTAACCTCTCCGGGAACCTTTTGTGCAAAATTTACATCTTCAACAGGTTGCGACAGCACGCATTGTGTAATTCTTACAGGAGTACAAAACCCGGATATCCGATTGTTGGAATATGACTATGTTGCTGAGACAGGTACAACAGTTACTGTAAATCTTGAACCCGGATTTGCTCAATACAATTGGACGCCTGACTCATCACTTTCTTGTAATAATTGTCCGACCAATGTGATAACCGTTGGTACAGATACCGTCAACTATGAGGTTGAAGTTTTCAACGACCAGGGTTGTTCGGTGACCATACGAGTGAATATCAATGCGGTGAACAGATGTTCGAAGGATAATTTAAAAATACCCAACGTAATTTATCCCGCTTCCACTTTTGAAGAAAATCAGAAATTTGGAGTTTATGGAGAAGTTGGTCTCGAACAAGTAAGATTGATGCAAATTTTCAATTCCTGGGGAGAAAAAATCTACGAAGGCTTTGGAAACGGAGCCAAATGGGATGGAACCATTGAAGGAACTCCCGTCCCATCAGATGTCTACTTTTATAGAATAGAAATAGGATGCTACGACGATTCTGAACTCATTGAAGGAGACGTAACTGTTTTACGTTAGACCCCCTTTTCAATGAGCACAAAAGGTCGGTTCCCTACAGAACCGGCCTTTTTTTGTTTTAATTTTTAAAAAGACAATAAATGTCCTTATCATAAAATTTAAATTCTTGTATCTGGTTTTATACCGATATTTGCAATCTCAAAATATATTCCTGATTTATGGTTTCCTTTTTTAAAGATTACGAAGTAGAAATAGTAAAGAACCTGAGAGTGCATGATGCACCGAAAGGTACCATTACCCGCTATTTTGTGCAATTGGTAAAAGATGGGATGGGTATGCCGACCTTCGTACCGGTTTTGATTGCCCGTGGGAAAAAGGATGGACCTGTTTTGGGACTTACCGCCGCTGTTCACGGAAATGAACTAAACGGCATCCCCATTATTCAGGAATTATTTAAAGAAATTGATTTTGAAAACCTTCGTGGAACTCTGGTTGGAGTTCCAGTAGTCAATGTGCCTTCGCTACTTTTAAAAAAAAGAAGATTTACAGACAATACAGATTTGAATCATGTCTTCCCTGGCGTGCAAAATGGAAATACCAGTCAGGTGTATGCCTATAGAATTGTAGACCGCATCATCAACGAATTTGATTATTTGCTGGATCTTCATACTGCCTCTTTCGGCCGAATCAACTCTTTTTACATCAGGGCCGACATGAATGATCCGGAGACCGCAAAGCTTGCCGAGCTACAAAATGCTCAAATCATCGTCCACAATACCGCACGTGACGGCACCCTTAGAGGAGCAGCAGGTGAATTGGGCATCAAAGCCATTACACTGGAAGTCGGAGATCCCAATCGTTTTCAAAAGACCATGATTCAGCAAGGGCAGACCGGGGTGCAAAACGTCATGTATTACCTCGACATGCTTCCCGGAAAGGTTAGTCCTGCTGAAAAGAAAGCCATCCTTTGCAAAGAGTCTTATTGGTTGTACACCAACACTGGTGGAATCTTACATGTACCTCCAACTCTCACTGAAGTAGTCCAAAAAGATCAAGTCATTGCCTCCATGCGAAATATCTTCGGTGATTTGATTACAGATTATAAAGCTCCTCAAGACGGAATCGTGATTGGAAAGAGTATCAACCCTATCAATCAGACTGGCGGAAGGATACTACATCTGGGAATTTTCGACAAGGCTTAATTAATTCAATGCTAAATCACCTTTTTGGGTTTTTCAGGTTCATATTCTTTTTGTTCCTTTGGAGGTTCTTTTTTTTGAAGAACATTTCCGCTTAAAACAAAAAGCATGTATCCTGATTTATCATACCTGTTTCACGATTGGTTTGGAACTCAACCCGACAATGCCTTAAGCATTTTTAAAATGTTTGGTTTGATGTTGGTTTTGGCAATTTTCACAGCAGCCTGGTTCCTCTATATGGAATTTAAAAGAAAGGCAAATGAAGGCCAATTAAAACCTCAAAAAGTAAAAACCACTGTGGGCGCTGGTGCCAGCACCAGTGAACTCATTTCCAATGGATTTTTCGGATTCCTGCTTGGATTCAAAGGTCTGCATATCGCGCTCAATTTTGCAGAATTTCAAAATGACCCTGCCGGTCTTGTTTTTTCAGGAAAAGGAAATATTGTAGCAGGTTTACTTTTTGCTGCTGCATTCGCAGGATATAGATACTGGGAGAAAAACAAAAAGAAACTTCCGCAGCCTAAAGAAGTCGTGGAAACCCTTTGGCCGCATGACCGTATTGGTGACATCACCGTAGTTGCGGCAGTCTCTGGTATCATTGGTGCCAAAGTTTTTGCCATTCTTGAAAGCGCGGAAGCCATACAAAGCTTTTTCAGCGATCCTATTGGAACTTTCCTATCCGGAAGCGGACTGGCCATTTACGGTGGTTTGATTGGAGGTTACATTGGCCTATCCTGGTATTTGAAAAAATTGGACATTCCTTTTCTGGTATTTGGAGATGCAGTAGCTCCTGCCATGATGTTTGCTTATGGAGTAGGAAGGATTGGTTGTCAATTGGCCGGAGATGGAGACTGGGGAATCGATGCAGCTATTCAACCTGACTGGTGGTTTTTACCAGACTGGATTTGGTCTTATAACTATCCGCACAACGTAAACAACGCAGGTGTTTTGATGGAACAATGCGACAGCCTGCAATACAAGGAATTGTTTGGCCGCATGATGTCAGCAGAACAAAGATGCCTTGAAACCTGTGGCATCAAATATTGTCATGAATTGGATCCCAAGGTCTACCCTACTCCATTTTATGAAACCGTAGCTGCCTTCGCAAGTGGAGGTTTCCTATGGGCCATCAGAAAAAGGGTCACCATTACCGGAATGTTGTTCTTCCTTTATTTATTGTTGAATGGAATCGAGCGTTTCTTCATTGAAAAAATCCGTGTCAACGACAAAATCCATTTAGGAAGTCTTGATGTTACCCAGGCAGAAATCATCGCTACCTGTTTGATGTTGATCGGGATAGGGGGTATGGTTTGGCTTTATAAAAGAGGTACTGGGCGCTAGGGGCTGGGGGCTGGGTACTGGGTACTGGGTGCTAGGTTCTGGGCTCTGGGATTGAATGGTTTTTTCATTAATGGTTTTGTTGGCTCGCAGGCTCGTTTGCTCGTTGGCTGGATGCTGGCGAATTACTCACAAATTTTTGACCAAAACCCAAAATTCGTCATTCGGCACTCGTCATTCGTCACTTTCCATTCCCTGTAGGGGTCACTATCTATGTAGTGTTGAAATACTAGTAGCTGGTTTCTAGGCTCGTAGACATGTAGGCCGGACACTGGCTTCTGGATGCTCGTAGGCTCGTATGCTGGCGAATTACTCACAAATTTTTGACCAAAACTTAAAATTCGTCATTCGGCACTCGTCATTCATCACTTTCCATTCCCTGTAGGGGTCACTATCTATGTAGTGCTGAAATACTAGAAGCTGGTTTCTAGGCTCGTAGGAATGTAGGCCGGACACTGGCTTCTGTTTGCTCGTAGGCTCGTATGTTGGCGAATTGCTCCCAAATTTTTGACTAAAAAGCATAATTCGTCATTCGGCACTCGTCATTCGTCACTTTCAATTCCCTGTAGGGGTCACATATCTATTTAGTGTTGAAATACTAGAAGCTGGTTTCTAGGCTCGTAGATCAGGCTCTGACTTCTGGATGCTCATTTGCTGGATGTCGTTTAGGACATCGTATCCCGCATTCCGCAAACCGTATCCCGCATTCCGCAAACCGTTTTAGAATCTTACACCCAATCCTTATATTTGTAAAAATTTCGACATTACAAATTCGGCTATTTTATATTAAAGCCTCTTTTTAAAAAGATTAGTATGCAGACTAAGAATTATTACGCTCTATTGTTTAGCCTTATTTTATTCCTGTCCTTCTCATCCCAAGCACAAATCGATTGGGTCCAAAAATACGGGAGGCCCAATTTAACCGAAAAAATTATTGCCATCTATCCTGACGAAATCCCTAATCAATTTTGGATTGCTGGTCAAACCGGTTCAATGGGTAAGGATGAACTTTTCCTGATGCTGGTGGATTCGACAGGAGACCGAATTTGGGCAGATACTTTTGGTTCTCCATTACACAATGAAGAGATATGGGCTTTCCACAGAGATGCTTATTCAGGGAAGATGTGGATATCATCTTTTCGGAAAGGTTTGAACAGTTCGGAATCCTACACCACCCTGTATGGATTCGAAAAGGACGGTAGCCGCACGACTACGATTGAAGTACCCGTGATGGAGCCTACTTACACAATAATTGCACTGAGTGATGGAGGAGTATTGGCACTTTTATTAACTGACTATTCTGAAAATCACGTTTTTAAATATACCAAAGAGGGCGATTTGGTTTTTGATTGGCTCATTGATAATTCAGCTAGAACCTTTGCACGCAATTCAATAGAAGCCCTTCAGGATGGACGATTTTTTATCCTTTATAATACCGGCCGCTCTATAGGAAGAAATGCTCATGCTTTTTTAAGTTTTAGAAATCCCGACAATAGCATAATTTGGGAAAAAGAGATTACAACGGATACCATTACCGGTCAGACTAAAGGAAGGAATATTGAATTTTTTGAACAAGATTCGTCTATCATCATCACCCATGGGGTAAATACCTCCAACAATGCTATCAGTAAATTTGATATAGGTGGCCAGAAAGTTTGGGAAGTACCTTTAAATTTTGAACCAAGAGGCAATTCAAGGGACATAGAGATGATAAAATCTGAAGACAATACCTTTGGATTGTCTTATTTCGGCAGATCAGAAATTAGAGATCAGCAAAACGGAACCTTGCTAAAAACCGTCTGGTATGACGATTATCAGATAGAAGGAGCTTGTTTTGCGCCAGGAGGTAAACTTGCTTCTGTCGGAAATTTATATAAAGACGGGAAATATGCTTTAACAAGCATCTCAGACAATGAAACGCTTTACGAAAAAACGATAGGCACTACCGGTCCACCTGATGAAGATTCAAAAGCCTTTATTGTTGAATCTGGAAATTTCATTTATTTAGGTAGCCAGGTAGACAATGGAAACCTTCAAAAACTCGATTTTGAACTGCGCAAGATTGAAAAAGGAACTGGAACAGAAGTTTGGAAAAAAACATTTGGCGATACTTCTTCCAATATCTTAATGGATATGATTGTACTGGAAGACGGTTCCATAATGATTTGTGCAAGAGTCGATGAGGAATTAGCCAGTCAGCCGGATATCATCTCCTTTTATAAAATAAATCCTCAAGATGGCTCCCTTAATTGGCGAAATGAATTGGACAATCCAAGAAGTGTCACCAGTATTAACTTGGTAGCTTTAAAGGATACTGGATTTGTAACCACCTATTTGGGAACCTACATTGACCCGAATGACCCTGATACCAGATATAGCTCTCAATTATTGGGAAATAAATTTGATAAAGACGGAAACAAGGTTTGGTTTCAATGGTACCAGGACAATTGGGCCAATAATGGAAATTCACCTTCAGGCCGCGGACTTGAGGACTTACAGTGCCTTGATGACCAAACCATAGTCGGAGTGAGTGAAGAAGATGGGTATGCGGGACTTATGCTGCATTTTAATTCAAACGATGGCTCTCTTATCACTGCAAATAAGATAGATTCCAATGTTGGAAATGAGAATCGGGAATTATGGAATATGGTAGCTTCCAATGACGGAAATTGGATTTCAGTATGTATTAATTACAATGGAAACCAACCATTATACCTTTACAAAACGGACACACAGGGCAATGTCCTGATTCGAAAAGAATTTTTTATCAGCTCTTTCCATTATGGAAGTCATATTTTAAAAGGTAAGGATGGATCTATTTACCTGGTTCTAAGTTTTACTGCCAATGAACCGGGAGGAAAACGCGGAATAAATGTTTATCGCCTGGATGATGACCTCAATATTCTATCAACAAGCGAAATTACAAATGACCTATTGAGGGCCTATTCAGCAATAGTTTTGGAAGATAATACACTGGCCATCTCCATCGTGACTACTCCTACCAACAGTCAGGATATTCTAATAATAAAAACAGAAATGATTCCTCTGGTAAAAACCACCCAAATCCTTTCTAAAAACCACTTAGAAGTATTCCCGAACCCTACGAATGGGAAACAACCCATCAATTTCAAAATTGAAAATGATTACAAGGGAAAAATCCAGATCCAAGTACAAAATCTTTCCGGCCAATTGCTCTACACTATGCCTTTTGAAAAAAACAATGAACTACTGGTAGGTGAAATTCCGCTTAGAAATTTAAGCAAGGGAACCTATTTGGTAACCTTTATGGCTGGTGGGGAAAAAGTAACGGAGAAGGTGCTAGTGTACTAGAATCTAGATCCCTGACGCTAAAATTTAAGCTAATCACATAACGTAGCGTCCTCCGCGTCCGTAGCGGTGAAATAAATTTTCACCACAAAGGGCACGGAGGACGCTACGTTTTTTTTATCCTTCCAAATCCGGAATTAGTTTAATTTTGATTAAAATCTAGTACCCAATTTCCTACCATTTTATCAAACCACTTTATGATCCGGAATTTATCACTTCGTTTCAGGTTTTTTGCACTTACCCTTGCCTTCAGTCTCCTTTTCCTTTCTTTTCTCAATGCACAGGTAGATTGGCAAAAATCATTTGGAAAACCCAATATTACCGAATCGGTTCTAAGGATTTTCCCCGGAGAAGACAACAATCAATTTTGGATTGCCGGACAGACCGGTTCCGTTGGCCAGGATGATTTATTTCTAATGCTGGTAGATTCTTTTGGAAATAAAATTTGGGCAGACACCTTTGGTTCTCCCGACCATAATGAGCAAATAGTCGGCTTTGACAGGAATCCGAATTCGGGCACTATGTGGATCTCTGCCAACAGGCAACCTTTTCAGGAAATAGAGTATGGACATGTTTACTATGGTTTTGATAAAAATGGTGTTTTTCAAACCAGTTTTTATCTGCACAATGATGATGCATCAAATATTTTGGAAGCATTGAATGATGGCGGTTTATTGACCATGTTTAAGGTAGGAACTCAAAATTATACCTTACAGAAGTTTGATAAAGATGGCAACCTAATTTTCCGTGATTATATCATACCGGTTGACAGGCAACCTGGACAACAAGCACTGGAATCTCTCCCCGATGGAAGGTTTTTCGTGATGACAACAGAAGGGTATTTTAGGGATACTCTCATTACGACCTTGAGGTTTCGCAACCCGGACAATTCAACTATCTGGAACCAACAGATTACATCTGACAAATTCGCCACCTTTAGTTTTGGTGGAAATCTTAAATTCATTGAAGAAGACTCTACCCTTTTAGTACATCATTTCTTTACAAGCAATCAACCGGAATCCATTTCAAAGTTTAATATCAGTGGTCAAAAATTATGGGAAGTCACAACTGCAAGTACCAGGTATGCTGATAATCTTCGAGAGATTCAATTAAACAAATCAGGATTAATTGGACTGGTTCATAATTACAGAATTGAATGGAGGGATTTACAAACGGGTACTCTGGTAGACACCATTCAATATCCCGAAAAAAGCATTGAAGGAGGTTGTTTTGGTTCAAATGGTCATTTTTACTTGGTTGAAAACTTTAAAAATGACGGACTACTTTCTAAAATTAATCTGTCTTCTAAAACAGGCTCACTTGAAAAAAGTATTGGAGTTTCAGGGGCAGACGATACTGAGGCCTATCCATTTATAGTAGAAACTGATGGCAATCTGTTTTTATTAAATATGGTCATCAATGAAGGTAATGCTTACCAGGACTTGGAATTGCGAAAATTAGACCTGGATTCAGGTAATGAAATTTGGAAAAAAAACTTTGGAGATACGCTCAGAAATTTCCCTGAAGATTTGGCAAAATTTGATGACGGATCTTTATTGATTGCCTCTTACGCCAGAGTTTGGAACCATTCCCAACCTGATTCGATGCATTTTTTGAGGATCAATCCACTAAATGGAGATATCCTTTGGCAGGGAAAATTTGAAAATCGTGGTTCCACTTATAATTTAAAGGTCGCAACCTTACCGGATAATGGATTTGTAGCCCTATTCCAGGGGATTGTGCCTATTCCTAATAATCCAAATGCAGGTTATGGTTCACAAATTCAAGGCCTAAAAGTAGATGGAAATGGGAATCAAATCTGGCGAAAATGGTTTGAACCAACCTGGTCTTCAAATTCTATTGAAACAGGTCAGCGCTTGATAAACGATGTAACCTTATTGGATGATGGTACAGTTGCGGTTGCCGGAATGGAAGATTATTTTGCAGGTTTGGTATTGCATATCAATCCGTCTGACGGGGAATTGATAAATGGGTTTCCATTTGATTCGATTGGCCAATTTAATGACCGAAGATTTAGCAGCATTGTAGAAACGGATGCAGGAAACTTTGTTGCTTCTTGTTTGAATTATAATTTCAATGAACCTCTTTGGTTGTATAAAATCGATAGATCAGGTGAGGTATTGATAAGAAAGGACTTCCTATACGGCCGAAACCACTATGGGTCTCGATTAGTAAAAGGTCAGGACGGAGGAATATTTTTGGTACTAAGTTATGAAGGTGGCCCTTCGAATGATCCTAAAGGACTAAAGGTTTTACGTTTAAATGATGATTTAGAAATCCTCTCCACTACCAATTTATATGGTTATTCCATTCGAAATGAATCCGCAACTGCAATTTCTGATAACTCCCTGGCCGTAACCTTTAGTTTTAAACCTACCAACAGTAAGGACATCCTTGTTATAAAAACCGGAGCGTTCCCCTTGGTAGGTACCAGACAAATTACCTTATCGAGTGATCTTTCATTATTTCCAAACCCTATTTCAGCAGGTCAAACATTAAACTTCTCGTTTAAAAATGATTTCCTTGGAAAAATCCAGATCCAAATTCAAAACCTTTCCGGCCAGTTGCTCTACACCATTCCTTTTGAAAAGTCCAATGAATTACTGACTGGTGAAATTCTTCTAAATAATTTAGGCAAGGGAACCTATTTGGTAACTATTATAGCAGGTGAAGAAAGAATGACAGAGAAGGTACTTCTGTACTAAAGGCGGGATGCAGTGCTAGTTTCTTGTGAAATTATGTCCTTTAATTGTATTCAAAGGGTTTTGAACATTAATTTTGAAATAATTCCTAGGAAATATGCGACCCTTCGGGTCAGTTTTTTGGAACCTACCATTTTGCTAAAATGATTGGACCCTTTGGGTCCGGGAGGATTTTTGAAAACTAAGGAATACCGTACCTAGTTATAGATTCGAACTACGAATCAGATGCATGGTAGGTCAAGGGCATGCCCTTGACCTACCATGCATCTAGCTGATTATCAATGTTATATCTAAATAAAATACAACATTGAAATCAAAAATCCAGCATCAAGCGTCCAACCTCCAGCCCCTAGTCTCCAGCCAACCCTACAATCTTCCTAAATCCTCCTTCACTAAACGGCTCCAAACTCTTTGGTTCCATATCAAACACATAAGCAGGGTTCATCTCTTTCTCCATTTCATCAAAAGGGATCCGGTTGTATTTTTTGGCATCGAATATGCCGATTTTATTTCCCGGAAGTACACAAAACAAGCGGGCATTTTTTTCCAATGGAATGGCCATTTGTTTCCAGGCAGCACGGGGGAAGTTGATGATTCCATTGTTGTCGGGGGTGATGCAGATGACTGTAAGCTCCGACAAAGTATCGTTGATCTTCATATTCCAATCGAAAGTTCCTGCTACCAGCAGGCTTTGTTCTTTCATCAATTTGTCCCAGTTGTAGATTCCGAAATTGGCTACTTCGAATGTACGGTAGACTTCTGCAAGAGTGGCAAGACGCTCTTCTTCGATTTCAATTTGACGCATGATTTTATCATAGTCCCGCTTCCATTTTTCAGGGGGATAAGCAAACAACATAGTTAAAGGCATAACGGCTTCAATATCTACCTCAAACTTTTGAGTAGTATCCTGGCCATTGACCATTTTGTACCTGTACCTGTTTTTTCCAAAGGGTTCAATCTTTCCATATTGATGGTCTGCCCACTTTGGAAAAGGTTTCTTTTTCAGGTTTTTCCAAACCATCAAAGCGGCGTTTTCTTTTTTACCGCCAAAGGTGATGGATTCCCATACTTCTGCTTTCTCCCAACCCAGGCCGTATTGCTTGCATTTGGAGGTAAGCGATTCTTTTACAGAGTCACTTTGATTCCAGCGGTTATTTGGGTAGGCAATGTCCAATACAGCCTGGTAGTTGAAAGCGAAATAATTTCGGTTTAAGGGGAATGGTAGTTCGGGGTACATGTTGCGGATCTTCTTTTTCAGAGCCACCTTTTCAATATTGACTTCTGCTTCCCTGGTACCAAGGCTGTCCCATCCTCGTTTGTCTTCATCCAGGAAAAAGAAATCGTAATCGTTGCCTGCAGTTAGGGAAGCCAATCTTACTTCAATTGGTTTTTCGGATTTAACATAGACTGGTGTCCCCTTCTGACTTGCTCTTATTTCAAAAGAACCTGCGGTGGTAAAGTGTCCGTCCTGGTATTCCATCGGAATGCCGGCAAGGAAAACAGAAATAGCATCGTGAAATTCGCGGTACATAATATCAACTTGCCCTTTAACAGGGAACCCGGATGAATCAATCAGCGCATTTGGGGAAACTTTGATCCGGGTTCCACTGGGTAAGTTCATTTCCCAACCAGTTTCGGCTTCAAAAGAGAAGGTTCCGAAGGAGGGATCCAATTGGGGAATGGGAGGGTTTACAAGGGGTTTTAAATCGGTTTGTGAGATGACCTCACCGTCGGTTTTACAGGATTGCAGGGTAATGGTGTAAATAAAAGCTGCAGATAATACTGCCAGGGCAAAGTGCTGAAAGGAAATTTTGGACATGGTACATTAAGGTTATTAATTCCTGAATGGGAATCTCCCATATTACAATTCAAATAACAAAAAGGCGGTTCCTTGACCTGATATTTGGGGAGTTTACGGTTTACGATTTACGAATTACGAGGCTATCAATGTCGAAAAGCGAATACCGAAAATCGAATAGCGTAACATTCAGATATCAGTTTTTTTTAGCTGTTGTAGGATAGGAACAGCGATGTTGTTAAAAATGTACCAAAGGGCTATAGGCTGGAATTTTTTAATTAAAGTTGACCAGTGGGGGATCCGGTCAACTCTTTAATGGTTTACACAAAATAAATTTTGCGGTTTTTGGGGATTTTTTTCTTCAAAAAACCTCAAGGCAATTTCTGAATAGGCTACCTGAGGTCCTTTATATTTTCTACCATATGGAAAGGCTTTTTCGGTTTGCCATTTCCTTATGAAGTTTCTGTCCACATCAAATCCGGTATTGTAGGCCGAGGCGAAAAAGGCAATCTTCTCTTCTTCACTACAAAAAGCTTCATCTTGAAAAACAAGCTCCAGCACCTCATAAAAAGCAAAAAGATAATTCAGTTGCCACTCGACAGACTTCAAACGTTCCAATCTTTCCGCGCGTATGCTTTTAACATCCTTCTTTTTATAAGTAGTTATAAATTGAAGGTTTTCGAAGGTCAGGGAATGTTGTAGGATTACCTTTTCAAGTCTTTCTACAAAAGAAGGTTTCATTTGAAAGGGACCTATCGAAAAATCAACTTCCCTGCTTCCCAAATCTTCATAAAGCAATTCCAAGGCGGAAGTTTCAAAAAGATCTTTTACCAGACTGTAACGGATCAATTCCGGAAAACCCAGAGATACGGCTTTTGAGGGGCTGGTGTTGAATTTTGAGGAAACATTGCAAATCAAATCCTGATGCTCGGCAATAAACACAAACGCATCATTAATTTCTTCCTCGAAGGGGGTTTGGGAGGTCGACAAAGAAACACTTGAAATGAAAAGAAGACTCAAAAAAGGTTTCAACATCATAAGTTCATGGGGTTTTCCGGGTTGATCCAGACAATACTTTAATTGTCTCATTGTTAGGTATTTATAACAAATACACTTTTAAAAAAATTGCATTTCTGTAGGCTTTTTTTAAAAAATATTTCACATTTGAATGGTTTGCCATACTTAAGTATTTGAATTTGAATTGAATGTCCTTTCCCGCCTCAAAAAAATTTTTTTATAAAAAATCCAAAAACCATCTTTACAAAAAATAAAAAACATGCACCTCAGTGAGATATTGAACCACCTTGGAGAAGAAAGAGAAGATTATTTTTTGTCCATCAGCCCACCGGTTATTCAAACCAGCAATTTTGCTTTTCGAAACATCGAGCACATGCGTTCCTGTTTCATGGATGAATTTTCAAATCATCTTTACACAAGAGGAAACAACCCAACCACCAAAATCCTGCGTGAAAAACTTACTGCACTGGAAGGTTCGGAAGATGCCCTTGTTTTTGGTTCAGGGGTAGCTGCCATCAGCGCTGCGGTCCTGGCTAATGTGAAAGCGGGAGACCATGTAGTTTGCATCAGTTCTCCCTACTCCTGGACGCATACTCTATTGACAAAATACCTTCCCAGATTCGGCGTCACTCATTCATTTGTAGATGGAAGAAATTTGGAGGCCATTCGAGCTGCATTGATACCTTCCACCTCAGTTTTATTCCTGGAAAGTCCAAATACCATGTGGATGCACTTGCAGGATTTAGAAGCCTGTGCTCGAATGGCCAAAGAAAAAGGGATCACGACAATAATCGACAACAGTTATGCTTCACCCATTTATCAAAATCCAATTGAACTAGGCATTGATATAGTTGTGCATTCAGGCACGAAATACCTCAACGGACACAGCGATGTGGTTTTTGGTGCTCTCTGTGGTACCAAAGAAATGGTCCGCCATATTTTCGAAACGGAATTTATGACCATCGGTGCCATCCTATCTCCGCATGATGCTGCCCTGGTGATTCGTGGTTTGCGAACCTTGGAACTTCGAATGGAACGTTCCAACCAAACTGCATTGGCTTTGGCTGAAAGACTGGAAAGGCATCCGATGGTAGAATCTGTCAACCATCCTTTGTTGCCATCCAATCCACAATATGAATTGGCGAAGAAACAAATGAAAGGGGCAGGCGGCCTGTTTTCCTTTTTTATAAAAGCAGATAATAAAGAAACAGTATTTGCTTTCGCAGAAAAGTTGAAGCACTTCACCCTTGCTGTCTCCTGGGGAGGTCATGAAAGTTTGATCATACCAATGGCTGCATTTTATGATATGCCAGGCAGGGAAAATCCTTCTGCACCTTTAAATTTGGTGAGACTTTATATTGGTTTGGAAGAGTTGGAATTTTTGTGGGAAGATTTAGACCAGGCCTTGAATTCATTGAAATAAACAATGGACGAATTAAGAAAAATAAGAAAAGAAGAAATAGAAATGGTCTTCAGGTGGTTGTCCCAACCGGAGCATAAAGAAATCTTTGGCGATCCCTTTGATTGGAAAGAGGAGATGGAAACCCATGCTGAAAAAGACTCCTGGCTCCAACATTTTATTTTTGAAATTGAAAATGAACCCGCAGGATTTTGCCAATTTTATGATTGTACCAAGGCTGGTGAAGGTCCATGGGAAAATGAAGCAAAGGGCACTTATGGTATTGATTTTCTGCTTTTGAAAAATTTTAGGGGACAAGGTAAAGCTCAAAGGATGTTGCATTTGCTTTTGGATACGATTCGAGAAAATACCGATGCTTTAAATGTAATTGCAGATCCCGATGCTGAAAACCATGCTTCCATTTCCATTTTAAGAAAAATAGGCTTCAAAAAGGAAGACAATGGCCTTTTTAAAAAGCAATTGTAGGAATAAGGCCGATTTATAAAAGGCCAGGCTGTTTAATTCCCTTTATTTATCTAATTTCGCGGCTTATTTTTTTGAAACTTCTTACATCCATATTAGGTTAATAAACAGAACCCTTTTTACAAACAGGATTAAAAAATGGAATACAGACCGGGCGATATTGAAGCAAGATGGAAAAAGCAATGGGAAGAAACCCAATTGTATAAAGTTGAAAACAAGAGTGACAAACCAAAATATTATGTTTTGGACATGTTCCCCTACCCTTCCGGGGCAGGTCTGCACGTTGGTCACCCGCTCGGCTATATCGCTTCTGATATTTATTCCCGATACAAAAGATTAAAGGGATTCAATGTTTTGCATCCAATGGGTTACGATGCCTTTGGATTGCCTGCAGAGCAATATGCAATCGAAAACGGAGTGCATCCACGTGTCTCCACCAACGAAAATATAGCTCGCTACCGCTCACAATTGGACAATATTGGATTCAGCTATGACTGGTCCAGAGAAGTAAGAACTTCTGATCCTAATTATTTCAAATGGACACAGTGGATTTTCCTTCAATTGTTTGGTCACTATTTCTGTAACGATACACAGAAGGCCAGGCCTATCGACGAATTGGAAGAAGTTTTTTCAAAAGAAGGAAATACAACCATCCATGCAGCTACCAGCATTGAAGAAACATTCAGTGCTGCAGATTGGAATGCAATGACCGCCAAACAAAAAGACGATGTATTGATGAATTATCGTCTTGCTTACCGGAAAGTTACCTATGTAAACTGGTGTGAAGCTTTGGGGACAGTTTTGGCCAATGATGAGGTACGCGATGGAGTCAGTGAAAGAGGAGGTTATCCGGTGGAGCGCAAGCCCATGTTGCAGTGGAGTTTAAGGATTACTGCATACGCAGAAAGACTTTTGAACGATTTGGACGAATTGGAATGGTCGGATGCCATGAAGAAAATGCAATCCAACTGGATTGGTCGTTCAGAAGGTGCTCAATTGTTTTTTAACCTTGAAGGTTCTGATAGAAAAATAGAAATTTACACTACCCGTCCTGATACCATTTTCGGTGCAACCTTTATGGTGGTGGCTCCTGAGCATGATTGGGTAGCTGAAATAACCACTGCTGAACAAAAGGGTTGCTGTTGAAGAATATCAGACCTGGACCAAATCCAGGTCAGAGTGTGAAAGGATGTCAGAGGTAAAAGAAGTCTCAGGAGCATTTACCGGTGCTTATGTCATCAATCCATTTCACCGGCACAAAAATTCCAGTGTGGATTTCAGAATATGTTTTGAAAGATTATGGAACCGGAGCCATCATGGCTGTACCTGCTGACGATGAAAGAGATGAGCGTTTTGCAACAAAATTTGGCTTGGAAATCATTCCAATTGTAGACAAATCGGGCCATCCCGGAGCTACCATGGAAGACAAGGTCGGAAAGATGATCAATTCTGAGTTTCTGAACGGAATGGAAGTGATGGATGCGATTCAGGAGATTTTGAAAAGAATTGAAGAGAAAGGAATCGGAACCAGAAAAGTCAATTACAAATTAAGGGACGCCATTTACAGTCGTCAAAGGTATTGGGGTGAGCCTTTTCCTATCACTTACGACAAGGAAGGTATTTCTCATCCTATGAAGCTGGAAGAACTTCCTTTGGATTTGCCTGAATTGACCGATTTCAAACCGGCATCCGGTGCCAAATCACCCTTGGCAAGGGCCACTGACTGGGTCAATCTTCCAAACGGATATACCCGTGAAACGGATACCATGCCTGGGTTTGCAGGTTCGTCATGGTATTTCTTAAGATACATGGATCCTCAAAATGAGGATGCTTTTGCAGGGCAGGATGCATTGGATTATTGGAGAGATGTGGATTTGTACATTGGAGGAACAGAGCATGCAGTAGGACACTTATTGTACTCCAGATTCTGGCATAAATTCCTTTACGATAAAGGTTTGGTACCTACCAATGAGCCTTTCAAAAAGTTGGTCAATCAGGGAATGATCCAGGGTGTGATTGAAAATATGTACATGTTGAAAGAAAAGACGGATGGGGTCAATCACTTTGTTTGTTCCAAAGTGGTGAAGGAAAGAAACCTGGAAGACTCTGTTCAAATTCCTGTGCATGTTGATTTTGTAAAAGATTATGGCAGTCAGAATTCCTGGATTGATGTGAAAGGTTTGAAGAAGTTTATCGAGTGGAGACCGGAATATAAAGATGCGCTTTTCGAATGTGGCAAAGGCATTTACAAAGGTGGACAACTCATCGCTGATGAAGTAAACAACGATTTCGGATTGGTAACCCATTCTGAAGTAGGAAAGATGTCCAAGTCCAAATACAATGTCATCAATCCTGATGAAGTAGTTAATCAATATGGTGCAGACACCTTTAGAATGTACGAAATGTTCCTTGGGCCAATTGAGCAATCCAAACCTTGGGATACTCAGGGGATATCAGGAGTATCTAATTTCCTTAAGAAATTTTGGGGACTGTTTTTTGACCAGGATGGAAATTTCAAGGTTTCTGATGAACAAGCCACCAAAGAAGAACTTAAAGTATTGCATAGTACCATTAAAAGAGTGGTAGACGATATTGAAAGATTTTCATTCAACACCTGTGTGAGCCATTTCATGAAGGCTGTAAATGAATTCAAGTCCATGAATTGCACCAACCGTTTGGTCTTGGAACAATTTACTGTTTTGTTGGCTCCATTTGCACCATTTATCACTGAGGAAGTTTGGAGTCACTTTGGTTACAAAGACTCCGTGCACAAATCAGTTTACCCTGTTTTGAATGAAGCGTATCTTAAAGAAGATAATATCAAATATCCGGTTGCCATCAATGGAAAAACCAGAGCCTTCCTTACCTATCCTGCCGATGCTTCCAAAGCAGATATCGAAAAAGCTGTAGTATTGAAGCAGAAGAAGTGCAAAAATGGCTGGAAGGTGTTACTATTCGAAAAGTCATCGTCGTACCAGGAAGGATGATCAATATTGTGATCTAGGTGCTGGGTGCTTGGTGCTAGGTGCTAGGTGCTGGGTGCTGGGGGTGCGTTTGAAAAAGGAAAACAAAAATATATATGCTCGTTTGGGGTGGTTTTCTCGTTCTGGTAATAATCTTTCTTGCCTTAGACCTTGGGGTATTTAACAAGGAGCCACATGCCATCACTACCAAGGAGGCGATGGGTTGGACTACTGTTTGGGTGACCATGTCACTCCTATTTAGTGTCTTTGTTTATTTCGCTTATGAAAATCATTGGTTGGGAATAGGTATAGAAATAGGCGAAAACTTAAGCGGTAAGACAGCCTTCTTAAATTACCTTACTGGATATCTTGTAGAGCAATCGCTTAGCCTCGACAACATCTTTGTAATCGCGCTGATCTTTGCTTATTTCAAAATTCCACAACAATACCAGCATAGAGTATTGTTTTGGGGAATTATTGGTGCCTTGGTGTTCAGAGGTATAATGATTGCCCTGGGCGCGATTTTGATCAAGGAGTTTGACTGGATCATTTATGTTTTTGGCGGCATCTTATTATATACAGCCTATCGAATGGCATTCAGCAATGATGAAGAAATCCATCCGGACAAAAATCCTGTGGTGAACTTTGTCAAGCGATTCTTTCCCGTGGTACGTGGAATTTATGGAGATCATTTTTTTATAAAAAGAATGGGAACGAGGGTGGCAACACCATTATTTATAGCCTTGGTAGTAGTTGAAACTACCGACATTATGTTTGCTGTAGACTCCATTCCGGCCATTTTTGCAATTACTACCGATCCATTTTTGGTCTTTACTTCCAATATATTTGCCATCCTGGGATTGAGATCCTTGTACTTTGTTTTAGCCTCGATTTTAGACAAGTTTTATTACATCAAATACAGTCTGGTTTTCATTTTAGCTTTTGTGGGTTTGAAGATGATTTTCAGCCATCAAATTCACTTACCTGAATGGACTTCTTTAGCAGTAATTGCCGGAGCTTTGGCCGGTGGGATTTTATTTTCTATTTGGAAAAAAAATTCTGAAAAAAAATAAGCAACCTATTGTTTTTCTGATGAACTTTGCGCAACTTTTTCAACATCTAATTTTTAATTTAATTAATTTTTGAACACAATGAAGAAGCAAACTTTGATGATGGCCCTTTTCGTGGCTGTTTTTGCTTTTACTTTTGCTGCATGCGGTGGCGAAACTACTTCTGAAGAAACAACTCCTACAACTGAAGAAACTCAGGAAACAGTTACAGAAGAAACTGCTACTGAAGCATCTCCAGCTGATGCAATGGAAAGTGATTCAACTGCAGTAGAAGAACAACTTAGCGAAGAGAAGTAATTTTCTAAGATATTAAGTTTATTATCCCCGGTTTCAATCTTGGAATCGGGGATTTTCATTTTAAGCCCTCCTTTTATTCAAAACACTTACCTTTTAATTAAAATCGTTTCCACACTTTCAATCATTTCCAACAATTAATATTCGGATTTCAAAAAATTTAAATTTTTTTTTAATAAAAATATCCCCTTCAAGTTAGAATCTTCACAGCCAAACTCCTCGTGGTATTATTGTATTTTATAACCTGATCAAAAGGGTTTTATCACCTTATTTATAAGACTTAACCTTAATATTCCGAAAAATATCATATTCGATATTTTTTAATAAATCAACAATTAAGAAGGGTTTCAAAGACAAATAGATGATTTTTATCATCTGTGAAATTCATATGTTGGCATCAAATTTGATTAATCCCTAATTGCAATCAAAAAAATGCGATTAAACTAGTCTTCGGCATTCCTTTGTCAAAGACCCCCCAACAAAATCATTATTTTTAGAACTAATTGTGCAAGGCTGAATTTCTTCCTGTTCAAATGGAGACTTAGTACCATTTTGGGACTTCTCTAAATAATTGACAAAAAGGAAGAATAAATGCGAATGGCTTGATCCGTATGGATCCTGGCCTGGTAAGCTATTAATTCAACTTTACAATAAATGCACAAAACCAAATCACTTATGAGAAAGCTTCAAAGGTCCCTGATAATGATCGGGGTCTTATTAAGTATCGTAGGCTCTTTGGATGCCCAAATAGTGGGTAAAGCCTTTAGAGACTACAATGGTGATGGAACCCAACAGGGAGGTGAACCAGGCAGAGACGGAATTATCGTCAATGCCTATTCGAATGTTCCTGCACCAGGTACTGATTTGTTGGTCGCAACGACCACCACAGGTACTGACGGGTCTTACACCTTGAATCCACCCTCCTATCCTGTGAGGTTGGAATTTATCATTCCTTCAGGTTCTTGTAACCTGGATCCATCTCAAGATTATTCCGGTCCAAACGGAGGTCTGTATGGTACTGCTGTCCAATTGGCAACAGGGCCGGGAACTTATAATTTTATTTTAAGTTATCCTTCTGACTTCTCATCAGAAGCAGATCCCAAAGTATTCGTTCCCTGTTATACGAATGGTGACCCATTGGCAGGTGGCAACTCGGGTACTGCAGATGCCTTTGTTGATTTTAATTATTTCAGCAGTGGATATGGATCAAATTCTGGAAGACCGGGTGCGAGTGGTCCTCCTCATGGTGTTTTGGCACAAAACAAACAAATCGGAGCAACCTATGGTGTTGCTTTTTCCAAACAAGCGCAAAAGATTTTCACTTCCGCGTTTATGAAGCGCCATATTGGTATGGGTCCGCTTGGTGGAGGTGGTATTTATATCCTTGATCCAAATGCTCCGTTCGACCCAAATGCAGATTTGAGTTTTATGGATTTTGATGCATTGGGCATTGCTACAAGCGATGAGGCGAACCCATACAGCAATGCTAAAATAGGATTTAATGTAGTTCAATTCAGTCCTGTAATAGGTAGTAATACAGATCGAGGATTGATTGCAGATAAAACACAACCAAATACTGACCCGGCAGCATACAGCCAGGTAGGTAAAGTTTCTTTTGGTGACCTTGAAATTTCGGAGGATGGTCGCTATTTGTATTTAGTTAATCTTTATGATAGAAAATTATATCAAATAGACCTGGTGGATCCTTTCAATCCACAAGCTCCAACTCCAGCCAATGCTGCTACAAGAATCAAAGGATTCGATATCCCCGATCCTTGTACAACCATGGCATCAGGTGAATTCCGCCCATTTGGACTTTCTGTAAAAAGAGGAAAAGTCTATGTAGGTATAGTTTGTTCTGGCGAGTCCATGCTGGGTGCAACTGTCGGTACGGTTGATGATGTTACAGGAACCGTTTGGACTTTTGATGTTGCCTCAGAATCCTTTGATATGAGTCCAATTCTTCAATTTCCATTTAACTATCCAAGAGCCAAATCATGGAACCCCTGGACTTCATCATGGCTTGCAGGAGGATTCAATGAAGCAGGTGCACCATTGATTTCTGATATTGAATTCGATGCCTCTGGTAACATGATTATTGGTATTAGAGACAGAAGAGGAGACCAATTTGGTTACCAAAACAATGACCTTGAAGGAAATTGCTGTTACAATGATGCATCTGTTGGAGAGCTATTGAGAGCTGTAAGAGATCCAAATAGCCAAACATGTCAGTTTTCAATTCAATTTTCACCTGAATATTATAATGATGATAAAATCCACGCTGAATCTACTCAGGGTGGACTTGTTGTACATTATACTCCGGAATTTGATGGTGTGATGACCACGTTTTTAGATCCGATTGGAATCTGGTCTGGTGGTGTATGGTTATATGATAATGAAACCGGTCAAATCTCTTCAAGTCCGGCTGGTTATGAAGGATATGAAGTGTATTATTCCGCAGCCGCAGGTGGTGGACCGGCTACCCTTGGAAAAGCAAATGGACTTGGAGATATTGAAGTCTTTGGTTCCATTCCAACCCTTGAAATCGGAAACTTCATTTGGAGTGATGAAGATATGGACGGAATCCAGGATGGAGAAGATCGTCCCCTACAAGGTGTAATTGTAGAATTGGTAAATGCAAATGGCGTAGTCGTAGGAACGTCTACTACCGATGCTAATGGTGGATTCTATTTCAATGAAACCAATGTAAGCGACCCGGACGGAAACCCTTTGGTCCCGGGAGTTCAACCTTATACCGATTATGTAATTAGAATTTCTGCTACCCAATTTGACAATGGATTGGGCCAGGGAATTCTATACGGATATACCATGACTACCGGTAATGCGGTAGGAACCGGTATGTTGGATGTTGGTGACAGTGATGCGCAATTGATTGGTGGTTTACCAACTATTTTTATAACAACTGGAGCTCCGGGTGAAAACAACCATACCTTTGACATGGGACTTATCCCACCAAGGGACTTTGGTGATTTACCTGATAGCTACGTTACTCAATTTGGTGAAAATGGCCCTTACCACAATGTGACACCTGACCTTTATTTGGGTGCTTGTGTTGATACAGAATTGGATGGCCAGCAAGAAGCAATGGCGGGTACCATGACCGGTGGTGACGATTTCAACGGTGGACTTATCACTTACGGTACTTGTGCAACCGCAAATGATGATGAAAACGGAGTTGAAATAATCTCTCCGCTTATTCCTGGCGAAACTGCTTGTTTCAGAGTAAATGCTCACAACGCGACAGGAAATAATGCCGTACTTCAGGTATGGATAGACTTCAATAACAATGGCTCAATTGAACCCGCAGAACAAGTTACCACTGGTTCTTTTGCTCCTGCAGGAGCGACTGTTCCAAACGGTGGTTTGACTGATGCTATTTTGTGTTTTGATGTGCCGGCAACTGCTACTTTCCAGGGCGGAACAGCCTATTACCGTGCTCGTTTGAGCAGCATGGGCGGTTTGACAGATACCGGTGGTGCAGATGATGGTGAAGTTGAAGATTATAAAATTAGTCTTGCAAAAATCGGTAACCTTGTTTGGAACGATTACAACAACGACGGAATCCAGAACGAACCTGCATCTGCCGGTTTGAATGGTGTGGATGTTGTACTTACCTGGCCAGGTCCGGATGGAGATTTCAATACTACAGGTGACAATATTGCATATTCAGCGACCACAGCAAATATGGGTGGTACCGATGGAATTTACATGTTCTTTGGACTTCCTCCGGGTATGTACAAAGTGGGTATTCCTAACCTGCCTGCTACCTTTATTCCAACCCAATTTGATCAGACTGGAGAAATGATGGACTCCGATAATCCAACCGGTGAAATGGTTGTGATTCCAGACCCAATCATGCTTCCAACAGGAGAAAACGGTACAGGTGACAATCCTGGTGGAACAAACGGTTTCCCGGATGCATCTGATGACCTAACCTTTGATTTTGGTTTGGTAAGTTTGGATTATGGAGATCTACCTGATACCTATGGAACAACAGACGGTTCAAACGGACCAACACACGTAGTAACCCCGGATCTATACCTTGGCTCATGTATCGATGCAGAATCTGACGGACAGCCAGACCCAATGGCTGGATTCATGTCCGGAGGAGACGACAACAATACAGGAGGTAACACAGAAGGAGCTTGTGCCACTGCAGGAGACGATGAAGACGGAATTCGTTTTGTGACACCTTTGATTCCAGGCTACCAGGCTTGTATAGAAGTCACTGCTCACAATTCAACCGGATTTGATGGTGTACTGCAAGGTTGGATGGACTTTAACGGTAACGGAACTTTTGAAACCGGAGAGGAAATGGTATTTGTCGGTGGAGGTTTTGTTCCTAACGGAGGATTAACCAATCAAAGAATCTGCTTTGATGTACCTGCTACTGCAACTTTTGAAGGTGGACAGGCTATGTCTCGTTTCCGTTTAACACTAGGAGGCGGATATGACTTTGACGGTCCTCCTGTTGCTCCGTCCCCAACTGGAGAGGTAGAGGATTATAAAGTACCTCTTGCAAAAATCGGTAACCTTGTTTGGTTCGATTACAATACAGATGGTATTCAAAATGAACCAGCTGTTGCCGGTATCGATGGAATAGATGTATTGTTGACCTGGGCGGGTCCGGATGCGGACTTCAACACCCCGGCAGACAATATTGAGTATACAACTACTACAGCTTTGATGGGTGGATTCAATGGAATGTATATGTTTACAGGTTTGACCAGTGGCGCATACAAAGTTAGCATTCCAAATATTGACTTCCTTCCTACAACAGTGAATGCAACTTCTGCATTTTTGGATTCAGACGATCATACAGGAACAATGGTTATGATCCCTACTCCTTTGAATAACCTTCCGACAGGTGAAAATGGAACTGGTGATAATCCGGGAGGAACCTTTGGTTACCCTGACAATCAGGATGACCTTTCATTAGACTTCGGTTTCTTAGGCTTGGATTATGGAGATTTACCAGATTCTTATAGCACGACGGATGGTGCAACTGGTCCAAAACATGCAGTTTCTCCAAATCTTCACCTTGGATTCTGTGTTGACTCCGAAATCGATGGTCAACCGGAAGCAATGGCTGGTTTCATGACCGGCGGTGATGATAACAATGCAGGTGATGCTGAATTAGGAACTTGTGGCGTTCCAGGTGATGATGAAGACGGAATTGATTTTGCAACTCCACTTATTCCAGGTTATCAGGCTTGTTTGAGTGTCACAGCAACCAATAATACAGGAAATCCTGCTGTTTTACAAGGCTGGATTGACTTTGACGCAGATGGCCAATTTGGTCCCGGTGAAGAATTGGTATTCACCAATGGCGGTGTAGTTGCCAATGGCGGTGTAAACAATGCTTTATATTGTTTCGATGTTCCCGCTGGTGCTACCTTCCAGGGTGGAAATGCCTTTGCAAGGTTCAGGCTTTCGCCAAATGGTGGACTTAATTTTAACAATCCGATTGGCGACCCAATTGCCATTGGAGAGGTCGAAGATTACAAGGAACCATTAGCGAAAATCGGTAACCTCGTTTGGAACGATTACAACAACGACGGTCAACAAGACGAGCCGGCCTCTGCTGGTTTGGATGGTGTCGATGTAGAATTGACCTGGCCAGGACCTGATGGTGACTTTAACACTGCTGCTGATAACATCGTTTACAGCACTACAACTTCTACCATGGGTGGAACGCCAGGGATCTACATGTTCTTTGGTTTGACTTCAGGCATGTATAAGGTAACCTTGCCTAATTTGCCTGCGACCTTCATTCCTACTCAAATAGATCAAGGAAGTGATGTATCTGATTCTGATGATCCAAATGGTCAGATGGTCATGGTTCCTACTCCTTTAAATACTTTACCTACGGGTGAAAACAGCACAGGTGACAACCCTGGCGGAACCAATGGTTTCCCTGACAATCAAGATGACCTTTCCATCGACTTTGGTTTGGTGAGCCTTGATTATGGTGACTTGCCTGATACTTATGGTACTACAGAAGGTGAAAATGGCCCTACACATACCGTTACACCTTACTTATACCTTGGTTCTTGTATCGACTCTGACGATGATGGTTCTCCTGAAGCCATGGCTGGTTTCATGACGGGTGGTGATGATGCAGACACTGGTGCCAATACAGAAGGAACCTGTGCAACCGGTGGTGACGACGAAGACGGAATCGTTTTCGCTACTCCACTTATTCCAGGTTACCAGGCTTGTGTAAGTGTAACTGCTCACAACAGCCTTGGTGCCAATGCAGTGCTTCAGGCATGGTTCGACTTTGACGGTAACGGAAGCTTTGATGCGACTGAAGAAGTAACTTTCACCAATGCTGGTGTTGTTGCAGATGGTGGTGTAACAGACGAACTATACTGTTTTGATGTTCCTGCAACTGCAACCTTCCAGGGTGGACAAATTTTGACTCGTTTCAGATTGTCTCCAAATGGAGGACTTGCTGCTGATGGCCCTGCTACGGCTCCAATTCCAATGGGAGAGGTAGAAGACCACAAAGAACCGCTTGCCAAAATCGGTAACCTCGTTTGGAACGATTACAACAACGACGGACAACAAGACGAGCCTGCTTCTGCTGGTTTGGATGGTGTCGATGTAGAATTAACCTGGCCAGGACCTGATGGTGACTTTAACACTGCTGCTGACAATATCGTTTACAGCACTACAACTTCTACCATGGGTGGAACGCCAGGGATCTATATGTTCTTTGGTTTGACTTCAGGTATGTACAAGGTTACCTTACCTAACCTGCCTGCGACCTTCATTCCTACTCAAATAGATCCAGGAAGTGATGTATCTGATTCTGATGATCCAAATGGTCAGATGGTCATGGTACCTACCCTTTAAATACTTTACCTACGGGTGAAAACAGCACAGGTGACAACCCTGGCGGAACCAATGGTTTCCCCTGACAATCAAGATGACCTTTCCATCGACTTTGGTTTGGTAAGCCTTGATTATGGTGACTTACCTGATACTTATGGTACTACAGAAGGTGAAAATGGTCCAACCATACAGTTACACCATACCTATACTTTAGCTCTTGTATCGACTCTGAAGATGATGGATCTCCGGAAGCAATGGCCGGTTTCATGACTGGTGGTGATGACGGAGACACAGGTGCAGATACAGAAGAACCTGTGCAACCGGTGGAGACGACGAAGACGGAATCGTTTTTGCAACCCCACTTATTCCAGGTTACCAGGCTTGTGTAAGTGTAACTGCGCACAATAGCCTTGGTGCAAATGCAGTGCTTCAGGCATGGTTTGACTTTGACGGTAACGGAAGCTTTGATGCTGCTGAAGAAGTAACCTTCACCAATGCTGGTGTTGTTGCAGACGGCGGTGTAACAAACGAACTATACTGTTTTGATGTTCCAGCAACTGCTACTTTCCAGGGTGGACAAATTTTGACCCGATTCAGATTGTCTCCAAATGGAGGACTTGCTTCTGATGGTCCTGCTACGGCTCCAATTCCAATGGGAGAAGTAGAAGATCACAAAGAACCACTTGCAAAAGTTGGTAACCTAGTATGGAATGATTACAACAACGATGGTCAGCAAAACGAGCCTGCTTCTGCTGGTTTGAACAATGTTGAAGTACTTCTTACCTGGCCAGGTCAGGACGGAGATTTCAATACTGCTGCTGACAACCTGGTATATTCAACTACCACTGCTACCATGGGTACTGATCAGGGAATCTATATGTTCTGGGGTCTGACTTCCGGCATGTATAAAATTTCAATCCCTGATAATCCAATTCCATTCTTGCCTACTCAAATCGATCAGGGCAATGATGTAACGGATTCAGACGATCCGGCTGGAGTGATGGTGGTAATTCCTGATCCTCTTCCAAACTTACCTACCGGTGAAAATGGAATGGGTGATAACCCGGGCGGAACCTTTGGTTTCCCAGACAATCAGGATGATTTAACTTACGATTTCGGGTTTATCAGTTTGGACTATGGTGATTTACCAAATCCATTCCCAACTGACACCCTGGATGACGGCGGAAGACATGTGGTTACTCCAGACTTATATCTTGGAGCATGTGTTGATGCTGAATACAATGGTCAGCCGGAAGCAATGGCTGGTATGATGACAGGTGGCGATGACAACAATCCAAGCAATCACTTTGAAGGTACTTGTACCAATGGTGATGACGAAAATGGAATTGAATTCATCACACCACTTATCGCTGGTTATCAGGCATGTGTTAGCGTAACAGCACACAACAACCTTGGTAGCAATGCCATTCTACAAGCATGGTTCGACTTCAACGGAAACGGAGTATTTGACACTGGTGAAGAAGTTTCTTTCACCAATGGCGGAATCATTCCGAACGGTGGAGTAACCGATGCAGAATATTGCTTCCAGGTACCAACTACCGCAACTTATGAGGGTGGATTTATCATGACCAGGTTCAGGCTTTCGCCAAATGGTGGTTTGACTCCTGAGGGTCCTGTTACAGCTCCGTACCCAATGGGTGAAGTAGAAGACCACAAAGAATTACTTGCAAAAGTAGGTAACCTTGTCTTTGAAGACCTTGATTTGGATGGTTCTCAAAGTGCAGGTGACATTGGAATCAACGATGTTGAGGTTCACCTAATCTGGGCTGGCCGTGATAACATTATTGGTAATGCAGATGATGTTACCTATGTTACAACCACCGCAAATTACAATGGTGAAGACGGTGTTTATCGCTTCTGTGGCTTGATTGATGACAACTATCAGGTAGCTGTTGTTACTCCTGATGATTACATTCCAACTGTATTCAATGTACCAGGAGATGATGTAATTGACAGTGATGGAACTTGTGTGGATGTAACCATTCCTGATTTGCAGGTAACTCCTTTGTTTACCGGTGAATATGGTCAGGCTGACACCCCTGGTGCTTACGACGGATTCCCGGATGAGCAGGATGATTTGAGATACGATTTTGGATTCATCAAAGAGCCTGAAATCGCTGCTTCTCTAGCCATCGCCGGAGTAGATGTTCCATCATCAGGCATCTGTGGTCATTTCAATGCTACTTTTGAAATTTGTTTGAATAATGCAGGTCCTGCTTGGTTGGAAAACCTACAGGCTGAAATCAATCTTTCCGATCCTCAATTCTTTGGTACCGCATTTTTAAATATGGTTCCAAATGGAGGACTGCAGATTTCGTCTTCGACTGCAAACACAGACCCTGTATTGAATGCTGCATACGATGGAAATGGAAACATTTTCAATGGTACTTCAGGTTTGTTAGAACCTGGTCAGACCGTTTGTATCAGATTTACTGTTGAATTGGATCCTTTGGCTGCGGGAGCACCAACTTCTCCTGATATTCAGTCTCCTGTTTTGGGTGGAGCTGTCAATCCTGCCGGAATTAAATTCACTGATCCTAAGACAGGTGTTCAATTCATTGCAGAAGACCTTTCTGACTCAGGATTGGATCCGACGACTACCAATCCAAATGCTCCTGGTGACATGGGCACAGCGGATGATATCACTCCTTTGACCGATTGTTGGATGCAAGATCCTGGTCCTGCCTGCAACGATGGTGTACAAGTGAGTCTTGATTCAACAGGAATTGCAATTATTACTTCAGATATGATTGCTGAAGGAAGCAATAGCAACTGTGATGAGTCTGTTTATCCACTTGGAGGATATTTGAAAGTTGAAATTTTGGACAACAGAGGAAGGGTTATTGGAAATCAGGTGGATTGTAGCCACATTGGCCAAACCCTTACTGTTAGAATTTTGAACGTGGTGAATTGTAACTATTGCTGGGGTGAGTTGACGGTAGAAGACAAGTTCCGTCCATTCATCGTTTGTCCTGCAGATACAGTTATGATGGATTGTACCAGCGACCCTGGTCTTGCCTCATGGCCGATTGCGATGGACAATTGCGACCCTGCACCGGTTATCAACCTAACTGGCGAAGTAGAAGATGGAGATGATTGTGGTATCAAAACCATCACCAGATCCTTTGTTGCTACCGACAGATATGGTAACAGTTCTACACCATGTACTCAGGTTATTCAAATTAATTCTTCATTCCTGACATTCCCGGATGACATTACCTGGACTTGCGAGCAATACGCTGCAAATCAGGGAGTCATTTCTGCTACTGCATTGCACCCAGCAATTCTTGAAAATGCAGACCTAATTGACCAGGCAGACTATTGCTGTCAACCAGGTCTGGGTGGAGACGATGTAGCCGGACTTGCTCCTTACGAAGCAGGTACAGAATGGTGGAATGATTTGGAAGATCTGGATGTTAATCTGGATCCTGAATACGATGATATTATTGACAACCCAATATCTGATCCTAATCCTTCTCAGTGTGGAACTGTTTCTCCAGAGGCCGACGACAGATCTGATATTTACAACTTAAGTGTATTCTACGGATGTCCTGCTTATAATGAGTGTATCATCCCGGGAACACATGTACCAACTATCGTGGACGTACCAAACTATCCTGCTGTAAATCCAATTACCGGCCTACCGGTTAGAGGATTGGAAGACGCAGATATTTTGGCAGCTACCGGTTCAGGAGTTCCAAATGTTATGGGACACAGCGGATGTAATTTTGCTATCACCTACAGCGATCTTCGCTTGGAAGCTTGTGAAGGAGTAGACACTTCAATTACCTTTAAAATACTTCGTACCTGGACAGCATTGAACTGGTGTACCGGTGAAATCATCACTGACGTACAGGTAATCAAAGTAATTGATAAAAAAGCTCCTGTTGTAACTTTCAATGATGATGATGACCAGGATGGCATCGCTGACGAAACCGAAACCAACGAGCGTTACGGAAACGATGACGGATACCGTGACTTACTATTTGCCAATCAAACCAGCCCTGGCATCCATGGTGAATGCGGTTCCAGCGGACTAATTGATCTTCCACAAATAGAAGACAATTGTACCGGAACAACTGAAATCAGAGTGTTTACACCTGCTGGTGAAGCAACTGCGGTTTACAATGCCGGAAATCTAATAGGTTTCAGCATCCCATCACCATTCTTGCCTGTTGGTATTCATACCATTACTTATCAGGTAATCGATGGTTGTGGAAACATGACCCGCGTTGACAAACGCATTCAGGTGGTTGATGGCATTGCTCCTGTTGCAATCTGCCGTGAAGTAACTCAGGTAGCCCTAAGTTCAGATGTTGATGGATTGACAGAAGTGATTGCGAGTGTGTTTGATGAAGGTTCTTACGACAATTGTGGTCCTGTTTATTTCAAAGTGAGAAGAATGGACGACTACTGTGGAACCTTGAATGAAGATCAGGAACTGTTCAACGATGCCATACATTTCTGTTGTGAGGATGTAGGAGATACTGTAAATGTAATCTTGAGAGTTTATGATACTGAACCCGACGCAGGAAGTGTAAGTCAGAACTATCTTGTACCTACCAACAATACCAATGATTGCATGATCCAGGTATATGTTGAGGACAAGGTGAGACCAATTTGTGAAGCACCACATGATGTTTGGACTACTTGTGCAGACATCCCGGGCAACTTCGATTACAATGACACACTTCAGCTTCAAAACCAATTTGGTAATGCGGGTGGATATGACAACTGTCGTTTGATGAGCCGTGAATTGACTCCTATCGTGAATGTTGATATCTGTGGTATCGGCCAGGTGAGAAGAAGATTCCAGAGCATCGACCCATCCGGAAATACTTCGATTGGTACTTGCCAGCAGGTTATCATGATCAATCCGGTTACTTCTTATGAGCTGGATATCCCTGGTGACTTTGAAGATGAATGTACTGCAGTTGTAGCTCCTGACTCTTTGGTTTACAGAGAATTTGGATGTGACCTAATCGGTGTAAACGTGGAAGAACAAGAATTCCCGGCTTCTCCAAATGGAGAGTGTAAGAAGATCTTCCGCACTTACAAAATCATCAACTGGTGTGAATACGATGGCGTTAGCGATGCAATCGAAATCCCTAGAGTTGATTTGAACCGCGATGGTATTCCGGGTGATGGATTTACTCCATCCAATCCTGGAAGCATCTACAGAGCATCTTACAGATTGATTTCAAACGGAGATTACGTTTACCTGAATACAGTTAGCGATCCTAATACCCGTTACCTTCAGTCAACCGGCTTCTATACCTATACTCAGCACATCAAGATTTACGATGACACAGCGCCAGCTCTTACAGACACCTTAAACAGCGTGTTCTGTGGTGGTGACCTGGATGAAGATCCTTGTACCGGTCAGGTTGACCTGATGCCTCAAATCGTAGAAACTTGTACAGACGTTACCGTAACCTGGATGTTGGATGTCGATGCTACCAGCTTTGCACAAGCAGACTTGAATGGAACTGGTGCATTGAGCGGAAGATATCCTTTGGGTCAACATACTGTTCGCTTTAGAGTAAGCGATGAGTGTGGAAACACCAGCCAGTTGGATATTACTTTTGAAATCATCGACTGTAAAGCTCCAACTCCGGTTTGTTACAATGGCTTGAGCATTGATTTGATGCCAAGTGGAATGGTAGAAATGTGGGCTTCTGACTTTAATGCCAGCTCCTACGATTACTGTCATCCTTTGAAATTCAGAATCAATAGAATTGAAGATAGAAACGGAGACGGATTCATCAATTCCGATGATTACATCAACACCGTTCCAACCAATGATTCTGTTGTATTCCGTTGTAAAGACCTTGGACTTGCTTACGTACAATTGTGGGTTGGTGAGGTTTCAAACGACAATGTAAACAACTGGGATTACTGTGTGACTTTCGTAGAGGTTCAGGATAACTTCAACAATTGTAACCAGGGTTCAAAAGTTGCCTTAGGAGGTAAAATTGCCAACGAAGACAACGAATCTGTTGAAGGTGTAAGAGTTGAGTTGAGCACAGGTGACGATTTGACCACCAGCAATACCGGTGAATATGGATTCCAAAATCTTGCAAAAGGAATGGATTACACCATTACTCCATGGAAAGATGACAATCCTCGCAACGGTGTTTCTACTTTCGACCTTGTATTGATCAGCAAACACATCTTGCATGTTAAACAACTGGATTCACCTTATAAAGTGATTGCAGCCGATGCCAACAAGAGCAACAGTGTTACCACACTAGACCTTGTAGCATTGCGTAAGCTAATCCTGCATGTAAGCAATGATTTGCCAAACAATACCAGCTGGAGATTTGTGGACAAAGCCTACAGCTTTGCAGACCCGATGAACCCATGGAACTTCTCTGAAGTAATCAGCTACAACGACCTTACTACCAATGAGTTGGAAGGAGACTTCGTTGCAGTGAAAATCGGAGATGTAAATGGTGATGCGGTTGCTAACAGCGCTCAAAGTATCCAAAACAGAAACTTCTTCGGAGATTTGATTCTTGAGACTGAAGAACAGTCTGTGAAAGAAGGTCAAACCTACGAATTGAGCTTCACAGCTGACAAGGATGTACTTGGATACCAGTTTACTTTGAACTACAATGAGAAATTAGCTGAGTTGGTAAGTATTGAATCTGCTTTATTGGATGCTGATCAGCATTTCAATCAGCTTGAAGATGGTGTACTTACTTGTAGCTGGAACAATCCTTCAACTTCGGTTGAAAATACTTCCAAAGATGCCGTTCAGTTTACCCTGGTGTTTAGAGCGAAAGCCGGACACATGGTTTCTCAACTACTTTCTGTTGGTTCAGAGTACACAAGTGCTGAAGCCTATAATTCAAATGGTGATTTGATGGGAGTTCAATTGAAAGCCGGCAACCAGTTTATGGTAGCAGACTACGAATTGTTCCAAAATCAACCCAACCCGTTCCGTGGAACTACAAGCATCGGGTTCTATCTTCCACAAGAAGAACAAGTTGTGCTTAGAATCATGGATGCAACCGGAAAGATTGTAAAATCCTTCGAAGGAAATTATGGTCAGGGAATGCACCAGGTTGAATTAGGTAAAAATGACCTTCCGGGAGGTGGACTTTACTTGTACGAATTGACTGCAGGCGACTTCAAAGGAGCCCGCAAAATGATACGAATCGATTAATTTGGATTTATAATTTGCTATGCGTTTGAAGCGGCCTTCCAGTTTTGGAAGGCCGCTTTTTTTTATAATCCAACTGCAGCAGAGGCAGCTTGTGCAAGTTCTTTTGCCAACTCCTTTGCTTTCTCCAAGACCATTTGTGTCAATTCAGGAGTATAATCCAAAGGTTGCGCATTGATAAAGTTGACATCATAGATTCCTGCCAAACCAAATATGGATCTCAAATAAGGCTCTTGAAAATCATAAGCGCCCATCGGTCCTTCCGCACTATAATCCGAACCACGAGTAGTCACACAAACCATTTTCTTTCCAAGCACCAATCCTTCAACTCCGGTCTCAGAAAAACGGAATGTAATTCCCGGTTGCATGATTACATCAATGTAATGTTTGAGTTTGTAAGGAACAGAAAAGTTCCACATTGGTGTAGAAATCAGGTACTGATCATAAGAAACAAACTTTTTGCCTAGCTCTGTGATCCCATCCCAATGGCTTTCACCATTATCTTGAACAGCCATACCACCCATGGCCATGTATTTTGCCTCGGCAGACTTTTTACCCATGTCCGGCAAATCCATTCCGTCCAGATCCAGCTCATCTACAAAAAGGGCAGGATTGTTTTCTTTTAATGCTGACAAATAAGTGTTGGAAATCTGAAGGGTCCTTGAATCGGCTCCTCTTGGGGATGCATTGATGTGAAGTAAACGCATTTTGAATAAAGTTTTAGGTGAAAAAATTAAGAGCCTATCGGATAATCCTATCCAAAGGCTATTTCCTGATAATTCAGGAAATCGATTTTCTTTTCACCTGGACCCAATCAATTTGATTGAATCAACTAAATTCTTCAAAATGTGCCCTAAAAAAAATGTTTAAGCTATAAAGCTTACGTAAACTCTAAAAATAAAAACTTGTAACCAATTATGAAACAGGTCAACCGGAATAAAAATTGAAAACAATGTTATTACTTATAATTTTATTTTAAAAACCATTTTTAGAATAAAAAACACCATAATTTGAATAAAGTCCACCCTATTTTTAACGAAAATCTAATGGCAACTGAATCTGATTTTTCAGAATTTTGGACGCTGATTTAAAGGCAGCTTTTTTATTATTACCAATCCAATCTACCCACATAATTACATTCGAACTAACAATTCGATTCAGCAAGGTTTTTCATTTCTATTGAAAGGCCTTATAGAATAAATAATTCCATGAACATCCCGGATTTGTACTCTGGGGCTATACAAGGTTGAGGATGAGTGTCCAAATAAAGCAGGCAATTGCCATTTCTTTTAAGCTTCCAAATACAGTTTTATATGTATTTGGTTCGATTTGCTTTTCCATCCTGCTCCTTAATTGTAATCCATCCACACCAAAGGAATTAAATATAAAAATGGAGGTCCTTTTTCAAAAAGAAAAACAAGCCCTCTGCCATCTCACCACTTTAAAAGAAAAAATCACAACTGTTTGGGATCGCATTGCACAACTGCTTGAAGAACAACTTCCAGAAGAAATGCCGGAAGATGAAAAATCGAATATGATAGCTGTGAGAAATGCCAATCTAATCAGGATGTTTCAATCTTATGATAGTCTGGAGGCCGATTTGAAAGATTCCATTCAAAAAGCTGAAGCCATTGATTTGGAAATTATGAAAACTATAAACGAACAAAAAAAGATTCTGGAAGAAGTAGAGCTGGAAAAGATGAGACTCATGGAAAAACTTCCGGAGGAAACAAGAACTGAATTCACTCAAAAATTGGAAAAAATGAAAAAACAACCCTGTATCATAAAGACCCCCGATTAATCAGAAAATTTTTTTTACATGAAGAAGGTTTTATACACACTAATCACATTTACCCTGTTCTTAACTGCCTGCCAAAAAGATGAAGATCCGCTTATTCAAAATAAAGCTGCTTCATCCTACAGTCATCGTATTCCACTAACCTGGAATCAGTTGTACCTGGAAGTAGAGCGCTTTACTCCCGGATACCGCCCTCCGGTTGCCGCAAGAAACAATGCCTACATCAATCTAATGGCTTATGAAGCTGCAGTGCATGGTAGCGAAGGCAGGTACAACAGTTTTTCCGGCGTTTTTACAGACCTGGAATTAGACCAACCAGAGGCAAATCGTGAATACAACTGGGAGGTCTGTGTCAATGCAGCCTATGAAAAGGGCTTTGAATTGTTTTTCCCCATCGCTCCTTCAGAACAACAGTTTCAAATTCTGGATGTTGCACAATCTTTAAGAGGAAATCTTCAAACCCTAACTGAGCCTGATGTTTACCGACGTTCGGTTGAATATGGACAGTATATTGCAGAAACTATCTATGCCTGGTCTACCCTTGACGAGTGGGGACATGAGGCCTATTTAAAAAATGAAGATCCGGCTTTCCAACCGATAGTAGGCTTGGGAACCTGGCAGCCTACCTATCCTGATTTTGCACCGGCACTGCTCCCTCATTGGGGAAAGGTGAGGACCTTTGCTGCAAGACCTTCAGATGTGGCAGCTTCTCCCCTTCCGTATAGCACTGATCCAAATTCATTGTTGTACCAGGAGGCAATGGAAGTAAAAACTTTGGTGGATGAAATCAAAAATGGAGACCATCCCGAGCAAAAATGGATTGCAGAATTCTGGAGTGACGATTGTCCGATATTAACTTTTACCCCTGCAGGAAGGTGGACAAGTATTGGGAATCAACTTATTGGTATCGAAAGATTAAATATGATGGAGACCGTTGCTTTTTATGCCAAACTAGGTATGGCACTTTCAGATGCTGGTGTAAAATGTTGGGCTGAAAAATACAAGTTCAATTGCTTGAGACCCATTGATTACATACGTGCCAATCAAAATGATCCAACCTGGAATACCATCATGTGTCCGGACGGATCCGGTGGATATTTCACACCAAATTTCCCTGCATACCCTTCAGGCCATGCAACATTTGGAGCTGCAGCATCTGTGGTATTCGATGAAACCTTTGGACAAAATTACCGCTTCACAGATCGTAGTCATGAGGGAAGAACTGAGTTTGATGGTCGACCAAGGACTTTTACAACTTTTAGAGCAATGGCCATCGAAAATGGAGAGAGTCGGATTCCATTAGGGGTTCATTTCAGGTCTGATTCAGATGCTGGTCTTGATTTAGGATTTGTAATCGGAGCCAGGGTAACCAATTTGCCATGGAGATAAAAAATCAGTTAAATCCAGGCAATAGATTTAACAATGAAGTCTCATAATTAAAAGGCATTTCTAAAAGATATTTTGGAATTTTGCCGAATTAAATTGACTATGGAATCTATTGTCTGGCTTAGCTTTCTTTTGTTGTTTATTTCTGTTTCCGGATATTCACAAGATGATCCTTTTAAAAAGATTTATTCCATAAAAAAAGGACGCGTAACGGGTCCGGATGGTGATTACAGAAACTTTACGCTTGTGAAGGATCAAGGAGATAGTTTGATGTTTCAAAGAAATTATAGTCGACCTTTTACCTATTCGAAAAAGGATATTCAAGTCATTTCAAAAAAAAGAAATCTGGTACCTCTAGGTATTTTTGCAGGTGCTGCATTTGGAAGCTTGGGAACTGTTATCGGACATGCAACCTCTACTAATACTGCAACCACAAGCGTTGAATGGAGAGCCATCATTTAAGAAGGGGCATTAGTGGGTGGATTATTAGGCGGTGTAAGTGGATATTTAACAAAATCGTATAACAAAGTTTATAAAAATTCTGTCCCTAATGATTCTGGTCTTGAATCCAGCATCTACCTCCATTTTAGTCCTACGAGAATAGGTTTATCCTATAATTTTTAAAAGGATCATTTCTTCTCAATCAAAACATCCTCCATCACCAAACCCTCCACCAAATCTTCATCCACCGTACCCTCGTCGGTTTTTATAATCATATTTTTAAATGTAAAATTGGAGAGTTTGTCATGCTCGGTAATGGCTACATCAAAAAACACATCACATTCAAAATCTATATTTTTTAAAGTGATATTTTCTGAATAAGAAAGGGGAATATCTTCCCTGCCTTTCAAATCAAAAAACTGAGTCCAGGGCTTTATGTACAATAAACTATGAGCCTGACCAGCGATATTTTCAAGACTGATGAATTCATATTTTTGAGGCGTATCCGGACGCATTTTCAACCACAGCAATCGCAAGGCATCTTTCACCACACAATTTCGCATCAGGATATTTTTGTTGTGAATGGACTCACTCCCACAGGTAAGGGCAGCATGACAAAATCCAAATTCACATCCTTCAATCAAAATTTGACTGTTCTTTCCGTTGAGAGGGTCTTTATCTGCAAAAGGTCCTTTGCCACCTTTCAGAGCTATGGCATCGTCGTTGACAGACATATAACAGCCTTTGATGAGTACCATAGAGCAGGCATCGATATCGATGGCATCTGTGCTGGGAGCCTTGACTGGTTCCCTTGGCGAATAAATATGTAAATCCAGGATTTTCACCTGGCGACATTTGTAATAATGACTGGTCCAAAACCCGGCATTGTGCAATCTCACATCCTGCACCTGTACATTCCAGCAGTTCCAAAAAAACAACAAACGGGGTCGGGCAACCTCAAGATTAGTACAATCCGGATTTTCTTCCCTTCTTTGCCAAAAGGCCTTCCAGAAATTCAAACCGTTTCCATCTATGGTTCCATTCCCGGAAAGGGTAAATCCCTGCACATTATAGACATTGATCAAAGCAGGATAATAGTCCAGATTCTGTCCCTCCATTCTGGAAGCCATTTTGGGATAATCAGAAATATTATCAGAACCTTTCAATTTGGCTCCGTCTTCGAGGTGTAGATGTGTATTGGGTTTAAAAAATAATGCTCCGGTCAAATACACCCCCTTTGGAATCACAATCACTCCCCCACCCTTTTCGGAAGCTACATCAATGGCTCTTTGTATCATCCAGGTTTGGACAAGAGTGCTATCATTTTTTACACCAAAATCGGTGATAGGATACTGCTTACCCAAATCTTCCAACTTCACCTTTTTTGTATCAAAAAACCATGGCGGTATGCGTGAACCATCAGGAAAATATTGAGCTTCATTTTGTCCTGAGAGCAAATTGGAAACCAACAATACCAGCACTAACAATGGAAATATCTTCAAGTCGAAAAATTTTGCACTAAAGTTATCAAAATAAAAAAGCCGATGTCCTTTCAGGCAATCGGCTTTTTTATTTTCTAGCATATTAAATTCCGGAAGTTAGCCTTCCTTCTTTCTGGTTTCTACATTGGCTACTACAAACTTACCAACTTTTTCTCCCTGGTCGACGCCATAATCAATAGCCGGACGGTAGTGAATTCCGCCATACAAACGACTCACCGCCGCCTCAGAAGAAGCATGCAGGAAAGAATCATAAGAACGCGCAGGCAATCCGTATTCGACCTCTACACTATCTGTAAATGAGAAATTATCACCGTACAAATCCGTCAATGCAATGGCAGCAGCTCTGGAAATTACAGAGTGACCACTGGTATATTCCGGAAATGGAGGTGTTTGCAAAGCAGGTGCCCAATCTTCATCAATGTAAGTATTAATAACCGTTTCTGGGCGAATCAACTTACTGCGGTATTTCTCATCCCAGCAGCTGATAAATCCATCCATCAAAGCAATGGAAACCTGGGCATAAGCTTCAGCAGATGCCATGATATCACTTTTTGCTTTTTTAGCAGCCGTAGTGGTGATTCCAATCCAGTGACCACCCGGGCTGATTTTCTTCGTTGCATACATTACATGCCCTACAGAATGGGAAACGAAAGGATTACAATCCCAAAACTGAGCAATCTCCAATCTTTCATTGGCATTGCCTTCATTCAAAGCATCGTAAACTTCCATCACTTCTTTATAAAACTGGCTGTTTTTGTCTGTACTAAAAGGGGTTGGAGGAGGAGGAGCAAATTGTTGGGCTGAATCCAACACCATGGTGCGGATTTTATTCCAGCTTGGCTCGATACCATCCATATAAGCAGGGGGAGTTGGCTTCCAGGTAGAAGCTTCTTCATCGATTGTAAATTTAGGATAGGTACGGGTCTCTTTGTACATATCACCATCTGCCCATTGCATGATATGCTTATGAACTTCTTCGCCATATGCCATGGAACGGTCATACACGTCCTGCGGGATGCCCAAATCCTTCATTTCTTTATAAATCTGATTTTCAAATTCTGTAATTTGATCTTCAGAAAAAATCAGTTTCTTTCCGGTAATCAAAAAAGAATGAACTGCTGCGAGTGGAAAACAATACTCCTCACCTTCCTTAGGCGCGGGCACAGCTTCAAATTCATTCAACTGACCGGCAAAGGTTTTGAACTCCGGAAAGTCATTTCTCAAAGTTTCATATCCAGCGATTGAAGCATAGGCATAAATCCTACTGGCAACCGGAGGAGAGAAAATATCATGTACAATTACGTCCGTAAGCTGTTTTACAGAGCGATGATAAAACTCAGGATTCTTTGCTTCTTCCTTATAATTTGCTGAACCCGTTCCATTCTCTCCACAAGAAGAAATAAAAAATGTACCGACCACAGCAATCAAAACAAGTAAGCTAATGTTCTTTTTCATTTTAAAAAATTGTTTGATATGTCCTACGATGAAAATGATAAACTGTTTTAGGAAGACAAAACTTTGTGCGAAAGTACAAATATCTCTGCCTTTTTTAAAAAGGAAACCACTTCAGGAAAGTAGCCAGATAGATAGGATTAATTATTGTCAAACAGAATTTTACTCTTTTTAAAAAAATATCATTTTTCCTTCCTTTTCCACTGTCCTTCTCCTGCTTGATTTAGCAATGCTAATTCAATTTCAATCCTCGTTAAAAATCCTATCTTGTGGCCAAAATTCGGAAACGACCACACATGGCAAAGGGACTGGATAGGATCAAACAACCGATACAGAACGAACTGGAGGAATTCGAATCACACTTTCGAAATTCCATGAAAAGTAAGGTTGCCCTATTGGATCAAATTACATTTTACATCGTCCGCCGCAAAGGAAAGCAGGTCAGACCCATGTTTGTATTCCTCAGCGCCAAAACCTGTGGCGACATCACTCCCTCTACCTACAATGCTGCTTCTCTTGTTGAATTGTTGCATACCGCAACCCTGGTGCACGATGATGTAGTGGATGACTCTTTTGAAAGACGGGGATTCTTTTCCATCAATGCACTTTGGAAAAATAAAATTGCTGTGCTGGTTGGTGACTACCTGCTCTCCAGAGGTTTATTGCTTTCCCTGGAAAACAACGAATATCAAATCCTTCAAATCGTGTCCAATGCAGTTCGTGCCATGAGCGAAGGAGAATTATTGCAAATTGAGAAGGCCAGAAGACTTGATATTACCGAAGAGATTTATTTTGAAATAATAAAAGGAAAAACCGCCTCCCTTATCGCATCAGCATGTAGTGCCGGAGCAGCTTCCACCACAAAGGATCCGGAGGTGATTGAAAAAATGCGTCTGTTTGGTGAAAAGATTGGTATCGCCTTTCAAATCCGCGATGACCTTTTTGACTTTGGTACCGACGATGTCGGCAAACCATTGGGTATTGATATCAAGGAAAAAAAGATGACCCTTCCACTTATTTACGCGCTCAAAAATGCCTCAAAATCTGAAAAGCGTACCGTCATCAACACCATTAAAAAATACAATGACAAACCTGAAAAGGTAGCCGAAGTCATAAATTTCGTCAGAAACAGCGGAGGCCTCGACTATTCAAAAAAAGTAATGTACGATTACCGCGATGAAGCCTTTGAAATCCTCGACACCCTCCCCGATTCCGAATCAAAAACCTCCCTCCGCGATTTAGTGAATTTCGTAACTGATAGGAAAAAGTGATCTGGGTGCTAGGTGCTGGGTGCTAGGTACTGGGTTCTGGGCGCTGGGTTCTGGATTGAGCCTGAAACCTTGTAACCAATATTTATTTCCTAGCACCTGATGCCAAGAACCTAGTACCTAGTACCCAGTACCTAGCCCCTAGTACCTAGTACCCAGCCCCCAGCATCCAATCCACAATCCCATCCGCTGTCATCTGGACCACCGGTCTGCCTGATTCTTTTTCCATGGGTACGATACCGCCAATGCTGAGAACATTGACTTCTGATAAAACTCTTTTTCCTTCCTTTCCTATCAGAGTGTCAAAGCCGAAAATGCAGATTCCTCGCTTGGCCAATTTCTCTATAAGAATTTTAGCCATTTCTTTTTCCTCTGGCTCTACATCAGCATAAACTGAATGTCCTCCAAGGGAGACATTGCACATCCAGCTGCCATCGGGAGGAATTCTCAAGGAAGCGCCCATAATTTTTCCATTGACAACGAGCACTCTTTTATCTCCATGTTTTACGCCTGGCAAATATTCCATGGCCAAATAAGGCTCCGGATGCAGGCGCCAAACTTCAGCCCAATGATTGAAATCAACTTCTCTGTTTCCCATCCACACACTTTTGCCATCTGTTTTGACAATTCCGGCACCTCCATATCCAAAAAATGGTTTCAGAACGATCGGAAATTCTTTGGCAAATGCTTGGACTTCTGCTTCATTTTCAACAATCCTCATAGGTGGACAAAGTTCCTGAACTTCCATTAAGAATGCCTTACTGGAAACATCAATGATTCCGGAAGGTCTGTTGACAATATTCTTTTCAGGAAAAATCGAGGTCAAATAGTTTAAAAAGGAGGGATCTATTGGATGTGGGAGCCTAAGTAGTATGAAGTCATAATTATCTATATGACTAGCCTGAAGCTTGGTGGTGAAGGCCGTAGGTCCACTTTCAAATTTAAAGGCAGATCCTACATTTACAACCTGAAACTCCTTTGATTTTTTTTCTATAAAAAAATCATGATTGCCCGGCATTCCCCTGCTTGCGACATCAACACTTGAGCAATTTTTATTTTTCAACAAAGCCTTGGCCAGGTCATACATCGAATTATCACTTGTATGCCGACTGTGGTCTGTCAATATCAGGATGGAATGGGGCATCCGTCCGAAGTTTAAAGGAGAAAAATACTCCTCTTGTTGTTATCGCTCAATTTCAAAAATATTCCTTATAACATGATTTCATCAAAAAGGGCTTTGTCATTATTCAGGGATTTAAACAATTGCATCCTGAATTTACCTTTTGAATTCACCAGTGTCTTCGCCATTTTATCGATGGCTATCATGGACAATATAGTCTGAATATAACCTTCAACCAAATCATCCAAACCTAAACCCAGCTTATTGAAATCCCTTCTGTCCATCAAAAGCAAACGATTGGTATCTGAATCCCATTTACCTTCTTCAAGCTTGATAGACAAATTTGTTCCCAGCATATCCCAGGATTTTTCTCCTTCAGAGATTTGATCAGCTAAAGGTTGGGCAGCCCGGCGTGCATATACACACAAAGGACGAATTCCCCCATTCGTTGCAGAGACCATCATGCGCAAATCCGCCACAAAAGTCTCTCCTTTTAAAGTTGGAACAGTTCCTACATGGTAAAATCGCTTACCGGAAGATGCTTTGGAACTCCAATTATAATTTCCAATCAGACTTTGTACAATGAATCGGTCGTATTCAAAATCCATTTCCATAAATGCATCCAACTCATCTTGGGTGACGATGGTAAACACTCCCTGACCGGCATTGCTATAAGGAACCTTGATTACCGCCTGGCCTCCAAGTTTCTTCACCCAAATAGGCACCATATTTTTGGTGACGTCCCAAATGGTCTCCGGCGTAATTATTTTCAAACCGGTACCTTCCAATTCCGCATTGTAAATGTCGTAAGCTTTGGCAGCGACCATTTTATTCCTTCCGCCTGCCAGACAGGCAAGGATAGGATTCAATATCTTGGTCTTGGTATGCATTGGAAGTCTGTTCCATGGCCTTTGGGTAAGGTAGCGAAAAGCAGCACGAATAGGATGCCAGTGTCCGGATGCATCTCGGATGTGCATTACACCGTCTTCAAATTTTACCGGAGCATCTTTTTGGTATTGCTTGTATTCCACATAATAAACCGGCTCTTCCATCATGTCTGCAATTACAGACGCATACCCGGAAGCTTCCATTGGATTTTTATCGTAGACAACAGCCAAACCACCTTGCAAGGAGCTTCTTTTCTGATCCAATAGCGGTTTGAAAGTTCGTTCAATCAGCAAACGATAACCACCCTGTTCTTCATGGTCTTCTCGAAGCGGCATACTTTTTTGGCCGGAAGGACAACTATTGTTTTCAATGACTACCATCTGCCTTCTACCTCCTGCACTGGTCACATTGATAAGGTCTGCCCCTGCCCAAAGGAAATATTTGGGCTGATAATTCAGAACCTCCATCAAAAAGTCCGGCTTAACCTTTGGGTGCAAATGGCAATACCTGTTTACAATCCTTTTTTGCTCCAGGTTTAAAAAGAAATTGACCATCGGATGGATGGTGGCATTTAGAGCTTTGGGATACCAATGATTGTGGGCTTCAAAAGAACCGGGTTCAATCTGGGTAGCAAAAGCTTTTTTGCCTGCATGGATCATGATTCGTTGTTTTTACCGCCGAAATGAACACATTCCAACGATAATTTCAAAGAGAAAAGATAATATTAATCGAAAATTATTCTTCTGTCAACTCCTGAGAGTATCCCCAATACTTTAATGCAAGTACTGATTTATAGGCAGTTTCATCAGAAAGAAATCCATTCAACTCTGCTATAATATCTTCTTGTAATAAAAACCAAAGTGGCTGGTTAACTATTTTAACTGATCGCAGCGCCTCCTTTAAATGTTCATCCCACTTCTCATAATAAGTGTTCAAATCATTTCCGGAAATGGTTTTGCGGCAACCGGGTTTATCACAAACTACGTTCATGGATTCTTCCATATTAAAAATACCATACTCATCAGTAATTTCTTCTCCCGGAAGAATATCACGTATAGCAATTTCGAAGCCATATCCTGTGCTCATGGTGTTGCAGTTGCAACAATGGTTGACATACTTCGCAAAGTCCCAGCTTACGATGCGATTACCCAGTTCGTCCATGTAACTGAACTTTTCAACTTCTGCCTGCAATTCATTGGGAAGGGCTTTATAACGCTCGGGGCTTATTTCCAGCTCCATAGGATCTTTCAAATAAGTAATTGTTCCTTTTGGGATAAATTCTGTAGCTACGAGACCGTAACCTACCACATCATTGATCCATTGGATGCGTGCTTTTGGATGAAACATACCAAACTTTTTTAAAAGTGAAAATTGAGATTTAAAGGCAATTAAAAACCAAGCACCGGACGGGTCTTCAACCAGCCGGTGACACTCAATCGTGGTCTACCTGAGGGAAATACCTCATGTTCGATAAGATCACTTCTGAAGCAAACCATCCTCCCGCCAATGGGATAAAAATCTTTGGAATAACTTGCTCCGGTTTCGTCATCAAGGTAAAGGCGAATGTTGCCACCATCCATTTCATTCCAATCTTCGTTCAAATAAACTACGATGGAAATTTTGCGGCTGTCATCCGACTTAAAAGCATCAAGGTGTCTTTTAAAAAAAGAACCAGGCTGGTAGCAGGCAAAATGAAATTCATATTCCTGCAAGGCTAGGAAACACGTTCTGTTTAAATATGAAATGGTAGCATTTATGCGGTCAAAAAAGAATTGCATGTCTTCTGAAACCGTTTCAGGATCCAACCAAAAAATCTGGTCTCCTCTGATGGTGGTATCTTTATTATAATTGGCAGCATTACCAATCCCGGCCAGTTTGAACTCACCTGAATGATAATTTTCCAATAAATGTTTACGTAAAATTTCAACTTCTGAAGCAGAAAGAAAATTGTCGACAACGGCATAGCTGTTTTCAGCAAGGCTGTCGACCAGGGAGTCCAGCAAACTCTCAGAAAAAGTTTGCGCTCCGGAAGAAAGCGACAATTTATTCATTGCAGGTAAAGCAAGAAAAAATGGTGAATAATCAATTTCAGCGCACTGAGAAATCGAAAGTCCATCACCTATCCATGTCCACCTACCAACTTTACGAATTCAGGCTTAAAAAAAACCTGGTTTCGAAAAACCGATGCAAAGTTGAATCAAAAAAATGAATAATGAATAAATATTTTTCGGAAGCTGTAAACTAAATAGAAATGAATAACAATTTTAAACAAAAACATACCTAAAATACTGTAAAACGAAGGGATTCAGATAGTTTCGACTTCAAAAGGAAGAAAAAAACGTAAAAAATTAGGCAAAATTTATTCAGGGTCTTGAATTGTATTCGAAAATCAATTTACTTTATCCCCGAAATACGAGCCATTTCCTCTAGTGGCTTTTTATTCAGTAACATTCAATTTTTAAAAATTTTTAATTTAAAATGAAAAAGAAGGAAAAGTCCCGCAATCAGATGAAGGAAACATTTGACCGTGAAGGACAAAAAAAGACTAAATTAAAGCCGGTTCAAAAACAAAAGTACGGAGCAAAATCCTACTTTCAGGATGATGAAGACGGTGAAATAGACTTATTCAATTTTGATACTGATCAATGACGCATATAAGAAGTCGTTGCCTCTCCATAGGGCAACGGCTTTTATTTAACCTTCAAAAGCTGATTGGCTTTTGAAGGTTTTTTATTTAAATAAGGTCAAAATATTTTTCATTTTTTACATTTTGACAATTTTAATTTGACTATCAATTAAACAACCATTACATTCTGGCATTATTATAGTTTTAAGCCAAAAAATATTTCTTAACCAAAAAAAATCATCGAGCTGTAAAAATAAAGGTTGATAATTCAAATTCCCTACTATTTTTGCACCTCAAAAACAACCAAACACAATGTCTGATTCAACAACAACTATTCGTTACAGTGACGCTGACCTCCAGGAGTTCAAGCAAGTCATTGAAAAGAAGATGGAGAGAACCAGAGAGGAACTGAATTACCTGCAAGAACAGATTCAGGACCTAAACGAAACTTCTAGCAATAACCAAAGTGGTGACTGGTTTGATGATAGCAGTCTCCATTCTGATATAGAAATGTTGAGCAACATGGCTGCTCGTCAACGCCAGTTTTTGGAGGCACTTGAAGCAGCTATGATTCGCATCAAAAATAAAACTTACGGTATCTGCACCGTTACGGGTAAACTCATTGACAAAAAGCGTCTTTTAATTGTTCCTCACGCTACCAAAAGTCTTGAAGCGAAAGAAATAGAGGCTACAGGCGGTGAGAAAAAACCTAAAACTGCCATTCCGCCAAAAGCAAAGGAAAAATCAGAAGCAGCTCCTGAGAAGAAAATCATTACCAAGGTTATCAAACGCTCAGGTTCTTCTACAGCGGCTCCAAAGAAAATCGACGACGACGATGACGATTTCGATCTAATCGACGATCCAAAAGCTAAATTTGACGACTTCGAAGATGACGACGACGACATGGATGATGTGGACATGGACAACATGGCCGATGACGATGGCGGAGACGAAGACTTCGATGATGAAGATTAAGGTGGCTGTTGGCTGTTGGCCATTGGCTTTTAGCTTTTAGTTTCTAAATGGGAAACTCCCATATTACAATTAGGATAACAGGTAGAGGAGCTTTTCAACTGGTATTTGCGGAATTTACGGATTACGGTTTACGATTTACGAGGCCTTTAAAAAACGAAAAGCGAACTTCGAATGGCGAATAGCGTAACTTCCAGACAATCAGGAATTTATTCGAGCTGTTATATGATATCTTTTAGCTTTTATAAGAAAAGGGAGTTCGGTAAACCGAACTCCCTTTTCATTTGCATGGTGGCAAAGGATTTTACTATTTTCCTTTTACTTACTATTTTGATTAAAATCGCACTTTAATATGTCAATAACTTTTGGTGGATAGTGTAAAAATAGTCTAGGATTTCTACTCACTAATTTTTTTGCCTGGTTTGAATTTTGCTTTAGGTTTATTCTTTCAAATGATCAGCCAAGCCGCTATTACTTATACATTGTTGTCTATTCGTCTTTATTTGTTTTCCAATTTGACATTCCAATCAATCGATGCCATTCTTTTTTGAATTAGGATTAATGTATTTAATAATTCTATTTCATTTGGGAATGAACCATAAACCAAGTTTTTAAAGTCAGACTCATAAACAACTTTCAATTCGCTCCACATTTTTTCTGGGTTTTCAAATATTAGTGAATCAACAGGATGATTTCTCAACCATTCATTGTTATTTTTAAAACTCACTACATCATCTTGAGCGACTTTTAATAGCATAATGTCAAATTCTTTTGATTCAAAAAAGGTAAACAGTTCTTTCACAGAAAGAAGTTGGTTTAAGTCATATACATGTCTTATTTTATTCTTTAAATCTGTATTTGGATTTTCACCATATGAGAACCGAACCAAACTCATTATTTTTTCACAAATAGTTCTGCTCGGCTCTAAAACAAGCACATTGAATGGTAATAGATCTTGTTCTCTAGCAATTTCACTTTGTCCATTATTTATCATCATTCCACCAACCAAAGAGCAAATACTTTTTGTTGTATAAGGTTCAAAATATCCAAGCCAAGTAGCTTCCACCACAATTACATCTCTAATTTGACCATAATCTCCTTTAAATTCTTTTTTGTATGAGTGTCCTGTTTTTCGATTCATTCCCATTTTGTGAGTTAAACCTGCTATCTCTATTTCTGGCAGTACATTGCCCACTATATTACTAATCGTTTTTATTTTAGCTGTAAGTCTATTATTTGATTCCCCCTCTCTTCTTAAAACAACTAGATCAATATCTTCGGAAAATCTTTCAATTATGTTGAAACATTTAGATAGTGCTGTACCTCCTTTGAAAACAGTATCGCCTCCAATTTCATCATTGAAAATTGTAAAAAGTGCATATGTGACCCAATAATCTTTTTCTACAAATATTGCAGGTATTTGCATTTGGTCAGATGTAAACTGTACAGCTTGCCTAAATAGCTTTTTGTCTAGATGAAGCTTCATATGATATTCCAGTTAGAAGCTTTTTTTAATGCTTTTATAGCACCAGGAATCTCATATTTGGTAATTGGATTTAGAGATTCTTTCAAGCTAATCGTTGTCGTTTTATCTTGTATTTCATCTAATAATGCACCTAATAAAGCTCTTGTAGATGGTGGGTATTTTAAAGACAGTTTTATTAATTCTTTCTTGTTATCTAAATTCAATTTTTTAATTATTTCCAAAAACCTTAAACAAGATGTTTTTATAGTAGTGTCGGGTATTTTCTTTACGTACTTAATTGAATCTAGAATCTGTAACAGAGGAATATTTTTTTTTGTAATTATGTTTTTTTGTTTGATAAACAATATCGTATAACGCTCTCGCTTAAATTTAGGCCGAGTTTGATTTTTTCCTATTTGTATTATGTTACTAACTTGAGTTGTTAATCCTAGTTTATTATATATGCTATAACCAGTTAGATATCCAACTACTTTACCATCTTCATTTATTAAGTCTTTAACTATTTGTTCTAGATTAGGTTGAAGATTACCGAAAGGAGTCTTTTCAGGCTTAAAGTACTTTCCCTTTGATAGTTTTTCAATTTTGCCCGAATTTACCATCCGATTTAAGGCTTTGATAATTGCTTCTTTTTTATTCACATCAATATCAAAGTCCTCATAGGTAAAAACATATCCTTTTGGTAAACGGTCTATCGTCTTTCTAATATATTCAGTTACTTTCAAGGTTTTTTCGTTTATTCAAATATAGAAAAAATGTCCAGTTTTTTAGTTAAAAAACTGGACAAAAAACTAGTTCATTTGAAAAGTAACACCATGTAGCGTACCTTTGTGTTACGAGTAACACAAAGGTACGTTACATCTCCCTTCTTTCTTCTTCATTGAATTTCAGAGTGCTGTTTTAGATGACGCAAAACTACCAAGTTACGATTCAAATAACCGCCTGAGTCTTTTAACTGTAAACTCTACACCTATCAGGGAAAGTCCCGATACTCAAGTTATTTAGCCTAAAACTTGGGAGATTCCCATCCAGAAACTATCATATAACAGCTTGAATAAGTTCCTGATTGTCTGAAGGTTACGCTATTCGCCTTTCGACCTTCGCTTTTCGTTTTTTAAAGGCCTCGTAAATCGTAAACCGTAAATTCCACAAATACCAGTTGAAAAGCTCCTCCAGCCTGTTATTCTACTTGTAATATGGGAAATTCCCATCAAGGACCTAATAGCCAATTGTTACCTGACCGTCATCATGAATCTCCAATCCAGAATTAGGAAAATCCTGATTGGTCAGTTCTTGTATTTTTTTTAGAGCACGCTTATTAGGGTCAATTTTAGGACCATGGGCTTTTTGCTGGTAGATAGAAATGATTTCTCCTTTTTGAAATTTTCCTTCATTGTCCACCCAAACCTTCAACATAGGAGCTATGCCCGCAGGGCCGTTCAAATTAAAGCGACCATAAGTACAAAAGTTTCCAAGGCTATAGGCAATGATACGACCATTGTATAATTCCATTGCCCTGCTTACATGCGGACCATGCCCAAAAACTACATCAGCACCTGCATCGATTACTGCATGAGCAAAGGCGTGAACATCTCCCCTATTCTCTCCATAATACGTTTCGCTGCGCTTTGGTACATTCTGGTTCTTCGGACCTTCTGCACCACCGTGAAATGAAACAATTACGATATCAACTTTTTCTTTCAACTTTTTTACAATCCCTTTGGCGTAAGACAGGTTGCGTATGTCGCAAGTACCACTATTTGGGGCAAATGCACACATACCGTATTTAATCCCATCTTTTTCCACTATAGCCATTTCATCAGAGCCCGCCAATCCTGCATATTTAATTCCCTCCGCATCCAATACCTCCTTTGTTTTCTTTCTTCCGGTTAGTCCAAAATCTCCTGAATGGTTGTTTGCTATACTTAAAAAATCAAATCCCGCTTCTGAAAAATGTTTACCGTAAGATTCAGGGGAGCGAAACACATAACAGGCATCAGGATTGTTACACCTTTTAGGCGTGCCACCTTCATCCAAAATAGTACCTTCCAAATTTCCGAAGGTGATGTCTGCATCCCGCAGGTAACCTTTTACATCGGCAAGCATGGTACTTCCTCCATTGGGTGGAAGATATTTTGGAGATGGATAATTGGTTCCCAGCATCATATCTCCAACTCCTATTATACTGTAAAATTTAACAGTATCTTGAGGTACTATAGAATCTACCATTGGAATAGAATCCTGCACTTCAATTGTTTGAGAAGTTTCGGCAATCTCCGAAGAAGCACAGGAGAACCAAGTCAACAAAAATGCAACTAAAATTGTCATATGTAAGATTTTCAAATCGTCATAATTTAGAAGCGCGAAGATATGCATCCAATTCTTCAGAAAAAAACAAGGGATGCTTATTAAATTTGAACCAAACAATTATCATGGAAAAAAAGAACATTGTAAAAGAATACCCTAAGGAAGATTTAGTGGTAGTATGGAAACCAGACTTATGTATCCATTCAAAAAACTGCATTCACGGTCTACCGGGAGTATTTGATTTTGAAAGACGCCCCTGGATAGATGTTAGCCAAGCAGGCGAAGAATCTATAGCTGATCAGATAAAAAAGTGTCCTTCCGGAGCCCTCAGTTATTATTTAAAATCTGAAGGCAAACCAAAGGAAGAACAAAGCTTACAAGGGCCTACACAAATTGAAATAATAATGAATGGACCTATAATGGTTGCCGGAAACCTTCAGATAAAAAATGCTGATGGTTCAATAGAAGAGAAAAACAAAAAGACCTTTTTATGCAGATGTGGAGCTTCCGGCAATAAACCCTATTGCGATGGCAGTCATAAAAGCATTGGCTTTCAAGGATAATTTCTTAACCCGATAATAAATACACCTATGGCTTATTTTACCAAAGACTTTATTGATTTTTGGAAGGACCTGAAAGAAAACAATGACCGTGACTGGTTCAACGAAAACAAAAAGCGGTTCAAATCTCATGTTGAAAAACCTTTTCAGGAATTCATTGGAGATGCTATTGTTCGTTTCCAACAATATGAACCTTCAATCCTGATTACTCCTAAAGAAGCGGTTTTCAGAATTTACCGTGACATACGTTTTAGTGCCGATAAAACTCCTTACAAAGACCATATCAGTGCGGTAGTAGCTCCTGGAGGAAGAAAGGGAAATATGATGGGAGGAGCTTACATTGAACTAAGCAATGAAAATTCAAAAGTCTATGGTGGAATTTACATGCCTGATAAAAAGACACTTGAAAATATCCGCTATCATATCGCTGCCAATCCAGACGAGTTTCAATCTTTGTTAGAGGACGAAACTTTCAAAAAAACATACGGAGAGATTCAAGGTGAAAAGAACAAACGATTACCGAAAGAATTTGATGAAGCCGCAGAAAGACAACCATTAATTTATAATAAGTCCTTTTATTTCTTCCATAGATTTAAACCTACTGATATCCTGAAGGACAACTTCATGGATTTGATTGTAGAGAAATATGTTGCAGGAAAACCCATGGCCGACTTTTTAATCAGAGGTGCAAAAGGAGCATAGTATTTTCTAAAAAAAAAGCCCCGACAGTCTTGCCGGGGCTTTTTTATATTTAAAAATTAATTTTTAATTCATCAATACCATCTTCTTCACTGCCTGGTAACTTCCACTCTTCAGTTGATAAGTGAAAACACCATTTGCAGGAAGATCACTACGCTTCAATTCTACCTGATTGTAGCCTTTAGTATACTCTCCTTTGATCACTCTCAAAACCTTACCACTTAAATCGCTAAGGATTAAGGTTGCTTCTCCTCCCTGAGGAAGTTCAAAGCCGATTACAGTTGATTTGGTAAATGGATTTGGCACGTTTTGGTACAATGCATAGCCATCCAAAAGAGAGGTTGTATGGTTCTCAAACTCTACATTTAAAAACGCTCCTTCAAATGTATATGCTTCAGCTGTGGTCATTTCAGAAGTGATAGACACTACATCTGAAATTTCTACATCAGAGTTTGCCACCAATTCAAGGGCAAATAAAGTTTTATTCTTAGTAGAAATCTCGCCATTCCAGCTGTAAGTGATGATGCCCTCATTTTCAAATACATTGAAATTCAACATATTTTCATCTGCAAGCCCGTTTTGAATATCCATCAACTTAACCTTATCCGTATCCAGATTCAATGTAAACTGAATACCGGTTACATCCTTATCAGCTTTGAATTCAACTCTTGTTTTCTCACCAGCCTTCAAAGTTTCAGTTTGAGTTTTGATTTTAACTGAATTATTGAAGCTGCGATTTCCAACTGATTGAGCTGAATTTGCTCTTGCATCACCGGTTACATCACCAACTTTGATGGCAACGAAATCTGCATTCAGAACTCTTGTTGCAAGATCATTTACAGAGTACACCTCTTCTGCATTCCAAGGATTCAATGGATCTGCAAACTGATAAGCTTTGTTTACAAATCTCCAGCTTGTATTGTTTGGAAGATCATTGCTTACAAACAAGATCAACTTTCTAAGGCTTACCAAGTCCAGTGTAGTTACAGAACCTGAATTGTTTGCATCTGCTGCAATCAATTTGTAAGGGTCTGTAAATTTCTGAACGTTCAGGATATGCTTGCTAATCAATACAAGGTCAAAAGTTGAAACACCGTTTCTGAAGTCATCATTTCTGTAAGGAGTTACGGTAAAGTCCTGACCTAAATTCAAATCTTCGAAGTTGTATGCTCCATCGTTTCCTGTCATCGCATTCGCTCCGGTATTCAAGGTCAACTCCACATTGTCAACAGGAACATTCTGAGAAGTTGCAACTTTACCACCAATTGAAGATTTAGATCCTGTACATGCGCCCAGGTTATCCTGTACTTCCATAAAGGTTACACAGTAATCCCAGTTATTCACATTGTCAGTACTTTCTTCACCAACCCACAACTGTACATAAGTGATACCCAAATCTTTACAACGGAATACCACACTATCAGTAGTTGGAGGAGTATTGATATAATCATCTGGTGTGATGAAACCATCTCCGTTTCTATCTTCAATTCTGTTGATTCTGAATTTCAACGGATGACAGTAATCGTATGAACTAGCATCAAAGTCTGTTGCCCATACTTCTACCATACCACTAGGCATCAAGTCAATGCTCAATCCGTTGTGACATACAGGTGTCGGTGCTTTACAGTCGATGATTTCAAAAGTGATATCAATTTGACTGGTATTTCCACAATCATCAGACACTCGGAATCGTGCAGTGTGGATACCCAAAGGATATCTTCCTGTCAAATTATCATCACCAGAGAAGTCTGCTGTTTGGAATACATCATTGAAAGCATCCAATTGCCAGCTAACAGTTACATCTGTACAAGTCTCAACAATAACCGGAATCAAATCAACTTCTCCCGTACATGGGTCTTCATCTAAATCACCACCGCAGAAAGGTCCACTAAGGGTATCGGTCAACTCAGGAGCCGTATCATCATAAATCTTGATATGCTGCTCGTACTGGTAGTAACCGGTAGAAGGAAGATAGCGAGTTGCAGGATCATTGATTACATTTAGGTAAACATAATCACCATTTGAAATCAATCTGTAATTCGCTCTGAACTTGCTTCCAGGATTGGATGGAGTGAATCCATCACCAGGAATACCATCTCTGTTTAAATCAACTCTTGGTACAATGGTAGGAGCACTAACTCCGTCATATTCACACCAATTAATGATTTTATAGGTACGAAGAATCTTCTTACACTCACCACCAGCAGATGCAGGGAATTCTTCTTCTTTTAAATTCACTGCAAGCAGGTCACAACCAATTTCTCTATAATCCAATGTATCAGGAGAAACAGTTGTACACTCATCTTCAAAGTCACCAGGAATATCAATTTCATATCCATGTACTTCCATAATCATTACCACTTGCTGACAAGTTCCGATTGAAATATTTCCGGAAGCATCGATGGTTCTGAATCTTCTTCTAACCTGACCTACACCACAAATATCTACATCTACGATTGGGCTCAATTCTTCTGTATTAAAAGTACAATTATCCCAACCATCGGCATTGCCAAACAAGTTTTGCAATTGTGTGGTATCGCTTAAATCAACATTTGCAGGAATATCAGCACAGGTAGTCCAAACATCATCCGGAGCAGCACAAGTAGGTCTTACTTTGTCCTCTACCAAAACTTCAATCATACAATCGTTGGTATTGAAGGTAGGTACCAGATAATTTTGAGTAACAGGACCTGGATTTGGCTCTACATCATAAACTCTCAAAATTACATTTACAGTCTGTCCAACATCCATACAGCAGAAGCGGATATCATCGTTGAAACGGTTTCTATCATTTGGATAACCATCACAGTTGTCATCCATTCTTCTAACCTTGAAGTAAACCGGGCCACAGTTGTCGTAAGAACCTTCATCAAAGAATTCTGCTCCAACAATGGTCAATCCGTCTTCATCTCCTGTCAAAGCAACCTGGGTTACTTCTCTACAGATTGGAATTGGAGGAATACCATCGATTACTTCAATACGTTTGTCAACAGAGGTCATGTTGCCACAACCATCCGTAATGGTATAGGTAACAGTATGAATACCAATTGGCAAGAATGGAGATGGAATTCTATATCCGATAACTTCACCATTGGTGTCTTCTACTGCAGTTGCTTCACCAACCGGAGTAAATACTCTTACTTCTACAACACCACTGCAATTATCAACGTATTCAGGAACATCCAAAAGTCCGTGAGAACCACAAACAGGATGAGGACCTGCAGTATATTCGTTAGAGAAAACCTGATCGTTGTAACCATCGTCATTTCCGTATCTTTCATTTGTCTCTGTCTCATCAGGAATTCCATCAGAGTCATCGTCATCATTGAATACGATTTCAGGTGCTTTTTTGTCCAATACTTTAATCACCTGAATATCTGTGAATGTTTGACCGGTACACCAGTTCAATGCAGTCCAGGTTCTCAAAATTTTGAATACAACACTGGTATCTACACCTTCACAAGCTTCTAATTTAACGTCATGGTAAGTAATTGCGAAATGACAATCACTGTGTCCCAAAACGTTTGGCACTCCTGATCCGGTTTGCTCCAAAATGTCAGCATCCTCCAAACCTCTTATCGGCAATCCGGTAATTGGATCAAATGGTGCGTAAACTGGAACATTTACAAAAGTTGGCGTATGCAATCCTGGAATTTCACATTCATCATAAGCAGGACAACCAACAAAAGCACTTAGGTTATAAACATCACCGAAGTTATCAGTCTCAGGAGAAACTGTACCACAATAGGTAGTATTAGGATCCGTAAGTGGATTGTCTAAAATATCGTCATAATTAGGATCAAGACTTACATCCAAATCTTCACCATCTGTCCACCATTCAGTTCCAGCCTGGTAAGGAGCTACACCTGCAACATCATCGCCATCCAGACCAGGTACACAACAGTAGTCAGCCAGGTCAATGATTCCTGCATTTTCTAGAATACCAGGATGTAAAGCAGTTGGGCTTACGATAGCAGAATTAAATGCATACTGCTCACAAGTCCAGGTAATATCATCAGGGAAGGTCAAAAGACTTGCCTGAATCTCAATAGTCTGAGTACAAGGCTCAGAAGTATTACCAGAAAGGTCAGTAGCGATGAATGTTCTTGAAATAGTAATTACATCACAATCATCTCCACTTTCTACTTCGTTGATAAGATTAATTGTCAATCCAAGATCACAATTATCCACAGCAACTGGTGCTGGAACATCATCTGGATCCTGAGTACAATCAAGAACGATTGGAGCTGTAGGACAAATAAATTCAGGTGCCCATTTGTCTTCAACAGTTACTGAACTCCAGCAGGTATTTCCACTAGGAATATGTGTTACAGTAGCAGTAATTATTCTTCCAATGTGTGAAGCATTTAATGGATTTAAGATATTTCTACCATGATCCTTAAATGATACACTGTAATCATCATAACATAAATAAGTACCCTCCAATAACATATCAGGTAATACATCAACCGAACAATCTTCATCTAAAGAAATCTGGACTTGATCATTACAAGTAATGTTTGATGGCGTCTCTACCACCTGGAAAGTTGTCTCAATAGACTCAATACATCCAATATTGGCTGGATTTAAAAGTCCTGCAGGGTTTCCAGCATCAAATTCAAATACAAGGGTGTGCGAACCAATTCCCAAAGTTGACACGTCAACCGTAGCTTCATAATTGCCACTACCTACAGGATTTTCTGTTGTGGTTACTGCAACACCGTTGATAAAGAATTGACCAGTACCTTCCGCTCCGGATAGTTCATATCCAGTGAAGGTAACCGGTGGTGTATTTAAACAGAATGGTCCACCAAAAGCATTGATACCAGCTTCAGGATAGAAGCAAGTATTGCTGATGCTAAGCGGCTGACCTGGGAAGAATCTACTGGTTGCAGTAAGGGTGTACCCTACTCCATCCAGATGCTCTCCTTGCAAAGTATAAATAGACTGACCAGGATTACCAGGTGCAGGAGACTCAATAAATGGAGTTCCGGCAGCATAAGCAGCTCCTGTTGCAGGATTAATCAAAGTTGTGGTTCCAACTACCCATTCAAGACCTGGATTAGCTGGTCCGATTACTACTTCTTCAGCAAATCTGCCATCACCTAAACAGGTACATGGGTCTGAAATATTTGGTCCACCCATATTGGTAATTGCCGGAGGCGTACAAGCCTGAGAGGCAATCACATCGACAGTTGCATTACAATTATCTGAATTATTAGAACCATCTATTACAGTTAAAACAACTGCCAATGGTCCCACATTGCTACAATTTGCTGTAGCAGGATTTACGCTATAAGTAAATACTACAGAACAGTTATCAGTACTTCCGCCATCCAAAGATGCTGCATTAATGGTACCGGTTCCGGCTCCATTCAAGGTAACACTTCCATCCTGACATACTGCAGTTGGTGGAGTATTGTCTGTTCCGACACCTACGGTAATCATAGCGTTGTCTGAACATCCCATGCCGAAAGCATCTGTAACAGTGATGGTATAACTTCCATTTGGAAGACCAGTAAATACTCCTGTTGCATTTGATTGGTTAACAGGACCGGAAATACTATAATTGATTGGAGGGAAAGTACTTGTTGCAATCACATTGATGGTTCCATCATTTGAACCAACACAAGAAGCATCTGTGGAAGATATATTTGTAATATTCAAATCACACATTCCAGAACAGGCAGGAGGAAGATCAAATGCTTCCGTTCCGTCACTTCTACTTCCTGTACTTCCTTGATTGGCGCTGAATCCAAGTCCTCTTTTTGCAAATGCTTCCCAAATCAAACACTGGTTAGCTCCACCGTAAAGGGCCATGTCTGCAGCCAAAATTGCATCTCTTCCATCTACGAAACCAGGACTACATGGCTGGAGTTTCATCCCTTCCATTACCAATCGAATAGCAATATTATTTCCAGCGGTTCCATTATAAAGGTCAGAACTGAAACCATACTGATCGATCAATGCCCAGGTCATTTCCCATAACATTGCACACCATACAGTCCCTACACCATGAGGAACAGAAAGTGTTTTGATATCATCATAAGTCTCAGGATTAACTGCCAAATTTGTGGTATAAGGCCATGGTCTGATTCCACCACCAGTTGGTGCCTGACCAAACAACCAGGTTCCAACACCTCTCGCATCAGTTGCCAAATCTGTTGACCTCATCGTCATCACCAATCCGAAATAATCACTCCATCCTTCACCCATTTGCTCTTGGTTGCTCAAACATCCGGAAGCAAATCTACCACCAGTCAATCTGTTTGAAATACCATGTGCATATTCGTGAACGATTACCATATTATCCAGGTCACCATCGCGACTATTACATATGTACATTTGCATTCTTGGATTATTTCCATCTGAAGGAGTTCCAAAGTTTGCATTACAGGTACCTGAACCATCTTGTGCCTCAGCATTTACATAATCTGAACCTGAACCACCATTTCCATAATTATTCTCCTGGAAATTACCGGCAGCCTCATCAAATCCATATTGGTACATCATATCGTGTATGATGTTGTTCCAATAAAACAAATTGGTAATTGCAGCAGCTTCTGAAGGATCTCCGGCACTATAGGTCAGGTTTAATGGAAAATCGAAAACCAAACCAGGTCCACCATCCGGACTGAATCCAGGATTGTCACCATCATCATAAGCATGAACGTTGTTACCTCTGGTTATGGTAAATTCAGGACCAGCAGCTCCATTGGTATCATGCCATCCAAATGGAGAAGCGGTTGGATCATCAGGATTAGCCACCAAAACTCTTGGTCCGTGACCAGGAGTTTCTGTAGGAATTGGGAAAACATTATAAGAACCAACCATCATCTGGCTTGCAGCTTCTCTTTTTGCTGTTGATTCCAAAGTGTTTTCAAATTTATTAATTGGTGCTTCGTGGTCGTGACAAGAATGGTCACCTTCCCAAGTACAAGAAACTACCCAGTTGACTTCATCAAGTATGGTTCCTGTAGTCGCATCTACTCTTACGCTCCACCAGTTTTCCTGGCTTGGCTCATAAATAGACAAATCCCAGGCAAGAACCAGGGAGTCAGCTGTAACAGGATGATAAACCAACTTAACAGGAATGTCCTCTAAAGAAACACTTCCTTTATCCACTTTCACTTCTAGTGATGGCCCTCCAATAGAATCGACCAAAACCAGCGGATTGTTAATGGTAAGTCCATAATGAGCCGCCGCAGCAGCTATCGCCTGTCTTGATGTCATCCCAGGAGTCGGATTTACACCAGAGATTTTTGAAGCCAGGTTACCAATAAAAGAAATGTGAGATAATAAAGGATTTCCATTGAAAATATGAAGACTGGAATTGCTCTTCATTACTTCAATTCCATCATATTGCTGGTTAAAATAAATATGATGGATTCCGCTTACATTACTGACGTGATCAGATGAAACTGACCAATCAGAAATATCATTTTGGTTGAGTCCAAAACTTCCTCCGTTAGCATTCAGATAATCTTGAACAAGATTAGTTGGCGTTTGAGCCATTGCCTGATTAAAACCAGCGGACAAAAGCAGAATGAAAATGCCCCACAAGACATTCAATGAAATGGGTAATTTTTTTATCATGAGATTATAATTTGCTATACAATACAAAAGTCAATTGGCAGAGCATTCTCTGCAATTGTCATATTTTGTAAGTAACCGGCAGGTGGGAATAATTTAAATTTCCAGTGGAAATTATGGTGTAGAACTTATTAAAATATAAATTCTTAATATTTGTTTTTTAACACCAGCACAAAAATAGAATTTATACTTGGGACATATTTACCCTAAACTTGGTAAATCAGACATTAATAAAACATAAAATATTAGGGGAGGCTTAAAAGAGCATTAAACAACTCTTAAAACTGAGAGTAATTCTTCTTTATATTTCCTGCCAATTGGAATAACAGCATCGGCAATATTCAATTCCATAGCTCCGGAATCAATTTTTTCAATCTTATCCAATTGAACAACAAAATTACGATGGATTTGTAAAAAGTTATGACCTAGAAGTTCATCAACAAGTCGCTTCAAAGAAACTTTGATAACGTACTTTTTACCTTTAGTATAAACCATTACATAGTTACCATCTGCCATCAGATAAAGAATGTCTTCAACCGGTACTTTATATAAAGTTGCTTTATTTTTTATAAATACAGCCTGGTTGTAGATCAAACCATTTGATGTTTTTTCAGGATTGCCCTCGACATTTTCTTTTAGAATAAGAAGAGACTCTACTGCACTTTGCAAGGTTAACTTATCAAATGGTTTCACCAGAAAGGCAATAGAATTACCCGAGGATTTTGCTGCAGAATAGGTATCCGGATGATTATCTGAGGTTACAAAAATGATTGGGATTCGGCTATCTTTTATTGACTTTGCAAATTCTAAACCACTCATTTTTCCGTTAAGGTGAATGTCAAGCAAAATCAAATCAGGACGTCGATCTTCAACCCAAATCAAGGCTTTTTCAGCGGAATCCAGAACCTTTACACAGTTAAACCCTGCTTGAGAAATCACCATTTCGCAATCCACAGCAAACAATGGATCGTCTTCAATAACTAAAACTTCAATAGCTGCCATTTTCTAATTTTTCGCGTCACAATTTCGTCAATTTATTTTAAAAAATGGGCTATTGTAATTCTGAAGTTAAAATTTAGAGGTCAAAGACCATCAAAAAGGTTATAAAACTATATTACTAAGCGTAAGATCAACCCTTAGTCCCTCATATTTTTGAGATTTTACTTCTAAACCTATGTTGAGTCGTTTACTCAATTCCAGTATTAATTTCCAACCAAGACCGGTTCCTTTTTCACCATCTGTACCTGGTTTGGAACCAAAATCCTTGTTTTTAAACAAGGCATCAATTTCGTCTTTACTCATTCCAATTCCCTGATCACAAATGGATATGATTGTTTGATCCTGACATAAACGGGTGCAAACTGAAACTACACCACCATCATGTGAATATTTTATGGCATTGCTAATAAGATTGCGAATCATCAATTGAAGGCCATTTTTATCGGAATATACCATTGTTCCATCCGGAATATCAATATGAAAGACCAGACCTTTATTCTCAATAACAGCTTCAAAAGTTTTTAATATCAATTGTACCTTTTTTCCCACATCAACCATTTCAAACCTTAGAGGGATATCGCCTTTTTGAGCCAAAGCCCAAACCAATAGATTGTCGAGTAGATCATTAATTTGTTTGGCGCTTTGATCCATCTTTTTACCCAAAACCGGGATTCTGTCCAACTCACCTTTTTTTATTAAAAAACTAATTTTCTCAGAAATCTTTTGGAATCCAAGTAAAGGCCCTTTGAGTTCATGTGCAATTATGGAAAAAAAGCGATCCTTGGTTTTATTTTGGCTTTCCAGTTTGTCGTTTTGTTTGACAATCGTAGCTGTTCTTTTCTCAATTTCCTCTTCCAGACGCTTTTTGTCTAAGATTAAATACTTCAATTTTACAGCAACATAAATTCTGAACAAACCATATAAGCCTAGAGCCAACAAGCCCAAAAACCACCATTGGAAATAAAATGGCCCCTCAACTTCCAAATCAATCAAGATGCGCTCTTCAATCTCATTGTTTCCATGTTCAACTGCTGCTATTTCCAAAGTATGTTTTCCGGAAGGAAGATTATTAAGGTTGATTTCACTTCCATCAACATAATTCCAGGTATTATTTTTACCATTCAGCCGAAATGCAAATCGAACATAATCAGTAGAAGAATAATCCAAATGGACAAGTTTTAAAATAACCGACTTTTGATTGTTCTTCAACTTCAAGGTACCGGATGAAATCCCATTGACATCCATTGAGACATATCCACCTTTCTCATAATCAAAATATTGTATCCCGGAAATTAATACTTCATGTTGTTTTAAATCAATAAGTGAATTAACCTCTGAAGGATTGAAATAACTCACCCCATTTATACCTCCGATAATAATATTTCCATCAGGCAACTGATGAGAAGAAAGGAAATTAAATTCATTATCAGGTAATCCATCAGAGTCAAAAAATGACACGACCTTCCCTGATAATTTATTAAGTCTAATCAAGCCGAAATCTGTAGGAACCCAAAGATAGTCTTCCTTGTCTTCCAGCGTTGTATACACTGAGTTTGAGGTAAGACCATTTTTCATATTAAAATTAAAAAGAGAATCTACCCCTTCATCATATCGAAACAATCCTTGCGATTCTGTTGAAACCCAAACAATCCCGCTTGCATCAAAATAAACATCATTTACATAGACATTTGAAAATGCCTTAACATTTGGAAAGGCGGGTCGTACACATTCTGTCTCCGGATCTAAAATGTAAATACCTGAAGTTGTACCAATAATTATTCCTTTTGGCGATTCTTTTATTACCCTGCAGACCAATTTATCCGCTATAAATTTGCTATCCCTACAGGAAAGATAATCGAACCTATCCTCCCCTATTTTTTTAAAAATCCCTTTGCCTGAGCCTACAAAAAACTTTTGTGTCTTTTTGTCCCGAAAGGGTATTTTTACTGAACCTTGAAACCTTGGTTCCGAGGCATAATAAGAAATGTTTAAATCCTTGTTTATCTGATATAATTCTTGTGTAGGTCGGCCAAAAATGAGAACATCATTCGAATCCCTGAAAAACTTCAATCCATCCAGCTCACTTATCTTCTTAAAAGATTTTGATACTTTGTTGATATCTTCAATTAAAAACATACCACTATAAGTAGCAACCAAAATTTTATTGTCGTCAATACTTTCGATGCCCCTGCAACTCACTCCTTTTTCAAAATCATTCAAAGTATTATGGAACAGCTTAGGACGTATTTTAAAAAACTTTAAAGATCTCCGGTAACAAAGCCAAATATTTGCATCCTTATCAATAAAAACAGAAGAAATATTATCACCGTACTCCCCTTCTTCCAGAAAATCAGATTCAGTAAAAACTACATTTTGATCAGCATCCAGAATTCGGATGTAGCCCTCGGAGTACATAAAGTTCAGACCAAATTTTAATTCTTTAAAAACAGGTGTTTTATTGATTCGTAAACCTTGAAATGGGAATCTAAGTCCTTCTTCAAAAAAAATCAGGTCCTTACCAAATTCCTTTTTAAAAAATATTGAATCATTCTTGCCTAAGGATCTTACTTCAATCAATAGGTCTTTACCAAGTGGTAAGAAATCTTTGATAAATTCAGGAGGATTTGATTTATGAATAATTTCTCCATTTTTTATATCCAAAATTTCATTTCCACTTGCTACGGAGAAAGAATCTTTACCTAATTGAATTATCTTTTGAGCACCAGGGTAAGCAAATACCTCCTTTAAAGTATCATCATAGCAATAAAGACTACCTGTTTTAAGGCAAAAATAAATTTTAGAATCCTTGTGATGGTAGCTAAGAATATCTCTGGTAAGAAATGGAATCGGTTCTCCTAAATAATCTTCCAAAGAAACAAATTTCCTTTTTTCATTTAGGAAAACCTGTATCCTGATCCCATCATAATATGAAAGGAAGGACTGATAATTAATCCTAAGCTTATTAAAATAATAAAAGCACCAGATATTATTTTTGGAATCGACCAGGATATGCTTTACGTTGGAAAAACCGTCTTCTTCTCCGAAATTGGGATAATAAGATTGAAAGTCTTCGCCATCAAATCGATTCAAACCATAATTTGTCCCAATCCATATTATTCCTGAAGTATCTTGACAGACGGTATTTACAAAACTTGATGCAAGTCCTTCTTTCTTTTCAAAGATTTTTTTCTGGATATAATAGCTCTGCCCCCTACTGCTATGGCAAAACCACATCATAGCTATTAAAAAAAGGATTATTTGCCTGGGGAGCATAATTAAAATTTAGCCAAAAATAAATAGCCCTGACCAGAAAAAAAACTGACCAGGGCTACATAGACTATTTATTCAATTAATTGTTATTCTGAAACTTCCAACTCCTCCTCCTCTTCAAGCATTTCGTATCTGTGCTTGTTGGCTTCGTACACCTCTTTGGTAGTAACAAACAATTTCTCGTATTTTCTAAGACCCGTACCTGCAGGTATTTTCTTACCTACGATAACATTCTCTTTCAATCCGTTAAGGTGGTCTCTCTTAGCTGCAATTGCAGCCTGACTCAACACCTTGGTAGTTTCCTGGAAGGATGCAGCTGACAACCAGCTAACCGTTCCAAGTGAAGACTTGGTGATACCTTGAAGTACTGACTGAGAAGTTGCAGCAATTGCATCACGGTATTGTACCAGTTTTTTGTCATTACGTTTCAAGAAAGAATTCTCTTCTCTCAACTGACGCAAGGTAACAATCTGTCCCGCTTTCAATTTTGTACTCTCACCGGCTTCAGTAACAACCTTCTTATCAAAAATCCAGTCGTTCTGTTCCATAAAGTCGTACTTTTCAACTGCTTCAGCTTCAAGGAAAGTAGTATCTCCCGCATCTACAATCTCCAACCTTCTCATCATCTGACGTACAATTACCTCGATGTGTTTGTTGTTGATGGAGATACCCTGAGAACGATAAACTTCCTGAACACCATTTACAAGATATTGCTGTACTGCAGATGGTCCCTGGATTGCAAGTATGTCTTTTGGAGCTACTGCACCATCAGACAATGGCATACCGGCTCTTACGAAGTCACCATCCTGAACCAGGATGTGTTTAGACAATGAAATCAGGTATTTTCTGATTTGACCGTCTTTAGCTTCGATCATTACCTCACGGTTACCACGCTTGATTTTTCCAAAGGTTACCACACCATCAATTTCTGCAACAACTGCAGGGTTGGATGGATTACGAGCTTCGAACAACTCGGTTACCCTTGGAAGACCACCGGTGATATCCTGGATCTTACCCATCTTTCTAGGAATCTTCACAATGGTTTGACCTGGTCTTACTGCATCACCATCATCAATGGAGATGTATGCTCCCACTGGCAGGGTATATGAACGAAGTTCTTCACCTTCCGGAGAAACAATCTTAATGGTCGGAACCTTACGCTTATTCTTCGCCTCAATAATTACTTTCTCTGCGTAACCTGTTGCATCGTCTCTTTCAACGCGGAAGGTCGCACCTTCTTCGATAGAATCGAAGTTTGCAACTCCACCAAATTCAGAAACAATAACAGCGTTGAATGGATCCCAGCTACAAATTCTGTCTCCTTTAGAAACCTCCTGACCATCTTTTACATAAATGTATGCTCCATAAGGAACGTGGTTTGAGAACAAAACACGCTTGGTCTTAGGCTCTAGAATTTTAACCTCACAGGTTCTGGAGAAGTTGATTTCAAACTCTTCACCTGCATCGTTTGCAGAAATGGCAGATTTCAAAGAATCGAATTCAATGATACCATTGAATTTAGCTTCGATTTCTGAGTCTGATTTTCCTACAATCGCGGTACCCCCTGTGTGGAAGGTACGAAGTGTCAACTGTGTACCCGGCTCACCAATAGATTGTGCAGCGATGATTCCAACTGCATCTCCCATCTCGGCCAAACGACCGGTTGCAAGGTTCTTACCGTAGCATTTCACACAAACACCTCTCTTCGTTTCACAGGTGAATACAGAACGAATGGTTACTTCTTCAACACCTACACTTTCAATATAATCTGCCATCTGCTCATCAATCAAATCACCAGCGGCAAGGATTAACTCTTCAGTCTCAGGGTGAACTACATCATGCAACAAATATCTACCCTGGATTCTGCTTGCAAGAGATTCGATGACTTTATCACCATCTTTCAAGGCAGTAGTCTCATTTCCTCTCAAAGTAGCACAATCCTCTTCCATGATAACCACGTCCTGAGATACGTCAACCAAACGTCTGGTAAGGTAACCCGCATCTGCAGTTTTCAATGCCGTATCGGCCAAACCTTTACGCGCACCGTGGGTAGAGATAAAGTATTCAAGTACCGACAATCCGTCAACGAAGTTGGACAAGATTGGGTTTTCGATAATTGCAGGCCCTGTATCACCGGATTTTCTTGGCTTAGCCATCAATCCCCTCATACCACACAACTGCTTAATCTGTTGTTTGGAACCACGAGCACCTGAGTCAATCATCATATAAACAGAGTTGAATCCCTGTTTGTGGATGGCCAACTCTTTCATAAGATTGTCCGTAACACGGTTATCGGCGAAAGTCCATTTATCGATGATCTGGTTGTAACGCTCGTTGTTGGTAATCAAACCCATTTGGTAGTTCTCCCAAACCTCGTCTACCTCTTCCTGAGCCATTGTCAAAGTTCTTTCTTTGATTGAAGGCTCGATCAAATCTCCAAGGTTGAAAGACAAACCACCTTTGAATGCCCACATGAAACCCATCTCCTTAATAGCATCAAGGAAAGCAGCTGTGGTTTCAAAACTGGTACGGCGCAATACATCCGCGATAATCTTTTTCAAGTTACGCTTGGTCAACAATTCATTGATGAATGGAACTGACTTTGGCGCTTTTTGATTGAAAAGAACACGACCGGTGGTAGTTTCGATACGTTGATTTTCGATGGTTCCGTCTTCTTTTTCTACTGCAACTCTAACCATGATTTTTGCATGAAGGTCAAGCTGACCTTCATTGTATGCTATAATCACTTCTTCAGGAGAATAGAATTTACGGCCTTCTCCCCTAACTGGCTGCTCTTCGGTGTGGGTTCTTTCTTTTGTAATATAATAAAGACCCAATACCATGTCCTGAGAAGGAAGGGTAACCGGAGAACCATCCTGAGGATTCAACATGTTGTGAGAAGACAACATCAAAACCTGTGCTTCCAAAATCGCTGCATGACTCAATGGAACGTGAACGGCCATCTGGTCACCGTCGAAGTCGGCGTTGAATGCACCACACACCACGGGTGAAGCTGTATTGCTTTACCTTCAATCAAACGAGGCTGGAAGGCCTGGATTGAAAGTCTGTGCAATGTTGGTGCACGGTTAGCATTACAGGGTGTCCTTTCAAAATACTTTCTAAAATCTCCCAGATAACCGGATCCTTGCGGTCAACCAATTTCTTTGGCAGATTTTACTGTTTTTACAATACCCCTTTCTATCAATTTCCTGATAATGAAAGGTTTGAACAACTCAGAAGCCATTCCTTTAGGGATACCACACTCGTGTAATTTAAGTGAAGGTCCCACAACGATAACGGAACGACCAGAGTAGTCAACACGCTTACCTAAAAGGTTCTGACGGAAACGTCCTTGTTTTCCTTTTAGGATATCACTCAATGATTTAAGCGCTCTACCACCTTCTGCTTTAACGGCATTGGATTTTCTGGAGTTGTCAACATAGCGAATCAACTGCTTCCTGCAACATCCTTTTCTCATTACGAAGGATTACCTCAGAGTGCTTTGATTTCCAAAAGACGCTTCAAACGATTGTTTCTGATGATTACCCTTCTGTAAAGGTCATTCAAGTCAGAACTTGCGAAACGACCACCATCCAAAGGAACCAAAGGTCTCAATTCCGGTGGAACAACTGGCAGGTACTGAATAACTGCCCACTCAGGACGGTTTTCCTGATGTTGCTGACCATCACGGAAAGCTTCTACAACTCTTAGACGCTTAAGTGCCTCAGATTTTCTTTGCTGAGAAGTTTCGTTTGCTGCCTGGTGGCGAAGTTGGTATGATAAATCATCCAATTGCAAACGATTCAACAAATCACGAACTGCATCCGCACCCATCTTAGCGATGAATTTCTGTGGATCGGTATCGTCCAATTGTTGATTTTCCTGTGGTAAAGTATCCAGGATATCCAGGTATTCTTCTTCAGTCAAAAGATCAAGGTAATTGCTACCATTTTGATCTCCGCCTTCCATGGCACCTGGCTGGATTACAACATACCGCTCATAATAAATGATAGACTCCAATTTCTTGGAAGCCAATCCCAAAAGGTATCCGATTTTGTTAGGAAGCGATTTGAAGAACCAGATGTGAACAACAGGCACTACCAAACGAATGTGACCCATTCTTTCCCTTCTAACTTTCTTCTCAGTTACTTCAACCCCACAACGGTCACAAACGATTCCTTTATAACGAATACGCTTATATTTTCCACAATAACACTCATAGTCTTTAACCGGTCCGAAGATACGCTCACAGAAGAGACCGTCTCTTTCCGGTTTATAGGATCTATAGTTAATCGTCTCAGGTTTCAATACTTCACCATAAGATCTTTCCAGAATATCGTCCGGAGAAGACAAGGAAATTGTGATGGTATCAAAATCCTGAGTCGGCTGATTATTTGGCTTTCTAAAAGACATATTTAAAAATTGTGTTTTTTAACAAATGGGTGGATAAAAATTCAAAAGGATAGTTCCTATTCGAATTTAACATCCAATGCCAAACCTCTCAATTCGTGAACCAATACATTGAATGATTCAGGGATGTTTGGTTCAGGCAGGTTATCACCCTTAACAATGGCTTCATACGTTTTAGCGCGACCGATAATGTCATCTGATTTAACAGTCAACACCTCCTGAAGAATGTTGGATGCACCAAATGCTTCCAGTGCCCAAATCTCCATCTCACCAAAACGCTGACCACCAAACTGAGCTTTACCACCCAGAGGCTGCTGCGTAATCAATGAGTAAGGTCCGATAGAACGTGCGTGAAGCTTGTCGTCCACCATGTGAGAAAGTTTCAACATATAGATTACACCTACAGTTGCTTTCTGGTGGAAGCGATCACCTGTTTCACCATCCTGAAGATAAGTTTGACCCAATTCCGGCAAACCAACCTTTTCAATATATTCTTCGATTTCCTCCTTGCTGGCTCCGTCGAAGATTGGAGTTGCGAATTTCACACCCATCTTCTCACCTGCCCAACCAAGTACGGTTTCGAAAATCTGACCAAGGTTCATCCTTGAAGGTACACCCAGCGGATTCAATACAATATCAACCGGAGTTCCGTCTTCAAGGAAAGGCATATCTTCCATACGAACGATACGAGACACGATACCTTTGTTACCGTGACGACCTGCAAGCTTATCCCCTACCTGCAACTTACGTTTTTTAGCAAGGTAAACTTTTGCAAGCTTCAATACTCCCGCAGGAAGCTCATCCCCGATACTGATATTGAATTTCTCACGTTTGTAGCGTCCTACTTCTTCATTGTATTTGATGCTGTAGTTGTGCAACAATCTAGCAATCAAACCATTTGTATGCTCGTCAGTAGTCCAGTTGCTGTAATCAATGGTGTTGTATTCCAAATCTCTCAACAACTCCAATGAGTATTTAGTACCTTTTGGAATAAGAACCTCACCGTAAATGGTCTTAACTCCTTGAGAAGTTTTACCTTTTACAAGCATTTGAAGTTTGTCAACCAGAATGGTTTTCAACTCATTTACTGCAATTGCGTGCTGGTCATCCAATTTCTCAAGAACATCTTTTTCCTGTTCTTTTTGAATTTTATCCTTTTTAGCACGAGCAAACAACTGTTTGTCGATGATGATACCTTCGGTTGACGGAGGTGCTTTCATAGAAGCATCTTTCACATCACCTGCTTTATCACCAAAGATTGCTCTTAACAACTTCTCTTCCGGAGTTGGGTCAGACTCTCCTTTAGGGGTAATCTTACCGATAATAATATCTCCTTCCTTGATCCAAGCTCCAACGCGGATGATACCATTTTCATCCAGGTCTTTGGTAGCTTCTTCACTAACGTTAGGGATATCATTGGTCAACTCTTCTTCTCCCAATTTGGTATCACGAACATCCATTTCGAAGTGTTCGATGTGAAGAGAAGTAAAGATATCTTCGCGAACTACTCTTTCAGAAAGTACAATCGCATCCTCAAAGTTGTAACCTTTCCAAGGCATGAATGCTACTTTCAGGTTACGTCCAAGGGCCAATTCACCTTTCTGAGTTGCGTAACCATCACAAAGGATTTGACCTTTTACCACCCTCATTCCTTTCTTAACAATCGGCTTAAGGTTGATACAGGTACCCTGGTTGGTACGCATGAATTTCGTCAGCTTGTATGTTTTTCTGTTGTCTTCAAAAGAAACCAACTGGTCTTCATCGGAACGGTCATAACGGATTACGATTTCAGTTGCATCCACATATTCTACTACACCATCTCCTTCTGCATTGATAAGCATTCTGGAGTCACGAGCAACCTTCCCTTCCAACCCGGTACCAACAATCGGAGATTCAGGACGAACCAATGGAACGGCCTGACGCTGCATGTTGGAACCCATCAATGCACGGTTGGCGTCATCGTTTTCAAGGAAAGGAATCATAGAAGCGGAAACACCTACAATCTGGTTTGGTGCAACGTCCATGTATTCAACCTCATCTGGCTGCAATACCGGGAATTCACCATGTTCCCTACTCTTAATCCTGTCATTTTCAAATGCACCTTTTTCATCAAGAGGCGCATTTGCCTGAGCGATACGTTTAAAGTCTTCCCCTTCAGCTGAAAGGTATTGTACACCTTCCTCTGCAAGAACTACATTACCATTTTCAACTTTACGGTAAGGAGTTTCAAGGAATCCCATTTTGTTCACTTTCGCATGCACACAAAGGGTAGAGATCAAACCAATGTTTGGACCCTCCGGAGTTTCAATCGTACAAAGACGACCATAATGAGAATAGTGAACGTCACGAACCTCGAAACCTGCTCTTTCTCTGGAAAGACCTCCAGGTCCTAGTGCAGAAATACGACGTTTGTGGGTTATTTCTGAAAGTGGATTGGTTTGATCCAGGAACTGAGACAACTGGCTGGTACCAAAGAAAGAGTTGATAACTGAAGAAAGGGTTCTTGCATTGATCAAATCAATCGGAGTAAATACCTCATTGTCTCTAACATTCATACGCTCACGGATGGTACGAGCCATTCTGGCCAGACCAACACCGAACTGAGCATACAACTGCTCACCTACCGTTCTTACACGACGGTTGCTTAGGTGGTCAATATCATCCAACTCAGCTTTCTGGTTAACAAGACGAACCAGGTATTTTACAATTGCGATGATATCTTCTTTGGTTAGAACCAGGGTCTCAGTTGGGATTTCCAATTTCAACTTACGGTTGATTTTGTAACGACCAACTTCACCCAGATTATAACGTTTGTCAGAGAAGAACAACTTGTCGATGATACCCCTTGCCGTTTCTTCATCCGGGGGATCGGTTCCTCTTAATTGACGATAGATATGAACCACGGCTTCCATTTCAGAAGACGATGGGTCTTTTTGAAGCGTATTGTAAATGATAGAATAATCTTCCTCAACATCTTCACGCTGAAGGATAACGGTCTCTACCTCTGCTTCAAGAACGTATTCAATATTTTCTTCATCCAGAACGATATCACGTTCAAGGATGATTTCATTTCTTTCAATGGTTACTACCTCTCCTGTATCCTCATCCACGAAGTCTTCTGTCCAGCTTCTCAAAACCCTTGCAGCCAATTTTCTACCGATGGCAGATTCGAGAGAATCGCGGCTTGCTGGAATTTCATCCGCCAAACCAAACAGGTTCAGGATTTCACGGTCACTGTCGAAACCGATTGCACGAAGCAAGGTAGTTACCGGGAACTTTTTCTTACGGTCGATGTAAGCATACATCACCGTATTGATATCTGTTGCAAATTCCATCCAGGCTCCTTTGAAAGGAATAACCCTTGCGGAATAGATTTTTGTACCATTTGGGTGAATACTTTCACCAAAGAATACACCAGGTGAACGGTGTAACTGAGAAACCACTACCCTTTCAGCACCATTGATTACGAAAGTTCCTTTCGGAGTCATGTAAGGGATGTTTCCTAGGAAAACGTCCTGTACAATGGTTTTAAAATCGATGTGTTCCTCATCGTTACAGGACAACCTAAGTTTTGCTTTTAGGGGTACACTGTAAGTAAGTCCACGCTGCATACATTCTTCGATGGTGTAGCGAGGAGGGTCGATGAAATAGTCAAGGAATTCAAGAACAAAGATGTTCCTGGCATCAGTGATTGGGAAGTTTTCCTGGAACACTCTAAAAAGCCCTTCGTTACCCCTGTTCTCCGGTGTCGTTTCCAATTGAAAGAATTCTTGGAACGATTTTAGTTGAATTTCAAGTAGATCAGGAGTAGATTCTGGCAATTTAATTTTTCCGAAATTGACTCTTCCGGTTTCAGTGAAGTTAACGTTGCCGTCTAGTGTCATTGGTAAGTAGTTTATTTTGAAAGCTAAAAGCTACAAATCATTTAGAAAGCCTTCGCGGAAAATTCTTTCCACAGCCGGTATTTAATCTTAGAATCGGCTAAAGCAATCCTTCAGATTTTCGAAAAGTATAGAGACGACGATAGGCTTAGCCGAAATGTATTTTTCGACTAAGCCTTTGCCGCTAAAAATTATGTTTGAAAAAGCCTGTAATAGGCATTGAATTCAAGCAAAATATTTAAGAATCAGATGTTGGAAATTATCAAGTCAACTTAAGTAAACCCATTCTTTCCAACTTAGTTCAACAATATCCAAATAATTTGGAATTTGAAAAACAGTATTCTGGAATATATTCCAGGGAAAAATCAAGCTTACTTGATTTCAACCTGAGCACCAGCGCCTTCCAATGCAGCTTTCAATGATTCAGCTTCATCTTTAGAAACGCCTTCTTTAACTGTAGCCGGAACTGCATCTACAAGGTCTTTAGCTTCTTTCAAGCCAAGGCCTAACAAGTTCTTAACTTCTTTAACCACAGCTAATTTCGCTGCACCTGGAGAAGCCAAGATTACAGTAAATTCAGTTTGCTCTGCGGCTGCACCAGCGTCTCCACCAGCAGCAGGACCTGCAGCAACAGCAACTGCAGCAGCAGCTGGTTCGATGCCGTACTCATCTTTAAGAATACCTGCTAGTTCGTTAACTTCTTTTACAGTCAAGTTAACCAATTGTTCTGCAAATGCTTTTAAATCTGCCATTTTAAAATAATTTTAGAGTTGGAATTTTAAATTAATGATTTTAAGTGGAAGTCTGAGATTAACCTCTTTCTTCCAGGGCTTTAATCAAGCCCGCGATGGTAGAACCACCTGATTTAAGCGCGCTGATAACATTTTTCGCTGGTGACTGCAACAAACCGATAACATCTCCCACCAATTCTTCTTTGGATTTAAGAGAAGCAAGGTTGTCAATCTGATTGTCTCCTTTGAAAATCGCACTTTCGATGTAAGCCGCTTTCAAGACCGGATGGTCGGCTGATTTTCTGAACTCCTTAATCACCCTCGCAGGCACATTAGCAGTTTCACAAAACATCAATGCCGTAGGTCCTTTCAACGCGTCATACAAGGGTGCGAAGTTTCTTTCTTCATCGAAAGATTCCAATGCTTTGATGGCAAGTGTGTTTTTAACGACTTTCATCGTAACACCTTTTTCAAAACAAAGCGCACGCAAATTATTCACTTGTGCAACTGATAATGTAGAAGCATCAGTGATGTAGAAGAAAGGATTTTCTTCAAAACTCACTTTCAAATCTTCAATAGCAGCCGCTTTTTCTGACCTAGTCATGTTGAACTGATTTTAGAAGCCTTAGCGAATAGTTTTAGTATCGATCTTGATACCCGGGCTCATTGTACTGGCCACGGTAACAGATTTCATGTATGTTCCCTTCGCTGTAGAAGGTTTCATTTTTACCAAAGTAGAAAGTAATTCTTGCGCATTCTCTTCAATTTGGTTAGGAGAGAAAGAAACTCTTCCTACTGAAGCATGCACAATACCGTACTTGTCTACACGGAATGAAATCTTACCGCCTTTCACGTCGCTTACAGCTGATTTAACGTCAAGGGTTACAGTTCCTGTTTTTGGGTTAGGCATCAAGCCTCTTGGTCCCAAAACACGTGCAACCTTACCAACCTGAGCCATTACGTTAGGAGTAGCTACTGCTACATCAAAATCTAACCAACCGCCCTGAATTTTTGCAACCAGTTCATCCAAGCCAACTTCGTCAGCACCTGCTTCTCTCGCCTCTGCTTCCTTATCAGGAGAACAAAAAACGATTACACGCTTGGTTTTACCGGTTCCATGTGGTAAGGTAACTGTACCTCTGATGGCCTGATCTGCTTTACGCGGATCCACACCAAGACGTACGTGAAGGTCAACTGAAGCATCGAATTTTGTAGTATTGACCTCTTTAACAAGGCCTGCTGCTTCAGCTACGGAGTACAATTTAGCACTGTCAACTTTGTCTGCTACTGCTTTCCTCTTTTTGGAAATCTTTTTTGACATTGTAAACTTTAATTAATAGTGAGGTAATTAGCGTCCCACGCTTTTGGCGGAACTCCCTTCAAGCGACAATTCCTGAATTAGGAATCTGAAGCATTCTGGCCTTTCCATGGTGGGGTACCTGTTACGGTGAATCCCATACTACGGGCAGTACCAGCAATTTGCTTCATTGCAGATTCAATGGTAAAACAGTTAAGGTCTGCCATTTTATCTTCTGCAATAGCTTTAACCTGATCCCAAGTCACCTTTGCTACTTTATTACGATTTGGCTCCGGAGAACCTTTTTTCGCTTTTGCAGCTTCCATCAACTGGATTGCAGCTGGTGGAGTTTTGATGACGAAATCGAAGGATTTGTCCTTGTAAACAGAGATGATGACCGGAAGAACCTTTCCTTGCTGTTCTTGGGTTGCAGCGTTAAAACGCTTACAAAACTCCATGATGTTCACCCCTTTAGCACCCAGTGCGGGTCCTACCGGAGGAGCTGGATTGGCTTGTCCACCCTTCACCTGCAATTTAATTAATACTTCAACTTCCTTCGCCATGATAAAAATCTGGTTTTGCAATGTAAAGTGGTGACCTTGTGGAAGCATTCCGAAAATAATACGGAATCAAAATCACCGGTATATAATAAATGTGCGTAACATTCAACAAAAAAACACTTTATGCTTGTTTTTCAACCTGCATAAAGTTCAATTCAACCTCTGTTCCACGACCGAAGATTTTTACAATAACCTTCAGTTTCTTCTTCTCCTCATTGATTTCCTGGATGTCTCCGACAAAATCTGCGAAAGGACCATCCATGATTTTAACGGTTTCTCCTACGATATAAGGTTCCACCATTGATTCTCCAACATCCTTTGATTCATCTACTTTTCCGAGGAGACGATTAGCTTCTGACTGTCTCATTGGAATAGGCTGATTTTTGCCTAGGAAATGAATTACATTGGGGATATTGGAAATAACCTGTACAATCTCTGCTGAAAACTTTGAAGGTACAGCTTCTATAAGGATATAGCCAGGAAGGATATTTCTTTCCAGAACTACTTTCTTTCCTCCTCTGATTTTATAAACCTTTTCTGTTGGAACCAATACCTGGGTAATGAAAGAATCCCATTCAGAACGATTGATTTCGAGATCAATGCGCTCTTTGATTTTTCTTTCTTTTCCACTGATTACTCTCAGTGAATACCATCTTTTCTCTTCTTGAGTGCTTGTGAGGTTTTGTTCAGACATACCAACAAAAGGTTTATTCTACAGGCTGTTTAAATTACAGGCTGTAAATGAATTGTGTCAGGTTGTTTGCGATACCATCCATAACGAAGATGATAAGAGACAACATAACTGATGCAACGATAACAACAACGGTAGTACTCTGTAGGCTGGAAAAACTTGGCCAGGTTACCTTGTTGATAAGTTCGTTGTAACTTTCTAAGATGTACAATTTAATTTTTTCCATGTCGATTAGGACTCAAATGTTATTAAAATTGTGCCTCATCATGAAAATAAATCCCATAATGAAGACCTTTTTTAGAGGCCTTTTTCTTTTGCACGGGCGGCAGGAATCGAACCCGCAGCCTACGGTTTTGGAGACCGTCGCTCTACCAATTGAGCTACGCCCGTAATTGACAGCGAAATAATCGAAATCCCTTAAAAAAAAGGAGGTCAATTACCTTCCTACCAATAAGCGAAAAATTAAGCACCCAATTCAGGATGCTTAATTTTCGCATTTTTTATATAAAAGGACTGAGAATCAGTCAGTTTTATGCATCTAGGATTTCAGTAACCTGACCTGCACCAACTGTTCTACCACCTTCACGAATCGCGAAACGAAGACCTTTCTCCATTGCGATAGTGTTGATCAATTTCACCTCAAGTGTTACGTTGTCACCAGGCATAACCATTTCTACACCTGCTGGAAGAACTACGTCTCCGGTAACGTCAGTTGTACGGAAGTAGAACTGAGGACGGTAACCGTTGAAGAATGGAGTGTGACGTCCTCCTTCATCTTTACCTAGTACGTATACCTCACATTTGAAGTGTTTGTGTGGTTTAACAGAACCTGGTTTACAGATTACCATACCACGACGGATATCATCTTTATCGATACCACGAAGAAGGATACCAGCGTTGTCACCAGCCTCTCCGCGATCCAACAATTTACGGAACATCTCAACTCCGGTAACAGTAGAAGTCAAAGGCTTCTCACCTTCTTTCATCATACCGATGATTTCTACAGACTCACCTACGTTGATTACACCACGCTCGATACGACCGGTTGCAACTGTACCACGACCTGTGATAGAGAATACGTCCTCGATAGGCATCAAGAATGGCTTGTCAGTTACACGCTCTGGCTCAGGAATGTCAGCGTCACAAGCAGCCATCAAATCCATGATTTTCTGCTTTGCTCCAGCGTCACCTTCCAATGCTTTCAAGGCAGAACCTTGAATTACAGAAGCGTTATCGCCGTTGAACTCATACTGATCAAGAAGCTCACGAACTTCCATCTCAACAAGCTCAAGCATTTCAGGGTCATCAACCAAGTCTACTTTGTTCATGAAAACAACAATCTGAGGTACACCTACCTGACGAGCAAGCAAGATGTGCTCACGGGTCTGAGGCATAGGTCCATCAGTTGCTGCAACCACTAGGATAGCACCGTCCATCTGAGCAGCACCAGTTACCATGTTTTTAACATAGTCGGCGTGACCAGGACAGTCAACGTGTGCGTAGTGACGATTGGTAGTTTCGTACTCTACGTGTGCAGTATTAATGGTGATACCCCTTTCCTTTTCCTCAGGAGCAGCATCGATTGAATCGTAATCTTTTTTAGCAGCAAGACCTGATTCTGAAAGAACGAAGGTAATTGCAGCTGTTAGGGTGGTTTTACCGTGGTCAACGTGACCGATAGTACCGATATTTACGTGCGGTTTGGTCCTTTGAAAAGTTTCCTTTGCCATTGGAAAAAGGTTTTTTTATGCGATATAAAGATTAAAAAATTAGATTGCTAAATTAAGACCTCAAATCAAGCTACACAAAATAAAATAAGAGCCAACGGTGGGATTTGAACCCACGACCCCTTCCTTACCATGGAAGTGCTCTACCCCTGAGCTACATCGGCTAGTGGAGCGGGCGACGAGACTCGAACCCGCGACCCTCAGCTTGGAAGGCTGATGCTCTACCAACTGAGCTACGCCCGCATACACATTAAGAGATGTTTTTCAGAGAGTGGGAGTGATAGGATTCGAACCTATTCAGCGTGAAGCAACAGATTTACAGTCTGCCCCGGCTCTCCAACTCCGGCGCACTCCCTCTTCACTAAAACAAGAGCCAGCAGAGGGACTCGAACCCCCGACCAGCTGATTACAAATCAGCTGCTCTACCAACTGAGCTATGCTGGCACTACTCTTAAAATTATTTTTTCAAAAATTTCTTTTTCAAGATAAAGTCAAACCGTTGTTTCACTTTATTCTGACCTCTAATTGAAGCCAGGCAACATTTGTACGAAAAAGGTTTCTGAAGGGTTCTTATTTTGATATAATTTTTTTCATCCTTTTTAAGGTATTGAAAATCAATCAAATCCAAGAGCCCAATATTTCAAAAAACTAGCCGAAAATAGTCATTTCAAATGCCCTTTTTCAAAAGCGCTCGCAAAGATAGGTTTTTTCAATTAAAGTGGAAATTTTAAATCAAATTTTTTCCACTCATTTTTTCAAAAGCGAACCCTTCCTTCGAAAAGGGGCACAAATGTATTTAAAAAGAAAACCAAATGCCATAATTATTTAAAAAAAACCATTAAAAATACTCCCTTGCAAAAACACCCATTATCTTAATTTCCCATTAGATAAAGAATCAAATTTACATTCGTATAGATCGCTGCCTACAATCGAAACCATAAGCGCAGCGTTTTGGAACATCACATACTTTTTTTTTGAAAAACTATATTTGCAAAAAAATCAAACGCTATGTTGAAAAGTCTTTTAAAATTGGCTGCACTATTATTAATAGGTATAGTCGTTTACAATTTATTCCTGGGATCTCCGGAAGAAAAAACCGGAGCAAAGAAAATTTTTAAGGAAGTAAAAGATGTAGGAGTTGAAATTGGAAACCTTATAAAAGCAGAAAAAGAAAGATTTGATGCCGGGAAGTATGACAATGCTTTGGATAAAATTGATAATTTATTCGACAACCTGAAAAGAAAGGCAAGGGAAATAGATGAAAAATATTTGCCTGAAATTGAGACATTGGAAGAAAAAGCTGATGATTTAAAAAAGAGGATAGAAAAGGCCAACAAAAAGAATGAGGCAGGTGAAAAGGCAGAAGATGAAGTAAAAGAATTGAATAAGCAATTTGATGGCTTGATGGACGATTTAAACGATTTGCTTGACAAGATGAAAACAGAATAAAAAGAAAGGGGAGTATCCAACCGGATACTCCCCTTCTTTTTACCATTATTATTCTATTAATTATGGTCTCAATTTGTCTATTGCAAAGTTTTTGGTAATTGCTTTTTGACCGTTCATAATTCTGGCGTAATACATACCCGTAGGCAAGCTAGCCACATTTATTTCAAGGGTCTGAGACTCATTCGCATTAAATGGTATTCTCATTACCGTCATACCTTTAGAATCGAAAATTGAAACTTCACCATTCTCAGAGCTGTAATCAGCCAAATCGATGTACAACCAGTTTGCTGTTGGATTTGGATACAAGTTTACATCAGGACTAACTGACTGTGCATCCATTTCTTCCAATTCAAGGTTATTTTCAAATGCGAAAACTTCCAGGTCTCTGGTTTGCTCTTCCATCAATTCATTGGTTGGAGCAACTCTGGTAGGGCTAGGAACAATATTCAAGGTGTAATCTTCTGCTTCACCTAAGCCTTGATGATCATCACAAGGTTGAGGGAAGTGATAACGATGCATGTACACTCTCATTGAATAGGCACCTGCAGGAATGTTTCCTGGAAGCATTACTCTCCAAATGAAAGGTCCATTTCCTCTTCTTTGGAAAATCAACTCACCCGCATCAGTGTAATCGCCATCTTCATTGAAGTCGACAAATACTGACCAGTAAGCCGGGAAGTTAAATCCACTAGCTGAACCAGGAATGAAAGTCATAACCAAGTCTCCACCTGCATTTGCAGTAGAAGAAATTGCCGAGAAATCAGCATATCCGCCATTGTTTCCAGATGTATTTGTAACACCATTGAAAACAAATCTGTGGATGTAGAACATTGCTCCATTATCCGGAACTGGACAATAAGATTGATTGTCAACAACTTCAACATCAAATGAACAAGAAGATCCATTTCCACCTGCATCTGTTGCAGAATAGGTAACTGTATGGATACCGACTGGCAAACATGTACCAGGTTGGATATTTGAAGTAAAGGAAGTTACTGTACAATTATCAGCAACGCCCACTTGTGGCCATGTTACTGTAGCACAAGTTGCACCATTGGTATTAACAGGACCGATACCAGTTGGGCAATTCAATATTACCGGATGTACATTATCAAAAATGGTAATGGTCTGAGATTCAGTCGTCACATTTCCACAATTATCCTGAGCAGTCCATGTACGGGTTACCGTCTCAACAGTAGTATTCGCATTTACCGGAGTAATGGTTTGACTGTAAGTAACCGTAATTGGATTTGTATCACAATCATCAGCCGTTACATTTGGTACTGCTGGTAATGGCAATTCGCAGCTTTGGCTGGTACTTGCAGGAACTCCTGAAAGAACTGGTCCTTGTGTATCAACAACTGTAAAGGTTGCAGAAGAAGACACTGACATTCCACATTCGTCAGTTGCAGTAAATTCATAGGTGTAAGTACCAGTATTTCCGCAACCAGAGGTGCTACTCAATAATGAATTTGTATAAGTAACAGATCCACACATATCCTGAGCTACCATACCTCCATTGTTTGCAATCCAGGCATTCAAAGCAGGCTGGAAGCCATTTGGACCACAATCAACCTGGTCGTTGGAAGCAGGGGTAACCAAAATAGGATCTTGTGTATCAACATAGCTAAATGTTGCAGAAGTAGTTGCACTGTTTCCACAACCATCTGTAGCTGTAAATTCATAAATATATCCACCTGTATTTCCACAACCAGGAACCTGTCCAATAAGGTTATAAGTCCAGGTAACTCCACTGCAATCATCGTGAGCAGATGCACCACCATGAAGGTCTAACCAAACCTGTAGGCTTGAGCCTCCCTGGTTATTCATATCACATTCTGCATCATAATCTTGTGCCTGATGCCAAATAGCAGGAGCAGTTGTATCTTCAATGGTGAAGGTTGCCTGCTGGCTAATGCTATTATTACATTCATCAATTGCAAAGAAAGTTACATAATAAGTGATTTCACCGCCACAATTGTTGGTAGAAACAGAATCCGGTAATGGTGCAATTACAACAGTACCACAATCATCTGATGCAGCAGCACCACCGAAAGAATTAATCCAGGTACCAAATTGGGAAGAATTTCCAAGACCATCGCATTCAACGGTCATATTTGCCGGAGGAGTAGTCCAACTTGGATTGGTAGTATCTTCAATAGTGAAGGTTGCAGATTGGGTAGTAAAGTTACCGCAATCATCAGTTATCGTATAAGTTACAGTAATTGAACCTGCACTTCCGCAAGTAACACTGAAATTGTTATAATCGTAATCTGAGGTTACCGTTACTGATGAAGCACAATTATCTGTTGCACAGTTTTCAAGTGCCGTGATATTTGCAGCATCCCATGCATCAGCGGCTGCTTCATTTGCTGCAGGACCTGCACATTCAAATGTGTCATCCAGGTTAGCACATGCACTTGCATCCGGAGCAATGTTGTCTACTACAGTAATTTCCTGAGTATAAACTGTTTGATTTCCACAAGCATCTGTAGCTGTAAACTCGCGATGAATATCAATAGGATCACCCGGACATCCAGCTCCTCCAAGGAAAACATCTGTAACTGTCACAGTTGCAATGTCAGAACAATTTGCACCACTTTGAGCAGTTGCATTGGCCGGATTTGCTAAAGGAACATCGTCGATACAAGTGTAGAAAGCATTTTGTGGAGCATTCGTAAATACAGGTGCCTCATCGTCAATCAAAGTAATGATTTGATCTTGAGCATAAGAATTACCACATTCGTCTTCAATAGTATAGGTACGTGTAATAATCTCAGGATCAGATACACATCCTGCACCACCATTGGTAGATTCTGTTATAAACAAGTTTACCATATTTCCTGAACAGTTGTCTGCAAATGCCAATTGATTGGTATAAGCAAGTAAATCAGGATAACAAGTTACTTGTACATCTGCTGCAAATGAACTAAATGATGGAGCTGTATTATCGTTTACATCTACTTTTGAAATAAACGGATCACTAGACTCACCACAACCGTTATTTACCTGCCAGGTAAGTGTGAATGAGGCATTGCAAAGGTTTACTGGTCCTGCATCTTTAACAACTGAAACCAACTGAAGGGTTCCGTCACCACAAGCTTCAATCCAATCGCCCGGTTTAGGACAATCTACTGTTTGTACCCCATTTACACTATTGAAGTACAACTGATCTGCAATGATGAAGAAATCACTTGGAACTGCTGAATTTGGACAACCATAAACCACATCATCTGTATCCAAACCAGGAAGGAATTCAGGTTTAGCGTCATTATGAATTGAAAGGGTTTGAATGTAAGGGGTAACTGTAAAGTTGAAACACTCATCCCAATAGTCATAAGCGATGATCAAATCAAAATCACAATTGTTGTTAGGAAACTGAGAAACATTTGGAAGCACTGTAACTGTTGAGCAATCATCTACTGCCGTTGGCATTGGGTAAGGCCCGATTATATCACCAGACATAAATTCAATGTAAAGTTCCATTGTATTTAGGTCATAATTAACACCAACAAAATCTCCAGGGCACGGCCCATTAGGATCTGTCAATGAAATATCTTGATCAACTGCTCCTGGCAATGTTGCCATGCTTGGAGGAGTATTATCAAACACAAAGAATGTTTGATCACATTCTGTGTAATTACCACAATCATCTACTGCTCTCCAGGTAATTGTAAACTCTGAATTACAAGGGTCGATGGTTTGAGCGATATTCCAAACGTACAGGGATACATTACCGCAATCATCAGTAATTCCGCTAGGTGCAAAGAAAGATTGACCTGCCACTGTAAATGGAGTTCCCTGCATGATAGGGTTTACCTGACTTTCAGACAAAGAAACATTTGCAGTTGATGGGCAATCACCTCCAAGTGCAGTTGATATATTCCAGTTACCCGGACAGCTAAAGTTAGGAGCCTGTGTATCCGTAATAGTGATCAACTGGAAATAAGTAGCTGACACATTTCCACAGTTGTCAACTGCAGTCCATGCTCTTTGGAAGGTGCTTTCTCCATTCAAATTTCCATTTAATGGATTTTGTACACAAGGAGTAGGAGTTGCATCTCCATAATACAAACCTGGAACAGCAGGATTTACATTTGCGAAAATCACATTCAAAATAAGATTTCCACAATTGTCCATTGCAGTTGGTACAGCAACATTTCCACTTCCGGGAAGATTGCTATCTCCACAATCAACAAAATCAGGAGCCGCAACCGGAGTAATGGTTGGAGCTGCATCGTTTGCAAAAGTATAGACTTGAGCAGCTGTTGAAAGTTTACCACATTCATCAGTTACCCTCCAGGTCAAAGTAATCTGGTTTGAACAATCGTCACCAGGGTTGGTCTCTACGATTGTCAACAAATCGAGTATAATGTTTGCATCCGAAGAACAGTTATCATCAAATTGTGTATTGTTTGGTGTAGCGAAAGGCAAACCAGCAACTGTAAATGGAGTATTTGGTGCTACCGGACCGGTAGTGATGCCTTGTACACCTACGCCACACAATGCCCCATTTGAAGTCAAAAGACTTGGATTTGGTAGCGCTGAAAAAGTCGGAGCTTCTGTATCCTGAATAGAAAATACAATTCTCAAATCTCTACCAGGTGCCGGAGATCTTTGAGAAATTCCAGTAGTTGCATTATTACAATTGTCAGTAGCTCTAAAGCGGGTACGAATATCCCTAACACATGGAGGGTTAGAAGAACTCAATGTTACACTTTCTACCAGAAAGTCCAATTGGTCATACCCTAATTGAGTCGTACCATTTTGAAGACACTGGTCATAAGCAGTAGGTACATGAAGTAAAGGTCAACCGGACCACTTGGACCGTTGAAGGTCAGGGTACCGTTGACATTGTCATACACAAATGCAGCTGCATAATCAAAACCAGGCACATAAGGACAATCATTGATAACATGATTTCCTGTATTTGCCGGCACAGTGAAGCTAGGCGGAGTAACGTCGTTAAATGTAGCCATAATTACGTATGGTCCATTCATCGCACAATTCCCATCAGTATCGGAAGCATCGATTAAGATGGTTGCGGTACCGGAGCAGCCATTCCAGGTGTTGTTTGTAAAATATACATCCACACCAAAGAAACCATCCTGCATGTCCCACGCTGTATATGCATTAGGAGAGCCCAGGGTGGTAAGCGAAGCGATAGCTTCTTCCGGACAGTTGAAGTTCAAACTGGATCCATTTGGCACTGTACCAAATAGCATTGGTACTTGACCCATGGGGCCCCTTGGCCCAACGCATTGGGCGATTGCTACCTGGCTAATAAACCAAAAAGCGAAAAAAAGTAAAAGGGGTTTTCTCATTACACAATGATTTAATGTTCACGGAAAATAAATGTCTACTATGCAGTTAAGGGCCCCACTAATGGGCGCCTCCTGTCATACAATTTCAGTCCGGTCTTGTGTTATTGAGCAGTCTTTTGCTGAACCTTTTGCATGGTTTCGCGGAAGGTCTTTTTATCTTCTTCAGAAAGGTTTTTAAATCTTTCGATTTTCTCTTTCTGATAGTCGATGGCCTTCTGGACCATTTCCCTTTGAGATGCTTCCAAACTTGTGTCTGCTAATCTGGATTGAAGGTCTTTCATAGTTGCCTCTGCCATTTCAATTTCTTTGGCAACAGGATCAGAAGAACCTCCGGTTTGCGAGGATGATTCAGATTGGTTGGTGGTATCTCCATTTGAGGTGCCGGAGTTGTCGGAAGAACAAGCAGCCAGTCCCAGGAGGGCCACAAAAAGCAGGGTTTGAAATACCGGTTTTGTTTGCATAAGGGGGTTAAGGTTCATCAATTTTAAACACCAAGCCGTGTATCAGACGGCATGGAAAGTTTGTAGGATGATAAAGCGGATGATTTCAATAAAGAAAAAATCATTCCAATTTTTAATATGATACATATTACGATTTATTGTAATGCAAAGATGATGCCAAGAATCGGGGGCTCGATTGCTCGGGGGCTCGGTTGCTCGTTGGCTCGGTTGCTCGGGGAGCTCGAGGGATCGTTGGCTCGGGGGATCGTTTTTTTGGAGCCTGGATTCTGGACGCTGGATTCTGGACGCTGGATACTGGACGCTGGATACTTAATACTTGAAAAATATGGATTTATCGTATTCGTCGGACGGCAAACCTTCACCTGGGCTTTGGAATTTTGCTGGTCTGAAGACCAGCATGTACTTTGGGTTCAAGTTTGAAAACTTGTACCAGCATTAGGGACGGTAATCATCATTAACTACATTCGAGCTGACGAGCAAACGAGAACCAAGCAAACGAGTCACCGGGATCAAAAATCGGGTACCGGCAGTGAATGCCTGATACCCGATAAAGAATGGTTTTGTCTAATATTTTTACACCCTAGTGCCTAGTACCCAGAACCTAGCACCTAGCACCTAGCACCTAGATCATGGTCTCACCTGATGAATGGGGATACTGATGGGAGCATTATTTTCCGGTTTAATTTTGACGTAAAGGATTCCACCTGATGGTTGATTTAAATACATTGGAATAGGGAATCCATCTAATAATGATTCTGATTGTTGCAAAATACGGCCGTAAGCATCCACTAATTGTATTTCGGCCATTTGGCCATTTAGTTGAGGAGCGTAGGAAATTTCAAAATAATCTACTACCGGATTTGGGTAAACATTTACGGTTTCATTGCTTGCATAATTTAGGAAGACCACATTGGAGTAAGCTTCGAGATAATCTTCATCAATGGCCCTTATTTTATAAAAATTGCCTCCTGCTAATGGTTGATTATCAATAAAATCTTCCAAATCATTTGCTGCATTCAGACTTGCGATTTTATTCCATTGATTACCATCTTTGCTTCTCAAAACATCGTAGGCAATTAATTTTTCAGATTGAAAAGGTGTCCAATTCAGGTAAGAACCTTCATTGTTCTGAAAGGCAGAAAGGACAAAACTTTGTTCCTGTCTTCCTTGTACCTCATCACAACCCACTTCTTTGAATTCTATATCATCCAACCAGACATCGGCATCGCGAATTCCAAAACAAAACTGTAGGGCAGCAACATCCATATCACGGGTAGCACGAATTACATATGGACCGAAATCTTTCCAATTATTTCGTACCACGGCTGAAGACTGCCATTGAGGAATAAATTGATTGTGGTCCTGCATCAATCTTAACAACAGTACTTTAGAACTATTTGATTTTGCTTTAAATGAAAGCAAGTAGGACTTACCACGTTCGAGTGGAAGGTTTTGCTCCAGCATAATGTCAGCAAATCTGTTATTCGTTTTTTCGATATTGATAAAACAGGTTCCACCATCCATGGTAGCCGTAACATCAAGGGAAGGATTGTGGGTAAATGACCATCCGTCCAAACTTGTTTCAAAAGAAGGATTTTCCAACATGTTACAGGTAACTGGCTCTGTTTCCTCCTCTACATGGAAAACATCATCCTGGATTTCAAATAAGTTGTAAGTATTTCTTTTAATGACATCTGAAAGAGTGGTTTTTGCGATTTCTTTCCTTACCTGATAAGGTATTCTATAGTCTCTGTCAAACCAGAATTTATCGCAATCTCTCAATAACTTAAACTGATGGCTCATTACTTTCTCGAGGGATGGACCAATGGATGCACCCGGCAAATGATCTTCCGCCAAAAAGCCAATCCAGGCGTCGATGTTGTTGATGTCACCGTAAGCTTCCATTAAAGCAGCCTGTAATGTCACATTTTGGGTTATCTCACTAAAATTTCTGTATGGTCGCATTCCGAATAAAGTACGCATGGTATTAAAATCAGGTAAACCATGGTCTCTACCTCTTTGAATATTGGTAGCAGCCAAATCCAATCCACCACTTCCAGGCTGACCAAAAAGGAAATTTCTGACTTCATCGACAATCTCAAGATCAATTTCCTGTTGCTTTTGACGAGACAATCCCCAAAAGAGGTTTTCAAAACCATTATTTGCGATAAGGGAAGGATTAAAAAATGCATCGCGAAGAGCAAGAGGAGTTGAAAGTGTTTGATTTCCACAAGTGATTTGACATTCTGTTCCGCCAAACACTCCATCGGTTCCTTCTCCACATCCACTTTGGATTTCAACGGGGTTACCAGCCTGGTCTTCAAATCTTAAATTGGAAACGATCATAGTATGCCCCAAGCGAAAGGCTGCTGTAGCAAACTCATTGAGGATATCTGGTTTGGCGTAGACATTGTATCGGGAGTTCACTCCCAGGTTCATTCCCAGTGCTGGCAGCACTTCCTGGTACAAAATGGATTGGCAGAGACCGCCAACGATTTTGCGTGCGTATTGATAATTGTCTTCATCGTCGGTATATCCTTCGGCAACGCGTTCATCACAAATGCGGTTGTGCTCTCTTACAAACAAGGTATGAAGGGCCAACAAAGTTGGTTGCTCATTTGCTCTTACATCACCTGCTACAAATACTTTGACCAATTCACCACATCTATCACGATTGTGATCCATAAACGGAGCTGAAGGGTCAATTACATCATCGAATAAACCTGAGAAAGTATTTACGGGCAATAAATCTCCATGGGCGGAATGACTCACTTTTAACTTGCCATGAACTCCTGAACGCAGCCAATCAGCTCTTTCCTGATCTGAGCCATAAACATTTGAAGCATCAATCCATGTCGAAATAAGATTTTTGTGCTGACGAGGATTAGCTGTACTCGTTCCGGTTCCTTCCATTGGCAAAGACCGGGTGAATGGAATAATTGCTGTTCCGGTATTAAAAGGATCAAAGTAATGATCTCCGACCGGAACCGTCATGGGTGCAGCCTCTACCCCACCCTCTACAAGGGTAATATCGTGATCTATAAATTGTAAAAAAGAAAAAACAAAGGCGCTAAGATTTGTTGCACTAGGTTTATCTGCTGTTTGAGAGCATAGCAGATTACTAACTTCCCTTGGGGAAACACCTCGATTTACCATGATTGAACCATTGGTGTAAGATGTTTCATTCCCTTCCCTATTCATTTGCACTCCGGATTTTCCGTAATCGGGAAAAAAAGGATTATTCCCGGTACCATCAATCGTACGGTTGAATTGAGCAAAAGCACTTTGGGAAAAAAACAGGGATGCGATGATGAAGGTTGCAATTTTTGCAACAGTGTAGAGTTTGTCCATTCTTTTTAGTGTTTGTTTTTTAAATACCTGGAGGGTACTTGTTCGTGAGTGAATGGACCAGACTTGTCGGGAGGATTGGTGCAAAAATAAGGAGGAAAATTGGGATTTGGAGTCTGATAAATGGGTATTCTGGGGGTGCTGGGTACTAGGCGCTGGGTTCTGGTTGCTGGGAATAATTTACGGTTTACGATTTACGATTTACGGGTTTTAAAAAATGAATGGCTATGGTCATTAGCGGATAGCATAAAGTAGAATCCGTAAAAATCCACCTAGCACCCAGTACCTAGAGCCCAGCTCCTAGAACTCAGAACATATAGTAGCAACAAGAACTTCAAATTGAATAATTTACGGTATACGGTTTACGACAGACTGTCTAAAAACTAAAGCCTTTTTATCATTTATTCTGACACCTTTCGGAGAAAAATTCCAAATACACGATTCTAAGAACCTTGATTTTAGGTATTAGACAGACTGACGATTTACGGAGGTTTTAAAAAATGAATGGCTAACCTCACTAGTGGATTGAATAAAGTAGAATCCGTAAAAATCCACCTAGCACCCAGTACCTAGAGCCCAGCTCCTAGAACCTAGAACCTAGCGCCCAGAACCCAGAACCCAGTACCTAGCACCTAGCAGAAAGGCGTTTTTGGAGCATGCGTTTTTCGGTGGGATTTTGACAATAAGAGATGGCGAGGTTTAAGTAATGTGTGGATTCTTTTTGGTTTCCATTTTTAAAATAAAACTCAGAAACCACTGAATGATAGAGGTATTCCTTTCCAGGGAAATCATCTTCCTTTAATTCAGTCAGGATTTTTTCGGCTATTGGGAAATCTTGATTTTGGATGTAAACAACTAATAGGTTGAGTTTGACGATGGGAGTTGGTTTAATCTCATATAAATAGGTGTACATTTTAATAAGTCGGTTCCAGTCCATGGATTGAAAATCGGGGGACATGCAATGTTCGCAGGCGATGGCGGCTTCAAGGTGATAAGAAGTGACTGGTTTAATATCCGTCGACATTTTCATGTAATGATGGCCGACTGCCATTAACTGTCGATTCCATTTGCTACGGTCTTGATTTTGGAGTAAGATGATTTGTCCTTCTTCATCGATTCGGGCATCGAAACGGGCGGCATGGTAACACATCAGTGCCAATAATGCAGGGGCTGGCGTACCTTTTCCTACCTGGTGTTCGACCAAGAGTTTGGTAAGACGCATCGCTTCTGCACATAAATCTCTTCGGATGATTTCCTCATTGGTCGTGGAATTGTAGCCTTCATTGAAAAGTAAATACAATACTGTTAATACCGGTTGAATCCTGGGAAGAAGTTCTTTTCCTGCGGGGATCTCCATGGTCATTCCATTTTCGGCAATGAATTTTTTAGCTCGATGGAGTCGCTGACGGATGGCATCCGGTTTTATCAAAAGAGAATTAGCAATCTCAGAAACACTAAATCCTGATACAGTTTTTAGGGTAAGTGCAATTTGATCTTCTTCTTTTAGGGCCGGATGACAACAAGCGAAAATGAGTTGTAGCTGGCTGTCTGAAATTTCTTGTTCGTGGAAAAGTCGTTCAATGGTGGTTGCTCCCAAACCGGGGCTAGGAAGATTCTCCAGGATGGTAGCCCGATTTTTCTTTTGTTTAAGAATATCCAGCGCTCGGTTCTTTGCTACCTGCATTAACCAACCGGATGGATTGTCTGGAACTCCGGAAATTTTCCAGGATTGAAGGGCTTTGATAAAAGATTCCTGGACTACATCCTCTACCATTTCCAAATGGTGCATTCCAAAAATCCTTAATAAAACGGCGACCATCCTTCCCGACTCATGTCGAAAAAGATGGTCCACCAATTGATTTGAAAGGGTTTTAGGCATTGGTAGTATTTAGAAAACCACTACTTCGCGCACTTCTACCCCACCACTGTAATCATAATCCGGATAATCTTTGGCCAATTCCAAAGCGTGGTCAAAATCTCTTGCTTTAACTACGAAATAACCTCCCACAATTTCCTTTGCATCGGCATAAGGTCCGTCGGTGATGACTGCATCTTTTCCAGTACGGTGTTTGGCTGGAGCATGCAAGGCTTTACCATCCACATACAAGTCTTCCTTTTTCAATTCATCAATCCATGCAAACCATTTTCCCATTTGCTGCTGGATTTCTTCTGGAGACAGGTTGTGTGCTTCATAATCTCCACCAATGAAAATTAACATAAACTCTTTCATAATTGTCAAAAATTAAAAGGGTGATTAAATGATTTTCCTTATTGACGATTGGGAAAATCGGGGTGTGACAAAACTAGGAGAATTTATTTTGATGTTGAGATAGGGAGAAGAGGGAAAGGGGATTTTTATCTCCGTAGCCCTTGGTTCTTGCATTAATAAAAAAGGAATTAGATAAATGTTATCATTGATTTTTTGACACTGCTTCCATAAATCTAAAAAGCTTTTTACTTAACAATACAAGGTTTTCTTTTGCATTTTGATATAATTTCTCATCATTAAATGATTTTACATCATTTAATAGTTTCAAATGCTCAATGGTTTCATTATTTGAAGCGTGTGCGTACCTTAAAAATCTTAGAAACTCTTTTTTGAGTTCCTCCTGTAAAATCCTTCTACAATATTAATTCTAACTGAAGCAACAGATCTCCTTATTTGACTACCTGTTTCAAATCGTTCAAAATGCGGCAAATGGTTAAGTGAGATTTCATAAATCAAAACCGAATTCTTTCTTGCCAATTTGTAAATTTCTAAATCTTCTACAGTCATAGCTTTTTTTATTAGTACCATATATTTAAAAAAGGTATCACGGATTTAAAGAATTTTTTATATATTCTGGATAATAAAAAAAGGAAAGATATTGAGAAAAAGAGAAGGGGAGATAGAGGATCCCCCTATCTCCCAATGTCATTAAGTTAAGAGCATGAAAGGTGAAATACATTCAAATCATTGAGTTGCGGCCGTTGCGCTTAACCTTCGCGGCCGTTGCGTGAACCAAAAATATTAGGAATTTAAATGCGAATGTATTTGAATATCAATAAATTACACTTTTAAAATCGAATCACTCTGCTGGAATCGGCGGGTCCTCTCCGAGAGACCCGCCTTAGACAGTTGCCTTTTCTTTCTTAACTTAATGACATTGCCCTATCTCCCCTTCTCCCATCTCTTCATCCTTTTAAAGTTTTTATTCTAAATTTAGCTCGAAATAATCACCCAATGAAAAAATCCTAAATCTCCTCGTCACCCTATCTCCCTATCTCATTTTCCTTTTATTTTCAACAATTCTAAATGCTCAAAACATTGGGGACATGGAAGGTACCTGGTGTCACCAATCCAAGAAAGGGCAAATTTGTGAGGAGTGGAAATTGGAGTTGGACGGTTCATTGACAGGGGAAGGTTATGAAATGAAAGGTTCTCAGAAAAAACATACGGAGTATTTGAAATTGATGAAGATGGGTGAGAAAGTGGTGTATATTGCTTCTCCTGAAGAGCAGTCGCCTACTCTTTTTAATTATGTGAAAGGGATGGAAAATGTTTGGACCTTTAGCAACCCAAATCATGATTTTCCGAATGTTTTAATGTACCAATGGATAACAAAGGACTCTATTGTTGTTTCCGTGTTTGGTAAAAAGTCAGAACCCGCATTCAAATTATTTTATAAAAAACAGGATTCAAATCAAACCAATAATAAATCTACCATGGAAAAAAAACCAAAAGCGACCGGTATCGGAGGTATCTTTTCAAATGTCAGGATCCGAATGCCATGAAGAACTGGTATAGAGATAATCTAGGATTGAATACCAATGAATACGGTGCGATGTTTGAGTTCAGGACTTCAGAAGACCCGAACAAAAAAGGATATTTACAATGGAGTCCTTTTTCAGAAACGACAAAATATTTCGAGCCTTCTCAGAAAGAATTTATGGTCAATTACCGTGTCCAAAATATGGAACAATTGGTGGAAGACCTGAAAAAAGCAGGAGTAACTATTTGTGACGAAATTGAGACCTATGATTACGGGAAATTTGTGCACATTATGGATCCTGAAGGCAATAAATTGGAATTGTGGGAACCGGTTGATGAGGTTTTTACTGAATCAGAAGAAGGGAGAACAACTCATTAATTTCCCATTTGCAATCATAGCATTTGCATTCTTTTTCTTTTTAAAAAATATCATTTTTGCGGTCAATTCTGAGCAATATGACCTATCAACAGACGCTTGATTATCTCTTTTCGCAATTACCCATGTTTCAACGGGTAGGTGCGGCTGCTTTTAAAAAAGATCTTTCCAATACCCTTGCCCTTTGCAAGCATTTGGGGAATCCGGAAAAGAGCTATCCGACAATCCATGTTGCTGGAACCAATGGCAAAGGTTCCTCTTCTCACATCCTGGCTGGTATTCTCCAGGCACATGGATTGAAGGTTGGATTGTACACTTCGCCGCATTACAAGGATTTTAGGGAAAGGGTTAAGGTTAATGGAAGTTTTATTTCTAAAAAAGAGGTAGTCGAGTTTGTTGAAAAAAACAAGGTAGCATTTGAATCCATCCAACCTTCCTTTTTTGAATGGACGGTTGCGTTGGCTTTCCATCATTTTAAAAATAAAAAGGTAGATCTGGCGGTAATTGAAGTTGGTCTTGGAGGCCGACTTGATTCTACCAATGTGATTCTTCCCTTAATTGGGCTGATTACCAATATCGGTTACGACCATATGCAGTTTCTTGGAGAAACTTTGCCCGAAATTGCTTTTGAAAAGGCCGGAATTATCAAAGCCAAAATTCCTGTAGTAATTGGTGAAAAGCATCCAGAGACGGAACCTGTTTTTAAAAAAATAGCCGCTGAAAGAAAGGCCCCAATTTACTTTGCTGTAGAAGAACTTCGATGTGAAGTAGTGGCTAGGGAGCAACTTCACACGGTTTATCATTTTTATAAAAAAGATAAACTTTGGTTGGAGAATGTAAGGGTCAACCTGACTGGTTCTTATCAACAAAAAAATCTTGTTTCTGCTCTTGAGACATTGCTTATTCTTGAAAAAGAAGGAAAGATTCCAACCCTGGATGAATCCAAGATGAGATATGCACTCGAAAATCTACGAAGCCTGACTACCATGATGGGCCGATGGGAGGTTTTGAGTGAGACACCTTATATTATTGCAGACTCTGCTCACAACAAAGAGGGTTTGGATTATGCCATGAAGCAGTTGAAGGAAATTCCAAAGAAAAATTTGCACATGGTAATTGGAGCTGTAAATGACAAAGACCTTCAAAAAATGCTGGCGTTGATGCCAATAGATGCGCGTTATTATTTTGCCAAACCAAACATCCCTAGAGGACTGGCTGCTGGTGAATTGAAAAAGCTGGGAAATGAAGTCGGTTTGAAAGGTAAAACCTATTCTTCCGTTCGAAAAGCACTAGCAGCTGCTAAGGTTTCTGCCAAAGAAGGAGATGTGATATATGTAGGTGGAAGCACATTCGTGGTGGCCGAAGTTTTATAAGTTCATTTTAACAATTGTAAGACAAAAGTTGGATTATTCCGACAAGCTTCCGTTTTTTAGGATAAAATAGGAGTTTAAAACACCTGTATGTTTCCTTTCTACCACCAACACGATGCTATGGATTGTGGTCCGACCTGCCTTCGGATGATAGCTTCGTTCCATGGAAAGGAATTTCCTTTATCTTATTTGCGTGACCAATCTCACCTTGACCGAGAAGGGGTAAGTCTGGCTGGTATCGAAATGGCTGCTGATGCAATTGGTATGCGCAGTATGGCTGTTAAAATTCCTTTTAATTCGGAAGATCCGGAAACTCCGGGTTTAACAGATGCACCCAAACCGCTTATAGTCCATTGGAATCAAAAGCATTTTGTAGTGGTTTACAAAATGGACAAAAAAAATGTTTGGATAGCAGACCCGGCACATGGAAAAAGGAAGATAAATCATGCTGCATTTAAAAAATCCTGGATTCAGGATGATGATCAGGGAATTGCATTGCTCCTTGAACCGACCAACCAATTTTATGAAAATCCTGAAGTAAAGGAACCCAAAAAAGGATTCGCATTCTTATTTCAATACCTCAAACCCCATAAAAAGCTACTAAGTCAATTATTCATTGGACTTGCGGTGGGGAGTTTATTGCAGTTGATTTTTCCTTTTCTCACGCAGGCTTTGGTGGATATTGGAATTCAAAATCAGGATATTGGGTTCGTTTGGTTGATTTTGGTTGGACAGTTGGTGTTGTTTGGAAGTCAGACTGTGGTTCGATTTATCCAAAACTGGATTACACTGCATATTGGAACCCGAATCAATGTGGCACTGATATCTGACTTTTTATACCAACTGATGGGATTGCCGCTTTCCTACTTTGACACCAAAATGACCGGCGATTTACTTCAAAGAATTGGTGACCATAGGCGGATTGAATCCTTTCTTACATCTGCTTCTTTGGGTGTATTGTTTTCAATTTTCAATCTGGTTTTATTTGGGCTGATTTTATTGATTTACAATCCTACTATCTTCCTAGTTTTTCTGCTAGGTGCTGTACTTTACGTGGGTTGGATTTTTATTTTTTTAAAAAAGAGAGAACAGGCCGACTACCAAAGATTTCAACAACTGTCTGACAATCAGCATGCAATAATTGAATTAATACAGGGGATGCCGGAGATCAAATTGCAAAATAGCGAAGCAAAACGGAGACGGCATTGGACTGAAATTCAAGCCAAACTATTTAGGGCCAATATCAATGCATTGGGGGTTACCCAATACCAGGATGCCGGTGCAGTTTTTATTAGCCAATTGAAGGATATCATCATCATTTTCCTGGCAGCTCAATCGGTAATAGCCGGAGAAATGACGCTGGGTATGATGCTGGCGGTTCAATACATTGTAGGAATGGTGAATGTACCGCTACAACAAATGATTGGTTTTATTAGAGAGGCTCAGGATGCGAAAATTAGTCTGGAAAGATTGCAGGAGGTGCATGAAAAATTCGATTCCGGAGAGGAGGATAAGGGTAAAGTTACTTATGACCAGGTTCTTGATAAAAGCATTCGGTTTGAAAACGTTACATTTTCTTACAATGCCTTATCAGCCAATGCACTTGAAAATATCGATCTTGAAATTCCAGAAGGTAAAGTCACTGCTATAGTTGGAAGTAGTGGCAGTGGGAAAACTACACTTTTGAAATTGTTGCTGGGATTTTACGAGCCAGTTTCCGGACATATTAAAGTGGATAAATTCCATTTAAAAAACATCAAACAGGAAGAGTGGAGAAGAAAATGTGGAGCAGTATTACAAGACGGATATATTTTTTCTGACAGTCTGGAAAACAATATTACTGAATCGGAAGCTGATGGCTACCCCATCGATAGAGCGTTGTATCAAAAGGCCATTCAAACCGCTCATATTGAGGAATTTATTTCAAACCTACCCTTGGGAAATAGCACTATAATTGGGGCGAAAGGGAACGGAATTAGTGCTGGACAAAAACAAAGGATTTTAATCGCAAGAGCAGTTTATAAAGATCCGGATTATATTCTTTTTGATGAGGCGACCAATGCTTTGGATGCACACAATGAAAAGATCATCATGGAAAACCTGAAACAGTTTTTCAAGGGAAGGACGGTGATTGTGGTTGCTCATCGTCTTAGCACCGTGAAAAATGCTGACCAAATAATTGTTTTAGAAGGTGGAAGAATCGTTGAACGAGGAAACCATCAAAGTTTGCTTGAAGCTCAAGGCAGGTATTTTGAGTTGGTGAAGGAACAATTGGAGGCCTAAAAAATGTAGGTTTTACGATTTGCGGCTCCACTTAGTCCCGCGATTTATCACGGTTGAAGAGCAGTTTTAAATACAAAGTCTGAAGGTTTAAACCGTCTGCAACATACCTTGGCATCCCTTACCACCGCATTGAAATGCGGGATTAGATGGGGGAATGAAATTATTATTGAATCGTACTTGACTAATATGTAAATCTAATGCAGGTTAGTTTCTCCAGTTTTTAAGAGGTCAACCCAGATCCTTAATTAGTCCTGCCTTCAAATTTCGCAACATTTTCTACCTTTGAACCGAACCTTTAAATCAGCGAAATGCAAATACTCAACCAGCATCAGATAGAGCAGAAAATAAAGAGGCTTGCCATCCAAATTTTGGAGCAGAATTATAAGGAAAAGGAAATCATTCTGGCGGGTATCAACAACAATGGGATGGGATTTGCAAAGCTGCTACACGCACAGCTACAAGGCCTTACAGAAATAAAAATCACACTTACTCAAATAAAAATAAATCCAGCCAATCCTCTTTCTGAAGAGATTACAATCGGAATGCCCATTGCTAGTATTAAAAATAAGGTGGTTATTATTGTGGACGATGTTGCCAACACGGGTCGTACCCTGTTTTATGCCACTCAACCACTTATGGAAGCCATTTGTAAAAAAATCGAGATTGCTGTACTGGTCGAAAGGCACCACAAGTCTTTTCCGGTAATGGTAGAATATGTAGGAATCTCTTTGAATACAACCTTGAAAGAAGATATTGATGTTCAAATTCCGGAAGGAGGAGAATGGGGAGTTGAATTGAACTGATCTGGGTGCTGGGTGCTGGGTGCTGGGTGCTAGGTTCTGGGTACTGGGGACTGGGTTCTAGGGACTGGGGACTGGTAAAAAAAGCATAGCAGGGGGGCCTGCTATGCTTTTTTGATTATTTACCTTTCAATTTTTACAAATTGCTTCACCCATTGCTGGGTTCCGTTTGTCAATTTTACAAAATAAATCCCGGCTGGAAAATCATAAACAGGTAATATTTCCTGGTGATCAACACCTAGGGTTGAAATAGATTTTTCTGCCATTTTCTGGCCGGCAGCATTTACTATTTCCATTTCAAATTCCTGATTTTCGAAGCCTGCTAAATCCACTTTCACAAAATCTGAGGCCGGATTTGGAGACAAACTGATGAGTTCAAATTTGCCTGGCTCGATGGTAGGTGAAAGATTTTCAGGAACTGCCAAATCGAAACTTATAAATCGACCGAATTCAGGTTCGAATGATTTCTTGGCGATTTTGATTCCGTTTTGATAGATTTGAAGAATTCTTGCTGATCCGCGACCACGAGATTGGCCGGTTTGTTCCCAATACCAGTAATACAATCCATCATCGGCTGAATCTTCAATCTCCAGTGTGTAACATCCGCGGCCCAAGGCCAATTCGTCTGAATAGGTAGTATTTGGATCCACTCCTTCTCTTTCCAACAAGACTGTACCGTCCATCGCTTTCAATCTCCAGCTGGTTTCGGTCGGACGGTTGTTGGTTTTTATTTCAATAGAAACCGGCCTATCAAATACCGTTGGTCTTTCGAAAGTTGCTACTGCACGATTGTTGTTTGCATATTCATCGGTAACACCATTTGGTTGGCTGATCAGCGCTTCAAAGGTGCCCGGATCTTCTGATTCATTCCAAAAGCTGAAAAATTCAAGTGGCAATTCTACGTCCATCGTTTCGCCAAAAGCAAGATTTCCTGTCCAGGTATGCGTTAGTTTTGGATTTCCTTGCTCTCCATATTCAATTACCAGAGAGCGAAGATTCTCGCTACCATTGTTTCGGATTCTAACGGTAGGATAATTACAAGCAGGATTTATCCTTGCATGTTCCAACTGATTTGTAGGACGGATTATCTCAGTGATTTCAGCATCATTGGCAAAATTGATAGGTCCGTAGGAAACCAATTGAGCACTTACCAGGTAATTGGCCTGGTCCATATTGAAGCCATTTACACCATAGTCGATTTCGGTTTGACCACCGGAAACCAAATCTGTGATATCGTATTGGTGTACCTGAGTTGGGTCACCAGGACACCATCCAGCACGGTCAAAAATCCAGGTTCCACCCTGAGGATAAATCGGAATATTGGAACATTCTTTAAACACATCGAAGTTGAACTCTTTGGGTCCACCATCGAGGTTTAAATAATGGTTGCGGATTTCAAACTCCCCATTTTGTTCGTGTCCGGTGATGGAAGCACGAAGTTTGTACATGCTTGCATCAGGGTTCAGCGGTACCATTCTTGGTTCGAAGACATTATCATCCTGAATGGCTGCAAAGCTTCCTCTTCTAAAAGGCCAGATATTTTGAATGGATTTGATTTCACGAGGAGGAGTTCCTTTTACGAACATAAATCTGATGTCCATTTCCTCCTGGTTTTGTCCACCAAGTTCAAGAGACATCCTTTTTCTACCGGTCAAAATCGGCGCATAATCAGTTACATCTATATTGAAGGTAACTCCTTCAGGTCCAAGGTCGAGGCCATTTCCGTAAGGAGTAACCAAAGACAAGATTTCAAATTTTGCCGGTGCTTTTGTGAAATAGGTCAAAGTTGAAAAAAGGATATCACCGTCGGGAGTTATGTCTGCAAAATCAATGATGTCTCCTTCTTCATTGTAAACAAATGAAGTGTAAATATCCCACACCATTTGGGTATCGATGGTTATCAAATCAGAACCATCCAGGCCGTAAGTTATAACCGTATTGGGTGTATTTTGAAGGGAGTCCAACACTTCGATGTCCTGAATGTCTTCCTGATAAATCCCCTGGACAAATTGGAATGTAGGTCTGCTTGTCTTATTCACGAATCCTGTAAACAGCTGGTCTCCATAACGCTTTTTATGACCGACTGAACCATTGATACGAGCTGTATTTTGGGTATTGATGGGATCAGTTATAAGGTTTCCTGTGGATTCATTGAAAGGAAAGTAGGCAACAAGATTTGAACTTACCTGAGAACTCGCCAAATCTGCATGCATGATATTCTGTACTTCCGCTGCACTTAGTGCCGAATTGAATACCATGAAT
>JAWKLG010000013.1:0-185682 GCA_041392845.1 Saprospiraceae bacterium | reverse complement strand
CCGTCATTTTTGGCTATAAATCCATCCAGGCTGCAAACCATGTGGACGGTTAAAGTTGACTCGAAGTTCAATGTTCTTTGGTTATTGTCCAAGCTTCAAATATGTTAGGAGGTTAGGTATTGCTTCACTTTTTTAAAAAGAAATTTTTCTTGAATCCTGATTATGCCCCAAAACCAAATTAGGGTTATTGGAAATAATAAATAAAACCAAAAAGGTGGCCATTCCCCATAAAATAAAAAGCCTAGAAAAAAGCCTAGAAACAGTAAAAGAATAAAAAGCAATTCAGGTCGAGGATCAGTTTTTAAATGAATTTCAACTGATTTATTATCTATTTCATTCAAGGAAGCAGTGCCCTCTATCGCTGGGAAAGTCTTAGTATATAGAGACCAGGATAATGAAGTTTTTAATTCATTATCACCTATATATTCTAGTTCATATAAATTTGAATTGGATTCATTGACCTTCAACTTCAGTTCCTCAAGTGAGCCCTGAAATATGAATTTGTCATCAAGAATAAGTTGGTTTAAAATAGATCTTATCACCTTTTCGATTTCATTGCTTTGACTTTCATTACCGATTGGTCCGAAAGTAATTTTTGATATTCAGGTGACTCTGCACCATAAATTGCCACCTTGCCATTCGCATCAGAATGAACCCCCCATCCATACCTTTTGGTAAGTGGAGAGGCGCTGAAACAGGGCTGCCCTTTTGAAAAGAATTTTTCGCGTTCTGATGCTAAGTTATTTTCGTCGATTTCATTGCGAGTAGCAAAAACCATAAAGAAAACATCATCTGATGTGAACTGATAAGGGTGATCTATCAGCATTTCATATTGATGGTTTGCTACCGATCTTTTATCTCCTTTCAATGGTGGCTCCTGTCCTTCCTGTGTGGGACAATCCTCCGCGATTTCTACCAGGGTGTTTTCATAATTGGTCGTATGCATTTTCATTTCAGGTCGGTTTATTTTGAAATATTTGAGCTGCTCAGGTGCGGTTAGGCTTTTTTCCCTTTTAACAATGCAAATATCGCCATGGCATGCCCATGTCCCAGTTCAAATTCCTCCTTCAACCAGTCTGTAATCTCTGTAGCTTTCACACCATTTTTTATAGCTCCATTTTCAGTGAATCCTTTTTCTTCAGCCATTGCCTTAAAATCCTCCGGACTTTTCCCGGTTTTGGCCTTTATGTTTGTCAGATATGCTTGAAATGACATGTCTTTATTTCTTTGGTTTGAAATACTTTTTCCTTGAGCAAAATAGTGGAAATTTATTTTTGAATCTGGATTTTTGAGTTTTGAATTTTGATAAAGGGAAAAGGAGAAGGGGAGAAAGGGAGATTTTTTCCCCATTTATTAAAATAATAACGCTGGTAAAAGTTTTCAAACTGGTATCCAAGGTACAAGCTGGTCTTCGGACCAGCGGCGAAAAAATAATTATATAAAAACTTATTCTATTGACCTTTAGTAAATGAGCCGTAATTCGTAATTCGTAATTCGTAAACCGTAAGAAACCATAAACCATAAACCGTAATTCGTAAACCGTAAACCGTAAATTAATCACTCCATCCCATTTTCACCTTTTCTCCAGCACATTCTTAATCCCCCATTTGCTTAGTTCCCTGAAAATTGGTCGTAGGCTTTCACCGGTTTCGGTAAGGCTGTAAATTACTTTAGGTGGTACTTCAGCAAATACCTTTCGATTTATGATTCCATCTTTTTCAAGTTCGCGCAACTGGGTGGTCATCATTCGTTTGCTGCAACCGGGCATCATCCGTTGTAAAAGCCCAAAGCGATTTACGTCTACCGAAATAAAATACAAGATCAATGGTTTCCATTTTCCTCCGATAACTTTTAAAGTTGAACTGACCGGACAGCCACCATATTTTTCGATTTGAGCGACCATGTCGTCAAACCTTTTAGAATTTATTTCTGGCTTTTCCATTTTGTAACTACTTGATTATCAGTAAAAGTTTACTTTTTGTAACTAGGTAAGTTTTTGATAACTACTTTTAAAATTATACCCTAATGTAGAGTTTTGCACTTCAAAAAATCAAGATTATGAATAAAAAATTTCGTTTTTCAGCTTTAACAGCCCTTTTCATTTCCACCATTTTTATGGTGAGTTGCGACAAAGATGATGATGTGAAAACTGACCAATCTGATGATGTGTTTGAACTCGCGGTCAGAAAAATTAATCCTGGGGTAAGTATTACTGATTTTACTTCAGCTCGCGACGCCTTTGTTGCAAAATTGATGGCAGAAGAAGGAACGTCCAACGATCGTGAATTCCAACCCTTTTTCGATTTCCTCAATTCTGGTTTTTCCTTTGATAGCGTCTATATTGGAATGACCCAATATGAAGATTTGGCCACTTACTCTAACCTTGGCTCTACACTTGTAAATATTCCGGAAGCCCAGCAATTCATTTCACTTTTTACCCCTCTCGTTTTCGAAGCACTTCAGCCAATCGAAGGATACGGTCCGGTTGATTTAGGAGATTTGGCTCCCTTAGGCACTGGCCAGGTATTGGAAATAGCTGTACGCGATCTTTCTGCTTATTCCAACTTTAACCAATCTGACTACGAGACCAAAAGAGACGCTTTTCTAACAAAATTATCCGCTCAAAATGGATTCATCCGTGAAGTCCAATGGAAGTCTGCAATCAATGAAAACATCGTTGTAGGCATGACTGTATATGAAAGTCAACAAGCGGTAATAGGAATTAACTCTGATCCAGACTTTACAAGTAGCGCTGAGGTTACGGACTTTATTGGTGCCTATCCTCCTTCAGTTTTTGGAACTTTAAACACAGTTTTAAAATAAAAATTCCCTGATATGAAATCTCGTATTTTTCCAGCAATACTATTGCTTTTAGGCATATTACCGGCATCTAAAACCTATTCACAAACCTCAAAAAACCAAAACATGTCCACTATTTTTGAAATCGCCATCAATCAATCCAAAGAAGGTCAGCACGACCAGTTTTTGTATACCAGAGAAAAATTTGTCGAAGTATTAGGCAAGGAAAAAGCAACCCTGAACGAAGGGAAGTGGAAACCATTTTTTACGGTTGCACCTGACCTCGATCTTAACAGAATCCTTATCGGAATGACCACCTGGTCTTCCATGGAAGGTTTTGGCGAAGCAGCTGGGAGGTTGATGCCACAACCGGTAGCAGTAAATTATTTTTCCAGTTTTGACCCCCTTGCGTATGCATTGCTTCAAACTGTTGATGGTAAAGAATTTGACATGGAATCCATCAAGGAAGATGGTTTGGTAGTTGAGTTCGCTATCAGAAAGGGCCTGCTGATGCTTTGGTGAAAAAGAGAAGCCTTTTTCAATAGCCTTCAGAAATACGATGGCTATAAGTTTGCCAGAGAATTCAAAGTTTTTAAACTTAGTCCTGAAGGAATGCCTACTCTTGCAGAGAATACCCAAGCTGTTATTATCGTGTGGGAAAATGGAGAAAAATTCAACGCATCTGCCCCTAAAATTTTGGAACAACTGAGTACCAAAATTTTGCTGCTAACCTTGATGTTGAAACTTATTTTGCTTCCTTCCCGGTGAAGTAAAGGGTTTTTAATAATGGATGGAGGGAAAGGGAGATAAGGAATCGCGATTCTTGAATTTTGAATCTTGATTTTTGAAGTTTGAATTTTGATATAAGGAAAGGGAGATAAGGAGATAGGGAGATTTTTTTCCTTTTTCTTAAAACAACCGCTGGTAACAGTTTTCAAACTGGTACCCAAAGTACAAGCTGGTCTTCCGACCAGCGAAATGAAAATCTCCCCATCTCCCATTCCCCCAATCTCAAATCCCAATTCAAAAATCAAACCTCAAAAATCAAAAATCCCCTAGTTTCTCACCCTGTCCTGCTCTTCACTCGATCCATTGCCATCATATCTTGGCTGTTTGCGGGTCGATTGGCCAAAGCGCCAGGAAAAGGTAAGTCCTACTCTTCTGGAGTCGAAAGTGCTGTTCCAGTCTGCATCAGTGAGTCGGAGATTGTTGATGATGCCATCACCAACCCGGGTAAAAAATAAGTCACTTACAGAAAGTCTTAAATTTCCTGCACCATTTAAAATGGTTTTTCTGATTCCAAGGTTAACCATGCTGAACTCCTTCAACAACAACTGAGCATACACCAAATCACTCCGGTACATTCCGGTAATATCGGCACTCCAGCCTTTTTTAAAGCGGAAACTATTGGTTAGAGAAAGATGACAATACGTACCGCTTGAATTCAATTGCTCGGTGTACAACTGACTTTCAAAACTTAGATGCGATACTTCCAAATAGGTATTCAAGTTGTACCATTTGGTCACCGGAATACTTCCTTCCAATGACAAACTTAAAGTCTGACTGCTGGCAATATTTCCGGGACGACTATAATAAATTCCATTTCTGATTTCCAGGGTCTCGTTGATTCCATCCACTGTTTTGGAATAGTTCAAGGTCGTGGTAAAAAGGTTTTTAAAAGAATGAGCAAGGGAAAGATTATGAGAGTAGGTTGGCAACAAATTAGGATTTCCAACATAAAAGGTAAACTTATCCAAGGGACTCACAAAAGGGTTCAAATCCTGAAAATAGGGTCGGTCAATTCTTCTTCCATAAGAGAAGGTCAACGTATTATGGGCTGCAGAATCCATTTTCCAGGATGCATAAAAGGTAGGGAAAACGGAGGTGTAGTTTCTGGTAAAAGAAGTATCCGGTTTTTCTACATTTCCCAATTGATTCCCGGTAAGTCTTGTTGATTCAACTCTTAAACCTGCTTGTAAGTCAACCTTGCCTAATGATCGGGAATAATTAACATACCCTGCATTGATCCACTCATCATACAAAAATCTATTGCTCAAGTCATAATCCGGCTCAGTTATTCCTCCGACTGTAGTCGAATAAATGGCTTCATTATCAGTTTGAGTAAAGGCGGATCTCAATCCAGCCTCAAATCGTGAACCCTGCTTGAGCATTTTAGTAAAATCGGTCTTGGCAGCATATATATCTATAGTCGAAGGTATTTCTCCGTTTATTACATCCTGAAAGGTCAAATTGTCGTTTGGATCGTATATGAAATTATTAAAATCCTGATCAGAGCCAGAATTATATCCGGCATAATCTGCATCAAATGTTAGGGAAGAACCCAGGCTGTCAAGTTTATGATTTACAAAAAAGGTGTAAACATTACTCTGAAAGGTCCGCTTGGTATTGTTGTCAGCAATGACCGTTTGCAAAAGGTTTTCTTCTGGATCTTCAACAATGGCGGTGTTATCTACATTATGGTCAGAAGGACTTTGGTTTAAACGGTAAGAAATTCCAAGCGTGGTATTATCGCTTAAGAAATAATCGAGACCAATATTTGAATTCACATATTTGCCTTCCCGATATCCTTTAGAATTTTGAGCAAAGGAAGAAGTGGGTTCGTTTTGTTCATTTCGATAATAACGATTGATGTTTAAATCCTGAAATGAAGTCCAAAATCCTCCGCTTACATTGGCGGTCAAACCAAATTTGTTTTTATTATAATTTAAATTCAAACTATTGTTGCTGGCATTGTAAATACCTTGATGGTAGCTGGCCGAAAGACTGCCATTGAAACCCTGTAACTTGTTTTTCTTCAAAATAATATTGATTACTCCCGAATTCCCTGCCGCCTCGTATTTAGCCGGAGGATTGGTCATGATTTCAATTTGTTTAACCGTTCCGGCTGGAAGGGAGCGCAAATAAGTCTCCAATTCGGTACCTGACAAATAGGAAGGTTTATCATTGATAAATACCGTTACACCGGATCTGCCTTTCAGAAGGAGCGAACCGTTGTTGTCAACACTCAGACCTGGTGCTCTTTCCAAAACTTCAAGGATATCGGTACCGGCATTGCTGCTCAAGGCATTCACATTGATAACAGTCCTATCGATTTTCCTTTCGATGTAAGGAGTTTTAGCAGTAACAGTCACTTCATTCAAATTGATGGAGGAAGGTTGTAATTTGATTTTCTCCAAGGCAATTTTTGATTGACTACCATCTAAAGAAATCGCCTGCCTGTAGGTCACAAATCCTAGGAGGCTTACTTGTAGATAATCCCCATTTGGAACCTGGACTCATTTCAAAGCTACCATCCATATCAGTAAAAACGGATTTTACAAATGTAGAATCCGAGGGTCTTTCAAGGGCACTGCAAGATCAAGACCTTCATTTTCCTGGTTGCTGATGATTCCCGTAATTCTTGTTTGGGATTGAATTTGTGTCGAAAATAATAATAGAAGGAAAGCGAAAATTGGGTTGTAGGTGTTTTTAATCATTTTAAAATAATATCTATCGGGTTAAAAATCAATGCAATACAAAGTCTGGTGACCTTGAAAGACCACAAATCTAAAAACGGAGTCAATAATGATAACTGGTGATTACGATTGCGAATATATTGGAATCATCGACCGAATCCACTTCACCAGAAATAGATAGATTCAAATGTGATGAATGGTTTCAATTTTCATTAAACTCGGTAAAATAGATGCAAGAAATTCGCTTTTCGGTGCCTGTTATTCGGTTTTCGGTGTTCGCTTTTCGGAGTTCGCTTTCTAATGTTTCAATTCCCCCTAGGCCCGTAAACCTTAAATGGTAAATCCGTAATTTTTTCACCCTGACCCCATAGGGGTCATTTATCCCAACCCGTAACCAAACCGACTGATCCTGACCCTGTAGGGCTCAAATATCTTATCCCTAAAATCTAAGCTCAATAATATCTACCCGTCAAGAAGACCTCGTAAACCGTAAATCGTAAACCGTAAATTCCACCATATTCCAGCAGAGTAATTTAATTTAAAAAACGTAAATACATGATATTCAATTACTTTTGTATTTCAATTCCTGTTATTTTTGGTTCACGCAACGGACGCCAAGATTATCCGCAACGGACGCAACTCAGTAATTTTTATGAATTTCACCATTGGTTCTCTTAACTTAAAGACATTCCAACCAGAAAATCTGAACACAATAAAATATACCCATCAAAAAATGCCTTCGTAAATCGTAAGTCGTAAACCGTAAATTCTTTCACAAAAGATCCAAGAGAATTATTTCACAACTGACCCCATCGGGGTCATTTATCCCAACCTCACGTCAACCGCCCTTTTCCTGACCCTGTAGGGGTCACATATCCGATCTCGAAAATCTAAATACAATAAAATGTACACAGCAAAAGCCCCCGTAAACCGTAAATCGTAAACCGTAAACTCCACCATATTCAAGTGAAATCTTTTCCCCAGGAAGTTTTATTTTATCCCCTTTAGCTTTTTCAAATTATAATCACACTGAAGAAGCTCAGTACCAAGGTTAACCTCAAAAGTCCTTTCGATGGGTTTTCCATCAGCATTTCTGGCAGGTTGCCAGTTTCCCATTTTTTGTAAGCTTGAAATGAGTTTTTCATCAAATTGGGAATTACCGGAAGGTGTTACGATTTTAATATCCTGAACCTTACCTTTTGTATCGACGATGAAAGATGCTTTTACAAATGAAATGTCACTTTGTGATTCCTTTAAAAATAATTGTTCATTCAAATAGCTTGTCAAAGACTCGGTCCCTCCATGATACTTTGCTTCAGTTACTGGCAACCATCTCAAGGTAAATTCCATGGTCCTTTCAGGATTGTCCTTGAGCTGATTTTTGGGAAGGTAAACTATAGAAAAATGAACTTTGCTAGGGGAACCGGTACTTTTTAGTGCATTTAATTGTTCGGCAGAGAGCTGATCATCTTTTGAAAAAAAGACTTTCTTCTCCTTGCCATTCTCTATTTCCATTTTCACAGAACGATATTCCTGAATCCACGATGATTTGAAAACGCGATAAATGTCTTTAATGGTCTTTGCGTTTTCAAGCGTATCCAAAGTCACAAGCGAATAGGGCTCTGCAAACGGATCTGCTCCGGCTGCAAATACTTCAATACCTTTTTCCTGACTCCAGGATGGGATACTCAAAACAAACAGGAAGATTACACTAAGAAAATACTTCATTTGGTATTTCATTTAATTACGCTCAAAGGTATACCAATAGCGTATTTCGGGCATTTATTAGTGTAAATTAGTGTAAATCATGTATCGCAAAGCCGGGGGGAAGGGTGGAAAGGGCGCAAAGGCTTTTCCGCGAAAATATAACTTCATCAAATGAACCTATTTTCAAAACCCGCATTCGTTCTAAACAACAGCCAACAGCCAACAGCCAACAGCCAACAGCCAACAGCCACCGTTCTACCTCACAAACGGATCCCCAAACCTTTCATCCTTTGTCAATTCTTCATCTGTCAAGGTTTTCAGGAAATTTACCAAATCGGCTTTTTGTTCTTCGGTCAGGTTTAGTCTGATTGGATTACCATTTGGGTCTTGTAATGCATTTCCCAGGTTGGGATGATTTTTAATGCCGCTATTGTAATGTTCTACTACTTCTTCCAAAGTCTCAAACCTGCCGTCGTGCATGTAAGGAGCGGTAAGTTCTATGCTTTTTAAGGAAGGAACTTTAAAAGTGCCTAGAAAATTTGGATTTGGAATGGCTTCATAAACACCCAAATCGTCGATCGAATCTTCATCCAAACCATTGTTGGTGGTTCCGTTATCGGGGTTTACAAAAGCTTCGGTGGAATGACAACCCACACATCCGACTCCACCATTTGGAATGGGTCTGAAAAACAAGGATTTGCCTCTGTTTTCACTATCCGTAAAATTGGGAAAATCATTGGTTGGAATATTAACCATCGCACGACCTTCATCATATCTACTATTGACACTAACAATACTTCTGATGAATTGAGCCAATGCCTTCGCTATTTTATCTGCATCTATCTCTTCTGTTCCAAAAGCTGCTTCAAATAAAGGAGGATAAAAATCCTGTGATTCTACGGCAGTAACCAGTCCTTCCAAAGTCATACCCATCTCCACCGGATCCTGAAATGGCATCAAAACCTGCTCTTCCAATGTGGCTGCTCTTTCATCCCAAAAAAACCGTTCTCGGTCATACCATTTTGCATTCACCAACGACATCGAATGTCTTCTTGTCAATCCGCCTTCAAACCCACTGCTAAGAATGGCATCATCAGAAAATCCATGTTCCTGTTTGTGGCAGGAAGCACAGGCAATGGTTCCATTCGCACTTAATTTAGTATCATAAAACAGAACCCTTCCCAAGGTAGCTCCTTCGTTGGTTATGGGATTATCTACCGGAGTATTATCATTGTCGTTAGCAGCATTTTGGCCAGGACCTAATAATACATTGGTAGTAAGATGAGCAGGTAAAATCAGGGTCTCGTAATCGAATGGTGTTGCAGGCAGATTTAAAGTGATTCCTGCTGGCGGATTGGGTTCAGTTTTTTCTTTTTTACAGGAAAACAAAACAGTTCCTAATAGAAAAAATGGTAAAATGCTCAAAGGACTTTTTATCATGGATACTTGATTTGGGTTAAAGGAATGTGACTTGGACATCCCTTTTTAATCAAGGTTTAATCCAAGGTAAATCTAGTACTATTTTTATTCGCAATTTGTTGCATAGCCTCCCGGATTTCAAATCCTTCTTTCCTATATAAAAATGGCCACATTGCATTCTTTTTAAAGGACAACTTCAGGTTCCAAATTCCAAATAAAAAGATGGGGCAATATCCTTCGAATTCACCGTTTTCATTCACTTCAAAAACTATAATGGCTCCTCCGCTTGACGGTTTATAGAGAGTTGTCAAACCGTCTTTTTTAAATATTTTAAAACTAATGCTGTGTCCTGAATCAAAGGTGGAGATATAAGTAAATGCGTTGCCTTCAAAATTCACTTTTCGAAATCCTTTTTGTTTTAAAAATGAAATAGGGTTATACAGGGTTTTTGTACTGCTATTTTTCATTTTTTCATTTTTTTTTTAAAGTAAAAAAAGCGCTTATGCAGCCATTCTCCTTCTTGAAAAAATGCCTTCAGTTGTAACTCGGCAAAATGGTGGGATATCCGTGTATGGAGCTAATTCTACACCGTCTTCTATCACTGAAAAACTTCCAATCCTGCAGTTGTCAGCGATAATTACCTCATTGCCAATTTTGCATCCATGAGCAATGTTGGAACGGCCTCCTATGCGCACCTCATTTCCAATTTTATTTTTGATACCGATGGCCACTTCAAATCCTATAGAACAATTTTTACCGATGCTGGTGCTGTAGCCAACCGAACATCCCTGGTCGAAGATGGTAAAGTCACCAATTGAAATCGGACCGGTAACTATCCATTCCTGGTCAGGGCTCACCTGATTAGTGCCTAATAAAATTCCGTCGGCCAGATAACAATGTTTTCCAATGTTGAGCAAAGGCAAATCTCTTAGCCAGCATTTGGGGTACAAGGTAAAATCAAGATTACCCTTGTATCCAAATACCCTGAAAAAGCTTTCTTTGAGGGTAGGGAAGGAGAAAATAAGGTTTAGAACTGCAGGATTGTAAGTGAAATTTCGAAGTTCTCTGGTATAAGTAATGCGGTCCTGATAATCTACTGAATCAGCATCTCTTTTAAATTTCCCTTCTTTGATGTTCCTTACTGCCTTCTGGAAACGAAGATTTTTTTCCAGATTTTTAATTGCATTTTGTACCTCGTTGAAATTGATAAAGCTCATGATGATGTTTTTTTTATTAAAGATGATTTACATCGCTTTATCGCAAGAGGTACTAAAAGGTCATCATAGGAAAGAGATCATTTTTTGAATTTAAAAATAATCCAGGCTGCCAAAAATGCTTCCAGTAAACTCAAAGGAACAGCAAATAGCAGAATGGAAAATGGCAATACTCCCATGTTACCTGTAACAACCCACATCAGTACGAATCCAACTAGCCAGGATAAAAGGAAGGTTGGGAAAAGGTCAAATTTGGTAGCAATAATAAAAATGGCGATTGCAAATAACAGGGACCAGAGCCCCCAAATTGCTCCGTTGATGGGTTCGGAAGGAAAAACCAATCCCATATTTTCATAATGTTCCACCCAATAACTTTTAAACAAAAATTCATTGCGTACAAACTCAGATATGCTTATCCATATCGTAGCAATAAGGATCGGTAAAAGGGTCTTTTTAAACATTAGGCATTTTTTAAACTTTCAAATAATAATCCGGATGAATATTCTAAAAATCTGCCTGAAAATTAATCAAATGTTTAAATAGTATAATTTTTAACAAGTATTTTTCAACAAATGAACATTAATACATCTTGACCTGAATTATAACTTTGGTGTTGACCATCCATTCATACAATGCCCTTCTTTCTTTATTAAAAAGGATACTCAGAACATATGCCACAAAAAGTAAAATCCCGATGATGGACATCAATCGAATGTCAGGTTCAGCTTCATAATAGGAAGGAGTAGGGAAGATGACCCCCGCATGAGCAATCTCCCATGGTAGTAATTTCAATGCCGTTCGAAGAAAGGCCTTTCCAAATCCAATTGGCTTTAATTTTAAATCTGTCACCCTAAATCCAAAGATCCTTTTTCCAAAGGTTCCTTTTGATAGCCGACTATCGAAATAAGAAAAATACAACCAGACAGGGAGTGAGATGGTGAGGCTCACGTAAAGCTGCATATGCCAACTATCCCGAAACCAATCGTCCGTAATGCCTACAAGATGTCTCAAATTGCTGGCAAGTCCCCATTGAAAGACTACCATTACTACAGAAAACGCAATTAGACAATCGATGAAATAGGCAAGGGTTCTTTTTGTTAGGTGGCGCATGCCTAAATATAATGATTTAAGACGTTTGAATCTTGATTTTAGAATTCAAATTTTCCCTTGGTCTTTCATACGTAATATTAAACCTGCCTTTTGCTTCCTTTTAGGCTTTAAGCAATTTAATATATTGCCAACAAAAGCCCCGTAAATCGTAAACCGTAAACCGTAATTTTCCATTAAAATCAAAAATATTTCAATCGACCCATCGGGTACCTATCAACCCCAGAGCCAATTAATGGTTCGACCCGTAGGGTCACGCATCAGATCCCGTAAATCGTAAACCGTAAATTCTTCCATAAAAGCTGCAAAGGAATTATTTTAACCCTGACCCCATCGGGGTCACCTATCCCAACCACAAAGCCGACCCAACAGTTCCTGACCCTGTAGGGGTCACGTATCTGACCCCGTAAATCGTAAACCGTAAATTCTGTCATAAAAGTTCCAAAGGAATTATTACAAACCCGACCCCATCGGGGTCACATATCACAATTTCAATCCACATAGAATAAAGAATTCCTATACTTCAAAATCACCTTCCCGTCCTTTTTATTCAAGCTTAGATGTATACTGTCTTGAAAAGTGAAATTTGTATCGACCCGACTGACAATATCCTTAATTTGCCTATTTGCTTCAACTTTATAATTAGGTTGAATTTTGCCAAATTCACTTCTGTCTGTATTACCACTAAAAGGAGTCTTCTCGGGGATATTCCTATATACGATTGAGGTGGTCTCCTTGCTTTCAGGATACAAAATCAAGGTCGTGCCATTCAAAGAATAGGAACCTTGGATTTTTGTCGTAAGGTTGTAATCACTTTTAAAAGAATGCTCAGAAAGCAAAAAGTTAAAAGTGCTGTCTGCATCCAATTTTATTGATTCAAGTTTTTGATTTGAATAATTTCCAACAATATTTCTTTGGCAGGCAGATACTAAGTATATTCCTATAATTATTAAAAGAAAGTTTTTAATTTTCATATTTTAAAAACAATTGATTTTGAAGGTTCTGTAAGTAATACCATTTTTTGCTACCCTCCAAAAGGTAATTAAAGTGAACCCACTAAAACGACAAATAAAACCTAATGAAAATTAAAAATCCACTTTTATACCTATTAGCTTTTTTTTGGAGCTTCAACTTGATGTCCGCGCAAAACATCCTTTTTATTGGGAACTCCATTTTTACAGATAAACAGATTCCAGATAAGGTACAGGAATACTTTAGAGGTACAGAAATATTAGTCGATGATATTTCCCAAGACGGATTTTCTTTGAAATGGCATTTTAAAACTGAAAAAAGTCTGGATGCATTACAAAGCGAAATATATGGGATTTGGATTGTCCTGGGCCTGGATTACAAACAAGAGCTTCAATGGATGAAAAAACTAGACTCCTTACGTGGTCATCGAAATATAAAAATTCTGATTTTACAACCCTATTCTTCTTATTATCCTAAAGCTTTTAGAAAACCTGAAATTCAGAAATTCAAAGAGGTTTACAATCCTTTGGTGAAACAGTTCAACTCAGTTCATCTCATAAGATTTGGAGAAATCCTGGATTGTTATCTGGATGAGTTTCCAGGCTCGGAATTATTCTATGATAATATTCACCTGAATGATGAAACAGCAGATATTTTGTTATTTACGCTTATGCACTTTTTGTTGCAATTAGAGGAATTCGATGGATTGGAAATTCCGTTTGATGTAAAAATTAAGCCTTGGAATGACTGTATTTTTCGATTTGACACATTCTAACATTATGTTTAAATAAAAATCTTCAACCGATGAAAACCAAACTATTATTGATTTTATCCTTTTTAGGTATTTCCACTTTTGGATTTTCACAAAAGACTTTAAAAGTAAAACCTGACAAAACGATTGCCCCCAAAACCTGGGATGAATTGATGATTCCTCAAGAAGACTTTATTTCCAAACCTAAAAATCAAAATAGAAAAATCCTTTATGCAGATGTCAATTTCAAAGGGTGTGAACCATTCAAAATATGTTTGGAAGATGTTGACCAAAATGGTTCCTATTTTGATTTTGGATCGGATATGATTGGGATTGCATATGGGGCCGATACCAGTGTATTGATTTCAAGCCACCTGACAAAAGGAAACTACTTTGGACCTGGAAGTCCTCTTAAAAAAGATGTGATTTTTAGTGTGGATGGAGAAGCGTTTCAAATTTTAAAATGGTACCCTAAAAAAGGCAAATTAAAAATTGAGCACTTGGGACCCAACTCGCAATTTAAATACGACATGATACTCAGCAAAAAGTTGCCTGATTTTCAATTCAAAAATGATGAAGGTGAGGTCCTTACTTTATCTGGATTGATTGATCATACAAAAGAATATCATATGGTTGAATTCTGGTCTCCGTTTTGTCCTCCTTGCATGGAAGAATTTCCAGATTTGAAAAAGCTCTCAGATTATTCGGTAGAACTGATCCTCATTTGCGGAATGTGTGATGACAAGGAGGCTGCTAAAAAGATTTTAAAAGAATACGATATGCCGGGCATTCATGTATTTGCTACTTCCTATATGGAGAAAGCCTTCAATCAAAATGGATTCCCATATCGGATGTTATACGATAAAGATTTGAACCTCATTCAAAGGGCATTCTTCCTGAATGAGGCCGTAAACATGATTGTAAAATGAGTTTATTCCTTTTTAGAATCCAACAAATATCGGAACCCCCACATGTATCGAACGATGGGTTCATACTCAAATTCATAGCCGGGAGATAGCTCAAAAAGCAAGGATAGATTTTTTAAATTTTGTAAAGGATAAACCTCCAGTTGTAAAGGAAAAACAAGTTGAAGTGGCACAAATTCCTGAGCATTGATCCCAACACCTATAGAAAACCGATGCCAGGTCTTGGGTTTGAAATTGTAAAAAGCATCCAATTCCAAAACTACTAATTCAAGAGGGAGGTTAGCAAAAAGCTTCAGTTCAGCACTAACAGGTTTTTCATAATTGAACCCTACAGCAAGCACACTGAAATTATAACTTGAAATTCCTAATTGAGAAAATCCATTTTTTGAAAAAAGGAAAAGAAAAGAAAGGAAGAGTAAGGTTTTGAAAGTTTTCATGTATTAGTTTTTTATGATTTAATGATATTCATAAATGTAGTTTTTTTCTTGCTTGTTCCTAAATGCTATGTTACATTTTAAATTTTGAATAACAACTGTAATAAAAAGCTCAAAGTGTTTTCCTTTCCACCACAAACAACCAATGCTCATCCTGATTTTTCCAGCGTTCAAATCCATTTTTTAAAAGGACTTTTTGAGATGCAATATTGTCAGGGGCAGTGGTGGCAAAAATCAAATCCGCACCTAGTTTTTCAAAACCGAACTTTACTAGTTCCGGGATCACTTCAGTAATGATTCCCTGATTCCAATATTCTTCCCCCAGCCAATAGGAAAGTTGTAAATGACCGGGTTGATTTGCATCTAAAAAATGAAGGCCGGCCTCACCTACAAACTCTTGTTGTTCTTTATGGAATAATGCAAAATATAACGCTGCTTATCTTTTAATCCATTATTGATAAAAGCCAGTCGAAAGGCCGCATCCGGTTCGCGGTAGTGTGATGCTGACGATTCGTTCTGCTATTTTAGGATTGTTAGCGTGCTTAACTAGAGCAGGGAAGTCTTCCGGTTCTAATTTTCGGAGCAGGATTCTGGGAGTGCACCGATATAGGGAATGCGATCCCCTTTTAAGAATTTCTCTTTAAGTTGAGTTTATTCTTCCAAGGTGAAAGGAGTATCCAACCTTTTTAGACTTGCCTCATTATAAATCTTATAAATGAAGAATTAATTTATCAGCAATGGCCGGTGGAAACATGGATTTGAGGTATTTTCTTTTACCATTGAAATAAACAATTAAGGTTTGTAAAGGCCCGTCGCAACAAGTTCTGGTATTTAATTCCAACCTTTCCAGATTGCAGGTTTTTATTTGGAATATCAACTCATCGTAAAGATTGTCATCTAAAGCACCTTCGAAATATCCATAAAAAAGGCTGTCTCTTTGAATTTCTGGATTCGGAGTGAAAAATTTCTCCCGAAAAAGCTTAATGTGCTTATTGCTATCAATTTCCAATTTGAATGGAGGACATTCACCATAACAAGCAGAAGCGTGGAAAACTAGTTTTTCAAACCTGATGTTGGCATCAACTGCAAATTCCTGTCTGGTAAAGCCCAAAATTTCTTTTTCATTAAAGAATTTTTGGGCAAGTAGGGAGGAGGGTTTTAAAATCAGTTTAGGTTCATCAAATTCTAAGATTTTAAAATCATAAAAGAAGGTTTCACTGTTTTCATAATTGGTTTGGGACGAAGTCAAAGTTTCAGCGAACCTTAAAGTATCATTTGAAATAAATGCATCCAAATTTTTATAAGAAGTAACATTACTTATTAAACCTTTATAATCAATGGACCCCTTATTTGGGTTGATTCTAATGGTTTCATTCCCCTCGGTAATCCAGGTTCCTGAAATATTTTGAAGGGAAATTAGGGAACTGGAATTGCACCCGGAAAACAAGAAATAGATAAGATAAAGTTTCAATAGCTTAATTACAGAAGTGTACATAGTTTACAGATTTATCAATCCCAAATCATTGGTCTTGTCACTCCAATTCCTCTTAAATAGGAAAGAAATTGCCCGGCATGTACAGCTTCATGGTAGGCAACTCTCATAAGATACTCAGCCAGGTTTTTCTTTTGGCCATTGCCTGGGTGAATGACCACATTTTCCGCCAATTCTATTTCTGAAAATGATTTTACGGTATTTAAAAACTGCTCCCTGTATGGTTGAGCAAACTGAATTTCATCCTCTATACTTTCAAATGGCCTGCCTTCCCACGGTGTGGAATAATTGCTCATGTCCTCATTTAAAATAATCTTATTCCATCCATAATCTGCCTGCAAAACATGACGAATCATCTCAATGGCAGACATTGCATCTGTATCCGGTTTCCAATCATAAAATCCGGCAGGCAACCCTCTCCAAAGTAAAAGGCTTCGTCTTCTTGTTTCTTCCAGGCTGGAAAGAATTAAGGCAGCTTTTGTCATTCAAAATTATTTTCCTCCAAAGTAGGTATTATTAATTCATTCCAATGTTAGAATTATAAATAACCATTATATAAAATAAAAAAGAGGCTGCCTCAAAGCCATTTTACAGGATTTTGAAATACAATTTATCTAAGCCGTAAATCGTAAATCGTAAACCGTAAAGAAACTCTTTGGCAGCCCCCTTTATTAGCTTTATTGCCTTATTAATTCAAATCAAATCTATCTGCATTCATGACTTTTGTCCAAGCCTTCACAAAGTCGTTTACAAAACGCTCTTTGCTGTCATCCTGTCCATAAATCTCAGCATAAGATCTTAGTATGGAGTTTGAACCGAATACCAAATCGATACGGGTTGCAGTCCATTTCAAAGCACCTGATTTACGATCGCGGATTTCATAAAGGTTGTTGTCGGAAGGCTTCCAAATGTTTCTCATGTCTGTTAGGTTGACAAAGAAATCATTGGTCAAAGCACCTTCATTATCAGTGAAAACTCCGTGTTTGGTTCCACCATAATTGGTTCCCATTACACGCATTCCTCCTAGAAGGACGGTCATTTCAACTGCAGTAAGGCCCATCAATTGGGTGCGGTCCAACATCATTTCTTCCGGGCTAACCACATATTCTTCCTTCAACCAGTTGCGGTATCCATCGGCTAGTGGCTCAAGTGGAGCAAAAGACTCTGCATCTGTCATTTCCTGACTTGCATCGCCTCTTCCTGGAGCGAAAGGAACTTTTACATCCACTCCTCCGGCTTTTGCAGCCTGTTCTACTCCGACATTACCGGCAAGAACAATGGTGTCAGCCACGCTGATTCCAAATTCAGCAGCTATTGGTTCCAAAACAGAAAGTACTCTTGCCAAACGTTTTGGCTCATTACCTGCCCAATCTTTCTGTGGTGCCAAACGAATGCGTGCACCATTGGCTCCTCCACGGAAGTCAGAACCTCTGAAAGTTCTTGCACTATCCCAGGCAGTTGAAACCATATCTGCGATTGAAAGTCCGGTTGAAGCGATTTTTTTCTTCACGGCTTCCACATCGTAATCAGACTTTCCTTTTGGAACAGGGTCCTGCCAAATCAAATCTTCTTCAGGTACATCAGGTCCAAACCATCTGTCTTTAGGTCCCATATCACGGTGGGTCAATTTAAACCAGGCACGTGCAAATGCATCAGAAAATCCTTCAAAATCATTCTTGAATTTCAAGGAGATTTCTTTGTAGATAGGATCCATTTTCATGGCCATATCCGCATCTGTCATCATCGGATTGTGACGGATGGAAGGGTCTTCCACATCTACAGGTTTGTCTTCTTCAGCGATGCTAACTGGTTCCCACTGCCATGCTCCTGCAGGGCTTTTCTTGAGTTCCCATTCGTGTTTGAACAACATTTCAAAATAGCCATTGTCCCATTTGGTTGGGTGCGTAGTCCAGGCTCCTTCCAATCCACTAGTCACTGTATAACGACCTACTCCTGTTTGATGAGGATTGGCCCAACCAAAACCTTGTGCTTCAACATTTTCACCTTCAGGATCTGGTCCCAGTTTGCTGGCATCGCCATTTCCATGGGTTTTACCAACCGTGTGACCACCGGCAGTAAGTGCAACGGTTTCTTCGTCGTTCATCGCCATACGGGCAAATGTTTCACGAACCTGAGCTGCTGTTTTTAAAGGATCCGGTTTGCCGTTTACACCTTCCGGATTTACATAGATCAATCCCATTTGAACGGCTGCCAAAGGATTTTGCATGGTAGATGGCTTCTCTACATCATCATATCGCTCGTCACTTGGTGCCAACCATTCTTTTTCAGCCCCCCAGTACACATCCTTTTCCGGATGGTAAATGTCTTCACGACCGAAAGCGAAACCATAAGTTTTAAGTCCCATGCTTTCGTATGCAATGTTTCCGGCAAGGATGATAAGGTCTGCCCAGCTTACTTTGTTGCCATATTTCTTTTTAATCGGCCATAAAAGGCGTCTTGCTTTGTCAAGACTTACGTTATCAGGCCATGAATTCAAAGGAGCGAAACGTTGATTACCGGTTCCTCCGCCACCACGTCCGTCAGCGATTCGGTAAGTACCTGCAGCGTGCCATGCCATACGGATCATCAATCCTCCATAATGGCCCCAATCTGCCGGCCACCAATCCTGGCTGTCAGTCATTAGATCATGCAGATCTTTCTTAAGCGCCTCTACATCAAGTTTTTTTAATTCTTCACGATAATTGAAATCCTTACCTAGCGGATTGGTTTTGGTGTCATGCTGGTGAAGGATGTCAAGATTGAGCCCTTTGGGCCACCAATCTGTTACGGATTTTCCTGATGAGGTATTCCCTCCGTGCATAAAGGGACATTTTCCGTTTTTAGGATGGTTCATAAACTTTACTTTTTAAATTTTCCAGTTATGTGTAGTTGAATATTCTCTATTTTAAAATTCTTGATGCCTTTCTTCTCAAAATAATCGTTGATCAGGGCATCCAACTGATCATCTTCATAATCTTCGATCCGATCTGAATCATTGCAAAAAAGGTGGTGATGATTGGCATGCAAAGGATCATAGCGCATGATTCCAACATCAGTTTTTACCTTTTTTATCAAATGACTTTCCACAAATGAATCCAGGACCTTATATACTGTGCCTACGGAAATATTTGGATGATTATCCTTAATGTACTCGATGATATTTTCCGCAGTCGGGTGATTATTCAAAGTATGAATAGCACTCAAAATGGCAATCCGCTGTGGAGTTACCCGCAGACCCTTCTGAGACAATTGTGTAGCTATATCTTTTGTGTCCATGATAAATTATTATAAGAGAATCATTCTCTTTTAGGATTGACGCAAATGTAGTGATCCCCAAATAGAATCCCAAATTATATGAAGAAATGTTTGAATGAAAAATGGTGAAGGATATCAGGATAGGGTGAATGGGAGATAGGGGGAAGGAGAGTTTTTGATTTTTGACGTTTGATTTTTGAATTGAGATTTATTTGGAATCCTTCATGTTCTTTCATGCCTTCATGTTTCAATTTTGAATAGTAAGATATTAGGATAGGGTGAATGGGAGATAAGGGGAAGGAGAGTTTTTGATTTTTGACGTTTGATTCTTGAATTGGAAATTTATTTGGAATCCCTCATGTTCTTTCATGCCTTCATGTTTCAATTTTGAATAGTAAGATATTAGGATAGGGTGAATGGGAGATAAGGAGAAGGAGAGTTTTGATTTTTGACGTTTGATTTTTGAATTGAGATTTATTTGGAATCCTTCATGTCCCATCATGCCTTCATGTTTCAAATTAGAATAGGATGAAACTAGGATGGGGTGAATGGGAGATAGGAAGAGAAGAGTTTTGATTTTTGACGTTTGATTCTTGAATTGAGATTTATTTGGAATCCTTCATGTTCTTTCATGCCTTCATGTTTCAATTTTGAATAGTAAGATATTAGGATAGGGTGAATGGGAGATAGGGAGAAGGAGAGTTTTGATTTTTGACGTTTGATTTTTGAATTGAGATTTATTTGGAATCCTTCATGTTCTTTCATGCCTTCATGTTTCAATTTTGAATAGGAAGATATTAGGATGGGGTGAATGGGAGATAAAGAGATTAGGAGCTATCGCCTCGTAAATCGTAAATCGTAAACCGTAAATTTTTACAATTGAAACCCTAAAATTAAATTTTTAATGCTGACCCCATCGGGGTCATCTATCCCAACCCAGGAACCCACAAAATGCCTTTGACCCTGTAGGGGGCACATATCTACATTGTGGCAGCTCTAATCAAAATTTAAGTAGGAAACTTGATCAAAAATTAATTGAAAAAATTCGAGAAGCAATGAACCAAATGGACCAACCTCCATACGCATTTATTCAACCCTTCAACCCTTCAACCCTTCAATCCTTCATCCCTTCCCTCTAATACATCTCAAACAAATCAATCAACACATTACCATTATAAGGAAACAAAAATGGCTCTTTATAATAAGGAGATAATCTGATAGCTGTCATCTGGAATGGAACCTGGATAGTGGCGATTATCTCTTCCCACCTCGTATTGATTATTCTATTTGACTTAAATAAGACTGTTTCATTACCAGATGCATCAACGCCAATTACACGAAGCACAACTGGAGTTACATAATTTGATAGTGAACCATCAGTCCTGTTACTACTTAGGTATATTTCTGATCTTGCCACCAATAGCCTTATTGTAAAATTTCCGGAAATTGGTTTTTCAAAATCTTGCTGGAGGCATTCCCATGTATTGTTGTTTCTTGTAACCAGGCCAACATACTGATTCCCATCTTGAGCCTTTTTGTTTACATCAAATGCATTTTGTTGTAAACTAGAATGCAAATCTGGGGCAGTTTCACCTGGAAATCCACAATCGTACCAACCTTTGGGTGTAACACTGGCGCCAGGAGTACCCTCCTCAAAGGAAGTATTGTAAAGAATAAATCCAAAAGGGGCCGGCTCCTTTTCACAATTGAGCGATAAAAATGCAAGGGAAAATAAAAGAAGTAAAGTCCTAATTTTCATTTGTTTTAATTTTGACACTAAGGTAGGAAAATTTTAGGTCTTAGGGTTTAAAACTTTGGCTGGATGCTATAGGGAGAGAAGGATTTTAAAATCCAAAGAACCGTTCAAGACTGTATCCGGATCTGCTGTGTTCGAGCTGGAAGCATTCGGAAACCCTAAATGTGTCCTTTGCGGTAAATTTATTGTTTATTTGACTCACTCCATCAAGTCATAAATGGCTTGCAAAACTCCTAATAGAAATGGCTGTCTCAAAGGTCATTTTCAAATAGTAAAATTTGAAGAAATATTTATTGCTCCAGAATCTCCTAATGAATTAATAACCAGTTTAAGTGGAAAATATCAAATTGAAGATTCTAAATAGCATATCCTGAACCTTTGAAACAACCCTTTCAAATGTCGAAATTTAAAAATTGATACTTCAACCTATAATTCGTTTATCACGTGCTGCGTATTTGGCAAAAAGGAATAATGCACCAATCACTATAATGTTTCGAAAGATATTTAACATATCGTTTTCGGAAGTCGCTGCATTGGGAACATGAATTATTAATAAAACAAGAAAAACGTACAAAGCCATTAAAACTGTAGCCAGCTTATCATACTTTCCTATTACAGTACTCACGATGAAGGCAATAATGCATATCCCTGTGAAGTAATTCCAAAATAAGGGAAATGGAATCCAATCCGGGATAAAGGAAGCACCTGTTTCCGGTTGACCAAAATGCAAACCAACATATAACAAAAAGGATAATGGAAAAATCCACCTTCCTGTATTCAATAATTTTTCCATGATCATTAAATTTCAAAAGGTGATATTTCTCTAATTTCAGTAAAGCCTTCCGGACTTTTGAGGATGGGACAAGTAGCAGCCCAGTTGGAAACTTCCTCTTTATCCTTGGCCTTGCACAACAGGTAGCCTGTTACCATATTTTTTTCAAAAATGGCAGGATGATTTTTCACCCCATTATTTCCTATACAAGTTCCTTCAAACTGTATGGGTTTGGTTGAAATCAAATTTCCAGTCATGGCTATATTTCCAATCCATGATTGCCATGATTCCATTTGTGCTTTCATTTCTTCAGGAGAAACCTGGTACTGCCCATCTCCTGAAGTGTTCCAAAACAATAATAAAAACTCTTTCATTTCCTAAGGTTTAAAAATTAAACAATAGGACAAAATTGAAGGGTTAAAGTCAGGTAACTCTTGACATTTGTCAAGGATTCAAATTTTTGATTTGAGTCGGGTAAGTGTTTCAGGACTTATTCCTAAGTAGGAAGCAATAAGTTTACTGGATATTCTGGTCATTAGTTTTGGCTTGTTTTCATAAAACCATTTTAAACGATCGAGTGCATCCATAGAAGTTAGGGTATTGACTCTGTAAACTGTATTGTTATATGATACTTCTAGGATCTGCTTATAAATCATAGCAAATGGAGGAACCAGTGTAGACAGTTCCTGAAATGATTGGAAATGGATACGTAACAAGGTTGAATGCTCGGCGCTTTTAATATTTTCATTGGAGGGAGTCTGATTTTGAAATCCAAAAATATCGGTGACCCATTGCTCTTCCACATACAATTCTCTGGTGGATTCATTCCCGTTTTTGTCTACAACATAAACTTGCAGGCATCCATCAATTATAAAATAAACATACCTGCAAACATCGCCAGCCATCAATAAATGCTCGTTCCGCTTAACTTGAACTACCTCGAAATGGGAAAGCACCAAATCAAGCTTATCCGGTTCCTTCCCCATCCTTTTTATAATATGCTGCTTGAGTTTCTCCTTATACTGATTTTCCAAACCTATATATTTTAGGTTGTAGAACATGGATTTGAAATTTTAGTTTTGAAATTTTAGATTTCTGGATTCTGGATTCTGGATTCTGGATTCTGGATGCTGGACGCTGGATGCTGGATGCTGGATGCTGGATGCAATTTAATGAATTCTTCATGTCCCTTCATTCCTTCATGTTTGAAATTTGAATAGGAAGATATTAGGATAGTGTGAATGGGAGATAGGGAGAAGGAGAGTTTTTGATTTTTGACGTTTGATTCTTGAATTGAGATTTATTTGGAATCCTTCATGTCCCTTCATGCCTTCATGTTTCAAATTTGATTATGAAGATACTAGGATAAGGAGAGATGGGGATAGGGAGATTTTGAAGCAAAGGCCTCGTAAACCGTAAATCGTGAATAAAATCCACTTCTAACGATATCCAAACTCCAATTTCAATCCGTATTTTTTACAAATTGCTTCCTTTTTTAGATCAGTTTCGTAAGGACAAATTCCAAAAAGAGCTCTGTCCTGATTTACTTTTTTTAATTCCTCGCTTTTCTTGCCAAATGGAAAATTGAAATCATAATGAGGTAGTGGAGGATATACCTTATTGGAATTTTTATAAAGTTTAGAAACCTTATTTATTTCAAAAGTATAAATGGATGCAAACTCCCTGGGATGTAAATTCCCTTTTTTAATTTCAGTTATTAAGTTCTCAATACCTAATTCACTCACCGGATAATCATAATGTAAAAGTGTTACAATTACCTTGGAGTTTCCTAAACTACAATCCGCAATGGAAGATGCAAATTTTTGGTTGTCCAAGCCGATTGACGCCTCTCCAATACTTTTGTTCTCAGAAATTAAATCTTTAATTCGATCAAAGTTGGATTGTACAATTGCTCTATAATGTTGACTACCTTTTGCATCTTGTTCGGTTTGATACCTGGTATGGAATTCTTTATGAAGCTTGAGATCCAAATTTTTTAAATATTCTTTTTTCTTTTCATTTTCAGCCTTCTCCAATTTTGCCCAAATCTCATCCTCAAATTTTTCTTTACAAATTGGAATAGTCCGCAAGCATTTTGATTTTATTCCATTCCTAAATGACTTGATTAAAAGATCGGTTGCTTTTTCTTTATTACCATTTAAAAGACAAATTTGAGCAGCAATAACGTAGTCTTTGGAAAACTTTACATCATAAGATTGGAAAAGGGAGTCTATTTCAGATTCTGCTTCAATAAATTTTTCATCTACAATCAAACGCTCAATTATCGAAAACTGCCTGTGATATTCTAAATAGGACTGTTGAGCAAAAGCCATATTAGAATTAAGACAGAAGAGAAGAAAAATCAATAAAAAGTGGCCTTTGAAATGTAGCTTCAATTTAATTGTTTTCTTGTTCTAAAAGTTTAATAATCTCAAGGCTCAAATTTTCATTCAAACCTCTGCTATACTTATGCAAGGTTGCCAAAGCAATGGTTGTTTTTAATTCAGGAAAATACAAAACATCCGTTCCCCAAAATCCACCATGATAATAGGCCGGCCTTCCATGAAAGGGAAGGTAACGAATTCCTAAGCAATATCTAAGCTCAATTATGTCCCATCATACCTTCATGTTTCAAATTTGAAAAGAAAGATATTAGGATAGGGTGAAAAGGAGACAGGGGGAAGGCGAGTTTTTGATTTTTGACGTTTGATTCTTGAATTGAGATTTATTTGGAATCCCTCATGTTCATTCATGCCTTCATGTTTCAAATTTGAATAGAAAGATATTAGGATAGGGTGAAAAGGAGACAGGGGGAAGGAGAGTTTTTGATTTTTGACGTTTGATTCTTGAATTGAGATTTATTTGGAATCCTTCATGTTCTTTCATTCCTTCATGTTTTAAATTTGAATAGGAAGATATTAGGATAGTGTGTGAATGGGAGATAGGGAGAAGGAGAGTTTTTGATTTTTGACGTTTGATTCTTGAATTGAGATTTATTTGGAATCCTTCATGTGCCTTCATGCCTTCCTGTTTCAATTTTGAACTGGATGATTCTAGGATTGGGAGAAAGGGGGATAGGGAGATTTTCTTTGATTAGAATTTAATGGAATCCTTCATGTCCCTTCATGCCTTCATGTTTCAAACCTGAACAGGATGATATTAGGATTTGGAGAAAGGGAGATAGGGGGATTAACGCCTCGTAAACCGTAAATCGTAAATTTTACAATTGAAACCCTAAAATCAAATATATAACTCCGACCCCATCGGGGTCACCTATCCCAACCCATGAACCAACTAACGTGTCACTGACCCTGTAGGGGTCAAATAAAACAAAAGAGAAAAGCCACGTAATCCGTAAATCGTAAACCGTAAATATAACTACAGCCTAAGAATGGAAAGGAAAATTTGATAAATCAACAATATCCATCAAATCCTCTAATAATCATCTTCACACAGCTCCGGCCTTTCACCCATGCCGTATTCGTCAAGTAATTCCTGAAGACGTGATTGGTAAGTCGTGGAAGAAGTTTCTACCTCTGCAAGATTTTTCAATGCGCGATAGCGACAATCCCAAACCCTACGTCGGAGTTTTTGAACGCGACATTCCAGGTCCTTGGTGAAGCTAAATTCGAAGGTGGATTGAAATTCAGCAATTTTTTCCATGTAAGGAAGTCCTTCCTCACAATTGCCAGACAAGCCTTTTATTACCCAATCTTTTACTTGCTGAATATTGTCACAGTATTCGGTGATGGACTCGTAATTTTCATACAAAGTATCACCTTGCACCACAAATCGCTCCCAAATGGTTTCTACCTTAACTCCGTTGGAATTGTATTCCTCAATTAAAGCTTCCAACTCATCTATCTTTTCAAGGGTCACATCATCCAATGGAGTGAAATGATTGTTTTGTAATGAATCAATCTTGTCCAACATGTCGTCAGCCATCTCACATACAAAGGCAAATCCATCCATGATGTAAGCTCTGATCAGCGGTTCAGTGCTACAATAATCATATCCGTATTTACCCATATAAAGGATTTCATTGTTTGGAACAAAGGCATTCCAGGCTTTATTTAGAGCAGCTAGTTTGGAATCTGTTGAGCCAATTGCCTCTTCCAGGTCTTTCAATTTTTTTCTTACTTCCCAATCTAAAGCCTGACCACTTTTTGTTTGGAGGTCCTTTACTTTTTTAAGGGAGGTATGTCCATCCTCACAAACATTTGCTACACCCCTCAAAATGTATTCTTTCATGTTTGGGGTAGGGTAGCAGGTGAAAACGGGAAGTTCCATCGTGAAGCCTGGTGACTCTCCGGTTTTCATATAGGTTTCCCAGGCTTCATCTAGTTTAGGCAATATTTGAAAGAACTTTTTCATTCTGGCAACCTCTTCAGCAAGTCCGGGAACATCTTTTGCTTCAAATGAAGTCTTTTCAACCAATTTTAAAGTCCGGTTTTGGAAAGTATTTCGGGCAGCTTCTACATCTCCCTCACACAATTCATAATGAGCAGTGATGTAAGAATATTTGGCGAGCGTACCTTTTTCACAGATTGATTTTGGAGGCAGGATTTCTTCCAATTCATCCGGATGAACATCCTTGGTTTTTAAAAACCTTTTCCACACCGCATCAATTTTATGGTATGCTTCCATCTTGGATTGGAGTTCATTTCTTTTCGCTTTGAATCCGACGATGGTATCCAGTATTTTATCATTCAGGGTAAGGATTTCTGCCATCATATCTTCTGCATCTTCTACATCACTTTGGCAAAAATTGTTGTTGGTATTCATCAACAAGTATTTTGCATAGTCAGGCAGGTCATAATTTTTATCAGGCCTTGCCAGCGCACTCATATTCGCAATCTTGTTGTTCTCCAAAAACTCTAGCCAGGTCTCATCAAAATTGATGGTCTGGGAATTAGCCGTAGTTGAAATGAATAGGGAAATAAAAATAAAAAAGCAGATTAAATAGGCTGTTCGCATCTATTTGTAATTTAAAAAAGTTCATACTGGCGTCGCGTGATTTCGGGTGGTTTTTCTGTCACCGAAAAGATAACGATTCTAGATGCAAAATTATTCCTTTTACCCGAGCGGAAAAAATTCTATAAGAAAAACCAGTCATTTCAAATAGAAAATCCAAGAGCCAAAAAGTATCTATTCACTCAATCACCCATTCACTCATTGAATTCCTACTTCCTCGTTTTAAAACGAAGAAAAACATCATGTTTATCTTTGCCAGTAGGTTCCAGGTCAATTGAAAGATCGAGAATCACCCTGTCACCCGAACCATTTTTAACCTGAAAACCTGAAGATACTACTCCTGTTTTTTCATCTTCTGTCAATGCCTGTCTTGTATAGATTTTAATATCATTTGAATTTCCATCATTTGTATCGATGGTAAATTCTTCTGCAAAAACGCAGATCAAATCTGACATAAGGGCACCGGCATTTTCCAGGCTCAAACCATCTATCATTTTTACTTGGATAAGTTTGCCTTGAATGGCACCAAAAGTCTCACTTGAACTAAGACTTTTTATCAGGGTAGGGGAGCTTTCGCCTATCATTTGGACAGAACAATAACTCCATTCTTCATTGTAATTTTTACCAAATAAAGGACTTCCATTCACCAGGTCAGCTGGTTTTAGCGCAACTTCTACCAGTTGTTTGTATCGCTCGTAAAGAATTCCATAATCTCCATCCGGAAAGCTATATTGGCTGATGGGTTCTTTTATTTCCAAAATAGATTGCTTGTCGTCAATAGATAAAATCGTAACAGGAATTATCATCCTTTTCGAATTGTCCCCAATTGAAAAATAGCATAGAATGGTCGATATATTTTGTTTCCCTTTGTTTTGTTCTGCACTATAAAATTCATTTCTAAATTCATGAATTTGGTTTTGCATGGGAACATAAGACCATATCTGTGAGTCAAAATCTACATCATAATCATTGGATTCCATAAGGCTTCTAATGTCATTTGCCATTTTGGTATAAGCCGATTTTCCACTTTGCATAGCGTTTTGAATTGCTGATGTCTTTTCAGCTGCTGTAGGCCTCTGTTCCATTTGCGGGAAAAGAACTTTTTCGGAAAAAGTGGTCATCATTTCTTTATCCAGATATCCTGCACTGCTTCCTTCTCTAATATCATTGAGTAATTTAAATCCGATAGGTCCTAAATAATCGAGGCTTTGCCCATAAACGATAAAAGAAATGCTTGAAAATAAAATAGCAATGCAAAAGCTTCTCATGCTAAGCTAATTTAAAAGATGGATGAATAGGATTAAAGGTGATTTTTTTTGGTAGCAAAGAATTTCCTTTTAATAAAGGATTTCCTTTGAATATATGACTGCTTTTACGGAAGATTGAAAATAAGTTGTTTGAATCTCATGAAAATTATTGCGTCCAGCCAACTTTTTTTCTCCACTTTTCCATCTCCACTTTTCTTTGCTCAAAATCTTCAGGTGGCAATTGATTTTCTTCCAGAGCTCTATTTCTAATTATTTTGATTTGCTCTTCCAATGGATTCAACCCAATTTCTTTTCTTCGCCCATTCACTTTAGTGAGGTCATCTTAACAATTTGGACTTAGTTCTCATTTTCATCCCAATCAAATTGAGTCCCATATATTTAGGTTCCCTCCCAAAACTGCAATTCTGTCGGATAAATAAGCGAATTTGTTTTGGTCTGCATTTCCCTTTTGAACTTCATCCTGAAGGAGTTCCGGCAGTATTTCATGAATGTCGGATTGCTGATGGCATTGTTGGATGGCAACCATTTTCTTCAATTTGCTTCACTTTGTTTGCTATTGTTGAATTACCCGATTGGGGCTATGATCTTATTGGAGTTCTTCAGCATTTTCAAGATGTAATGCTTCCATTTGAGGATGGTAACCGTGGAAGAGTTCACCAGTCTGTACAAAGGCATCCAAAGTTTTAAGGTCCTTCCTTTTTTGAATTCGATGATTAAGAATGAAAGGAAGAAGTGTTTTTCATATTATCAAATCATTAGGAACCTATTATGATTCAAATTCATAAAGTTTATCAGCGATGTAGTTGGATATGAAAATTAAATCTTCGTGCAGTATTCTTATCATTACCGTCAATTGAGGATTTCAATCGTGGAAGTATTTTATGTGTGATAAGGTTGATCACGCCAACCACACTCGATAAATGTTCATTTTCATGGCCACTTCAATATTTGAAATTTCTACTGGCTTAATGGACTTTCTTGAAAAGAAGTTATGTAGTTCGATTCCATTTTTAGATATCAAAATACTTTTTGCTCCAATATTTGATTTAGGAAAAAGCACAAAGAAAAGTCCTATGGAAATTATGGCAATTCCTTTGAGTGCTTTTCCATGAAAACCTATGATTCCTAAATAGATAATAATTCCTAAATCAAAAAGGTAAAAAATCAGTTTACCATTCCTAATATCAAAGGTCATTTTTCCTGGAAATTTGAACATAACGATGTTTGCTTTCATAGGCTACCATTTTATGTAGCGATAAAACATCCTGAATTGAAAGGTCTTTATTTGGAAGATTTGCTTGTTCCATGTTTTAGTTAGGCTAAATTCCAAAAATAATAAGTGTTTACTGGAATTTTATCTAATTCGCCTTCCTCACAAATTCAGATTTCAATCCCATGGCTCCGAAACCATCGATTTTACAATTGATGTTATGGTCTCCATCTGTAAGGCGGATGTTTTTCACTTTGGTTCCCATTTTTACGGGCTTGGGAGCACCTTTTACCGGAAGGTCTTTGATTACAACAACTGTATCGCCATCTGCCAGCTCATTTCCATTGGCATCCAGTACTTTTTGTCCGCCTGATTCATTGTAATCGTTTGGATTCCAATCGTTTCCGCATTCAGGGCAGGAAAATATTTGACCGTTTACAGTATATCCAAAAGGAGACTGGCAAGCAGGGCATTGTTTTAAATCGTCTGACATGGTATTTTATTTGAGCCGAGTAGCTTTATGATTTAAGGGAAAAGCAAAGTAATGATGATCTGCTTTTTTTGAGGCGGGAAAGATAGATAAATTTAAAATTGTCACATGCCCTTTAATCAATGATTGATTTCATTGATAATTTCAAAATACCTTTTACTTCTTTCTTTCCTTTTTCCGATAATGGATCGTTCTGTTCATCTGAATATTAGGTGAAAAATATTCGACCCAATTGTCAAACTCATCAAAGGTCATGGAAAAAAGCACTTCATTATTTTTTACAAAAGACAACTTGATCAGATTTTCGTTGGGATATTCCACCTTACTTTTAAAATTGGATGAATGAGGTGACTGGTATAAAAATTTTGATTCCAATCCATTTAAAATTCCTGTTTCATCATAATAATTTTTGATATAACTGGTATCAGATCCACCTTCTTTATATTGAACAACAATGGTTTGTGAAAGCAATGAATTTCCTTTCCAAGTATAATACTGTTCTTCAAACTCCACTCTGGGGCCTGAGCGGCTGCCCAAATATTTTAAATATTCTAATTGATCGTACTCATTAAATTGAGCGATAAATTCCAAACGATTGCATTTTACGTTGCTCCATTCAGTAGTATTTCGTTTCCTTTTTGCACTTTTATATTCTCCACCGAATCCAAAATTCACCAAAAATCCCCTTTTGCTCATAGACATGGATGTCTCGTGGACGAATTCCTTTATGCGGGGCCTCAACCTCCCATCATTATTGTAACTGTATTTTAAAGGGATCTTTTTCTTCTGGATTTACCAGAATGGTCAGGTCATCCTTTACAGCATATTCCAGGAGTATCGGTTCCTGAATAATTTTTCTTCACCAAAGTCCACACGTATCTACCATTTCGATGTTTTTTAATTTCATTTCTCAAATTCTTTTCTACTTCAACTCTGGCAGGCATCCATGCAAAAGGTGAAGTCGGATAAGAAGATGAAGGCTACTTCACCTCAAATAGACTTGAAATCCGTGTAGAATCGGGTTGGGAAAAGGAAGCAGGACTAATGAAGGGAGAAATGAAAAGAAAAATATAGAGCTTTGAATTGAGACGAAATCATAAGGTCTAAATGTTTGGATAGTTTTATCGGAAAAAATCAAAAGAAAACGCATTTTGTAAATATGGGTTTTCATCATTTCTACCTTTTTTCATATCTGTAATAAATGTACCGTTCATAGTTTCTCCTGACCTCTCATTTTGGTCCAATTTCCATGTTGGTCAAAAGTGATGGATAGTAGAAGGCCTTTGATCCTCAAACGGTGAAATTTTTATCTGGTTGTTTTTCAAGGTTTTCAATGGAAGAAGTTAATTTTTGAGCTGGATTGGATGAAAAACCTTTATAGGTTATAAGTTTATCAGTCCTTGCTGATCATGGAAGAGTCATTTTATTTGGCTGGAATCTTTGGCGCCCTCTTTTGTTAATCCGTAACCTGTCTTTGATAAAAGCATATCCCATTTTTCCACTCGTAATAAACATCCTGACCCCTGATACCATATTCATAGTGTTGGTTTGGATGATGACTATGGATTTAACCGACCCTTTTCATCATAAGTGAAAGTGTATTCAAGTTTATTAGAACGTAGTTTTATCCATTTTACAACATTTTCATTCCAAATTGACCTTTTAAGATTTGAATCAGATCCTTTCACTAAAAGATATCCATCTTGGTCGTAAGTAAATGACTTGTATGGTTTTCCTCTGTAAAAAACACTTTCTAGTCTTCCATCTTTTCTAAATATTATTATGAATACTCGTTCAAATTTGAATCAGTGAGTGCCCGTGTTGGTTATCTAAAATTTTTACATAGGTATATTCTAGAATTGGAGAGCTCAGCCACTTTAAAGAATCGACCCATTCAATATGATTAATCCGTATTTTAAAATCTCTTTCTTCTATTTCAAAAGGTATCCATGCGTGGGGAAAAAGAGGGGCTTAAAAAGCAGAAGTTGGATTCCATTATTAGCTTCTGAAGACTTACTGAATCTGGTTGGGCATTTAAATTATTACAAGCCAAAATTATAAGGCCAATGTATAAAAAATGAAATGGATTATTCATAAGGTTGGTTATTTCAAAATAGAGAGCTCTGGACATTAATCCTAACAATTAATTTTTTGACAGCCGGTAAAAATAAATATTCATTGCTGGCTCCATTCAGAATATCCCTTATTTTATCAAAATTCTCAATTGTTGGTTCTTCATCAATCAATTGCTCGAGAATTTTCCCTCTTTTATAAATAATAAAGGTGTTATGAGCCTTTGAGCTAATATTATATCGATGTACTTCTGATTCTTTGTCAGAAAAGGAAGGCATGAAAGTCAAGGCAGTGTTTTTTAGATTGAGTTCATATCCCAATTTTCAAAGTTCAAAATCCCGTTTTTCTTTTTCAAATTGTGCTTCGTTTCCATAAATAAGAAATGCTTTCAAAATACCATTTCTATTTAAACTTTCTCTTCCAAGAAGGAAAGCCATGATTTGATACTTTCCCAGTCAGGATGGTTTCCAACGAAATACAACACACCAAATTCAACCCATATTTGCAGGCTGGACAAATGTGGGTCCCTTTGTCTGGTCATAGGCATGAAATGGTTTAAAAGAAATTAAATTTTGTCCAACCATCAAACCTTTCCCAAGATTGGAATTTTCGGTTTTGGGATAATCTGGAATATTCAGGCCCAAAATGATATCCCTTCACCAATCCATACATCATCCTTCTGAACAAACCGGATAACACCACTTCGCCTCTATTCTCTACCTTGATCTTCTTTCTTTTTATTCAAAGTGGATCCATATCAAAAACAAAATCATCAATATGATAAGGCTCTGGATTTCCACTATCTTTTATATTTAAATGGACATGGGCGAGTTCATTTCGAGATGGATAGCTGCCAGGCATAGAAGTATAAATTGCATACTTACCATCTTCTCCGGTTTGATCCAACCTCTTAGATAGCCGTGAGTCTGGCCCAGCTTATTTTTGGGCATATTGTCAAATTTCGTAGGATCAACAGCATAAATTCCTCCTTTATTGGTATGGTAGTAATAAAGCGTTATATTTCTTGCAGGAGATTTTCCATCAGGCTCAAGCCTGTAGTTCCTGTCAACAGGATTTTTGCCCTTTGCAAACCATCCGGCACTTGTATCAAAAGGATGTAATTGCTTAGGCATTTTGTAATAAAAGGAGGTCTGCATCGAAATCTCTTAATGATTGGGTACTTTTAGTGGGATTATGAACCTGGCTGGAACATGGGTTATAAGAAAAGAAAATAATAAGGAACAAGCATGGAAAAAATGGATTATTCATATAGGTTGATTTTTATCAAATCTAAATGCACAATCCATATAGAAAAAGAGTCGAAAAGCTAAATTCTTTATAAGGAGGGATTAATAGGCTTAGTGGAGTAGACATTCCCATGTACTTCTATAATGACGGCTCAAGCGAATGGTTTTCCGTTTTCAATTAATGCATCATAATCTCCATTTCCTGCTGATTTTAAACTTGAAATTTTACTTGGATCGGACCAAATATGAACGATGCACCCGGATAAAATTATGATTTTTAAAAACTCCTCCAGATCTTTCAACCTTCGACTATCCAAATGCTTTTATTGTATTAGCCACCACAACTGAGTAGGGTTTGTCCGTATAAATTATTTGAATGGACTCGACGGACAATGTAGTAATCTGAGTTCCTGATTTTACTTTGATTTCATTTGCCAAGACCTGACCAACTCGCATTTTTGTTCTGCTTTTTAAAAAATAAAAGGGTACGGCCCAATAGATTAATAGGAGCAGGTAAAATTGATTGGACAATTGCGTTTTTAAAATTGGTAAAAAATTGTGCAGGAAAATATATAATCTCACTAATTAAGGCAAAAAAGGCGGAAGAAATGACTAAATGAAAAATGGATGAAAAGAATGCCAATAAGGTGAAAAACAAACTTCTTTTTACAAGATTATTAATCCTAGAAGCAAAAATGATTTTTAATTCTAGGAAAATGAACAGAACCAATAAAAACCAGAGTGAATTATAAAGTAAAGATTCAGAAAAGTAATAGCCGGTATCTTTTAAATAACTAAAAATCAGATCCTGCAATAAAAGGCCAGAAAACGAACAAATTAAGCTTGAAATTAAAAATCCGACTATCCAATTCCTGTAGTTAGTCCATGCAGATTCTTTCCAAGTGAAAATCGACAGGTTAGTCATATATCCATATTTTACATTATTTGATTGCCTAGGAATATACCACTTATAAATTCAATTCCATCTAATCGTTCCAAAATTGCATCAGAAAATATTCAATTTTAAAAGCTCTCGGTTCTTTTTGAAGTATAAGCTTCTAAAATTTCATTCGATCAATTGCTGCCTCATTTTCCGAATTTCTAAACAGCTTCATTCCTGGCCTGATATGTCAATCTCCTCTTGTTCCACTGCAATTTGCAATTTTTCAAAGAAAGTTTTTGTCACCTGTTCAAGCTCTTCAGAATTCAGCACCATATTAGGGTCAGCTATTATTTTTCCATAGTTCCATTTCATCCGATTGCACACATTTGCAATGGTTTTTAACTTGGAAAGTATGGCATCGGGGATCAGTGAAATGTCAAGGATTCCTTCTTTTGATTTGCGCCACAATTTTACATACATCACATATTCCGGAAGGCCCACCGGAACTTCACAGAAAATATTTGAATTTGGAAGGATTTCCTTTTCCTTTTGTCCTGTTTTGATTCCTTTCGGATAAAAAATGACTTCTTCTTCATTTACCTGATAGCCGGATGGTGGCATCAAATGGTTTTGCAGTATGGCCTGGTATTTTTCCGGGGTAGTAAAAATAAAGTTATCGCCATAGGAAGAAGCGATGGGAAACCATTTGGAAGAGAAGCCTGCATCCTCACAGAATTCATTTAAAAAATTCAAAAGATTTGGAAGGTTGCTCAGCTCAAATCCAATCCAGTCAAACTCGTGTTTTGTATCCCTTTTTTGAATAGAAATCTTCATAAAAGGATCACAATAAGGCATCCACTCATTGATTTTTTGAATATCCTCTGCGGTATATCCACCTTTTGGAAAGCAAAGTAACTTTCCTTTCAGTTCTTTTGTATTTCTGTCAATGTATATGGAATGTATTTCAAAACTAACCTCAGTACCTTCAAAGCATGTTTCTAAAATCTTTTTAAGATGATGATCAAAATCCTCATAAAAAGAATCGAAGCCAAAATATAAATCTGAAAACAAGTATTCGAAAAAGGTCTTTTGATTTTCAAAGATCCTTCGAACGACTGTTTCAGGGTCCTCCACATTTTTCTTTTTTATTCTCTCAAGAATGTCATCGAATAAATTATTCTGCTTGAGGACGGAAATGTAATTCTCTATGCCTTTTTCTTTTACTTGATCGTAGGTCACAGCTTTTTAGATTTTGATGCTGAATAAGATGAAATCAAATCTAAAATAAATTATACAATTTGCACAAAACGCAAGATATCTATTCAATTATACGGCAAACCTGATATTCAACAATAATCGGTGAAGGAACCAATATTTTTGTTATTTGAGTTGTAATTTGGGAGATTCCCATCTTGGAATTATTGCCCAAAATTTACCCGCATCATTTCGATAAATTTTCTTTTCCCAAAAAGAAAATCTGATAAAAGATCTTACTATTTTGTTATACATTTTGAATTACCATTGAATTAATAAGTAACCTAATCCCTTTATGCAGTCAAAACTGTTTTTTGCCGCTTTCATCTTGGTGATGAACTTAAATCCAGGTCTTCTAAATGCTCAAGCCATTGAAGACAACGGAGATTTTATCCTTGTAGCTGACGCGCCAGGAGAATGCTTTGAAAATGCTTATCAATTATTAGCAGAAAGAAGCAGGATTGAAGAAATGGTAGCTGATTTGAATCAGTTCCTTGCCTTACCTTATAATATTACGATTCATTTTCAGGACAATGAAGGGCCTTATTATTATCAGGGGAATATTATGATGAATTATGGTTTCCTCAACCATGTTTACAATGTATTTAACAATGCGGAATACATTCAATCCCAGGAAGATTTGGATGTTGTTTTGGATGTTGTTGAGTTCGTTTTATACCATGAAATAGGCCATGCCCTGGTAGAAGCGTATGATATTCCCATAACCGGTAAAGAAGAGGATGCTGTTGACGGTCTTGCTACCATTCTTATCGCTGAATTGTTACAGGACCCGGAATTGGCTTTAGTCGTTGCAGATTTATTCGCCCTTCAAGATGAACAAGTTGCCGAATTTCAGGAGGCTCATTTTTGGGATGAACATTCTCTGGATGCCCAAAGGTATTACAACATCCTTTGTTGGTTCTACGGTAGCGACCCTGAGCAAAATAAGGACATTGTTGGAGAAGAGGGACTGGCAGAACAACGCGCAGTTCGCTGCCCGGGTGAATACCAACAAATTTTTTCCAGTTGGGGAAGATTGTTGAGTCCTTTTATTAAGGAGTAGGGGTGCTGGGTGCTAGGTGCTGGGTCCTAGGTTCTAGGTTCTGGATCAACCATTACCATTCTCTTCCATTCATTCCAAAGCGTTTTTTAAAAGATTTTGCGAAGGCTTTTCCATCGGTGAAATGTAATTGGTCTGCTATTTCCTGATAGGATTTTCCTTCTTTTAAAAGGTCTTTTGAAAGCTCCAGACGTAATTGAAGAATTTCCTGGTACGGCGTTTTTCCATAAACTGATTTATACAATCGAATTAAATGAAATTTGGAAAGTAAAGCTATGGAACTGACTTGATCCAGGTCGAGGTTCGAAAGATAATTTTCTCGGATGAAGGCGTGTGCCAAAGTCAATCTTTTATATAATTCTGCTTTGGTAGATTTTTTAAAAGCAGGGATGGATCTTAATGCTTTGCCGGTCTCAAATTGTGAATTAAGAAATCTTTCAGCCAAATCACTAAAAAAGGCCTCATTATCCGGTAGGTAATCTTCTTCTTTTTTATAGGCTAATAATTTGGGTTTAATGTCTTTTAAATATCTGCCAAATGAATTTTCTTCCAGATGGTAAGACTTGACCAAAAATTCATTTGCTTGCTCTAAAGATGGCATACCATGTTCTATAATTTCAGTTTCTTTCAAGCCCATCATAATTGCTGTTTCTGCCATTAAATCATTGGACAAGAAAAGACAAATTCCTTCAACCGGTTCTTTAAATTTCCCCTCACTTTTTACGTTTTGCTTTGGGTTGAATATGAAATATTGATGGGTGTCTGCTTCATAATATTGACCATCAACCAAATAAGGTTCAATTCCTTTTGTAGGAAGCGCGATATGGAACCTGCTGGTATCCAATGGAGCATCAATCTCCAGAACGGAGGAGAATTTTATCTCATTTTTAAATTCCTTTTTAATAGAATTTTCAAGGCGCTGAACGGTGCCTTTCAAACCTCCTTTTGACATGTTTGCAATTTTTTACCCCCTTCCAGGGGATTAATTCGGGTATAATTGTGGCTGGAAGCCGGTCTCCAAAAATAGCAGTATTCACATTTGTTATTTGATTTAATGCAAAGTATGTCAACCAGCCGTTGAGAATTTTGGAATTATAGGGTTTTGGAAATGCCGGCTCCATTTTTTAAACATCCGAATTATGAAATTTCAATTATCCGTTTTAGTACTTGCTTCAATTTTCTGGAGCGGTCTGGCCCATGGCCAGCAAATTTCTGAGAAGGCCAAAATGCTTTTTCAGAGGAAACTGGATTCCATGCAAATGGTCTTGCCTGTAAAAGGAATTACCGCTGCGGTCGTAATACCAAATGGCTCAATTTGGGAAGGGGCAAGTGGCATATCTTCTGAAAACCCTGTCAAGCCAATAGCAGTAGGAGATGTTTTTGCAACCGGCAGTACCACAAAAACACTGATGGGAATGTGTATCCTTCAATTGGTAGATGAAGGCTATTTTCAATTGGATGATTCAATAGGCAAATACCTTCCGGATTTCAATCATGTGGATCCGGGGATTTCCATTCGGCAATTGCTGCAGCATACCAGTGGTTTGAAAGATATTTTTGAATTTCCAGGATTTCAATCCATTCTCCTTCAAAACAAAGGGCGTGTTTGGAAGCTGGAAGATGTGGTTCGTTTTTTTGTTGGAACACCTGATTTCCCCAAAGGTGCGAGATGGAAATATTCTAATACAAATTTTATTTTATTAGGAATATTGATTGAAAAAGTGACCGGTAAAAGTTACCATCAAAATCTGACAGAAAGGTTTTTCGAACCTTTGGGATTGAATTCTTACAGAAATTTTGCCTTTGATCCGATTCCTTCCAATGTAGCCCATTTGTGGTTGGATTTGGACGGAGATGGATATCAGGAAGATGTGCACGATTGGTTTACTACCTGGACTTCTTTGTTTAGTTCAACTGGTCCGGCGGGCGGGTATTTTGCTTCTGCATCTGATTTGGCAAAATGGATGAAAGCTTCCATGTCAGCAGAACTGATTGTTCCTGAAACATGGATAGAAGCTACTACGACAGTTGCAACTCAGTTTCCTGGTGGGGCGACTTATGGATTAGGCTTGATTCAAAGAACCATTGGCGGATACAACTGCTTTGGACATGGAGGTGATATTTCGTATTCAGCAAATGCCTGGTATTTTCCGGATTTAAATATTTCTATTTCGGTTTTAACAAACGATGCCACCATCATTTCCTGGGAACAGACGCCAGTTATTATAGCTCTTTTACAAGCTTATTTGGACTGTCAGGATGAAATTACGCAATCAGATGAAGTGGGAGTCAAAACATTACAAGGCTTGAAAGTTTTTCCCAATCCGGCCAATGATTTTCTGAAAATGAGATTATCTGATTCTGATTTTCAATCCCTTCGAAGATTGACTGTCTTAGATCAAACTACGAAGGAAATGCATACAATAAATGAAGTTCCAACTTTAAATGACGAATTTACACTTGACCTTTCAAATTTTAAAAACGGTTATTATTATTTGAAGTTGGAAAATGAAAAAGAAGCGAAGGTGTCGATTCCATTTATTGTAAATAAGTATTAATGCAGATTAAACTTTCCGTCCAGGGCAGAATTTTAGGTTTTATTATCCTAATAGCTTTTCTTGCAAGGGTTTTCATCATTTGGGTGGGACGTCCTGAATTTATTGGATGGTTCAATCATACCTACTATTACTTTGTACAGGTAAAAGGAATCTTAACCAATGGAAACCTTGCCTTTGATGATATGCCGTTTTTGTTTTATTTATATGCCTTGACCGCCAAATTGCTGATGATTTTTGGGATGGATTTGAACGCTGCGGTGGTCGATGGATCCAGGTTTTGGATGTGTTTAATCCCTGCTTTAATTCCTGTTCCTGTTTATTATTTTTTAAAAAATAATTTAAAAATAGACCAGCTGAAGTGGCAGCATTGGCTTTTGATAGCCGCTTCAGGTTTTCTGCCTTTAAGTTTGACCCACCTTACAGAGACATCCCAAAAAAACATGCTGGGAATGCTATTGTTGGCCATTTTGTTTTATCAGGTGTTTTTATTTTTAAAAAACCGGTCAAACCAAAGGTTTTATGCCCTGGCAGGAACGCTGTTTATAATCATCCTTAGCCATTTTGGAACGGCCATCGTGAGCCTTATTTTTGGATGCAGTCTTTTGCTTTCCTATTTCATTTTGAATAAAGAAGAGAAAAAAAGTTCTCGAATACTAATGTGGGGCATACCTTTCATCGCAATAGCCTTGATTTCCTTTTATTTCATGGATGAAGAACGATTTTACCGGATATTTTTTTACCTGTCAGAAGGCTGGAAATCTTCTTTTTTGGGCGCCATATTTCTTAAGGATTTAGATGGCAATGGGCTTGTTTTCAATTTGTTAGGCATCCTGATTCCTGCATGTTTGACTCTTTTGTTTTATAGAATTTTTAAAAGCATAAAAGAAAGAATGCCACATGAGGAACAAATTTTTTTTCTGGGAATGATTCTTTTCTTTTACTTCCTATTGCTTCCTTTTTATGACCAGTTACTATTTGCAAGATTCGCGCTGTTTGAAAGTATCGTCGTCTTAATAATCTTGATTTTTATATTAAAATACAGTCATTGGAAACAGTGGTTGAAAAATGCAATTGCCATTTCAAGCTTTGGAATTTGTTTATTGCTTGCAATTGGAGAAGGAACCTCGCTCAAGATTTTTCAAGGCAGAAATGAAGCGATTTTCGAAGACCTTTTGTCCTTGAAAAATTCAGTTCCCTTAAGTGAAAATGATTTAATCCTTACCAAAAATGGGGCAGAGCACATCAGCAATTGGTTCCTCCATACCAAATCAGCTTTGATTACTTCTTTTAAAAAATCTGACTTCAAAAATTATCAAAATATCTACATCCTCAATCCGATAGAAGGCAGCCTTAATTTTGAAGGAATCGAAGGTAAAACTACTTCAAACGAAAAGGATAAATACCTCTTCATGATGCGCAATATTCCAATTCCTGAAAATGCCCAATCAGTTTTTGAATCAGATTTAATGACGCTGCACAAAATCTCCAATGCACCAACTGAATGGCTTTATGATGAAGATGGGAATTGGATGGGGTATGGTGAGTAGGAGGGATGCTGGATGCTGGATTTTTCTAGAAACTAGCTCCTTGTATATTACAGGACGGATTATTCGCTGAATATCTACTGGTTACGCTATTGGGTTTTCGACATTCTCTTTCCGTTTTTTTAAGCCCTCGTAAACCGTAAACCGTAAATCGTAAACCGTAAATTCTACAAATACTAGGGTTGAAACTCCTCCCAACGCTTACTACGTGTAGTATAGGGAGCCCTCCACTAGCTTCCAGCATCTAGCGTCAAGAAGCTAGTTTCTTTCACCACCATTTGCCCCAAATGATAATAACTGTGTTCGATGATTCCTTCTATATTTCGACGATAGGTTCCGTATTTTTCAACTATAAATGGGCCATCCAGCTCTGATTCAGACATTTTTTCAACTTTAGAAATAAACTCAGCTGCATTGGAATTCATTTCAGATTTAAGGCTTTCCCATTTGGCGGCATTATCAATGTGTTGGAAATCATAGCTGAATTTATCACGGATCTCAAGCTCACCACCTTTTAAAACATTCAATACTCCGGCCAAATAATAATTGATGTGAAAGGTAAGAGCGAGTAGGGTGTTCAAATCAGCTACCTTTTTATTGGCCATATCCCAATCAACATCTTCCAACAACTCTTTGTAATTGGTGTTGGTGATCCATTTTCCGTCCAGAAAAACTTGTCTTAAACGAAGGGCGAGTTCGTCGGGCTTTTCCATTTTTTAAAAAAGATTTCTTTACTATTAAAAAGAATGGAAAGGTAATAAATATAGCACCCAATTACAGACTGATAACCACTTTATTGGTGACAACAGCTTCTTTAAAAATGAAAGCAAAGACGTAAGTACCATCAGAAAGGTCAGAAATATCCAAATGACTTTGAAAAGCAAATCTCTTAACCAATTGACCATTCAAATTTAGAATCTCAATATATTCTGGATTATGGTTGTTTGGTGTAACAAAATTAATAGAGTTGGATACAGGATTCGGCCATAATTTAAGGTCTATATTTCGAGCGATTTCATTTGATCCAGCAATTTTTTCAAAGTTTACATTGTCAACTGTAAATGCCGCATATCCATCATTTTGTGGATCCAGTTCAAAAATTTCTCCATTCGCAATGAATTTCAATTGAGCAAAATCGTAATCATCCTTCCAGGTTTCTTCTACTTCAAATTCATGAAGTTGGAAATCTGGATCCTTTGCCCAGAGTGTATCGGTGTACAAAACGTCCATCTCAGGCAATCCAAACAATACTATTTGGCAAAAGCCTTTCTTGAAAATAGAATCACAGCGGGCTTCGTAACTTATCTTTTTTATATTACTTAAATCAATCTCCTGATACAAAAATCCACTTGACTGAGCATCCACACCCTTATAATTGCTTTCTATCTTACTGGCAAATCCCGCAGGTCCCTGCACTTTGAGTACCGGAGTATTGGAACCTCCCCATGGAGTATGGTCATTGTTACTCTTCCAGTTTGCCGGAATTTCAATTGGGGTACCATTGGTGGAGTCAATTTCCCAATCTTCGAAATCTCCATTTAAAATTTGAGAGAAAATGGAAAAGGAAAATAAAAGCAACAAACAAGTAATTGTAGTTTTCATGAGTTTTTGTTTCAAATTAAGCTTTAATTTAAAGTAATGAAGTTTAAAAAAAGTTTTTGTCAGCCAGTTTAGAAAGTTTTTTTAATTTCTTCCTGTTTGATGTGACATACCTCATACAGAAATGAGTTGCTCTATATTTATTTTGCCAAAAAAATATACCGTGTCCTTTTTAGATAAACTACATATTACTAAAAAATCTCTTTTCACCAGAATGGGTATCGGAGCCTTATTTGGCTTTGGATTCATCAGCCTTTTTGTTTTTGGTGCTGACAATGTGGATCCTGCCTGGGGCAAATATTGGCAAATAAAACCCTTAATAGTTACGCCACTTTTCGGATCCATTGGTTCCCTTGCTTTCTATTTGAGGGATATTTTCCCCACCAAAAGCGTCCTGTCAGACACACTTATTCTGGTAGCAAGTGCAATCGTTTTTATTATGACTATTTGGGTAGGATTAGTTTTGGGATTGGATGGAACGATGTGGGACTAGGATCGGGGCTCGTTAGCTCGGGGCTCGGTTTTTATAGCTGAGTTTAATAACCAGTAAATCTTTCACATAATCAATAATGGTAGGGCTCCAAGGGCATGCCCTTGAACTACCATTATCGGCGCTTTAAATATGAATTTTAGTTTACCTACAAAATCCAACGGCCAATGGCCAACCGCCAATAGCCATCAATAACTAAAATCCAATCTTACCCAATCCCTCAAAGCTCACCTTTATCGCCTCCAAGGGTTCCAATCCATCATAGGTTTGGTCTTGTTCAACGAAATAATACTTCATACCGGCTTTATCCTTTTGAGCCAGAATTTTTCCAAAATCTATGTTTCCTTGGCCTACTGGAGCGAAGCGTCCCTGGTCATCCATATCTTTTACATGCCAGATTTTAAATCGACCGGGGTATTTTTCGAAATAGGCTAGGGGATCAGCACCTCCTTTAATGGTCCAATACAAGTCCATCTCAAAATTCACCCATTCCGGTTCGGTATTTTCCAAAAGATATTGAAGAGGGATGACACCTTCTTCATTTTCACGCAATTCAAAATCATGATTGTGGTACAGGAGTTTCAACCCTGCTTCCTTACACTTTTTACCCAGGATGTTCAGGGTCTTAGCAAGATTGTCAACTCCTCCTTTCATTCCCATTCTTTTCTTTTCCTGGTCGTAAGTAAAATTACCCATCGGTGGAATCGGGATGACCAGATATTTGAAACCTACCGCTTTGACATCCGCTATGATTTTGTCTGCATTTTCGAAAGTGATTCCGCTTTGATGTGAACTCAAAGGTTTCAAACCAATCTTATTGAGGTATGCTTTGTATTCCTTGGAGCAATGCCGTAAAACTTGCCTTCACTGTATCCCGCATCTTCCATGTATTCGTATCCGATTTCAGCCACCTTTTTCAAGACACCTTTAGGATCTTCCTTCATCAGATTCCCGACCGTATACAAAGCAAGTCCTCCTTTCTTTTCAGATGGAGGATTACCGGGGAATAAGAAAAACAGGGAAAATGCCAGAATTGAAAAGCTATATTTTAAGTTCATGCACCTTTGATTTTTACTTTGAAAAATATTAGTGTACAAAATACGGAATCTGGTAGGAAATCAAAGTCCAGGTTAAAATTTTCGACTTGCATTTCTGCTGTATTTTTTGTTTGAATCAGGATGAGGAGGATGAAAGGATGTGCAGGATGTGATTTTTGTGGTGGCTTGAAATTGTGGAATAATGTTTTTCACTCAAATAAAAAGAACATCGCTGGTACAAGTTTTCAAACTTGTTCCTATAAGGCGCCGTAATCTTCGGACCGGCGAGGTGAGAAATCTCCCATTCTCATATACCCCTTATCCCAAAATCCTAGTACTAAACCCGGCATTTCTGCTGTTTAAGGTGTCTGAATCAGGATGAGGAGGATGAAAGGATGAAAAGGATGTGATTTTTGTAGTGGCTTGAGATGGTGGAAAGGATTTTCTAAAATTTAAAAACTGCTGGTACAAGTTTTCAAACTTGTTCCCAAGTACAAGCCGTCTTCGGACCGGCGAGGAGGAAAATCTCCCATTCCCCAATCCCTTGATCTCAAAATCCACTACTACCACTGTTTCAATCTCTGAATCAAGAAGTAGAGCTCTTTTAAACCTTAAATTAGGCTGTTATCAGGTCATAATTTGTACTCCTTCCTCCTTCTGATTCCTTTTTTAAAATGCCTTTTGTTATCAGGTCATTGATATCCCTGATGGCAGTATCTTTAGAACATTTAGCAATTTTAGCCCATTTTGATGAGGTAAGTTTTCCCTCAAATCCATCTAAAATTTTATTTAATAGTTTTTGTTGACGTTCATTGAATGGAGTTTTAATGTTTTTGCCAAAATTCAGCTTTAATTAAAACACGGTCAAATAAACTCGAAGAATTTTGAAGTGCCTTAAACAGACAATCCAAAAACCATAAAAACCAGGAGGTTATATCCAAATCTCCCTTCTGCGTTTTTTCAAGTATTGAATAATACAGTTTTCGTTCCTCCCTAATTTGACTGGACATGCTATAAAATCGTTGATGATTTCCATCAGATTGAGAGAGGAGCATGTCTGTGAGAGCACGAGCAATCCTGCCATTGCCGTCTTCAAATGGATGAATAGTTATAAACCAGAGATGCGCTACAGCTGCTTTGATAACAAGATCTGTATCGGTTTTGGAATTAAACCATTCCAAAAAAGATTGCATTTCACTTGGTAATCTGTCGGCCTTAGGTGCTTCAAAATGAACTTTTTGTTTTCCCATAGGTCCGGAAATCACCTGCATAGGGCCTGAAGCATCATTTCGCCAATTGCCGACTACAATTTTGTACATTCCACTTCTGCCGCCGGAAAATATATATGCTGTGAAAATAATTTGCATTAATGGTTAAGGCCCAAACAATTCGGTTAACATAATTATTTCAACCACGCCGTCAACATTCCTGTCAGAATCTACAGAACCAGAGATTTCTATTCCAAGTTTTCTTGCTAATGATGATCTAACCTGAGCCAAATCAAGCTGCTCCCCTTCAATTTCTGAGGACTTAATAACATCTGCTGTAAGTGTTTCCAGCTGAGCTTCGTTTCTTAATTCAAATCCCAAAGTTTCCATCTTGCCTGACAATCGACCTTGTAAATTCCTCACGGCAGTCAAACGGGGAAGTAATGCTTCTAAATCCCAGGTAAACTGAGGCCAATGTTTATTTTGATGAATATATTGACTCATTCGTTGCAAATTATGCGTCGAATATACCAATTATTCGTTGCGTAAGCAATTTTTTCGACGCAAATTATGCGACGATTAACAGCTTTAATCGGTGCATAACTCAAATCATTATGAAATCATATTTGTAATCAAACCCGGCATTTCTGCTGTATTTTTTGTCTGAATCAGGATGAGGAGGATGAAAGGATGAGCAGGATGTGATTTTAGTGGAGACTTGAGATTTAAGTAGAATTTAAAGAACAATGCTGGTACAAGTTTTCAAACTTGTTCCCAAAGTACAAGCCGGTCTTCGCACCGGCGAAGAGATAAAATCTCCCAATCACCCTCATCCCCAATCCGCTTCAGTCAAAAAGAAAAACTTTTTCCGCCAAATCCGTATTAAGATAATCCAATCACTTCAAATCATTCAAATGAAAAAAATATTCCAAATAAGTTTATTGTTGGTAAGCGTTTTGGCCTTTTCTCAAAATGCATTGGCTCAAAAGAAAATGAAGGAGGGTTCGGTAGTGTTTACGATCGATACGGAGGATGCTGACAGCCCTGAAATGATGATGATGGCAGGGACTACCCTTACTTTTTACTTCAATTCAGAAATGCAGCGCATGGATATGAATATGATGGGTGGAATGATGAGAATTCAAACATTTTCCAAGGCAGGAAATAGTCTTGAAGCAACTATGTTTATGGATATGATGGGAAAGAAAATTCAGATTTCAGAACTAAATAGTGAAGAAATGTCCCAAGCCAATAATTATATGAATTTTGAAAACGCCACTGACATTTCCTACGATGAAAAAGACAAAAAGAAAATCGCTGGTTATGATTGCTACAAAGCAATAATTAAAACAAAGGAAGGCCAGGTGATGAGCTATTACATTACTGAAAAAATTACTCCACCTGCCACCCAAGTCGATAAAATTATGTCTTTAAAAGGATATCCGCTTGAAATGACGGTAGACACCGGTCAGGGAATGGTAATGACTTTTGTCGCAACAGAAGTTAATTCCAAATTAAACAAAACAGATTTAGAATACCCAACCGGTTATCAAAAAATGACCATGGAAGAGTTTCAGAATGAGATGGGAGGTGCAGGCGGATTTGGGAACTAGGAAAGATACGTAGCGTCCGTTGCGCTCGTAGCGGTGAATTAATTTACCGCTACGAGCGCAACGGACCTTTTCTTTTAGAATAAAAAACATCAATAGGTTAAAAGCCTTTGCATTTCTACTTTGCTCTCATTTTATTACCTCTCTTTTCATGGCTTACTTCTGCCAAACCCAGGTGTTCCATTAAAGGTGGAATGTACATTCCGAATCGTCCCCTGAAATTCTTTTTTAGTCCGTACCATCCACCAATAGGATTTTCCGTCGAACGTCCCCAATGTTCGATCGTCCCTTCTTTTGTTTCTTGCTTTTCGTCTTTACTTCCCAATTCTATCCAATCTCCATGTGCTTTAAGCATTTCATGTAGATCTTTCAAACACCTGATATCATAGTGCAAAACCGTTGATTTGACAGTGCAAACCAGAATTTCCCTTCCATCCTTTTCATCAACATGCATGGTATAGTCTGAGCTCAAAGGAGGTGTTTTTAAAGTCAAAGGGTTTTCCTTGGTTCCTATTTTTTCTTTGTAATCCATATTTTAATTAATTGATTCTGCTTCTTTTTTTAAATCCATTGTAAATGCTTCGAAGGATTTATCGAAAGAAGGGATTTTGTTAGCAAATAAGGGGAACATCAGTCCACCGATTTTTTCAGTCATTGTAAACAAGGTTCCAGATGCTGTCTTCTGCAAGGTGAAGGTTCTTTTTCCCATAGCGTCACCCCAAACCAGTTTTTGGTCAGGAATCACTTCTTTGATTTTTAATTTAAAAGTACGGCTGGAATCAAGGGTACTTTGCAACCTTATTTTTTCACCTTTTTGAATTTCTCCTTCAATAGAAACAATCGTCGAATTCCATCTTGGATAATCTGATGCATCGGTCAGAATGGACCAGATTATTGAAGGTTCAGCATTGATGATTTCATTAATGGTTGTCGTTCGGCTGAATTTTTTCTTTTCAGTAGTAGCAGTTCCATTTTGGGCAAGTCCGGCAAAGCTTGCCATTAATATTAAAGTGGTAATGAAGTATTGCATAATTAAATTCGATTTAAAAAAGGTGCAAGTAAACCAGGATGGACTCATTTCCACTTTACATTTGTTAAAAAATTACTTTTTCGTTTGTTTCCCGGCTCGAATTCGGGAAAGACTCACCTGTGAAATTTGTAACATGGATGCGATATCTTTTAAGGGAGCCACTTGAATAAATCTGGGGAATGCATATTCAATGTACCTGTAATTGTTGGTTGCATCGTTCGATAGCAGATTTACAAAAACATCAATAAGACTAACATGTAATTTTTCGAGCAAATTAATTCCAAACAATGCCCAGTTTGGAGACTTTTGGTACAATTTCATAAGGTTTTCACGGGAAATCATCCATACTGGAGTGGTCTCATAAAGTTGCAGGGAAAACTGAGATTTTGTTTGAGTGGAAAAACTCTTAAATTCAGCTATAAAAGTTTGTTCAGGTTTCATCCAAAGTGTTTGTTCAGCTCCATCATTATCGAAATAATAACAGCGGGTAATGGATGATTCTGCAATAAAAAGATGCTTACAAACATTTCCGGTTTCCAGAATCAAAGAATTTGCATCAAATTCTTTTTCTTCAAAATATTCGAGACCATATTCAATCTCTTCACTTGAAATTGAAGGATTTATTTTCAAAATTTCGTGGATAACCGTATCTCTCATTTTTGATTTTTTTTGATTTCTACATTTTTCAGACAAGTAAGACTCCAAGCAATTAATGATTTTAATATTGTTTGAAAAATAAAGAAAAAAAGGAATTGTGAACGTCAGGAAAGTGTCAGTAATGTTTTAAATAAAAATCAAAGCTATTTAGGTAAGGGGTTGATAAATTGGTTTTTGTGATGAAAAGATTGTATTGGAACTAATTTAGGGGACAGGGAAAATCATTATCCTAAAAAAGTCTTTACTCTGCTCATAACCAGCTCCTTATATTCCGTTTTTCTTTCATCATCCAAAAATGAAGCTTCAATAAGTTGAATTGCTTTTGGCAACCATTTTTGGAGCCTTTTATATACTGAGCTTATTTGTTTGGTATTCAACTTTAATACAATACCCAGACGGTCAAAATAGGTTTTGTTGAAATTGTATTTTTTACCTCCCATCATCAAAGCCAGGTCCTCTTTATCTTTTGGTAAAACCAGTTTTACATTTATAAGGTCATAAAATGGAGAAAGTACCCAACCCATATCAGAATGAAACATTGAGTAGTTTTTAAGATGCATGTCATTGTTTCCAATAACATAATTGAAAACTGTTGATTCAAAAAAGCGAAATTTATCCAATAAGGTATTGACTGATAATTCTCCTATTGATTTCCCTAGTTGTTCCATTGTTCCCATGTATTTATCGGTTAATCCCAGAATTTGTAAAAAATCAATCATATGATTTTTTGTCCCGTCAGGATTACGGTCAATACGCTTGGTTATGTAGCATAATTCACCTGATTCAAGCCGAATCATATTGACAGGGACAATTTGGATTTTAAATAATTCAGCCAATTTCATGGTGAGGTGCTCATTTTCGGGCATTTGTGGATAATCAGGATTTTGCGGCTTTAGGATGTAATTTCCTTCTAATGCATCCATAATGGTTAAACGTCCTTGATGTCCGTCTTCCAAGGTAGTTTTAATCCATCCTAAGGACAATTTTGGTTGTACTCCGGGAACTGTTATGGATAATTCAGCTGCTTCTCTTGCTAATTGTTCCATATCCGACAATCGATAGGGTAACAACGGAGCATGTGTTGTTCCAAAAAATGCTTTGATACATTTTTGATGATGATCTTGTAATGGATCATCTAATGTTTTATAGCAGGCAAGGCATTTACGCATCGGGTTCTTGATTTATTGGGTGAACACTTACAGCGCCAATTGCATTTTGACAACAAGCCAACAAGAGACCCATGCGGTCATTCTTATTAATTTTCCAACTTTCAGCAGCAATATTCAACAACCATCCTTCCGGAATTAATCCATCAAAAAACGGAAACAACTTTTTGCTTTTATACGGTTGGTGAGAAACCGGCATGTCAAAGCAAATAAAATCCTTGGGATGAGTTTTTATAAAATATTTGTCATAATTAAAGATGTATTCCCCATTATCATCTTCAATAATTTCTCCGGCTAAAATGTTGTTGTATTTAACTATTCCCCGTCTCATAAGAATCGTTTAAAGGCCCTAATATGTGACCAAACATTTTTAATACCTGATTGACTTTTGCCAAGCTAAGATTTTCTTTTCCTTGCTCAATCTTTCTGATCACAGTAAGCGCTACTCCAGCTTTTTCAGCAAGTTCCTCCTGTGTCATCCCCAATTGCTTCCTTTTAGTCTTTAAAAAGTCTGATAAAATTGTCATTTTTATATGCATTTGCATACAAATATAAAAAATTTTAAAAATTATATGTAATTACATATAGAAAGGTAATTCAGAGTATAATTATATGTAATTGCATATAGATATAGATTTTCTTACTGTAATCGGTTTTGCCTCCGATTTCCCAATTTTTTATAATGAAATGACTTTGAAAGAGATTGAGGAGCAATGGTTGGGATTGGTGGATCTGGACATTAAGGAAGAACCTTACGTCCTTCGAACTTCAATCGAGGTAATGATTCATCATTTCAGACACTAAAAGAAATATCTAATTCAATCGGAATAAAAATTAAAACAATTCTATTTTTCTTTTAAAACCGCTACCGAAATTGAAAGGTACCCGTTTCATGTGTTGTAACCTGCCAACGATCACACCAGGAGGAGTTCTGAATTTATTTGAAAATTCTCCAATTTCTTTTTCAGTAATGATTCCTGACTGCAGTATTTCTTTTAGTTCCTTATCTGGTAATAACCTTTTCTCTGCAAATTCATTAGCTTCTTTTTCCTTTTGTTGGTCCATTTCAGATCCTTCAACCTCTTCCAGAAATACATCTTTTTTGCCATGAAGGATTATATGACCCGCTTCATGGAAAAAGGTAAACCAAAAATGATCATCAGTTTTGAACCTCCCTGATAATTGTATGATTGGTTTTTGATGGTGCCATCTGGTCGCCCCACTAATTGGAGCCTTAGGCAAATTAGGAGTATAAACTAATGCGACACCACATTCAGCACAGATTTTTTGTAATTGTTTTAAATAGTCATTTGGCAATAAGTAAGCTAGTTCTTTAATTTCGGTTAAGGAATCCTTGAATCCTTTTTTATTAAAATCATCCAATTTCATCTTCCCTGCTTCAACTTCACCTTGTCGTAACCATGCAGAAATTGCATGTGGACTTTTGGTATGAGCCAAAGAAATTCTGAAAGCTACAGAGACCTCTTCTGCTAAATAAATCCGATTCCAATCTGTAGTGGAAGCAACTCCGAAAAACTTCAACAGGCTGTCAATCAGAATGTGCTTTTCTTTAACATCAGGAATCCATCCCAAATCTTTCATTTTGCGGATAGGAAAAGATTGAAGCCATTCTAAGTCTTTTTTTGCCTTTTCTTTTTGCTCCAATTCATAGAGTTCTTGTCGATAGGTGCTTTCACGGTTCATCCAAAAACTGGCTGGAATACTAAGTACCTTTTCTAATTGATATGCCGTTGATGTAGAAATTGGTTCCCTTCCATGAATCAGGTCGTTTATTTTTTCTTTGGGTCTTCCCATTCTTTCAGCTAACTCAGCCTGACTCATCCCAATATAATCGATGTGTTCCTGAATGGTATCTCCCGGAGGAGAAAGCAATGATCTTGCAATTTCGATTGAAGTATTCATTTGAGGTTAGATTTACTATGGGATTAATGATAATCTTTAATTTCGTTGATTCTTATTTTAGTGACTTCTGACCAGTTGAGTCCACCATCGTCTTTTTGCGGTGGAGGATCATGGTCGGGTTCAAAAATGAGTCTAAAGTTTGTTGAAATGTTTACTGCGATCTGACCTTTACGATTTCCACTTAATTCATGGCACCTTGCTGCAGGAAGATACCGTAGGGTTTCAAGGTTTTCGGCTCCCTCCAAATCCATGATTCTTTGACTGACTTTCCTGGCAAGATCTCCAAAGGCCTTAACCATTTCTTTCGGATTGGTCAGCTGCTTTTCTAGTTTTCTGCTTTTAAAAGTAATTTTCATTAAAAATAATTAACGAAATTCGTTAACGAAAATAATCAAAATTATTGAACTAACAATAAGGAATTGGAATTGGTTTCGAATACTTTAGTTTTTATACAAATCCTGAAAATTAAAATCATAATCAAAAAATACCGAAGCAGGACATATGACAGGTTATAAGAAAATGGCAATGAAAGAGTTTTAAGAAGAAATGGGGCAATTTCATTGTTTAATAGGATAAAAGATAAAATCAATTTAAATCTCTGAGTTGCGGCCGTTCTGCTAAAACTTCGTGGACTTAGGGTGAACCCAAAATACTTGAAATTGGGATGGGTAATTATTTGATTTTCAAGTAATTATGTTATGTAACATATCTCTCTATTAGAGGAAAAGGGGATATCCCTATGAGACCCACCGTATATTTTTACCTTTTCATTTAACTTAATGACTTTGGTAATTGGGGAGGGTAGAATGAGGAATTAAGAAAAACACGTTGGGTGCGAATTGTCCACTCTAGTAAAAAAATCTAATTGATCTTACTTTTTATCAATCTCAGGCCAGAGGATATTCCTTTTCCAATTTTTCCATTTCCTCGTGGGTTATGCCATAAGCAAATCCACCACCAGATGTGCCTACAATCATTGCGTAGCGAAATTGGTAATCGCTTTCAAATAATGGCTCATTCATGGAATTATCCAGTTCTTCTTGTTTTTTTTTCTTTTTTGCAAGCTTTTGTTTTTTATCAAATTCAATAGTACTTATCAAAGCTTTTTCATAAGCTTCGGAAATAAAAACCCCTATCATTCTAAGTTCTTTAACAGCGCACAATTTGTCCACACCAAACATTTTAGAATAGCCTTTAACCAGATTAATTCCCGGATAGGTTTGGATCCATTCTTTTGCCATTTGAAGCCTTATTTCCTTTTTTGGAGTCTTTTTCATAAGAGCGGCTACATTGGCTCTTTAGGAAGCGCTGCTAAATTTTTAACATACCTGTTTAGATTGAAAGTCTTTTTCTGAGTCATCATTTCATAAAATTCTACCGCAATACATTGCCCGATTAATTGTTTGGTTGTGAATTCATCATAACCCTCCTTAAGCAATCTATCAAAAGTGATTTTGGTTTCCGGGGGATTATTTTCTCTTATCTGATTTTTAATAATCTCAAATATTTGTTCCCGCAATATTAAATTTGGTTCCATTTTTAAAATTTTTGTTTTTAAAGTCAGAAAGCTAAATATTTTTAGAATTTATATGAAAGGAAACACAAAATGACTGTAGTATCCAATAAATTTTGCCAACATCTTTTTTCGTCCTGCTAAGAAAAGTAAAAACTAAGTCTACTCAAAAACTTGTCAGAATTTCATGGTTTTTCTTAGCCTTTTTATAATTTTCATTCATCATAGCTTTCATTCCTGATCCAAAATATATGCCTTGGTGCATCATAAAACCATCATATACAATTTGCTTGTTAAATGGTAAAATAGATGTTGTTACCAGTACCGGGAATCGATTAAAAAAATGGTCAAAACGGTCTCCTAAAGCTTTTACTGCATAAAATCTATCATTATTTGGATCTATAAAAATTGCATTGTTGGTTAAACACTTAAATATTATAAAATCACTTGTGATTATTTTTTTAAACCCGGACAAAATTGATACTTCTTCATCAGTAAGTTTGTTACTATATGCTTTTAAATAATCGTCCAATATTCCTTTGTTTTTCAGGAAATGATCGCGACATTTTGATTTTATTTTGAGATCAGCAAATGTAAAACCCATAAAATCCATCTTTTTATCAATGATTTTACTTTCCTTCCCTACAAAAAATAAGAATTCAAGATGAGTTTTAAGAAAAACCCTGTATTCTAGATCGGTCAGAGTCATTTTGGTTGATTTTTATCATTTTTTCTGATCTTATAAAATTTTTTTCCAACTGCGTAATCATCGGGAAATTTACCATTCGTTCTTCATCATTTCATTTCCTTTTTCTGACCAGTCTCAAATTTATAGCTAAAAATATTAGTGTGACATTTCCCCAAAAATACAAATTCAAAAAAAGCTCATTCAAATGTAGTAATGGATTGCCCTCTTTTAGATGAGTATAATCTGAATCTGTTATAAACCATCGTAAATAAGTAAATGGGAGGCCAAATTTTATTTGTGGTAAGATAGCCCAAATTGGCACAAAACCGTTTTCAGCAAGTTCGTAACCTTGAGAAAATGGAATCAAATTCAATATTACAAATCCTAAAATCCACCATACTTCATATTCCTTTTTAATCTTGATTTCTTTATAAGGTAGGTAAACAGACTTCATAAGAAGCACAAAAAATCCTAAATGCAAAAGGCTATAGACAATTTGATAAACAATTGAATAATTATCTAAAAAATATACGAGGGAGGTGCTGATATTTAATAATATATAAATCGTATTTATCCATAAGAACTTTGAAAACCAGGATAATAGATTCCATTTCATTTTAGCTAATTGTAATTTTAGAATTTCAATTCCAGCGTGTTTTCCCTTTTTAAATTTTGATTTTCAAATTACAAAAACAGTAAATTAGTATCAAAACTAAAACACCCAATCCTTAAAAAATACACTCGAGGAAAATCCGAAAAGGATAATCAATGCATCACCCATAAAAGTCATTGGTTGAAATCTTGTAGGGAAGTGAAGAGCCAGAAAAGGCCGTAGAAGAGGCGAGGACTTCGAGGAAAGAGGATGCTGTACTCCTTTTTATAATTGTAGCCAAGGCGGATGCGATTGAGGACTCCCTTCCCGTTGCCAAACTTAGGAGTGCGGACGAAGTCGGACTTTTTGCCGCGATAACCCTCAATGATGCCGAAGACCATGTAAAGGAAATGCCGGTTGTCATAGAGAAATAAACCAGTAGAGACGGGTTGAAGAAGAGGCTACTTTTGACTTTGTTGGAAGAAGCCATGGTGTCGCCAATGTAGAAAATCAGCAATAAAGAGATAAGCACGATTGGTCCAATCATGGACATGCCATCTGTAAAAGGAAGGCTAAGTAAGTTTGCCTTTTTAAAATAATAAACCGCCGGGCTGAGCAGTAAAATACCGACCACAAGTAAATAAATGGAGCTATTGAGCAAGTGGAAGGTACCAATCATTTTGGCAGCTAAGCCTGCTTTTGATTTCCACAAATCACCCAGGTTTTTTCGAAGGCATTCTGCAGCTCCTTTCGACCATCGAAACTGTTGGGTGCGGAAGGCATCAAATGTAACCGGTAACTCCGCCGGGGAACCAACTTCAAACAAATATTTAAATTTCCATCCTTGCATCTGGGCACGGAAACTCAGATCCAAATCTTCGGTCAAAGTATCCGCCTGCCATCCTCCCGATTGTTCTATGCACTCTTTTCTCCAAACTCCTGCCGTTCCGTTGAAATTGATAAAACCTTTTGCATTCAATCTGCCCAAATGTTCGACAGTAAAATGCGTGTTGAGCATGATCTTTTGGGCTCTGGTCAGAATGGAATCATACTCGTTCAAATGCGTCCAACGAGTCTGAACCAATCCGACCTTTGGATCCGAAAAACTTCCCAGCGTTTGCTGTAAAAATTGAGTATCGGGCACAAAGTCAGCATCAAAAATGGCGATGAATTCTCCTTTGGCCATCTTCAAACCATAATCCAAAGCTCCGGCTTTGAACCCTGTTCTATCTGACCTCTGAATGTGCTGAAAATCGAAATTTGATCCTTCAAGATTTTGAATGAATTGTTCGATCAATTCTGAAGTCTCGTCGGTCGAATCATCCAAAACCTGCACTTCAACCAATTCTTTAGGATAATCCAATTGTGATACCGCCGTCAAAAGCCTTTCTACCACATATTTTTCATTGAAAAGCGGCAGTTGAATGGTCACAAAGGGAAGGGGAGCATCAGTGGGAAGTGGGATGACTTTGGATCTCTTTTTTAAAGCATGCACCAGCAAAACCAACTCGTGCAACACATGAATCAGCAACAATAAATTGCACAAAAACCATAGTAGAAATACCAAATCAGCCATCGCCGCCAAAGATACTTTTTCGATTTAAAAAAACAGGCAAAACAAAAATGTCCAGCAAGTAAGCTGTGAAAATTCCAGCCAAAAATATCCAACCAAAAGGTCGCATCCAATCAAAACTTGAAAAGGCCAAGGACAAAAATCCTACCGATAAAACCAGTGAAGTGATGAATATCGGAATCAAGTGAATGGACGTCTCCTTTCTTTTTGTATTCATTATCAAATAGATAGAATCATCTACACATACTCCCAGTAAAATGGATAGGAAGAAAAGGGTAAGCGGTGTAACCGGAATTTCCATCCAAATCATCAAGGCTAATGCTAAAAGCATTGGAAATAAATTCACTAATAGGATACCCAATCCCTTTTTCCAACTTTTTAAAAGTGTGGCCACCACCAAGGCTCCAAACAATAAACTCATCAACAATCCAAGCATTATCTTCTGAGAAAAATGAAAACCTGCCTCGTCCGATAGATAATTCAAACCGGACAATCGGATTTGGATTCCTGCCACAGAATTTTCTTTCAAAAGCTCATCAAGTCTTGAATACAATTCCCGGCTTTCACTCAGCTTTTTATCGCCAAATCCAAACACAATGGCTGCCTTACTGGCTGTGGAATTAACTATCCCTCCTGCACCCAATTTATCGCGATTGGTTTCAATTTGTTTTATAAAAAAGGAATCTATTTCTCCTGGCAAGACAAAAGCTTTTGGCTGTCCATCCCTCAGGTAGCGGTTCAGTCTTTTCACCAGAATAACCGGACTGTTTACATATAAAGGTTTAAACCAGTTTTCAATAGAATCCTGGATCTCTTCCATGCGTCTCAAATGATCTGATTCCCAAATTCCTCCGGGTGAAGTTTCAATCAAAACCTCCACCTGCTTTTTACCAAAAAACTTATCTTGTAAAACTTCCGGGCCTTTAGTTAATCCACCTGCATGAAAAGTGAATTCACTGTCCGGACTGTTGATTTCAAAATGAGTACTTACTGCCCAAACCAGCCCGGCAAAAATTAATAGAAGGCTCAGAAAAACTGCTTTTCTAAACTGATGCACCCTTCCTGCGATCGATTCATGAATTTTAAAAAGAGAGGTGAATTCATCCCTTTTTAAAAATAAAACCTGCCTGTCCATTAATCTTAAAACAAGGAATCTTGAACTCAAGTATGCAATGACAACTCCTAAAATCGCCGCCAAAGAAAAGTTGAACAAATGTTTGTTGCCGGCAAAAATCAGGTATAAGGAAAAACCTACAATATTGGTCATCGAAGTTAGCCAAAGCGGTGTTTGAACGGCTTCCAATATCCTCGTTCTCAGGTTTTTATCTGTGATTTCATTTTTAAAATGCAATTGTTGCTGATACAAAATGTGCATAATGTCCGTAAAGGAAAGCACTGTAATGATGGCCGGAATGGTAACCATATGCATGGTGTAATCCATATTCAAAGCGAACATGGCCAGAAAGGTCACCGCCACATTAAAACTAACCATCAGAAAAATTAATCCAAGTCCTTTAAGCGAGTGGGTGAACAAGTAAAAAGCTCCCAAAATGAAAAGCAGACTGATCACCGCCAGCCAAATTGAATCCTTTCGAATGGTTTCCTGCAGGGCATCCTGAATCAAGCCGTATTGGATGTAATGAACTTTTACTCCTTCATGCTTTTTGGCTATTCCTCCAAAGTTTTCTGCGGAAGGTTTATCTATTCCTCCCTTTATTTTTAAAAATAGCAAAGTAAATCGACGGTCTTCGGAAAGGAATTTTTCAAAAATATCCCCATACCACTCGGCATTTTCCATTCGCTTCTGAAAGCGGTTTTCATCGTTCAAATCCAAGAATGGCACCTCAATATGCCGAAACCAGGCGAATCGAGGATAATTTAAATTAGCCAAACTGGAAACATAGACGATGGAGTCCTGTCCTTGCCAATGTTGAGTCAAACTGTCCAGTATCCGAAAATCTTCACGGCTATTCCATCCCGTTTCTTTTCTAAAACGAGAATGGAAGAAGAATCATCCTTGATGCCTTCCCTAAACTCTGCGTAAACCTTTGATAGGCAGCAAGTTCATTATCTGAGGCCAGATTGTAAGTCGAAACATCAGTCTGAAAGGGCAAATTAGAAACCGCCCAAAATCCAAGTGGAATAGTGAGGGCAACAAAAAGGTATATGAGCTGCTTAGTTTTCATGCAGCAATTGGCTTAAAAATGGTTCGATTTTATTGGCGATGTATCGATGGCCTGCTGCAGAAGGATGGGTGTCGAATGGAGCATTGGTCCATTCCTTATTTTCAAAATCAAAACCAACCTCCAACCAGGGTAAATCAGATAGTGCCAATTTCATAGCTTCGGTTCTTGTATCACCATCCAAACAAACGAGGCCAAATGCTATTCCATTTTCCTTACAAATGGCCTGCATTTCTTTGATCAAGCAAATGGTAACCTCAATTTGCAGAGCCTGATCTTCATTGAATCTGTCCCGCAGGGTTTGGAACCAATTGATAGATGCCAACCATTCCCGTCCTGGCCAATCCTCATACATTTCATTCCAAGAGGCTAATTGAATAGGGGAATCACAATCATTTTTATATGGAAACCGGGACTGAACCATCAAATTGTCTACATTTTGAGCGGAACGATGGTATCCTGTTTTAAGATTAGAACGGTATTCGGGAGAAAGGGTATTCCGCATCAAATGGAATTTGGAAAAAATAAGCAAAACAGCCTTTGGTGGATTTTGAACCACTGTTTCCTTCAATTGAATCAAAGATTGAACAGTCCCATAGCCAATAACACCATCATTTTCAAAGCCCAAATTAGGATGTTCCTTTTGTAAGAGAGAAGCAAAGGTCGCTTCATCGTCGACTCCAAATCCATACGTAAAGGAACAACCCAACAACAAAATATCTGTGCTGTCTTTCTTACGGTAGCTTACTTTTCGGGTATGATTTTCTAAATGAGTTGCTTTGAAATGGAGACTATCATTGATGTTGATATCGTAAGTGCCGGGATTGAGCTGAATTCCCAGAGTAGGATGACCGATGAATGCATTGACTGGATTAGCTTTTATACTGTAATCGTCGTTATGATAACTCCTGTATCCTAAAATCAGGAAGGCAATTTCCAGACAGAGAAAAACCATCACAGGATACCAGAGTATCCACTTCAGCCACAATGCAATTCGGTTTTTCATGATTCAAAAGTAGTATTATTTCACTTTGGGACGCATCTCCAAAACGCAAAATGATATATTTGGCCGGTGAAGATCATCCTTGGAATATCGGCTTATTTTCATGATTCCGCTGCTGCCATTTTGGTAGATGGTGAAATCATTGCTGCTGCCCAGGAAGAACGGTTTACAAGGCAGAAAAATACAGCAGATTTTCCTTCAAATGCTATTCAGTATTGCCTCAAGGAAGCAGGAATCAGCCTTCACCAGGTTGATGCCATCGTCTTTTACGAAAAGCCCTTCCTTAAGTTTGAGCGATTGTTGGAAACCTATTATCGGAATGCGCCCAAAGGGTTTTTATCCTTTTTAAAAGCTATGCCACAATGGCTGGAAACAAAACTTGGAATGCGTGGGACGATCAAAAAGGAGTTGAAAAAGATCGATCCGACCTATAAAAAGCAAAAACGATTGTTGTTTTCCGGGCATCACCTTTCACATGCTGCCAGTGCATTTTACCCTTCAAGTTTTAACGAGGCGGCTGTACTCGTAATTGATGCGGTAGGAGAGTGGTCTACAGCTTCGATTTGGAAAGGTGTGGGAAATGAACTCACCTTGCTTCGTGAACTGAAATTCCCGGATTCTTTAGGCTTGCTTTACAGCGCATTTACCTATTTCCTTGGATTCAAAGTAAACAATGGTGAATATAAATTAATGGGACTGGCCCCATATGGGAATCCTGGAGATGCTCAGACCAGGGATTTCATGAGAATCATTAAGACTAAACTGGTGGAGATTTTTGAGGATGGTTCGATTCAGCTCCATAGAAAAGCCTTCAGCTTTGAATATGGGTTGAAAATGGTTTCTGATAAAAATGGGAAACTTTGTTTGGCCTGAAAAAACGGAATCTATGATCCAATTCAACAAAGTCATGCAAACCTTGCTTTGGCCATCCAAACCATAAGTGAGGAGGTTATTTTAAAAATGGCAAATACTGCAAAGGAGATTTGTGGTAGTAGCAACCTGTGCCTGGCAGGAGGGGTCGCCTTGAATTGTGTTGCCAATGGTAAAATTCAAGAAGCAGGACTTTTTAAAAATATCTGGGTTCAACCCGCGGCTGGCGATGCAGGTGGCGCTTTGGGAGCAGCATTGGCTTATTATTTTTCTAAGAAAGAAGAAAAGGAAAGAATGGGTATAGGTAAGGATGCTATGAAAAATGCGCTTCTTGGTCCTATGATATCTGAAAGGGGAGGTTTTGGATTTTTGTAAAAATGAGAATTTAAAAACTTTGATTTTTGATTTAAAAGAAGAAAGGAATGCTTTCATCGCAGGTGAAATTCTAAAGGATAGAGTTATTGGCTGGGTACAAGGCAGGATGGAATTTGGGCCCCGGGCATTGGGAGCACGAAGTATTCTTGCAAACCCTGCTTCACCTGATATGCAACAAAGCTCAACCTCAAAGTCAAGTTCAGAGAAGATTTCCGTCCTTTTGCTCCTGTGATGTTGAAGGAAGAGGCGGTGAAATATTTTGATTGTGATTTTGAAGCTCTTACATGCAATTTGTCAAAAAGTTGAAGCCGGAATTCAGGGAAGAAATGCCCGATAACTTTTCTGAACTTATATTGAATCAAAAGTTAGCTAATTCGCGTTCAAAATTTCAGGCTATCAGTCATGTTGACTTTTCATCTCGACTCCAAGTGGTTGAAGATGGAAATCATCCTTTATTTAACTTGTTACTTGAAATGAGAAAGCAATCCGGAGATGGATCCTCATCAATACCAGTTTTAATACCAATGGTGAACCTATCGTATGTTCCCTGGCTGATGCCTGGCATTGTTTTAATGAAACAAATATTGATATTTTGTGCATTGGAAATTTCGTCTTTCAAAATCTACTAAATGATAGACTTGCTTACTGACTTATGGGGCTATCTCAAGAACCGCAAAAAATTCTGGCTGGCTCCTGTCATTCTTATTCTGGTCTTCATAGGTCTTATCCTGATTTTTGGAGCTGCAACCGGACTTTCTCCTTTCATTTATTCCCTTTTTAAAATGAAGGAAGCAAATAGAGATATCTTGATTTCAGCCTTGGCCTTTGTATTTTTTTGGTACCTCTCAAATGAGATTTGGGTTCTATTAATTGCCGCCATTTATCTCATTTCCTGCTGGTTCCTTCCATTTTTAAAAAACCTGAATCATCAATTTTGAAAAGCTTCACCAAAATTCTCCAAACCTTTATGAATCCTATTTTATTAGGAATTATCTTCTTTTTGATTCTAACTCCACTTGGAATCTTGTTTCGTTTGTTTGGAAAGAAAAAGGAAATCGGGTTTGAGAAGATGGAAAAAGTTTACAAGGAAAAAGACTTTCATCAAGTATGGTAGTAGCCTGGACTCGGAGGCTAAAGCTGGATTTTGAACTTTAATTTGTTGTGGTTTTATCAAGCTTTTCGTACCTCAATCCATTTGTAATTCCCTAATTCTATGTCTTTGTAAAAGGAAAAGATATCGTGAAAAATAAAAACCTAAAATCGTCCTAGAATGGTAGGTCAAGGGCATGCCCTTGACCTACCATTCGTGATGGGGTAGTCAATTGATCTTCAATCACTCGTCACTCGTCACTTGTAACTCGTCACTTGTAACTCGTAATTCGTCATTTAAAAAAGGTAACCCAAGTTTTACCCCGGATTACCTTTTTATATTCGAAAAACCGTACACCTCAAACCGTGTACCGCCTCCCGCTCTTATTATTTCGTCAATACAATTCTGGAACTGTAGTATTTACCTCCAACATTGAAGTTTACGAAGTAAACACCAGGAGTCTGGTCAGAAAGATTGATGGTATTCACCTGCGCTTGCAGTCGACCAAAGTTTTCTCTTCTAACAACCTGTCCTACTGAGTTGGTGATTTGTACACTCACTTCCTGCATTTCTTCAAATTCGAATTGGAAATGAAGGTTGTCTTGTACAGGGTTAGGGAACATTGAAATGCCCTCACCTGAATACAAATCATTGGTACCTACATAAATTCTAGGCTGACCAAAGTTAGGACGGATGAATCTGGCAGTTTGAATACCGGATTGATTCCAACCTGCAGTCGGAGTGTAGTAGAAGTTTACTCCCTGTGTAACATAATTCTGAGATTGGGAAAGGTTGATGGTAGTATTTGCACCTTCATAACAACCTATTCCATAGGTGCCAGGAGCCAGTTCAACGCCTCCTGAAATTGGAAGTAAATACTCGTTAACACCTGCCTGAATAATAACAGGTATACCTTCTGCAATGACAAAGTTTGGAGCACCATTGGTCGTTGCCGCAACTATAGCCCAGGTAGTATCTCCATCAATAGGATTTTCTATTCTAATCCAAACAGAAGAAAGCGTATCATTTACAGCAACATCATAATTTACAGTCGCATACCCCCAATCAACGCTTGATACAGCATATCCGGGTGCGCCCACAGAAATATTATCATCTCTTGCAAAAGTGGAATCTGTTACTGAAAATTCGAAAGTTCCTACATCTGTTCCGGATATAGAACTTGCCATTTGCCCGGGAGTTTTAAAGGTACCTGTTGCAGTATAGTCTCCCATGGCTGCAGGTGTAAATCCTCCTACACTAAGGTCTACTGTATTTCCTGTTGTCAGGTTAGAACCATCTGTAGAGTCTGCCCAAACAACACTTCCGTTTGAAGAGATTTCAACAACCAAACGGGGAGTAGCTATAGGATCCAAACCAGTGTTGGAAAGACTTGCAGAGAAACTCATATTTCCTGCATGGTCCATCGGTACCTGAGTATATCCTGCGGCAGCTTTGAATCCATCCATATTGTAATCCAGACTTGCAGGTTCAGCAAGTGTGTAACCAAATAGCCTGTTAGGAGTACCCTGAAGGACACCACCGAGGGTTCTTTCTCCAGGTACAATTTGATCAGAAACAAACATCCCACCCGCTAATTGACCGCTTACATTTGCTGAAACATCAATTTTTGCATCTCTGGATATGCCTGTTGGTGCACCCAAAGTCAATTCGATTTGGGCAATGGTCACATTATTAGGTGGAGACTGGCTGAAAATCCACAGACTAGTTGCACCACCAGTTTCATAATCAATAGCACCACCGTACATTCCGGTTTGAAGGTGTGTAGTTGCGCGAATGGAACGCAAGAAGGTTCCGTCCATTCCAAACAGATTGATGTCTGTATTGAAATTACTTACCCAGAATCCTCCTGCGTTGTTATTTGCAGTTGAATCATAGGTACACATCCTAACTTGTTGGAAGGTTGTAGTGATGTGGGGAGGAGCAAGTGTCTTTGTTGCAGGATCAATTCTGTAAATGGTCGGAGAATTATTACTTGCATAAAGATAGGTCCCATCCCAGGTTAAAGCTCTGGTACCGGTCAATCCGGCAATGGTAAATGATTCAATCCAGTTTCCATCTTTGTCCATTCGTATCAGAGTATCACTGGCCCATTTTGAAATCCAAAACTCGTCATTGACAAAGGTAACAGCTGCCATACCTGCGGTTCCTTGTCCTACTGGTGTAGCTGCTGCGAGGTCATAGTTAAATTGAACGTCCCAAAGGTTTCCCTGGGCTATTGAAGAATTTTGTAATCCAAATAATGAAACAAATAGTACAAAAAGAGAGGTAAAAATTCTTTTCATAAAGAGGTTTTTTTAATGGTTTTTAATCTCGGGTGAAAAATCAAACTCAATATAAGAAATGATTATATACCTAGGGAAAGAATGGAGGATTTTGTGCTAAGGATCTGAGTTTGGGGCGGAAATCTGTTTTTAAAATTTAGTTTTTAGAAGTATAAGTTTTAGGAAATTACAAAAATGTCCATGCAATTACTCTGGTTTTTTTATTTCCGGTTTCCATCGCTATGATGCGCACATCTTTTGCACCAATTTTATCGAGTTGCTTTTCGATCCAAGTTAGGTTGTTTTCTTTGGATACAAGTGTAGTAAACCATTGGCAGTTATTTGCAAAATCAAGGCTTTCCGAAATCATCTTTTTTATAAAAGAAGCCTCACCGCCTTTATAAATCAACTCATTAAAATTTCCGCTAAAATTAAGTTTGGGAGCTCCGGTACTTTTTCCTGTAAGATTTTTAATCTTTCTCATGCTACCTTTTATAGCATCTTCTTTTGACAAATGAAATGGCGGATTGCACATACTAAAGGTAATCTGTTCTTTATGACTTAATACCCCTTTAAAAATGTGGTCCGAATTAGGCTGAATCCTTATTTCAATTTTATCTTTTAAAGAATTATTTTCCTTTAAAATTTGGTTTGCGTTTTGAATGGAAGCCTTATCAATATCAGAAGCTATAAAATTCCAATCGTATTCAGCAACGCCCAAAATCGGATAAATGCAAGTAGCTCCGGTGCCAATATCGAGACCTTTTATATTACTTCCCAATGGGATTTTTCCACCATTAGATTCCGCAAGTAAGTCAGCGATGTAATGCAGGTAATCTGCCCTTCCGGGAATGGGCGGACAAAGATTTTCGTTGGGGAAGTCCCATTTTTTGATACCATAATAGTGACTTAGCAAAGCCTGATTCAGGATTTTTACAGCCTGAGGATTGGAAAAGTCGATGGATTCATTTCCATATGGGTTTGTTCTAATGAATGGGACAAGTTTAGGAGATTCTTTTTTCAAAATTTCCAGATCATAAGGCTCCCTGTTTTTGTTCCGAGGGTGTAAGTTTGTCTTTATTTTTGGTTTGGATTTCGAATCCATTTTTTACCCGGGTTGGTGATTTGTTTTATCCTAAGAGCATTAAAACAAATAGGAGTAAGGATATATAAAAGGTGATTAAATATGGCTTTTCACGTATTTCCTTTTTTCTTTTCAAGGATTCCATTTCATATTCTTCAAGGTTTTCATCCAATATGCTATCATCTTTCCCACCTTTTTTATAAAAATTGAAAAATAAAAAAATACCATGTATGGTGATGGCAATCAAGAAAGAAATAATTAAAAATCCAAGTCCGGCACCGAACAAAAATCCGGGATTTGATTCGTTTGAATTTAAATACCCGAATATTGCACCCAAAAGGAAAGTTATCAAAAGATAATATCTACTTCTATTCGGCAACATGTTGTTTCGCTTTTGAACATGGAAAAGAGCAAATGACATCCAAGATAAGAAAGAAAAGCCAAGGGAAATTAGAGCTGATTATCAAGATTCAGATTTTAGTTTAGCAACCGCTTCCGGAAATATTTTTTGAAATTTTGTAGGGATATCATCCTTTAAAATCAACTCAATTCCGGTTTTGGGATGAAGAAAACTTAAGCTGTAAGCGTGAAGATACAATCCTTTTCCGTTCAAAATCAATCCTTCCTTTCCATAATCCTTATCGCCCAAAATCGGGTTTCCAATCTCAGCCAAATGTTTTCTTAATTGGTGCCTGCGGCCTGTTTTGGGTTCCAGTCGCAAGAGATGAAGTTGGCCACATCTCGGTGAAGGTGCAGAGGCTAATTTTTGATAGGTAGAAACTGCAACTTTTCCATCAATTGCATCAGATATCTGTCCGGAATCACGGATTGCTCCTATGACGATTGCCAGGTATGTTTTTTTGATTTCCTTATTTTCAAACATCGAATTGAGTTCCCGAATACAGGATGCAGTTTTGCCTGTCAATAAGATTCCAGTGGTTGGAAAATCAAGCCGGTGAACAGAGTGGGGGAGGGTAGCATCTGCTTCTTGACTTGGAATCAGATTTTGGAGCAAGGCATTATTGATGCTTTTAAAGCCATTGCCACTTACCAAAAGGCCGGCGGGTTTGTGTATAGCAGCCAGGTATTGGTCTTCATAAATTACCTTGAGTTTTAAATTGAATATTTTCTTTTCTTTAATTTCCTCTTCCGGTATTTCAAGTTGAATAGTTTCTCCACCTTTTATATAGGTGGCAGTGCTGGCAATCGCTCCATTTACGCGGACATAACCTTTCTTCAATGCTTTCTTCAAAGCAGATTTGGTAGGAGATTGTATAAAAATGCCAACACCATATTCTTGTAATCGAATTGGCATCTTTTGCTGGACTACATTATGCGTTTCTTTTAAATAAAACATTAAGAAATTAAGGGAAGTTAAGCTGGTTGAACTTGCAAATCAAATCTAAAGCAACTTCAAGCAACTTCCTAAAAAAAAGATTTTAAAACATGAAGAAATGAAAGCACATGAAGAATTCATTAAAAAGAAGAATTGGAATCTGAATCATAGTCAATGTGACTTCATGCCTCTTCCTACCTTCATGTTGAAAAAAAGATATAAAACATGAAGAAATGAAGGCATATGAAGAATCATTAAAAAGAAGAATTGGAATTGAAACCTAAATCATGGTGAATGCGACTTCATGCCTCTTTCATACCTTCATGTTGAAAAAAGATTTAAAACATGAAGAAATGAAGGCACATGAAGAATTCATTAAAAAGAAGAATTGGAATTGGAATCTAAATCATAGTCAATGTGACTTCATGCCTCTTCATACCTTCATGTTGAAAAAAAGAATTTAAAACATGAAGAAATGAAGGCACATGAAGAATACATTAAAAAGAAGAATTGAATTGGAATCTGAATCATAGTCAATGTGACTTCATGCTTCTTCATACCTTCATGTTGAAAAAAAATCATGGCAACTGCTTAAAGTGTTCGTTCACAAGCGGAATATATGACTTTGAGATATTTACAGAATAGAAGTTTATTAATAGTCCTTGAGGTTTATCTAATAATTTCATATAAGTTAAGAGCTGTGCCTGATGAACTGGCAGTAAATGTTCAACAGTCTTCAATTCTACAACAACCAGGTCATCCACCAATAAATCTAATCTCAAATCAGTATTAATAACCTTATTGTCATAAAAGACAGGAACTCTTAATTGATTCTCAACCTTATGTCCAGATTTTCGAAGTTCATACGTAAGTAATTTTTCATATACTTTTTCTAATAATCCTGGCCCTAATTCTTTATGAACCTTTATAGCTGCTCCAATTATTTTGTAGGAGAGATCCGTGACAAATCTTTTAGTTATCATTTTTGATGCTAATTAAATTCAATTAGCATTAGCAACAAATTTTGATGGTAAAATCCAAGGAGATATTTTCTAAAAGTCCACCCAGGGTGGAAAAACAAACCATCACTCTCCCCTTTTCGTACTCAATCTTAATAATGCATACAGTGGATCCCTCTGCAATAAGGCCGGTATCATCATGCCAACTCCCATGACACCCCACCTGGCACGATAAAAAATACCGAAAGACAATACAATGGTGCCAACAATAACCCTGATAATACGGTCCATTTTACCGACATTCTTCTTGATGGGGAAAGGAATTTTGAACATAATAGAAAGAAGGTTTTTAAAAAGTGAAATCCCGATGCCACAAGCGAAATCGGGATTCCAAGATATAAGAATTTTTTGTTTCAAATAAATCAGCCTTACTGCTTCACGAACTTACGGCTACCAACAATCCCTTTCTCGTCTTTCAAAACAAGCATGTAAATACCAGGAGAAAGGTGAGAAATTTTAACGTTGGATTCTAGCTTGTTATTCGATTTAAAAACAACTTTTCCAAGTTGATTTACGATCTCCATGTCATCTATTTTTTCTCGGTCACTCATTTCTAAGGAAATCCTCAACTCATCTCTCACCGGATTCGGATACACCTCAAAATCAATCATGGAAGCTTTGTCTCTAACAGATGACGGTTTCATGATTGTCAACACCGCCTCATTGGTAATTACAGGATCATTGAAGTCGAAATATATGGCAGCTTCATTTGGAATCATGGTGCCATACCCAAATCCTTCCTTAGGTTTGATTTTAAATTTGAAATAGCCATGAGATTCCGGTTCATTTTTAAAACTGTCAACCAACTGGATATCGTTAAAAAGCACTTCAAGGACTGGCCCTTTGGAAATGTTGTATTCATAAGCATGACTGGCGCTCAACATTTCAAAGGTATTGATATCCAATTCTTCAGCCAGCGTATCTAAAACCCTTACTGTAAAGGCAGTATCTGTTCCTGTATTTTGAAAGCGGATATGGTAATAAATGTATTCATCCAAATCTACCTGGCTGACTTCTTTCCCGTTTTTATTGAATATACGTTTGTCATTGGGGTCGTAGGAACCTATGTTTTCCTGACATTCAATGTAATCGACAGATTCGAGGATGGTGGGATTTCCACATAAATTATCAGCCTCCAATGAACCTTCAAGGCAGTGTTCCATGCCGAGATCTGCATCGCATGAGACTTCAACTCTTATATTAAAAGTAACTTCCTCGCCCAAAGCAAGTGTTCCAAGATCAAACTCTAGGGTACTGGCATCAATTTGTGTATAAGGAATTGTAGCAGAAATAAAGTTGAAAAAGGGATCTAGTTTAAAGATTAGTTTGGTTCCTGTAGCCTCTGCAGGGCCACTATTATGGACATATACAGTATAGTCATTTTGGAAGCATCTTCGAAGTAAAGGTGCTGAAAAATCGAGTTTAAGTTCAGCACAATTATCTTTAGCATTTACCCTGAAATCCTGCTCGGTTTCTGGTTGGGTAGGGTTCACAGATATCTGATAGGAATTTGTACACAGCTCCCAATGAGAGCTTTTTGGTTGTGCTGTTAAAGTATAAATTCCTTCAGGCACCAAAAATGTAAATTCGCCTTCCGAAACTGTCCTTTTTATACTTAAATAATCACTGTTTTCAATTTTTACCTGCCAGTATCTTAAACCTTGATCTGCCGGGTTGTCTAAACAGTCCTCATCTAAATCATAAACAAGATTTCCTGAAACCTTGTATTTATAGCTAATGGGCTCTGAAGATCTGAAAATTCTTGAGTTTTCGACAATTACATAAACATAATTATGCTCAGTAAGAATAAAATAGACATCGTCAGTGCTAGGCAAGCCAATGTAGGGAGCAAAATCAAATTGGTCATTATTTAAAACGCCATATTCCTCAGGTTGAAAAACATAAATTTGATCATTTGCACTATAAAGAAAGGATTTGAAGGGTGGATAAGGGATACTCGCAACGAATTCTTTTACAGACCCAAAATCGTATTTGAATAATCCTACCGGTGTGCCGGGAAGGACATCACTACCCAAAAAATATCCTGTGCCATCATTCAGAATGGTTGGTTTACTTAAAGAAAAAACACGGTTCAGCCCTCCAACCGCATGTTCCAATACTTCTCCGGTATAAATGTTAACTTTAAAAGTAGTTTGCACATTACCATTAATATATATGTATACAAAGTCCCCTATTAATTTAAAAAAAGGATCCTCGTTAATGATGAGTGGAAGGCGGAACATTGTCCATGTTCTGCCATTATCCCTTGAAACTGCGCCATTAAAATTTAGAGAGGTAGGGTCAATGGCAACTATTACGCCGTCATCGACAATATCTAATAACATAACCAAACGAAAGTCAAGTGTATCAGGATAATCAATAGTAGAAAATGTCAACCCATTATCTTCAGAGTATAATAAATGATCTCCCTGACTAATATATAAATCACCAGAAGGAGAATAATCTACTCTGGTAAAAAAATCAACATTAGTATTAAGAATTTCCCATTCTTGATCAGAATATCTCTTTGTAAAAATATTGTTTTCAGTTAAAACAAACTGGTCTCCTTCAAAAGATTCGCCAGTGAAAATTACATATGGATTTGAAATTGAAATAGTTTGACGATTCCATTCTTCAATTTGTGAATTGAATTCAAAGAATCCACAACTCCCGGATCCAAACTCTTCAATACAAACCACAATATCTTCCTTGTTGGAAATCCAAAAATATTGTTGGTTTAAAATATTCTGAGATTGGTTGAATACAGACCATGTTAGATTGCATCCATTTGACTTGTAAATAATATCGTCCTTTTTTGCATAGAAATTACCATTATTTGAAATAATTGATTTGTTAAAAATTGATAAATTGCTAAAAGGGAAATCGGAGCTCATATTTCCACTTTTGAATTCCAAGGTTTGAATGTCAAGCGTTTCATATGAATTAGGATTATAAAATAAAACACGTCCGCAATCATTAAAACAGAAATCAGTAAGGTTAGTAGATACTTGTTTGGTATAGGTTTTTATCCCCTCATTGTTGTAAATATCAATATTTAAAGAGGCTGAATTATACAGTATGAAGTTGTTCTCATATTTCCACAAGTAAGTTTCAAAATCAGGATAGGTTCCGTTGGTTGTGAATAATTGTTGCATACTTATTCCCTTGTTTGTACTAAAGGACAATATGTTGTTTCTAAAGGCAAATAATGTATCATTTTGAACGAAAGTAGAATTATAATTGCCCTGTCCGCCTCCTACAGGAATAGGCCGCCAAACTCCATTTTGCCTTATAATGTTATCATACTCACCATGGGATAGTACAGGAGTACCGTCTGAATAGAATTGAATTGCTTCTACTTGATGTTCAAAAGGTAAAATAAATTCTTCCCAGCTTTCTCCGTCATTTGAAGTGTATATATAATTGAAATCATTGTAAACCTGGAGAAAATATTCTCCCGTGGGTGATTTTATCAAGCTATTAATGGAACAATCCATTGGAGGAATAATCTCCTCAAAACTAATCTGACCAATACTTGAAAATGGGAGCAAAAACAGGCTAACAAGAGCGTACAAAGTTTTCATAAAGAGGGTTTTAGTTAATTATTTGACCTTCAAGTTACTTTAAAAAATCTACAATTGCATTGTTGAAGGAATTATCTAAAAAAAGGAATGCTGCCAAATCCAGTTATCCAGTTTAGCAGCAATTCTTTTGCAGACTTTTTAAAATAAAGGAAATTACATTTTCAAGAATTTCTTCACTCCTAATGTTTGATCACGTAATTTCAAAACAATCGAATATACTCCTTTTGGAAGTTCAGAAACATTGATATTGTTAAGCCTTGATTTGGGCAACCGTTTAACCATTATTCCTAACTGATTTACAATCTCAATTTCATCCACCTTGCTCAAATCCTTATCGGAAATATCTATCCTCAACTCATCTCTCACCGGATTCGGATACACCTCAAAGTCTATATTGGAAGCTTTGTCTCTAACAGAGCTTGGTTTCATGATTGTCAGCACCGCCTCATTGGTAATTACAGGATCATTGAAGTCAAAATAGATGGCAGCTTCATTTGGAATCATGGTTCCATACCCAAATCCTTCTTTGGGTTTGATTTTAAATTTGAAATAGCCATGAGATTCCGGTTCATTTTTAAAACTGTCTACTAATAAGATATCCTTAAAAAGAACTTCAAGCACCGGTCCTTTGGAAATGTTGTATTCATAAGCATGACTGGCACTCAACATTTCAAAAGTATTGATGTCCAATTCTTCAGCCAGCGTATCTAAAACCCTGACAGTAAAGGCAGTATCTGTCCCTGTGTTTTGAAACCGGATATGGTAATAAATGTATTCTTCAAAATCTACCTGGCTGACTTCATTCCCGTTTTTATTGAAAACACGTTTTGTCGTTGGGGTCAAGCTCCAATGTGTTTTCCTGACACATTCGATGTAATCAGCCGATTCGAGAATGGTGGGATTCATAAATTATCAGCCTCCAATGAGGAACCTTCAAGGCAGTGTTCCATGCGCCTGTTTCTGCGTCGCAGGAAATTTCCAATTCTAATTTGAAACTTACAATCTCATCTAAATCAAGAGATCAGGTCAAACTCAAAGAATATGGTCGTCTATTCGAGTAAATGGTATAGTAGCGATGAAGTTCGGATCCAGCTTTAGGGTAGTTTGGTCCCAGTAGAAGTTAAAGGACCATTATTTGAAACTCTTATTGTGTAGTCATTTTCAAAACATCTTCGGAGTAGAGGGGAGCAGAAAAGTCAAGATTTAAATTTGCACAATCATCCAAAGCTTTAACTACAAAATCCTGAGTTGCAACTGGTTGGTTCTGATTGATAATTACCTGAAATTCTTCTTCACAAAGTTCCCAGAGATTGTTTTTCTGAATACAGCTTAAATTATAAGTTCCATCAGGAACACTCATACTAAAAGAACTACCATCTGATCTTGTTGATCAATTTTTAGGAAATTTCCGTTTTCGGCCTTAATCTTCCAATCATTGAGTAAAGGTTACCAAGTTCAGTATTACAATCAAAGTCATTAGTATCAATGCAAGCTTTTCCGGTAATCAGGTTATCATACCCTAATGGTATTTCAGACTGAAAATTTTTTATTATCAATTGACTTGTATCTGAATAATAGTTGGATGAAACATAAAACTCCAGAATCCCTTCATTTGATAAACTAAAATAGTTGAATTTTTCAGGAGGTGCCATTTAAAGTATAATAATTATCCTTGGGCAAATAAAAAGAGCTCATCTTTTATCGAAACCAGTTTTGTTCTTCCGGGGCTAACAGGAAGTGATGTTACATATTCAGAACCATGGCCGAATCTATAACTGTATAATCCTGTAGGTTCTTGTCTGGAAAAATCTTCGCTATAAAAATAAAACGTACCATCGTCACAATTGTATTCAAATCGGACGGGTAAATGCTGTTAATTGGAAGGTCTGTGGCAGCTTCTAACTCACCGGTATAAATATTAAAACGTTCAATTGCTAATGAAAAATCAAGACCTATTGCATAAACATAATCTCCTATTAATTTAAAGTTTGATTCATAGTACCCATTTATGTTTATAGGTGTCTGAGTCCATGTTTGACCATTGTTATTTGTTAAATAACTTAAGTTGAAGCTGTAAACAAAATAACTCCATCATCAAGCACTGTCATTTCATAGTTGAAAGGTGGAGTCAATGGTGGCATGTTCATTGGTGTAAATCTTTGCCCATTGTTTTCAGAATAGCTAATTATATCATCCTTGTACATGTATAAGGTTCCATTAGGAGAATAAGCAATCTCCTTTTCATGTAAGACATTCGTGGTGAATTTCTCCAATTTTGATAATCAGTAAATACAGCATTATCGAATAAACAATATTGAATATTTCCAATAGCTTCATTTATTCCAAACAAAAAAGGACGATTAACCGTAATATTTTTTTGTTCCCACCCTGATAATCTACTTCTCTTTTCAAAGAAAAAATTATTTCTATTAGTTCCTTTTTCTCGATAAAGAATTAAGTTTTCATTTTGTCTACCTGTATTTCAAAATATGAAGACAAAATATTGTCTTCAAGTGCAATGGTCCAGTTAAAGTCACAATTGCCAGTTTTATAAATTTTGTTCTGAAATCTGGTGAAATATTTTCCATCCTTGTAAACCAGCCTTTCATTGAAAGTAGAACTGTTGAAAAAAGGCATTAGCGTTTTAAAATCTCCGGATGTCTTTGTTAGTGTATTAACATCGAACAGTATATAATCGCTATAACCCATAAATAGTACCCTGCACAATCATCCATTGTGATACTTTCAGGATTTATATTTAAAGGCGTAAAAAATATTCTCTCCCGGAGTTTTTGAAAATGGATAAATAGTCGCTGGCACCAGCCGTATAGGTGGAGAATAATAATTTTTTCGTATCTGAAAAGGGTAGATGTGTGGTCAATAATACTTTCTGAAGCTACAAAAATGTTTTTAAAGGATTGAGCTTTATTTATACTATAGGCAAAGATCTGGTCATAGTAAACGAATAATGTATCATGATGGATATCACTTGCTTCAACAAAACGCCGCCATCCATTGCCAATACTCGCGGTATACCAATTTCCATCTGGTTTCCGAATCAGATGTTCTTGACGTTCAGATTTTATAATCGAATGCCGTCATTAAAGTACTCCATATCAAGATCTCAATAGTCTCTGGTAAACTTTTTTATTCCAAACAGTCAAATCATTGGAAGTGTAAACATCTCCATATTTATATTTGGGCTTCATGAAGTAATTTCTCATTTGGAGACTTAGAAAAATAGTCAATGGAAAAGTCATTCGGATGTTCAATTTCTTCGAATCTTATCTGAGCATTTGAAAAACTAATGAAAAAGAAAGACAATAGAGAAAGTAAAATAAGTTTTCATACAATTTTGCAGGTTTTAGTTTACAGATACCCACAAGTTATATAAAATAGTTAGAACTGAATGACAAGGAGATTACAAATAATTTATTTTCCACTTGAATTAAGCTTTTTCCTCATACATATTCCCCAAACAGCCTCTCCAAACATCCCTCTGGCTCTTCACACAATCCGGAATGCACTGCCGAACTCTGAATAATGGTGCTTCGTTTTGCCGTCAACCACCTAAAGCGAACCTGTAAATCCAACTGGCCAATTTTTCCTCCCGCTTTTCCTCCTTTACAGACCTCTTTCCAGCCTTCCAGGTATTGTTGGATCATCTCCAAGTCGGTTTCAGGGGCAAAACATTTAATGCGGTCACTGTCCAATCGGAATTTTAAATCCAGAAACCTTCTTTTTCTACAAAGTAAAATAACCCCAATGTTGATAAACTCCTCTCGTTCAACACTAGGCACCAAGCGAATTACAGCATATTCAAATATTTCCTTTTCTCGCATCTTCCGCTTCTTTTAAGAGTAAAGGAATATTTTTGATTTTATCTTCCAAAAAAGCAAGGTAAGCCGCACGCCTTTCTGCCGGATTCATATTGCTGGTTTCATCTTCCAGCCATTCTTCCGGTATAATCGATACTATTTCTTCTAAAACTTCTCTATGCAGTGCATCCTTGATAATTTCTGCTGCTTCAACAAGCTCCGAAGCTTTGGATAGTAATACATGATCTTTGATGCCAAAAAATCCTTTGCCCAGGGATTGTTCCCAGGATGGCCAGTTGTGATGGAAATATAAACTTGCTCCATGGTCAATCAACCACAACTCTTTATTCCAATTCAATAAATTGGTGTTCTTGGCAGTACGGTCAATGTTGTTGATGATGCTATCCAGTAAAACAACTTTTGAAGCTGAAAGCGAATCTGCATTTGAGACCAGGGGATCATATGTAATGGAGCCTGATAAAAAATGTAATCCAAGATTCAGTCCGATACTGAATTTTAATAAGTCCTGGATCTCTTCATCACCTTCGGTAATGCTAAAAGATTCATCCAAATGGAGGAAAACCAATTCCGGAACCTGCAATCCTATTTTTCTGGCTATTTCTCCTCCAATCAATTCTGCTATCAATGCCTTTTTACCTTGTCCCGCCCCTCTGAATTTCATAACATACAGAAATTCATCATCTCCTTCTACAATGGCAGGAAGGGATCCACCCTCCCTTAGAGGCTGTAAATACCGGAGGACTTCGACCTTTCGTATTTCGATTTTTTCCATGGTCCGCAATTTAAGGTAAAATAGGGTAGCAGCCCTCATGTATTTTTATCAAAAAAACCGGAAATAATTGAAAAAAAATCACCAAAATTTTGTGCACAGCCAAGTTTTTCATAAAGATTAAAACAGGATTAGAAGGGTTTGAAATGCTTAATTTTACTGACTTTTAAGAAAGTTTTTAAAGTGGTGAACAATCCTATTATTAATATTATTATCCAAATTGTGTCGCATCCTGATCAAAAATATTCCTTCCTTGCTTAAATAACCATTGAAAATTTTATTTTCGCAATGGAAACAAATCTTATTTACAAACATAAAAGACCAGTTATGACAAAAATTTCTACTAAATTTTTGACAGCTTTGATTTTTTCTATGGTAACTACTGCCATGTTTGGACAAATCAATGACCTGTCTCCGTATCCAATCGACTTTGTAATTCAGGCACCATCCAGCATTGCAGGTTCTTACCCATACGGTACTCAGGTATCTACAGATGGAGAATGGGGCCCAAGATTGGACCAAACAGTAGTTGGAGATGTAGCATGGGGTTTCACAGCAGCTGGCGACAGTTTGGGTTGTGAGCCTGTAGTTACTGATCTAACAGGTAAAATGGCTATCATCCGTCGTGGAGTGTGTAATTTCTCTTTGAAAGTTTACAACGCTCAGGCAGCTGGTGCTGTTGGTTGTATTATTCTTAATCACTACGATGACCCTGCAAATGACTCTGAAACAGTTGTTGGTATGTTGGGAGGCGACTCCTTGACAGCAGTTACTATTCCTGCAGTATTTGCAAGTAGAGCAACCGGTGAGGCAATTGTTCCTCAAGTTGATGCCGGTACTACCGTTACAGCTGCTTTCGAATTGAACAACATGTACAACCAGGTAGGACCATATTCTTACCATACTCCGGTTGATCAAATTATTACATTGGATGAAATCAGCGTAAATATCTTCAATTCTGATGATACCAACGCTCAAGATGTAACTGCAAAAGTTGAAATTGAAGATCCATCAGGTGCAATGACCACCCTGACTTTTACAGGTTTGGTTGACCCACAAAAGGATACTTTGTTCGCTTTTGATGACTACACACCAAGCATGATAGGTACCTACACCATGACTTTCTCTAATGATTATAGTGATGATACCTTGATTCAGAATTTCATCATCACTGACTACACTTTTGGAGTAGATGATGGTGATATCGATGGTTCTTTGAGTCCTGGTGACCAGGGTTTCATTGATGATGGAAGACGTTATGATATGGGATCCAGCTATGTGATGGGACCAAACGGGGGAACTGCTACACACATGACTTTTGGTTTGGGCAACCCTGCTGATCTTTACACCGGCAATTCTACATCAGACTTGTTCTCATTGGTAATTTACGATATGGATCCAAACAATACAGGTACTATTAGTGGACAAGCTGATTCTTATGACGACTTTACTGTTGTTGGTTTCGGTGGGTATTCACTTACAGGAAACGAACAAGAGAATGAATTGATTACAGTTCAACTATTTGACCCGGTTCCTTTGGAAGCTAACAAAGTTTACTTAGCTGTAGTTTCTTACGATGGTGAAGCTTCTAACTTGAATATCGCTCCTCGTTACACTTCTGCTGGAGCTACCAACTATCCACTTTTTGGTTCAACTGTATTTACTGACAGATTGTACATGGGTGGCTGGACATCTGGTAACAATGCAGTAATTCGTATGCACATGTTAGGATTTATGAGTGACCTAAATGAGCTTCCTCTTTTGGATGACAATCAGGTGACTTTATTCCCTAACCCTGCTTCTACCATCATGAACCTTGAATTGGCATTGGAAAATCAGGTTGATGTTAACTTGTACATCACTGACTTCGATGGTAAATTGGTTCGTCAGGAGCAATTGGATAATGTAAAAGAAGGTATCTTCGATATCAATGTGACCAACCTTTCTAATGGTACGTACTTCTTGACTGTAAAAAGTGAAGAAGGCTGGAGAACCAAGAAATTCGTTGTAGTTCACTAAGAATTGACGAAAGTCTTTTCTCAAAACGGTTTACAGTTTTCCGGAATGTTTAACTTCGGGAAATTGTAAACCGTTTTTATTTTTATAAAAATCCTATTGCATGGCACTTCCGGTTGGCTACCACGATTTCCATTCCAATCCTTTTTTTAATTACCAGCTTAATAGATGGTATAGCCTGGGATTTACGAAATTTGAAGAGATTGAAGAGGCCGGAAAGAGAATCCGAAATCAAAAGGATTATATTGAAATATTCATAAACCTGGCTGAAAAAGCAATCTCAGAAAAGAGAATGCGCAATGCTGCATTTTATCTAAGAGCAGCTGAGTTTTTGATCCCACCTAATGACGCTCGAAAAAAGGAAATCTACGACCGTTTTATAGAAACTTTTGACAAGGCCTTTTGGTTAGCCGGTTTTATTCGCCATGAGGTTGATTTTAATGGCGGGAAATTGCCAGTAATGTATTTTCCGGCCCAGGGAGGTCCAAGAAAAGATACCCTGGTTTGTTTTGGAGGATTTGATAGTTTGATAGAAGAGTTTTATAGTATTTGGGATCATTTTTCCAGAAATGGCTATGAAGTGTATGCCTTCGAAGGTCCCGGTCAGGGAGGAGCTCTGCGAAACCATGGTTTGACCTTTCAACATAATTGGGAAGTTCCTTTGCGAGCACTTTTGGATCATTTTCAAATTAATCGCTGTACTGTATTGGGAGTTTCAATGGGTGGTTATTGGGCCATTAGAGCAGCCGCATTCGAAAAAAGAATTACAAGGGTCATTGCTTTTCCTCCTGTTTATGATTGGATGGAATTGGCCAGTGATTTTAACAAAAGACTGGTGAATAAATTGATGCCTTACCGCGGATTGATGAATTTTTTAATCAAGTTGAAAATGAAAATTCCGGTATTAAAACATGCAGTGGAACAAGCGATGTACATTTCTGGAGGTAAAAAACCCATAGAGGCAGTTGACTGGATGTTGGGTATGAACAGTGATTTTCTACATTCCGGATTGGTCTTTCAAAAAGTGCTTCTTTTAACCGGCGAAAATGATGCATTTCAACCTCCAGTTTTGTTGGAAAAACAAAAGGAGGCATTGAAACATGCCCGCTCTGTACAAACCCGTATTTTTAAAAAGGAAGAACAGGCAGATCAACACTGCCAAATGGGAAATCTTGGCCTCGCATTGGACGAGATACTGCATTGGTTAAATTATGACCGCTTGAAACAATCCTAAAAAAATCCTTTCAATTTTTACCTTTGGTCAAAATCCTTTAGCAAGCAATCATTTTATGAAAAAGAACCTGTTTTTGGTAATAGAAGGAATTGACGGAAGCGGCAAAAGCACCCAAATTAATTTTTTAAAAGAACACCTTGAGCAAGAAGGGCACAAGGTGTATACAACTTTTGAACCTACAGATGGTCCAATAGGAAAAATGATTCGTTCGGTTTTTAGCCATAAAATGCAAGCAGACCAGCATACCATAGCCGGTTTGTTTTTGGCCGACAGGTTAGAGCATTTGCTTAACAAAGAAAATGGCATTCTAAAAATGTTGGAAGATGGATATACTGTAATCTCTGACCGGTATTATTTCTCTTCTTATGCCTATCATGGGGTTCATGTAGACATGGATTGGGTGATTGAAAGCAATAAAAAATGTGCTGAACTGCTAAAACCGGATTTGAACATTTACATTGATATACTTCCGGAAGTAAGTATGAAACGATTGCAAAAAGGACGTGAAAACCTCGAAATGTATGAGACGCTGGATAACCTGACGAATGTTAGAAACCAATATCTGGCTGCCTTTCAGCATGAAGCTGATAATGAAAAGATAGTAAAAATAGACGGAAATCGATTTCCGGAAGAGGTAGGAGTTGATATTTGGAATCAGGTTAAGAAACTACTTTAGTTTTCCAGGCATTTCAATTGATGGAGGAAAAAGTCCAATTCATAAATCTCGTAATCTTCATACCCGGTACTCCAAAATAACCTGACCTTATCCACTTCAGACTTTTTGAGTTCTTTAATAGCAAGTGGATCTATACCATATTGAGATTTGTAAACGATTCCTTCTTTATTTTTTAAGGCGACCCCCTTGTCGGAATGGTTATTCATTAACCTAATAATTTCTCCATTAAGTAGTTTAATGGTTAAAAGACTTCCTTTTTCAAGAAAGCCATAATTCTTGTCTGCCTTCCTGGCATTGATGGTTATTTTTAAATTCAAATAATAATAACCTTGAGAAAGGCTCATACTTCCTTCGCAAACCATGAATGCTTCATCCTGATATAATTTTCGAAGCGGTTCGGGGGTATAATTGAAGAATAGTTCTGGAGAAAGATCCTTGCGTTTATATCCGGAAAATTCATCAACCCCTTCAAATAAGATATCACAAGGTTTGGCAGGTGGATTGATATAGACATCGTCTTCTGCTTGATAACGGTAAACCTCTCCGGATTCCTTTTTTACGATATTCTTTTCAATTTTTTGAGTAAATCGATCCTTTTTCAAGCTGTTGGTACGTCTTTCATCCTCTTTTTTTTCTAACCACTTTTCGTAAGCCCTTTGTCTTTTTTTGAAACTCATCTCCGTCATCTTGGCCAATTCTTTATAGTCTTGATTGGCTTTTTTCCAGTTTTGCTCAGCTTGTTTTTCTTTTTGTTTGGAGATTTGATATTGAGCATCCATTGCCTTGGTGGCCACAGTAGGATCCTTTAAAGATTTTTCAAGCAATAAACGTTTTTGGCGGGCGTCTTGAAGTTTTACGAAGGCTTCTCTGGAATCTTCTTTAGCAATGGCTGCAACTCTTTCAGCTTCCAAAGCAGATTTCTCTTCTATACTTAGGACCTTGGATGCTGTACCCTGTTCCGTTTCTTTTTTCTCAGGAAGTTTTGTCCAGGTTCCATCATTAAAAACGACTATTTTTTCACCCAATGGGTTGATCTTTACCTCCTGGGCTGAGCAAATTTGAAAACCTGCCACCGCCAATCCCAACAAAAGAAATTTCCTAAATTCAGCCATCGTTTGATGTATTTTGTTTGCTTCACAAAAGCCTTTAAAAAAAAGCCACTTTTTGCCTCAAAACTTTGAAAAATAAAAGATATTACAGCCCCGCAAAATATTAAAACCTAAGATAATGTATAATAACATGAAATTTCGCATGCCGGTTCTATTTCTATTTGCAACATTAATTTTTGCATGTGAGGAAACCAGGTCAACAGATGAAAATGCTATGGAATTCAAGCAATTTGAAGTCACCTATCCTGATATTAAAAAGGATACATCTGTTGTTGATGATTACCACGGGAGGAAGATTTCAGATCCTTATCGCTGGCTCGAAGATGACAATGGGGAGGATACGAAAAGTTGGGTTCAAGCCGAAAATAAGGTTACCAATGCATACCTAGAGCAAATCCCGTACCGAGATGCCATAAAAAAGCGACTAGAAGCCTTTTGGAATTATGAGCGATACAATGCACCCTTTAAAGAAGGCGATCAGTATTACTTTTTCAAAAATGACGGACTTCAAAATCAGTCGGTTTTAATGTCTATGAAATCGCTGGATGATGAGCCTGTAATGGTACTAGATCCTAATCAATTTTCAAGTGATGGAACATCTTCACTAGTGGAACATTCCTTTTCAAAGGACGGGAAATATTTGGCTTATCAGGTTTCAGAAGGCGGTTCTGATTGGGTAACCATTAAAATAAAGGATATGGAATCAGGTGAACTTTTACCCGAAGCCATTGAATGGGTAAAGTTTTCTGCAATTTCCTGGTCAGGTGATGGATTTTTCTATAGCAGATATCCCGCGCCAGCAGATGGAGACCGTCTAAAAGCCAAAAATGAATTCCATAAAGTATTTTACCATAAGCTAAATACTAACCAGGATCAGGATAAACTGGTTTATGAAGACAAGGCAAATGGGCAGCGTAATTTTTATACCAAAACGGTTGGAGGAGAAAAGCTTCTGGCCATTTCAGCAGTAGAATCCACTTCAGGAAATGCGCTTTTTGTAAAGAATTTGGAGGGTTCCAATGCTCCATTGCAAAATGTGGTGTCAGATTATGAAAAAGGAGACTTTAATGTAATCGATTTTAAAGATGGTAAAATATTAGTGCATACCAATTATCAGGCACCCAACTGGAGACTGGTTCAAATAGACTTAAATGATGCCGATGAGTCTAAATGGAAGGATATTTTGCCGGAAGGGGAAGATGTTTTGACCAGTGTCAAGATTTTAGATGAGAAATTAGTTGGTCTTTACCTTCATAATGTCTCCAGTCAAATCCGCACTTTTGATATGGAGGGCAAAGCCATTTCAGAAATTCAAATGCCGGGCATCGGAACAGTTAGGGCTATTGAAGGTGATAAAGAAGAGCCACTGGCCTTTTTTGAATTTGAATCGTTTACCCAGCCTCTGTCCATTTACCAATTGGATTTAAGTTCCAACGCTGTAAGTATTTGGAAAAAACCAAATCTGGATTTTGATTCTGATAAATATGAAACCAAACAAGTTTGGTATCAAAGCAAGGACGGAACCAAGATTCCAATGTTCATAGTTCATAAAAAAGGCTTGAAAATGGATGGAACGGCGCCTACACTATTGTATGGTTACGGTGGATTTGACATTAGCATTTTACCGGGTTTCAATGTTGATCGCCTGAGCATGATGCCGATTTTCTTGGAAAATGACGGTATTTGTGCGGTTGCAAATATCCGCGGTGGTGGAGAATTTGGTTCAGAATGGCATTGGAGTGGAACCAAAGAAAAGAAGCAAAATGTATTTGATGATTTTATAGGCGCGGCTGAATATCTGATCAGCGAAAAGTATACTTCAAGTGAAAAATTGGCTGTTTATGGTAGATCAAATGGTGGATTGCTCGTAGGTGCAGTAATGACTCAGCGACCTGATTTGTTTGGAGTGGCTCTGCCGGCAGTGGGAGTCTTGGATATGTTGCGCTATCATCAATTTACCATTGGTTGGGCTTGGGCTTCTGATTATGGAAGGAGTGATGACCCGGAAGCATTCAATTACCTTTCTAAGTATTCACCCTTACACAATATCAAGGAAATTGAATATCCTGCCACAATGGTGACTACTGCAGATCATGACGACAGAGTTGTACCGGCACACTCATTTAAATTTGCAGCAACTTTGCAAGAACACCAACAAGGAGATAATCCGGTTTTGATTCGAATAGAAACCAGTGCAGGGCATGGTGCCGGGAAACCGACGTCCAAGAAAATTCAGGAAGGAGCAGATCTGATTTCATTTTCATTTTGGAATACCAAGTCTGAAATCAAATACGAGGATTTAAAAAATTAAACTCATAATCTTTATTAAATAATGGTGACATCTGATGTTTTGGTTTTGGGAGCCGGAGTTGCCGGACTTTCGTTTGCAATTAAATTAGCTGAGCAAAGACCTGACTTGAAAATCACGGTTTTGACAAAGACAGTTGAAACCGAAAGCAATACTAAATATGCGCAGGGTGGGGTAGCAGCAGTCTGGAATGAAGAAAAGGATAATTTCAACCTGCATATCGAAGATACCCTGGATGCCGGGGATGGATTATGTGATGAGGAGATTGTCAATATTGTTGTGCATGAAGGTCCTAAAAGGGTTCAGGAAATTATCGATTGGGGAACTCGATTTGATCGTGAATCCAATTCCAATGAATATGACCTTGGCAGAGAAGGCGGTCATTCTGCCAACCGTATTTTACATTATAAAGATCTTACCGGTTGGGAAATACAAAGAGCCATCCTTGAAAAGTCTGATCAGCTTCCCAATATTGAAATTCTGGAGCATTATTTTGCTGTGGATTTGATTACCCAGCATCATTTGGGCTACAATGTCACTAGGGTTACTCCAGGCATCGAATGTTATGGCGCATATGCTTTGAATAAGAATACCAATGAGATCGAAACTCTGTTGGCCAAAACAACCGTTGTGGCTACAGGTGGCGCAGGACAGGTTTACAAAAACACAACCAATCCGGTAATTGCAACCGGAGATGGTATTGCCATGGTTTATCGAGCGAAGGGCAGAATTGAAAATATGGAGTTTGTGCAGTTCCATCCAACGGCTTTGTACAATCCTGCAGGTGAAAATCCTTCATTTTTGGTTTCAGAAGCTGTAAGGGGATTTGGTGGGATTTTGAAAGATCCTAATGGTCAGGAATTCATGCACAAATACGATGAACGAAAATCTTTGGCTCCTAGGGATATCGTTGCAAGGGCTATTGATAACGAGATGAAAGTTCATGGTGCGGAATTTATGTACCTTGATTGTACCCATTTGGATAAGGAAAAATTCATCGCCCATTTTCCAACCATTTATAATAAATGTCTAAGCATTGGAATCGATCCGATGAAGGATATGATTCCCGTAGTGCCCGCTTGCCATTACATGTGTGGTGGAATTAAAGTTGATGAATATGGCAAAACCAGCATCAATCGACTGTACGCTTGTGGGGAATGTACATGTACCGGATTACACGGTGCTAATCGATTGGCTTCAAATTCTTTATTGGAAGCGATGGTTTTTGGAAATAGAATAGCAATAGATATTGCAAAAGAGATTGATAACTGGTCCATTCAGGCGGGCATACCAAGCTGGAATGCAGAAGGAACCACCGAACCCAACGAATTGGTTTTGATTACCCAAAGTTCCAAGGAGCTGAAGGAAATTATGAGCTCTTATGTGGGTATTGTACGTTCAAATGTACGTTTGAAAAGAGCTTCAGACAGGCTTTATCTTTTGTATCAGGAAACCGAAAATTTGTATTCAACAACTACATTGTCACCACAGTTGGCAGAATTGAGAAACCTGATCACGATTGCTTATTTGGTAACTCGTTCAGCAGCCATGCGAAAGGAAAGCAGAGGATTGCACTACACAACGGATTATCCGGAGAAAAATCCTTTTGTGGAATATTCGGTTTTGTAGATTAAGACTGTTGTTTTTTTAGGTCAAGTGCCACGTCTATGATCATATCTTCCTGACCGCCAACCATTTTGCGGTTGCCGAGCTCTTCAAGTATCACACGGGTATCAATGCCGTAAATTTCAGATGCTTTTTCAGCATGTCTTAGGAAACTGGAATATACGCCTGCATACCCAAGGGATAAAGTCTCCCTGTCTACCCGAACCGGCCTGTTCTGCAAAGGACGGATCAAATCGTCTGCGGCATCCATAAGTTGGTAAAGATCGGTATTGTGGGTGGCTCCCATTCGATTCAATCCTGCTATCAAAACTTCCAATGGAGCATTCCCAGCTCCAGCACCCATCCCTGCCAAGCTGGCATCCAGTCTTGTTGCGCCATGCTGCATAGCTACTATGGTATTGGCAACACCAAGTGAAAGGTTATGATGACAATGAATTCCAATTTCAGTGGAGTCATCTAATACTTCTTTGAAAGCTTTGATGCGGTCTTCTACATCCTGCATCAAAAGGGCACCGGCCGAATCTGTTACGTACACACAATCTGCACCGTAAGATTCCATTAGCTTAGCTTGTTCAGCTAATTTTTTAGGCTCATTCATGTGTGCCATCATCAGAAAGCCGGCGACATCCATGCCCATTTTTTTGGCAGCCTGGATGTGCTGAGCAGAAATATCTGCTTCTGTGCAGTGCGTTGCAATCCTTACGGATTCAACACCCAGATCTCTGGCCTTTTGCAAATCTTCAATGGTCCCAATTCCGGGAAGCAATAGGGTGGTTAGTTTTGCATGTTTAAGTTTGCCTGCCAATCCTTCCAGCCATTCCCAATCGGTATGGGCTCCAAATCCGTAATTGAAACTTCCCCCTGCCAATCCATCTCCATGTGCCACTTCAATAGCATCAACTTTAGCTGCATCTAAAGCAAGGGCAATAATTTCAATCTGTTCTTTGGAATATTGGTGACGAATGGCATGCATTCCGTCACGAAGGGTTACATCTTGTATGTATAAAGGTCTTTGCATGTCGATTTGATTTTAGGCTACCAATTCCAACGCAGCCATTTTTTCTCCGGTAGCAAGTGCAGCGGAAGTCATAATATCAAGATTGCCGGCATATTCGGGAAGATAATGGCCGGCTCCCCTTACCTGAAGTAAAATACTGGTTTTTAAACCACTGACTTTTCCAAGTCCTTCAATAAAAACCGGATCATGTTCAGGTATTACTTCAAATTGAACTTCCTGATGAAGTGCATAACCGGGAACATATTTTTGGATCTCAGCAACCATTTGATGAATACTTTCCCTGATTTTTTCCTGGTCAGCGGGTTCACTAAGTGTAAAAACAGTATCACGCATAACCAAAGGTGGTTCTGCCGGATTCAAAACGATGATGGCTTTCCCTCTTTTAGCTCCCCCTACCTTTTCAATGGCCAAAGCAGTAGTTTCTGTAAATTCATCGATGTTGGCCCTTGTTCCGGGTCCTGCAGATTTAGAAGCTATTGAAGCAACAATTTCTCCATACAGAACCGGACTCACCCTGTTTACAGCGGCGACCATTGGAATGGTAGCTTGCCCTCCGCAAGTGACCATATTTACATTTCTATGATCGAGATTTTCTTGAAAATTAACCACCGGAACCAGGTAAGGTCCGATAGCAGCAGGTGTCAAATCAATGATTCTTTTGTCTTCGAAGCTTTTGATTTTATCCCAATTATAATGATGGGCCTTTGCAGATGTGGCATCAAAAATCAGTTTGATTTCTTTCCATTCATCCATTTCTAATAATCCATCAATTCCTTTGGATGTAGTGGCAACTCCCATTCTTTCAGCTCTGGCCAAACCGTCCGATGAAGGATCAATACCAACCAAAACTGACATTTCAAGCTGTTCGGAAGTCCTTAGGATTTTGATCATTAAATCCGTTCCGATATTGCCTGGCCCTATGATGGCTACTTTTACCTTTTTCATCCTTTTCTTTTTAAAAATTAATCCCTGCGTAAAATCCACTTCGCCAACTCAAGGAAAGAGGCTTTTTTACCATACAATAAAATTCCAACTCTATAAATTCTTCCAGCAAGCCATACAAATAGAATGACTGTTCCAATTAAAACTGTGATGGAGAGCAAAATTTGCCAAATTGGAGGGTCGAAAGCCAATCTTGCAGGCATTACGACCGGAGAGAATAAAGGAAAAATGGAAGACCAGACAGCTAAAGAACTATCAGGTGATTCAATAGAGGCCATCATAATATACAAAGCCAGGATAACCGGGATGGTGATCGGTAGTGTCAAAGATTGTCCTTCTCCCATGTCATCACCAATAGCTGATCCAACTGCTGCAAACATGGAAGAATAAAGAAAATATCCTCCTAGGAAATACAAAATAAACAAGGGTAGGATCATCCACCAGTTCATTGCTTCCAATTCAGCCATGGCCATACTCACCATAGCCTGCATATCGTCCGGATCAACCTGGGCTGCTGCTCCCTGCATATTGCTGGAAAGCTGATTGGAATCAAATCCAAATATCAAATTGATAGGAATGGTGATGGCTGGAATGAGAATGGCCCAAATCAAAATTTGAGTAAGTCCTACTGCTCCCACTCCGATGATTTTGCCCAACATTAATTGAAATGGTTTTACAGAAGAAATCATCACCTCAACGATTCTGGTAGTTTTTTCCTCCATTACGCTTCGCATGACCATCATGCCATACACTAACATGACGGTGTACATGATTAGTCCCATAATCATTCCGAGTGCGGCACCGATGGCAGAAGTTAACTTTGAAGCGTTGGTATCTGTCTCTTTAAGTGGTTCGGGGTCTACAGAAACATTGGTATTGAGCGCATCAATTTGCTCCTTTTCGAGATTTAGAGCAGTTATTTTATACTCCCGTATGCTTTTTTCAATCTTCTTTTCAATGAAGCTTTCAATTTCCACACTTGGCGGCTTTTGAGAATAGTAATAAACCGTTTGGTCTTTTACCATTACATCATTGAGTTTGGGAATCAACAAAACTCCGTCAAATTTACCTTCTTCTACTGCTGCTTTAAGACTGTTCAGATCGCCTTCCGGAAATTGGAAATAGAGATTGCGGGTGTCGCTTATCTTCTTTTCTAAAATATTTCCTTCATCTAAAATGGCAATAGTCTTCGTTTCATCTCCTTCGTAGGAAAAGATAAATCCTACTACTATTAAAAACAGGCCAAGCAAAAGAGGAGTAAGTAGAGTTCCCAGGATGAAAGATTTCTTTCTAACCCTGGTGAGGTACTCCCTTCTGATGATAAGCCACAATTTTTGCATAAGGCAGGTGAATTTGTTGTTTGAAATGGCGCCGCAAAGATAGTAAAATGGTTGGCAGAAGAAGGATTTTAAGAACTTGAATATGAAGTCAAAATTTCATTTGAAAATCCTTTAAATTATTAGCTTTTTATTAGTAAAAAAGCAATGAAAATCCTTTGATTTAACAGGGGAAAGAACTAACTTGAGGAGTGTTAATAAGCAGCAAAAATTTTTACTAACCTTCAAAAGTATCTCGTTATGAATATTACCTTCGATGAACTACGGGACATCAAACACCAGTTGCCAACGGGTAGCATCAAGCGTATAGCAGAGGAGTTGAATGTTGAAGAGCAAACCATTCGCAATTATTTCGGTGCTATGAAGTATGTTGATGGAAAGCCCGTTGGGAAACACATTCAGCCTGGCCCACAAGGTGGAATCGTTAATCTAGAAGATACAACTATTTTAGAACTAGCCAGAAAAATCATTTCAGAAAACCAAGAGCCGGTAACAAGTTAATAACAACGGAAAAACGGGATGCTTAATCAAGCATCCCGTTTTTCTTTTAGTGAATAATTTTTTGCCTAAATTCGGCCCCGAACAAACCGAATTGCAAAAGGTTATTTACCCATGACCTACGAAGATTATCAGGAAAATTTATTGCCTACTTTGCCTCACCAACCCGGTGTTTACCGGTTTTTGGATGATGAGGATACAATTTTGTATGTAGGAAAAGCCAAAAATCTTCGAAATCGGGTGGCCAATTATTTTACCGGCGGCCGTAATCTTTCTTATAAAACAAGGGTGCTGGTGCGTTCTGCCAAGAAGGTAGAATTTACCATTGTAGAAACCGAAGCAGATGCACTGCTTTTAGAGAATACGCTCATCAAACGGTTTCAGCCACGCTATAATGTGATGCTGAAAGACGATAAGTCCTATTCCTACATTTGTATTAAAAATGAAAGATTTCCCAGAGTCTTCATTACCAGAAGGGTAATACGTGACGGTTCCCAATATTTTGGACCCTACACTTCTAAATCCCGTCTTAAAATCATCCTCGAACTCATCAAACAGCTTTTCCCACTTAGAACTTGCTCCTTCCAGCTTTCAGAAGATAATATTGAAAAAGGGAAATTCAAAGTTTGCCTGGAGTACCATATTAAAAACTGTATGGGGCCCTGTGAAGGTCTGGAAAAAGAAGAAGATTACAACGAAAAGATTGAGCAGATAAAAAATACCCTCAAGGGTAATTTTGCTTCGGTTAAGCGCCATTTTCAAGACTTGATGGTCAAATATTCTGAAAATCTTGAATTTGAAAATGCTCAAAACATCAAGGAAAAACTGACTGCTTTTGAAGATTATCAAGGCAAAAGCACGGTGGTGAATCCAAACATCAAAGATGTCGATGTATTTTCCATCGCAATGGATGAAAAGAGCGCCTATGTAAATTATTTGAAGGTAGTAAATGGTGCAATCATCAATACCTACACCCAGGAATTGGTGAAAAACCTGGATGGAGAACCCGAAGATTTGCTGGCTTTCGCCATTCCAAACCTACGTGAGAAATTCAATAGCATTGCTGATGAAATCCTTGTTCCAATGGATATCGAATTTCCAACGGATGAATTTAAGGTAACCGTTCCGAAAATTGGCGACAAGAAAAAATTGGTGGACCTCTCTGAAAAGAATGTCAAATACCATTTGTTGCAAAGACAGAAGGATAAGGCCAGTCAGACGAGAAAACAAACCAGTTCAGAGCGTATTTTAAGGACACTACAGCAAGATCTGAATATGGACGTTCTGCCTATGCATGTAGAATGTTTCGATAATTCCAATTTTCAGGGTTCGTATCCGGTATCCAGTTGTGTGGTATTTAAAAATGCCAAACCATCTAAAAAGGATTATCGCCATTATAATGTCAAGACCGTTGAAGGTCCCAACGATTTTGCTACGATGGAAGAGGTTGTGCGCAGGCGTTATACCAGATTGGTAAAGGAAAATGAGCCGCTTCCGCAATTGGTCATTATAGATGGGGGAAAAGGTCAGCTGGGTGCAGCTGCAAAAATATTGCAGGAGATTGGAATTCTCGACAGAGTAACTTTAATTGGTATTGCTAAACGATTGGAGGAGATATTCTTCCCGGGAGATCCGGTGCCGATTTATATCAATAAAAAATCAGAATCGCTCAAACTGATTCAACAGGCTCGAAATGAAGCCCACCGTTTTGCCATTACATTCCACCGCGATCAACGAAGTCGTGGACTTACCAAAACAGGCCTTACGGAAATAAAAGGAGTAGGGAGCAAAACTGCTGAGAAACTCCTCAAGCATTTTGGTTCGATTAAAAAATTAAAGCAGGCTCCTAAGGAAGAATTAGAAAAGGTAGCCGGGAAATCTTCTGCCTCCAAAATTTTGGCTTATTTTGAACAGGAAACCAAAGAAGGAGATTCTACCGAAACAAAATAAATTATCATGAAAGGGTTTGTGCTTATCACAGGTGTCTCTACCGGAATCGGTCTGGACGCGTCCAAAGCATTTTTGAAAGAAGGATTTCATGTATTTGGAACAGTAAGAAAACTGGAGGATGCCCAACCTTTGCAAATCCTTGGAAAAGAAGCTTTCACTCCTTTGCTGCTGGATGTACGCTTCCAGGATCAAATCGATGCAGCCTACAAAATTGTAAAAGATAAAGTTGGTAGCCACGGCTTAAGCCTATTAATCAACAATGCCGGCCTGGCTGTAAATGGCCCTTTGATGCATTTGGAAATCGAACAGATTGATTTTCAAATGGATGTCAATTTATTAGGTCCCATCAGAATGGTTCAAACCTTTGGTAATTTGCTAGGGGTTGGTTTTGATAGTAAATATCCAAAAGGAAGGATTTTCAATGTAAGTTCCATCTCAGGATGTATCTCACGTCCGTTTTTAGGACCCTATTCTGCTTCCAAATTTGCCCTCGAGGCCATTTCTGATGCCATGCGGGTGGAATTTAGTGTCTATAATGTACCGGTAGTGGTCATTCAACCCGGCCCGGTCAAGACACCCATCTGGACCAAAGCCAGAGAAGACCAGGGCCGTTTTCAGGATACCGACTACGCCCCCATTTTCAACCGTATGGGTAAAGCCGTCGACACCATTTCAAAAGGAGCCATAGAGGTAGGCCAAGTCACCAAGGTAATCCTGAAAGCCTTTTATGCTAAAAAGCCAAAAACGCGCTACCTCATCTCTTCCAATAATTTTATTTTAAAAATGGCCCGCACCTGGTTCCCCGACCGCTGGCTAGATAAATTTTCAAAAGGACAGATGAAACATGTTGGTGCTGGGAGCTAGGTGCTAGGTACTAGGTACTAGGTACTGGGTACTGGGTGCTAGGTTCTAGGTTCTGGGTACTAGATGGACCGAAAGTAGGGGTTGGCTGCGCCAACCCTGGAACGACGAATGCAAATAATTTGCAGCGTCTATTTGGGTCAAATAAAGTTTCATTCCCCCTTCACAAAAAATAAGATAAATTGAATCATCCAGAACCTAGAACCTAGAACCCAGCACCCAGCAATGTAGGGGTTGGCCGCGCCAACCCTGGAACGACGAATAGCAAGTAATTTGCAGCGTCTATTTGGGCCAAAAAAAGTTTCATTCTCAACAAAAAATAAGATAAATTTATTCATCCAGTACCTAGTACCTAGTACCTAGTACCTAGTACCTAGTACCTAGAATCTAGCACCTAGTCATGTAAGGGTTGGCCGCGCCAACCCTGGAACGACGAAATGATTGAGAATTTGTAGGATATTTTCAAAACTTGAAGATTCAAATGCCAACAGCGAGCAAAGAAAAAACAAGTCCTTCCCCTAAAGATCCATCCTAGGCCACGTAACAGATTCCGGCTCGGGGGCTGAATGGCTCTTGGCTGTTGGCCATTGGCCATTGGCAAGGTCCAAATCACAGCACCTAGCACCCAGCAAAGTAGGGGTTGGCCGCGCCAACCCTGGAACGATGAATAGCAAGTAATTTGCAGCGTCTATTTGGGCCAAAAAAAGTTTCATTCTCAACAAAAAATAAGATAAATTTATTCATCCAGTACCTAGTACCTAGTACCTAGAATCTAGCACCTAGTCATGTAGGGGTTGGCTACACCAACCCTGGAACGACGAAATGATTGAGAATTTGTAGGATATTTTTTAAACCGGATGATTCACAGGCCACAGGCAACAGTGAGCAAACATTCAATCAAGTCTTTCCTTTAAAGATCTATCCTAGGTCACGTAACAGATTCCGGCTCGGAGGCCGGAATGACATACTTCATAGTTCAAACCTAGCACCCAGCACCCAGAACCCAGAACCCAGAACCTAGCACCCAGAACCCAGCACCCAGCACCCAGAAAAATGAGGCCACCCAACAAGTGAGTGACCCCATATCAGGAATTCAAACCAAAGGAAAAAATTCTTTAAGTGGGTATTTTAAACTAAACTATTATGACAATGTACTATGAACTGTACAGCGACGAATTTCAATAATCCTGTTTGAATTAGACGTGACGGTCGTCACACATTTAGATGAGATTGATCAAATGCAAATATCTGGACCGGCTAAAGAGAAAAGTTCAACCTTAAATAACTTTTAAAGAGGGCTTTGGTGGTGTTTACGGATTACGATTTACGGTTTACGTGGCTTTTTAAAGACGAACACCGAAAAGCGAAAAGCGAACTCCGTTCTATCATTCTCCAAATCCAAGATTGATACGGCAACTTACGAAATAACTCCTGCCCGGACTGATTGCCTGGCTTCCACTTTCTCCGGTATGTGGATTGTTGGTTGTAAGGGTTCCCTGAGTAGCGATGGAGTTGACATTCAGTAAATTCTTCACACCTCCGGTCAGGCTGACTTTGTTTTTAAAAAGGGATTTGCTAATACTACAATCTGCAAGGGTGTATCCTTCTTCAATTCGGTTGTCTACTACTTCATTGCCTGCATCGTCAGTAGAAAGGAAAGGGAAAACAACCCTGTCATTCCATTTCCAGAAAGTATTAAAAGAAAGGTCCCACTTAGGAATAGAGTAGGAGAGGGAAGCATTAAATTCATTTACCCAATAAAATCGGTCAATTGAGCTGCTTTCATTTGGAGTGGTTTGGGCTATTGGGGCATACCCAACTCTAAATTGCCAGTTTTTGGGATTGTAAGATGCATTTAAACTTCCCCCGTAGGTTTGATATTTCTTGCGGTTGAAATAAGCATATTTTAAAGCTCCTGATGTTTCATCAAAAGCGTAGAGGTCTATTTTGTTTTTTATCGTATTAAAAAAGGCATTGGCACTTATTTGAAATTGTTCTTTTTCAAAATTTGCCTGCAATTGGAAATTGTCTGAAGTCTCAGGTTGAAGTTCGGTGTTTCCAACAATGTAATGGTTGTTGTCTATGAAATAGAAATACAATTCTTTCAAAGTTGGACTTCTAAATCCGCGTCCATAAGAAAATCGGAAATTAATATCCTTAGAAGCATCCCATTTTCCATTAAAGGTATAAGTCAACGGACTTGAAAAACGACTATTGTAAGCATAACGAATTCCGGCCTGCAATTGTAATTCCTGAACAGGCAAATATCTTAAAACACCAAAACCTGCCGCATCTAGTAAGTCAGGTTGTTCTGTTTCTGAAGTTAGAATTCTGGTACCAGCTGCAGTTTCGTAATTGACTTCAGTCCCCAATTGAAATTGTAAAGTCTTGGTATTGTCCTTGGTGGCAAAAACTGAGCGGGCATTTAAACCTGTAAAAAGGGATGTATCCTGGTCTCCTGAAATTAAATCTCTTTCATCTGCTTCAAAGTCCAGGCGATAGGAATTTTTATATCTTTTAAAAGTTGAAAAACCTATCGAATTTTGGGTGTACCATTTTTCTCCACAGGATCCTTCGTGTAAAATCTTATAAGTATTTCTGTAAGTGGTGTAATAATCATCAAATGCGTAGGGTTTGAATTGGGGCCTTCTTACTTCTCCAAGGTCATCTACTTTTTCATCAAATAATTCAGCACTTAAAATGATTCGATGGTCATTGATCCAATTGTATCGAAGGGAAGCACCGAGGTTGGTTTGTAACTTTGGATTCCATACTGATCCGCGAAGACTGTCTCTTTCAGCAGGGGAAAATTGATTTTGACCACCATGCACCTTTAAAAGCATTTTAGGGGTAATTCGTACACCAGCAGTTGCATGATAATTTCTCCAGCCTGCGGTTTCTGTCAAACCACTAAGGTTGACTTCTACTGGTTTGAGTTGAGATTTTTTGGTGATAAGGTTGATGGCACCACCCAAAGCGTCCGTTCCATATTGGACAGAAAGTGGTCCTTCTACAATTTCAATTCTTTCAATGGAATTCAAATCTATTTGAGAAAGGTCAATATCGTCTCCAACCCTCCCAATAACAGGAACTCCATCGATCATCACCTTTACATTCTGACCGGAAATCCCTTGTAAATCCATAGAGGAACCCAAAATCAAATCCTGATTGATGCGAATCATCAATTCCTGATTCAATACATCTGCCAGGTTATTGGCACCTCTGGATTCTATCGTCTTTCTTGAAATGGTTTTAATGGAATGAAGCGCATTTTTGGAATCGGTGGGAGCAAACTGGGCTGTTACCACCACATCATCCAAGTCTATCGACCAATAAAGAGAATCCAATCCCTCATCCTGGTTTTGTCCGCTAACAGAAAAGCAAAATAAAGTGGTAAGAAATAATGCGAATAATATCCGCTCCATGCGCTTGGGTTTGAATTCGGTTCCAAAGGTAAACCAAGCACCTGTCAGATGATATTTTGGATTGTAAAGGGATTGTCAAAAAGGGGAATGGTTGAAGGATTGAATGGTTGAATGGTTGAATGGTTGAAGGATTGAATGGTTATTTTGAATTCAACCCTTCAACTATTCAACCATTCAACATTAAAAAAAATCCCCGGCAGGATAACCTACCAGGGATTTTGGGTGGTGCGGGACGGAATTGAACCGCCGACACATGGATTTTCAGTCCATTGCTCTACCAACTGAGCTACCGCACCTTTATAGCCAAAAACCGTCGTTCTCGGCTGCCTTTAAAAGGCGGGTGCAAATGTAAACGGATTTTGTATTATTCGCAATAAAAGGTAAAAAATTTTCGCTAAAAAATTAACATTTGATCCTAAGGAATTGAAAATGAATTGGATAGGATGGGGAATTAAATTATAAATAGATTTCTTTTCCTAAATCGGATTTCCATCCAAATCCAAAATAAGCATATTATGGTCTTTTTGATTGGAATTAGTTGATATTTTGGTAGTACAATAAAGCACCAGTCGGTCATTTATCAGAAAAGCATTTTCAGCAATTTCATCAGAAATAGAACCATAAGTATTGGACCATAATATGTCTCCTTCCGTATTTATCTTAGCTAAATAAATGTCCTTTCCTCCACTGCCATAACTTCTGGTATTTAAAATTATAAAGTATCCGCCATTTGGAGACCTTAGTATTTTTACTACTTCCTCAATATTTTTACCACCAAATTCTTTTGACCATTGGTATTGATAATCCTTATCCAATTTTACTAAGATCACATCTTTGGCGGCACCATTTTCGAGAATATTGTTAGTTAATAAAAGAAAACCATTGTCTTCAGTAGTTTCAATGGAGGATTGAAATACTATAGACGATTTCACTGTCATTTCAGTATTGGAATCGAAGTTACCGGAAGTATCTATCAAAATAGCCTGAAATATCTCATCAGGCCCACCGCCGGTACTGCCGAGAAAAAGAATTTTTTCCTCGTTTAATTTTTTCAAAAAAAAGGGAGTATCGGAAAAATCAAGGTCAATGCTGGTTTCATTTTTTACTTCCCCGAGATCATTGAGTTTTGCGATATAAAAATCGCTGGTAAAAGAATTTGATTTATCGGATGTTTTTCCGGCTACAATATACGTTCCCTCATTTGTTTCAATTAGATCTGTCAGACTCAGTGACTTTTCTGAATTTATAGGATTGTCCCAGACAAGATTCAAATTGCCGTTCAACTTTTTAATGCTTGAAATATTTTTATCGTCCAGTTCTGATACACTGGTTATTAGAAAATCTCCGGATGAATTTTCAATTACCCTGGGATTATTTAGATAGTCATTAGTGCTACTGCTTGATCTCTTGACAAAATTTAAATCCTCATCAAATTGTAATGCCTTGATATTGTTATACGTGTTTTTTCCTATGAATAAATATCCGCCATTACGAATTGGGATGACTTCAAAATCAGATCCTTGACCTTGTACGTCCAACTTTTTAAATCCACTTTGGTCAAATACATTTGTAATGGATGAATTATCAATGGATTGTTCCATGGGTTCTTCTGGACGACAGGAAACAAGTAGAAGCAAGGAGATAAAAGTGGCGGTGTAAATGGAAGTTTTCATAAAGCGAAATTAGTATTCAAAATCAAAATTAATAATAATGAGCAATCAGAATGTTGTATTCTGTTTTTCAGTCGGAAAACTAGGAGGTTTTATGGTTAAACTTAATTTTAGAGTCAAATTATCCTTTATGAAAACTATTATCCTTATTTTTTTTAGTTCCAATTTCGTCCTGGCTCAGACCTATCCTAAATTTTTATGATAGTTTCCATCATTCCCAATACGTGTACCTTCCGGATGGTAGTGTTACAAATCCAAGAGAATTCAAGTGGATCTATGATGAAAATGATAGCCTTATAATGGAACGCCCATCTTCGCTTCTGAAGAAATTTTCTTCGAATACTTTCAGGATACGACAAAGATTACTTTGAGATTTTTAATAACAACTCAATATGGGAACCGATTGAAATAGTCTCCAATATTTATAAAAATGGACTATTGGTGAAAGAATGACACAAACTATATGAACGCTGATTGGGAAGATACTAAATTGAAAGAGCATTCTTATATTAACAACAATCAACTAGTTTTATATGAGGAGTTCGCTAAACCGAATGGCGGAAGTTGTTGTAAGAAATCAAATCAGTTATAATTCGAATAATAGTTTTGAAAATCAAGTGATATGGCGGATACCTTGTCATTGAATCTGATGAAAACCCGTAAAGATTTAAAGTTAATTATGACAGTAATAATAAAAAATTGTCTACCACGGAATGGCGACTTAAAAGCGACAGATTCCAATATGGTTTTTCACGATGCTTACCATTACGATTCAAAATGGCAATATTGATACTACCTGGCATTATGACGGAATGGGTACTTATTGACCTTGATGTATTTGAGTGGTTTGAACCAGATAGTGTAATAGAATATAGAATAACCTAAAGTAATGGATTAGGGAAGTACAATCAGGAAACGAAACTGATTATTTATCGATAACACATTTGGTGCATTTTTCCTTGATTCATTACATTTTTTCCATTATAAAAATGTAGGAAGTTACCAAGCTGCAAGAATTAAAGTATGAATTTAACTATTATCCAATTTCCACCTCCAAACTATATCTTGAAAGGATAATGAAAAGTTTAGATCTTTATCTGGACCATTTGACTCAGATATATAAATAAAGATGGTCCCATGAAAAGGTTCGTTGGAATCAACAATCGAGGTCCAATAGGGAGGTTAAACTTTTTCCTAATCCTTGTTCGACAGCAATCCTATTTTTCGTTAAATGGCAACGAAATAGAATTAAATCATATGAAGTTTATGATCAAGGAGGTACCATTGTCCAAACTGCCCAAAAATACATCGGTAATAGAAACTTCTAATTTAAATCGAGTAGGAACCTATTTTGTATTGGCAAAATATCTAAATGGAGAATTGGGCGCAGGTATTTTTATGCTCCATTAAAAAGGAAGAAAATTAGCTCAGATTTTTCTAAAAAACAAAGGATGCTCCTTTCAGAAGCACCTTTGCCAAACGACACGTAAATTATTTTTAGTTCTTTACTTCCCTAAAACGAAAGTATGATTGCCCTTTTGGCGTTACCAATGTTTCAAGGTACTGTGCGTTTTATCTCAACATTTTCTTCCATCATATTGGCTGCATTTTTCAAAGCACGTACGGTAGCAACCCGGGCACGGCATTTTCCAATTCAGTTGTTGCCTTGATTTTCGCCTCCAATTTTAAAAGGCAAACATGTTTTGAATATTTTTGAAAGTTGGATGGTGTTCACCATTTGTTTTTCCAAATGAACCCCAAACGGTTCCAGTGCTTTCAATGAAGGAGAATGTTATTTAGAGACTCTAGCTTCCTTTCGTTCAAATCTTCACCGGTAAGTTTCGAGATAGCCTCACGAAAACCTACTTGAGCAAAGGTTCGACAAGTGGGCATCCATTTCGTACATCGGCAAATTCCCTTTTTTAAAACATTAAAATGTTGAACCATTGCTTCGGGATCACCAACTGTAGAGGATGGTACCTGAAAATCTCAAGCTGATTTGGTCACTTGTCAATACTTTTTGTCCCATAATTTGTACAGAACGCAAAGTAGTTGGCAATTCGACCAATTGTATTTCTGATTCCCAGTTATGGAACCAGTGGATTCCCGGCTCGAGGATTTTGAACAATTTATTTTTTTTGCACAAAACCCTTGCAGTTGGGACCTACCAAATTTTTCTTGAAGAGAATTATAAGTTTATACTCACAAGTTTAAAATAGAAAGGAAACCAAGCTCCGGGGAAAAGCAGTTGAGCGTTGGTGATTACCAGCACGGTATCCCCACTCATGCAGCTTTGCCTGGTTGGTCAATAGACCCATCCTTTCTTTGAGCTTAAAACCGGCGGTTTGAGCAGCCTGTATTCAACAGGTGGTTCATCCGAAATCATAAGAACGAACCGTAATAAGTCCGGTCTCTGCGAGGGACAATATCATTAAGTTTAGAGCATGAAAGGTGAAATACATTCCAATCATTGAGTTGCGGCCATTGCGTAAACCAAAAATATTAGGAATTTAAATACAAAATAATTTGAATATCAGGCAATTACACTTTAAAAAAATGACTCTGCTGGAGTCGGCGGATCCCCTCCGAGAGACCCGCCTTAGACGGTTATCTTTTCTTTCCTAACTTAATGACATTGCCGCGAGAAGATGTCCTATGGACCGGCTTCAAAATGGACAGTTGGCGGTTTTCTTGATGTAAATTTTTCACTTTTTCTTTTTTATACCCTTTTCTTTTAAAATACATGTCTCTAAAGTCGATTTTAAAAAGATTAGTTCCCAGACTAGAAAAAAAAGTGAATTATTTATTTTGGGCTACAAAAATCAGATCTGTGATTTTTCTTTCTGGCTCTTTTTCAAATGGCTGTACCTTTTCATACAGAATGGAAAAGCCAGCTTCTTCCAACAATAGCCTTAGAAATTCTTTTGGGTAATAATAGGTTTGGATAGCTTTTCCTTTGTCACTGCTTGGAGTTTCAGTTCCGGATTTTTCAATCGCTCCTTCCATTGCACTTAAGTAAAGAACTCCGTTTTCATCCAAGGAAGATTTAACAACGGAAAGAAAAGACTTTGTTTTTGTCGGTGAGAAATAGGGAATGAGAAAGCCAGCAATAATTCCATCGACTTTTGAGTGTTTCTCTAAAAATTGAAAGGCATCAGCAATCTCGAAATTTCCATCTGGCACATTGGTCTTTGCAAGTTTGATCATGCCTGGTGCAAAATCACAGCCATGAATCTGTGCTTTTGGAACCAATTTTTTAAAAAAGAAAGAAAGGTTGGCTGGACCACATGCAAGGTCTATTATTTTCGGATTTGGAGAGGGTAGATTTTCTGCAAACAAGGAAAGCGCTTCTGAATAAGCTTTTACATCCATGTACTTTTCCTGGTACAACAAGGCATGGGTATCAAAAACCGATTTCACCGCTTCTTCCTGACTCAAGCAACTTTCAATTTAGATTCCGGTTTTTGAAGCATTCTGATTAAATATTTAACCTGAACATAATTTTTCCCATAATCATGTATGGGTAACTTATAATTTGACTTGCTTTCAATAGTGTAGGTGTACTTTTCATCTTCTAATGGCAAAATATCTATGGTAATCGTTTCACTTGGTGATACACCATCACCTTTCGTTCTAAGTATTACCCTGTTCTCTTCAAACTGAAATTTCGCTATGTTAAGATTCACATAGTTTTTGTCTATCAGAGACCTTAATTCTTCCGGACGGGTATTGGTTGTAATTTCTTCCTTTTGAATCTTTTTAAAATCTATTTGGTTGGGAACTTCAATATTGAATTTCTTGAAGTTTTGGTACATATAATATAGTCTCCATCCAGCTTGAATACCTCCAAAGAATAATGCCGAAAAGAAAAATTTCCAGGCACCAAATTCGTAACCTTGAAAATAATCCATGAGGGCCATGAAGGTGGCGAAAAACAAACCGGAAAAAAGAAAAATGGTGATTCCCTGTTTTAAGAATGGTTTCATGCTCTAAATATTTTGGTACAAGATAATGATTTTGCAAAAAATAATCCAATAGTATGCTGCTATCGGTAAAAATTCCACCCTTCAAGTTCCAAAAAAAGTATTCAACCCCTCAACCCCTCAATCCTTCAACCCCTCAATCCTTCAATCCTTCAATCCTTCAACCCTTCACTCCCTCCACCATTCCTCCACCAGCCCTACATCTCTCTCATCGTCCAATTCAAAATCTGCCTTGAACTTTAAAAGAAAGTCAACCGGAAAAGACAATTCCATACAATGGAAATTGGGCGGCATCTGGATTTTGCAGGTGGGGTGGGGCAGTCCGTCGTCAGGTACCTCAGGGCTGTAACAAACGTTTAAAGTTTCCAATTCATCATTGAGGTGGAAAGTCAAATCGGGGTTGAGGACCTTTAAAACGGATGTTTGAATTCGGGAATAATAAGCAGATTGATTAGTTGCCTTGAAAATCAAGTCATGACCTTCTTCCATAAAATGGTCCAGAGCTGCACGATTTTTCCAAAAACCGAATATATGTGCAAGGTTTGGGTTCGATAGATCCCATCCACCAAACTGACATACCAGACCATCCTGTTTTTTCAGGGCAGTCCATTTGGATTGAGCTTTTGAAAAATGCTTTTTATGGTTCTCAGGAACGTCGCAGATAATATATTTTAATACCATTTGGGTCTGGGTGTAGTTGAAAATTTAATGTGTGTCCTCAATGCCCATGACCCTTTCCAGTTCTTGTTCGATGAACAACAGGGTCTCCTCCTTCAAATCCCAAAGTAATAATTTTTCACGACCATTTTTGAATTCAATGAACAACCCCGGGCCATTGCTGTAATTGTTGTAAGGCCCCAATCTGAATATAGAAACATAAAATTGTTTGATCCATTGCGTGGTGTAATAGGTATAAGGCAAAATGTCCAATGGCGTTGTTTTTATCTCCAAAAACTTCTTGGTTGCCCTAATGGTGGTTGTATTCAACAAGAAACCCAGCGCAAAAAACAAGGTGGGAGCCTGTGCATGGTATTCCTTTTTGAGCAGTTTTGATAGCGCAAGGTTGTTCCTCCATTTGATACTCAACTCCAATTCACTTCTATCCTCACGGTAGCGCAACATGTTGGCTCCCAAAGGCAAAAGAATTTCTTCCCGTTTTCTTTCCGGATTTTCATGGATGGAGAAATAATGATGGCAACCGTAACAATAGGCGATTTCCTGATCCCTTTTAATGTCAACTTCCATCACAGGTCGTTTGCATTTAGGGCAATGTAATGAGTTAGTCATGCTTCTCTTTGTTTCAGGATTTATATTCGGATGGGAATATAGAATGAAAACCAGGAAGCAAGCCAAATTCTTCGAAATATTCTAGAAAAAACCGGTCGAACCAAGGCAGATTTTAAAAATCCAATAACCGTCTGTGGTAATTTACTTGTCCAAGATGGTATTCCAAATGACCTGATAAGTGAATGAGGAAAAAGATGGTTGAAAATTGTTTTCCGCCCATTACTTCGATGGGGTAATCGTTTTCGAGAACGGTTTCATCCAGATTTTTTAGGGTTTCCGAAACTACCTTTTTGGTGGTTTGAATTTGTTGAATCAATTCTTCACCAGGTACATCTTTTAAAGAAAATTCATCATCCCGCTGCCTTACATATCCGGTATTTCCCAGTATGGCACCAATAAAATGTTGAAGATTTCCACAAAGGTGTAATGCCAGGTTGCCGGCAGAATTGGGAATTTCCTTTTCCATCTTCCAAAGGCTTGCTTCAGATTTGTATTGGCTGATTTCGTTTTCCAGGCGATTGAGATTTCTTTCAAAAAGTGGAATTAGAGCATCGATGATCATCAGGTTAAATTTATAGGTTAATTAGGATTTTTTATTTTCAGAAGAAACCTTTCAATTTGTCTTCTGTGGCGAAGGATGTGTACAATGGCATGTTCGAAGATTTGTTCCACATCGTAATATTGTCCCCAATTGGTTTTGATTTTTAAATCAGGATCATGGGTTTCCAATTCAAGATTTGGATAATCTTCAAACAATCGAATATTGTACTCAAACATTTTTTTCAAGGCTTCGATATAAGGTTGGACGGTATCAAAATATTTCCTCTCCTTAAATTCAATTTTCTCGCCTAGATGATTTCTTACATAAATCACATAGGCATAACCGGATCGGACGACATGTGCAAGAATGGTTTGGATGGATTTGCAATCCGGATCTTTGGTATCAGCATCCACAATCATGGTCAATTCATCATCATGAATGGGAAGAATTACTTGGTAAAGCTCTGTTAGAGCTTTTTCGTATTCATCCAGTAGAGCGCCCACTGCGCCATTGTTTCGGAAGGATTTCATTGGTTTCAGATGTTTGTTTAAAAACCATCTGAAAATAAGAATAGTTGTTGTAGGATGTAGAATAGTTTCTACAATTGAGAAATTCCATTTGAATTGCAATAGGATTCAAAATTGCTCAAAATGAATGGCCATCCATATTTAGAGTTCATATTTTCCAAATATTCATTGTAACCTTCACCATGGTTTTTAAAATCTGAATGAACCAAACTCACTGTTGTTCCATTCTTTTTGTTTGAAAGGAAAGTAATGTGCACCTGGCTCGCTTTAGCAGGATTGGGCACAGGTTCCCTTTGGGGGCTGATTTGCCAAAGAAAACTTATTTTATCAGGTACTACCAAATCTGTAACCGTTCCCCAATCACTTCTAAATCCACCCGGACCTTTTTCGATACAATGACCACCCACCTTGGGTTCAATCATTATTTCCTCCAAATGTTTTTGTGACCAGGTATATTCCTTCGGCCACCATTTTGAAAAGTCTTTTAAAAAAAGAGAAAAGGCAGTTTCAGGTTCCAACTGAACCTGACATCTTACAGTAATTGAGTTCATCTGATAAAATTTGGGTTGAAAAAAGTCTATTATTAAAAAGGGGATTTCAAGCCAAATGTTTAGATGAACTGTCGGATTTAAAAAATCCTGACATGAAATAAATTAGTTTGTATTGGCGGGGCCTCTCCGAGAGACCTACCAAAGACCCAATGTCATTAAGTTAAGGGAATGAAAGGTGAAATACAATCAAATCATTGAGTTGCGGCCGTTGCGCTTAACCTTCGCGGCCGTTGCGTGAACCAAAAATATTAGGAATTAAAATACAAAATAATTTGAATATCAGGCAATTACATTTTTGAAAACAATGACTCTGCTGGCATCGGCGGGTCCTCTCCGAGAGACCCGCCTTAGACGGTTGCCTTTTCTTTCTTAACTTAATGACATTAACCAAAGACCAATGTAATTCCTATTAATTAATAAGAGTCGCTATATTTAAAATAACACTTCTCAATTACCTCAAAACCTGAATCTTTTTAACGATTTCTATCCCATCCTTCTGCCTAATCTTTAAAAGATAAGTTCCGGATTGTAAATGATTGGGTAAATTTATATGATTAGGAAGAGTCTCCATTTCAGGATTGATTTGGTAAACGATTTGACCTAAAACATTCAAAACCTGAAGACTTGAAACCTGATTTATTTCTTGTGATAATTCTACGTTGAAATCCCCATTGTTGGGATTTGGGTAAATCCTGGTTTGTGATTCCATGTGGTTTGACAATTGGATTTTTTCTTCAATAGTCAAATCTCCTGGATTGCCTATTGTTATTCTTGGCAAAGGTGCAGGCTGCACTCCACCCGGAATCTCAATTCTATACTTTCTACCATTTCCACCTGTATTCACCTTTACACTTACATAAATCTCAGTCAATCCCAATGCATTGCTGTTAGGCGTAAAAGTATTGGTACTTGTATTATAGGTTCCAACTGAGGTACTTGAAGATGGGGCATCTGTAAATCCTTGAATGGTTATGAAGTTTAAAGCTCCCATATCAAAAAGATTGGCGTATGGTTCTCCCACTTCGACCAATCCATTCATTGGATGGATTCGAATTCCCTGGTTGTTGGTGATTTCGCCTGCAAAACCATCATTTTGGTCTCCGATTACAGTTTTATTGGTAAAAGGACCACTGATGATATGAGTTCCGGTATGATAACTTTCCCAATGACCTTGATTGACAAGATTTGCCCCGGTACCGGAAAGAATTTGATCATCATGGAAAAAATAACCTTTGGGGTAATTATTGAAAATTCCTTGATTTGTTAAAGTTCGTCCTGAAGAATAATGTAAAAACAAGGCTCCAAAATTGCGGAATTCACCTCCGGGAAAATTAATTAACGCGTCAGCACCAGAATACCAATTTAAAATATAACCTGCCTGATGGTTGACAAAAAAACCAGTATTCTGAATCCCATGGAGGCCTGGTCCGGTTATATAAATGGTGCTTCGATTTCTAAAGGTTCCATTTGCTGAAATTTCAATGCCATGACCATCTACCTGGCTGATATCGACAGTTCCTCCATTTAAATTTTCAAATAAACCACTCACTACTCTTAAGCTTGCAGTAGTCGGGTTGGATAGGTCATATAATTCGATATTGCCTGCATTTCCGAAGTAACCACCTCCCGTATTTGAAAGTGTTCCTGCTGTTCCACCTACATCATGGATTTCTATATGCCCATACTTAGTATTTGAAAAATCTGCCCAATTGCTTAATGCACTTGCTCCATATCCAGAAATGTCAAAAATTTCTATATGACCGGAATTATTAAAATCACCGCCGGTATTATTACTCAAACCTTGGGAAACATCAAATATCTGAACACTTCCTGAATTGTTAAAAATGCCTGAATTCCTAACGGCAAGATTGGTTTGGTTTACAGGGTTTGAAACAATAATATATCCTTTATTCCCTAGATATCCTTCATTTATAATACCAGGTAAAGTGCCGTTCATCTCAATCACCAAACCTGCTTTACCCTCTATTTCAAGAGATGCACCACTGGCAATTTCAACTCTCAATGCTTGTCCTTCTTCTGAATAGTTGATAAAAACATTTCCTGAGTTGATGAAAACAGCATCTCCAAATCCAGGTACGTTGCCGGTATCCCAGTTGCTGGAATTGAACCAGTCTCCAATGCCTCCGACCCAGGTAACATTGGTTGCAGATATTTGATTGCTTGATAACAGGAATATGAAAATGGTAGAAATGATAAAATAAAATGGATTCCTTTTTTTCATGATAAAACTTTTTGGTTTTGGAATGCCACAAAGCTAGGGTCAGAAAAAAGCTTGTTAGTCATCCTGAGGGGTGATTTTAATTGATCTACTTGGCAAACATCAGATAGAGCAGAGGAGACTTCGGATTTTTTTTTGAAAGGAAGGTGATCCACCTTGTAGTAAATCGTTTAAAATAAGTTCGAGTTCTGTTTTTAAATCAGGGTATTTTTTTTGAATTCGAGTTAGAACTTCTGCAGCATGCAGTTTTCTTTGACTGGTCACCTCGCCAGACACTAAAAATCTGAATAAATTATCTACAGCTATGCCTTCCATCTCTTCCGGAATTCCACATTTTAACCAGTAAGTAGCAAAATTGGGAGGTAAAGGTTTATTGAGTTCTTTTTTAAAATAAGAAACCAAAGCAGGCAGACTTTTCAATAAGTAGTCAGGGTCATTCCATACAATATCACTCATTAAATAAAGGAAATATTGAAAAGACTTTTCTCCATTTTGCATCAAAGGAAATAAACCCTCCAGTGGAACTTTTTGGTTGATAATAAATTTAGCCCATTCTAATCGTTGTGCAGCAGTGCTACCTGTTAATTCAGTAGAAAGTTGTTGGTATACAGGTAAATATGATCGATCCATAGACTACTTTCTAGACAATTTAAATTGTTGGCCTGCTTGTTTTAAAATGAGAAAATCTTCCTTTGGATGAAAAACTATCTCAATTCCCGCCATATCAAATCTGAAAGTATCGTTTCCATATGCTTGCAAAGGGAAGTTGCTTTGGCCGGTAGCCTGCCCATTTAAAACGCCATTTTGAACAAAGATTTTTAAATCAAGTGGAAAATTGGGTGAGGTATAATTTCCTTCATAAACCTTAAGCATATTTTCTTCCAATTTTAAATCAGATTGAAATACCGGCAGCGGATAATCCAAGCCAAAATAGATACTTAAAATGCCAATCATGATGTCATTTAGGGAGTAATCTATGCCGTTGGTTATGAGGCTTATCGACAATTGTTCTTTTTCGAAATGAAAAGCCTGAGAGTGAAATCCGTCTATATCGCCACCATGTCCCAAACCTGTTTTATCATAAAAAGGAGCAGAAAAAAGTCCAAGTCCAAATCCATCTTTCAGGCTGGTCATTTCTTGCATGGTTTCCTTTTTTAAAAGCTTATTTTTAAAAAGACAATTCAAAAAAACATTCAAATCTGTAGGGGAAGAAATGATAAATCCGGCACCTAAAGGTATAGACATGTCTGTTTCTACAGCAAGCATCCAGCTACCTTGTTTAACATAAGAAAGCGCCTGGTTTTTGTCTGGTTCAATTGCAGAACCAACAGCAGTTCGGTTTAATTTACATGGTTTTAAAATGCGTTTTTCAAGTTCGGTAGCGTAATCCTTTCCGGTTATTTTTTCTATCATAAGGGAAAGAAGCACATAATTTGAATTGGAATATTCCGCCTTTTCATCGGGCGCAAAGGCAGGTTTGTGGGATGCAATTTTTTGAACCAATTCTTTTTTAGAAATAGGTTTTGTCATCCAGGTTTCGAAGTCCTGCGCATTGGTGAAATTGAAAATTCCACTTCTATGCCTTAGCAATTGTTCAACAGTAATGGCTTTTGCATTTGGAACATCAGGGAAGTATTTTTTTAAAGAAGTGGTTAAGTCCAACTTACCTTCTTCTATCAATTGCAATACCATGACAGCAGTAAATGTCTTGGATATAGATCCTATCCTGTATTGGCTTGCAGCATCAACCTTTATGTTTTTTTCAACATCTACATATCCCAAACTCCTTTGATAAATTTCCTCCCCATTTTTAAAAATGGAAACTCCTCCCATGAATTTATTGTGTTCTTCAAGCAAGGAAAAAAGGCTGTCAAGCTTCCCATTTTTTAATTCCTGTCCATATAAATTGGAAACCAGGAAAATAGGCAATAGCAGAAAATAAATGTTTCGCATCAGACTTGTTGTTTGTTGAAAGTGAAATACATTCAAATCATAGAGTTGCGGTCGTTGCGCTTAACCTTCGCGGCCATTGCGTGAACCAAAAATATTAGGAATTGAAATACAAAGGTATTTGAATACCAGGAAATTATGCTTTTTGAAAACAAATGACTCTGCTGGAGCCGGCGGGTCCTCTCCGAGAGACCCGCCTTATACGGTTGCCTTTTCTTGCTTAACTTAATGACATTTCCTCAAGGGGGGAGACAAATTTCAAAGAAGGAAAGAGAAAACTAAAAACTAAAATTTAAAAACTAAAACCTAAAATTATCTCGTCTCCCTCCCGATCTGTGGAGCCGCCAAGCTTGGCGACTCTACCAATTATATGGAACCTTTTTGACCAGGTAAGGGGCAAATATCTTGCAATTTTCCCCTTCTTCCTTTCATGTACTCTACATTCATTTATTCTAAGATTCTGGAATTTTCACCCCCCGACCCACTTGGGGGCAATGTCATTAATTAAGGGAATTAAAGGTGAAATACATTCAAATCATTGAGTTGCGGCCGTTGCGCTTAACCTTCGCGGCCGTTGCGTGAACCAAAAATATTAGGAATTAAAATACAAAATAATTTGAATATCAGGCAATTACGCTTTTGAAAACAAATGACTCTGCTGGAGCCGGCGGGTCCTCTCGAGAGACCCGCCTTATACGGTGCCTTTTTCTTGCTTAACTTAATGACATTTCCTCAAGGGGGAGACAAATTTCAAAGAAGGAAAAGAAAACTAAAAACTAAAATTTAAAAACTAAAACCTAAAATTATCTCGTCTCCACCTCATCAGTGGAGCCGCCAAGCGTGGCGGCTCTACTAATTATATGGAACCATTTTGACCAGGTAGGGGCAAATATCTTGCAATTTTCCCCTTCTTCCTTTCATGTACTCTAAGATTCTGGAATTTTCACCCCCGACCCCCTCAAAGGGGAGACAGATTTCGAAGAAGAAAGAAGAAATCCAAAATCTAAAATCAAAAATCAAAAATCCAAAGTCATCTCACCCTCTTCTTCTTTCCAACAAAACCATCATCATCAATCCTAACATGATTCTTTCTGAATCATCTTGATCAATCTCCTGTACTTTGATAACTTCGAATTTTCTTCCAAAAAATGATGGCGTTTTTTCAAGTCGAATGACTGTATTCCCCTGGAGATCAAGTACAAGGTAAGCCGGATTGAAAAGGTAACCGGTAAGGACATTTAGAAAAGGGATTTCTCCAATTAAACCGTCCAGAACTTTTATCCAGGCATTTTCCTCACGGATGTGATATTGTAATTGTTGATGCTGATCAATCAATTCATAATGAACTTTCCATATGGATCTCCATCCTTTACGAACGATTTTACCCAATTCGCTTCCATCGACCTCCCTAAACGAATAAGCAGCATTGAAATCCAGCCAGCGATCAGCTGCTATGGTAAAAAGCAATCTCGATTTTTGTTGATCACTATAAACATTGACAGCTTCCTTCAATTTAAACATTTTTTGGCGAACAAAAGCAACCACTTGACCATTGGCATCTGTCGCCGTGAAATCATTGGAAAGGGTGGAAATATGAAATTTGAACCTGAGCGGAAAATTAAGATCCTTCATAAAAAAAATAGTTTTCAATTGTTTAGAACTCAAAATAGATACTAATGAGCAATATGCATTTTTTTTATTCGAAAATGCTAAAATTTCCACCTTGAGTAGACTTCATAAAAATTTAATATCGGATTCAAATCCTGTTTTTCTTGCTAAAGTATTTTCGCCGCACTTTTGAAAATTACTCAATTGATAAATCACAAACATTAGGAATGAAATACTTATTTACAATTGCCTTGGGATTTTTTCTAAGTCTTGTTTTGAGTGGACAAGTTACCATTTTGCAGGAGGGTTTTAGAAATGGAAATTTACCGGTGGGGTGGACTGCCAACTTAGTAACCTTTACCACCTCAGCGGATGGTTATGCAAGATTTGATGATATAAATGATTCTGAACTTATTTCGCCTGTTGTTGACCTGTCAGGCTATTCAAATGTCACTTTAACCTTCCAGGTTGCAAAATTTGGTTCCGGCGGAGATGGACCCATCACTGTTGAAGTTTCCGATGATGGCGGATCAACCTGGACAGCACAAACTTTTGACTCACCTACACCCTCAAGTAGTAGCTATTTAACATCAGGACCAACGACAATAACGGCTAGTGGGTCAAACGTAAGATTTCGATTTACACGGCAAAATAGTAATTCTCAAAAGCGGTTTCGTGATTTTGTCTTGCAAGGATCAATAGGCTCAAATCCTACAGTAGGATTTGTTACTACCTCCGGAACTCAAAATGAAGCTCCCAATGCTCAGCAATTTGATATCCAGGTTGAATCTCAAAACTTTTCATCTAATTTTTCTCTGGATGTAAATGTTACCGGTGGAACTGCTGAACCTGGTGACTACAACCTGACAACCACCAATTTGGATTTTACCGGAAATCAAACCCAAACCGTTACCATTTTCGTTTTAAATGATTTGGATGAAGATGATGAAACCGTCGAAATCACTTTGACAGAATCAACCAGTACAGGCGTAGTGATTACATCTGCAGTATTTACCCTTACTATTGTGGATGACGATGGTGCTGTACTGCTTATTAGCCAATATGTCGAAACCAATTCCGGAACTACTCCAAAAGGAATTGAAATTTGGAACAGCTCGAATGTGCAAGCGGATTTTTCTTTAAAAGCACTTGAGATTAACCAATACACAAATGGAAGTTCAAGTATCAGTAATCAAATTGTCATCAATACAGGTACCCTGGATCCTGATGAAGTAATGGTAATCGGAGGGGCTGATTTAAGTGCGTATATGAGTAACAATGCTCCCGGAGTACAATTCGTCTCAAATTCGTTTCAATTCAACGGTGATGATGCCCTTGAATTGGTCTATGGAGGAACCCAGGTTGATGTGTTTGGAATCATCGGAGTAGATCCAGGTTCAGCCTGGTCTGGTGGAGGAGTTTCAACTGCCGATCAAAATATAGCCCTGCTAGGCTCCATAAATACCGGATCAACGGGCTTTTCGGATCCTAGTTCTAGATTTTCTACCATTTCCTCAAACCCTGTAGGTAACGGAGGACTCTCTGGATTTGGGGTAGCTCCAGGAGCACCATTGCCGGTAGAGTTGGTTTCTTTTGAAGTTCAAAAAGAAGGTCAAAAGGCCAGGATAAGTTGGCAGACTGCAATGGAAATAGACAATGATTATTTTTTGTTGGAAAGAGCAGGTAGAGATCTGAATTTCGAAATTATGGATAAGCATTTTGGGCAAGGAAGCTCTACTTCTGTTTCGAATTATTGGATATTGGATAATGCTCCAATTTCCGGTTTGAATTATTATCGATTAAGCCAGGTTGATTTTGACGGAAGCCAAACAGTCTTTCCTATTAAAGTTTTAGATTTTAAAGACCAAAATGGTCAGATTTCTGTTTATCCGACCTTGGTTCAAAATGAAATTACCATTGAGGTTCCTGAAAGTATGGGTGAAAAACTTCATCTTCAGATTTTTAATCTGAATGGCCAGCTCTTAAAGGAAATCCTCGTTGGTTCTCAATCGAAATATAGCTTGGAAGTGAGTGATATGCAGCAAGGAAACTACATCCTAAAAATAAATACACAGCAAAATTCAGAATCTTTTAGATTCTTTAAATCTTAAGAAAAAAGGCTGTCCTTATGATTTCTTTCTTGCGTATTTTGCAAGTCTTAAATTCTAATTGGACAGCCTTTTTTACATTATTTTCTATCTGCTCCTTGTCTTTCGAGCATCCATCCCGGGTACTCTGGTGTCAATTTGCTCACCTCATCCAAACGGTTTAATTCATCTTCAGAAAATTGAACCTTCACTGCCTTGAGGTTATCGGACAGTTGTTCGGGTTTGTTGGCTCCGATGATGACTGTACTAACTACTTTTTGATGCAACAACCAGGCAAGAGCAACTTGAGCAACGCTTACATTTTTTGTATCAGCAATTTCTTTCATGACATCAATAATGTCAAACGCTTTTTCCTTGTTAACTGGTGGAAAATCAAAATCTTTTCGCCTTCCTTCATCTGCCTCCATCTGACGATTGTATTTTCCACTCAAAAGTCCTCCGGCAAGCGGACTCCAAACCATCAAACCTATTTTCTGGTCAAGCAACATAGGAATCAATTCCCTTTCCAAATCACGACCAGCAATGGTATAATATGCCTGTAAAGAAATGAATGGATTGAAATTTTTAGCAGCAGCAATTCCGTTTGCTTTCATGATATGCCAGGCGGCAAGGTTACTACAACCGATGTATCGAACCTTTCCACTTTTAATCAACATATCCAAAGCTTCCAGGGTCTCTTCAAAAGGAGTTTTGGCATCAAATCCATGTATTTGATACAGGTCGATGTAATCGGTTTGAAGTCTTTTCAGACTCTGTTCAGCCTGGTGTAAAATATGTTTTTTACTCAATCCGGAGTCATTGGGTCCTTCTCCCATTTTTCCACGAACTTTTGTGGCTAAAACAATTTCATCGCGATTCAATCCCAGTTCTTTAAAAGCCTTTCCTGTCATTTCTTCACTTAGACCTTCACTGTAGATATTTGCAGTGTCGATAAAATTGATTCCGCCATCGATAGACTGTTTGAGCAATTGATTGACTTTTTCCTGGGGCAAAGTTCCAATCGCTGTCCAAAAGCCCTTACCTCCAAAGGTCATTGTTCCAAGACAAAGTACTGATACTCTAAGGCCGGTGTTTCCTAAATAATTGTATTTCATTGGGTAGGTTTAAATGTTTGAAGAAAAACATCTTGATAATAGTGTCTTATTAAGCGATGGAATTTAATATTGTTTTCCATTCTCCGTAACTTTTATATTAAGATTCTTCTTCCCGCGAGCTCATGAAAAGGAATTCCCCATTTATCAAGCTTTTAAAAAGAATCATTGCTGTTAGATGCCTTCAAGAAAACGAAGGCCGTACAACCAAACCAAAAGATAAAGTATTCAATAATTCGTTTAAGAAACCGTGTAATGTATAATGATGCCTACAACCAACCAGGCGTAGCTAATAAATGCAAGATATTTTAAGGTGTTTTCCAATGTTTTACTCTTAGGAGCCATCTCTTTCATATAATGCAGATCCTTGTATTTTGAAAAACCCAACCATGCGAAATATCCCGAAAGAAGTATAAAAGCGATATTGAGGTAAAAGGTATAATTGATTTTAAAATATTCGGCATCCTGAATCGTAACCTGAGATGGGTCAGGTAAAGCTCCCATCAAATCAAATCCATAATGCAATAAAATCGAAGTAATTATGAGCGATGTAAAAAGCAAAAACAATATGAAAAGCGACATTTTCCAACCATAATATTTTGCATTAATTCGCAATACTGGAAACACAACAAGATCACTAAAAATAAATGCCATTACCCCCGCGAAACTGACTCCTTTTCCAAACAAAAGAGCAGCCAACGGAATATTTCCCATGGAGCCGATAAAGGTCAAAAATGCTGCGACAGGACCAACAATGACATGTTCCAGAATCTCCAAAAAAGAGAATTGAGTGGTTCCTTGTCCACTATTTATAAAAAGGGTTTCAAAAAAGGCATCCGGTACAAAAGCAGCCACAATTCCTGCGATGGTAAATCCCACTGTCACATCCTTCCATACCATTTTCCACTCCATGACGTATTGTTTGGAAACCTTGGCCCATTCCTCCTCTTTTTTCATTTTCTCCGTTGCCGGTTCGGGCTTTTCTTCCATCATTTCATTTTCCTCAGCCGATAAATTCTCGCGTGCTTTTTGAATGAGGTTTTTTGGTTTTATCATTTTTATCAACAGCCAGGAAATTAAAACCAGGAGTATCCCGCCAACATATTCACCGGTTACGAATTGCCAGCCAAGGAATATTGATATGATGATACCCAGCTCAATAACTAAATTGGTTGAGGCAAGTAAAAAGGCAATGGAAGCTATAAAACTGGCTCCTTTTTTAAAAAGGGATTTAGTAGTTGCAAGCGCAGCGAAACTGCAGGAACTGGATATGAAACCGAAAAAGGTACCCAGTAAAACGCCTTTTTTCTCATCACTTCCCATGGTCTCCTGCATCCTCTTTTCAGTCACAAAAACCTGAATCATACTACTGATTACATAGCCCAATGCGAAGGCCCAAACAGCCATCCAAAAAAATCCTAAAGTAGTATTGGCTGCCTCGCCCCACTGTTTGATGAAATTTTCCATGTTCGAATCGGATAGTTTCTTTTTTGAACAGGGAATAACCGGCGATGTTCTTTTTACCTTGGGAAACCTAGGAAAGTAGGGTAGATGTACTTAAAAAGTAGCAAAAGGATCTGAAATTAAGCTATTAGGTGCCAGGTAGATCATTTGATGCTGAAAATCAAAAATGGTATTGTATCTTTTTAAAAAGTCATTTCCTAAGATGTGCACATCAAAACCTGCCGGATTTGACTGGTTTATAATTTGAGCCGGAATTTGATTTAAACTAATTTCTCCCAATCCAACCCGTTGAACTTCCACAACCTTTGTTTCAAAAATTTCTCCTGCACCATTGCGTAGGCGATTAACCTTCAATACAGGCAAATCCACAGAATATCCTTGCCTGGATGCCAGGGTGCTATCCACCAACAGAGATTTTTGATATCCCGAATCAAAAAGGAACTTAACGGTATATTCAAACCGGTCCTGGAAAAACTTGCCGGGAATACAAATTAAGGTATGATCAATTGCAAACGGAATTTTTGAATATGCTCCAGACACCTGTGGGAGTGAGTCATGTACGATGAAAAGGCTTTCATCATAATCAATTTCCAAAACCTTCCCTTTAAACAAGTCCCAGCCAAACCTGCCATCTGTTCCTTGTCCTGAATGCATGACCGGATAGACTTCTAAGCTGTCGTAAAATTGATTCCCAAATTTTAAACTGACTGGCAGACCTAGTTTCTGGTAGTTTTCGGTTTGTTCGATTTGATTTTTTTGAAGAAGATCTGTTTTATCTTTAATGGCATCATGTGTTAGCAACAATCCTGTCGTACCAGAATCAAATTTCAATTCTAAACTATCTTTCCCATTGACCACCGTTTGGATTTTTATATTGTTGTAATCCGTCAATACAAAGGGAATCGTATCTGATTGTGCTTGCAAATAATGAACTGAATTAAACAAGAAAAAAAAGCTCAGGAAGTATTTCATTTTTTAGTCTTTGGTGTTTGGTGTTTAGATTTTGGTCTTTGGGTTGGAAATTCATTATAAAGAAACCCTAAGTAAGAAACCGTAAACCGTAAACCGTAATTCGTAAATCGTAAACCGTAAATCACTCCAAACTTTAGTCAAATTAAAGCAGGCTGCAGCAACTGGGAGATAATTGTGGATACTCCCTAACACCTTGCTGTTTTCTTTTTATTTCCAATCTTTCCTTTGTCTTCTACTTTTTTGATATAAGTTTTTGCTAACGGAACCTTACAAGCCGTTCCATTCATGTCTACCATGACGGTACCAATGGAATCTGCAACTCTTTTTGCTTTTTCAGTTAAGGAAGGTATGTATGATGCTGTTGCAATGATAAATCCATTCATAGCATATTTTTCCCTATTGTCACCTTCATGAATTGTTGCCTGGACCCTCTCCAATAATTTTGAATAGGCATCCACATCAATTTTTTCATCAGGCTGATAACTGGCAAAAGAGGCCAGGGTAGCCCAACCTGCAGCTTTAATATTTTCTTCTTTTGAATCAATCCACTCCATACCCAATTCAAACCCATAATCTGTTTCTGCAGCCACCCAGGGAACGGCATATTCACTCAAATAGGACCAATAAGCTTTTTTCACCCAATTGTTGAGCTCTTTTTTCCCAATTTGTTTCTCATCTGCCATTAATCCTGCCAGATACATTGCATCTGAATTTCCGGTTTCGAATAATTCAAGGGAAAGCTGGTGATTCTTCTTAGTCTTTTTTAAAATCTTCTTCAAATCTGCCACCTTAACTCCAAAAAATGGCTCTCTGGCACCATGGCGCATTAGGGTCTTTTTGGTGTTGGCATCTCCCATTGATTCCAATTCCTTCATTACTTCTTGTAAAGTCATAACTTATTTATTCAGGTGAATTTTAAAAAAAGTAAAAACCTGGCTAAAAGTAATATCGATTTAGCATCATTGCTTGTCTTTTAACCATTTTCTGGGTGTTTTTCCTTCCATTTTTTTAAAAAAAGAATTAAAAACAGATTTGCTGTTAAAACCACTTTCATAGGCCAAACCTAGTAAAGTAAGATGTTGGTTGTCAGGGTTTAAAGCTATTATTTTAAAATTATTCAATCGATATTGATTGATAAATTCATTGAAGTTCTTTTCCAAATATTCATTGATGAGAAAAGACAAGCGATTGGGATGAAGTTCCAGTTTTTCAGCGAGCTCTTTTAAACTCAAAGAAGGATCAAGAAATAATTTTTCTTCTTCCAACATTTTGCACATTGTTTCGATATAAGATTTGGCCTGGTCTTCAGTAAAAAATGCTTGATTTCCGGAAGGTATTTCTTGGGCTAGTTCAGAGAAAGCGGGGATATTTTTGGGCGGGAAAACCTTCTTGACCAGCTTTTGGAATCTTGGATACTGGTGAAGTGGCTCTAACAAAGGCATGTATTTAAAATTTATGACTTGCCCTCTTTTCAATTTTAAATCAGTTTCCAGGGTGTCCAAAGCCATCTGGTGATGGCCCAGATGAACAAGTAATGTTAATTCCCAGGCTAATAATGTCGGTCCTTGCTGACTTAAGATTTTTTGATCAATTTCTGCTAAGTTGATTTCTAATTCAAGTTCCGGATGCAATAATTTAAAAAGGGCAAGTGCTTCCTGAGGTTTCTGAGCTTGTGGATATTTTAAAATGAATGATTTTAGACCATTTAAATCTTTCATTTGAATGAGACACAAAATTGCGCGCTCAATACAAAATGCAAAATTGGGATCCACTTTCAAACCTGCTTCCATACATTCAAAAGCGGTTTGATATTCTTTTTTTAGATAGTGCGCTACTCCTTTGGTGTAATAATGATTGGGTGATAAAGGGTTGAGCCTTAGTATATTGTCGCAATGTTTCAAGGCAAGATCGAATTCGCCTATAGCAGTGTAAAGCTCAGCCAGCCCTTCCTCAGCTTCCGTAAAAGATGGATTTAATTCTAATGATTTTTTATAAAATTCAGCTCCTTCTTTAAAATTCCAATGGGTCCAAAAGCTTAAAGTGGCTTTCCCAAAATAACCCAGATAATTATTAGGATCCAATTCGAATCCCTTTGATAAATATTCCTCCGAAAGTCTGGCTAGCTCTTTATCAGAGCCAAATGATGCACGCATAGCCATGGCAAAACCAATTCCAAAATAGGGTAGTGAGAAACCAGGATCCATGGCAATGGCTTCCTGGTATAATTGAATCCCTGTGGTTATCCCTTCCCGGTTCCATTTCAAATGGTTAAACCTCGCCTTCAAATAAAGGTTATAGGCTTCTACATTTTCTGTAGGAATAGAGGATAAATGATCCTGAATCTCAAGGTGGCCAAAATTTTCGCGTATCTGGTCGGCAATCAAAAGGCTGATTTCATCCTGAATCGAGAAGATATCGTCCATTTGCCGGTCATAGGATTTGGCCCAAATCTGAAATCCTCCTTTACATTGTACCAGCTTTGCTGAAATGCGGAGTCTGTTACCTGCTCTTCGAACACTTCCTTCTAAGACTGTTGCAACTCCGAGCTTTTTTCCAATGGTTGGAATATCTTCGTTACTTCCTTTGAACGCAAATGAGGAAGTTCTTGCAATCACTTTCAGCCCTGGAACCCTGGTTACTGAGTTGATAATTTCTTCAGTTATTCCATCACTAAAATATTCATTCTCAGGATCCGGACTCATATTCACAAAAGGAAGCACTGCAATGGACTTCTTAGGTATTTGTAGCTCCTCAAGTGAATCTGTTTTGGTCATAGGTTTGTTTGGAGAAATTTCGAGGCTGGAAACCAAAAAATGGACGCTGGATTCTGATTTTAGGCTTAATAAACCCTCTTGATTTAAATTTGGATTGCTAAAATACAGTTTTTAACCAGGAAAGCAGCATGATGGTTTTATGTATCAGCATTGCAGTACCTAGAACCCAGTACCTAGCACCCAGTACCCAGAACCTAGCACCCAGTACCCAGTACCCTGCACCTAGCCCTACATCCGCTCCGGCATATCTATTCCTAACAAATGCATGCTGGATTTAAGAACATTTGCGCACATATTGCTCAGTTGAAGGCGGAAAATTTTGGAACCTGCTGATTCTGCTTTTAGGATGCTGTGGTCATGGTAAAATTTATGGAATTCTTTGGCCAATGCATAGGCATAATTGGCTATAGTAGATGGGTCATAATTGTCGGCAGCCTCCTGGATAATCGACGGGTATTGGTACAATTGACTCAACAACTCTTTTTCTCCCGGTTCCAGTTTGTCATAACCTGCCTGGTTTTTCCATTCTACCTGGTCTGCAAGTGCTTTACGTAAAACAGATTTAATCCGGACATATGCATTCTGAACATACGGACCTGTTTGTCCCTGTAAATCAACAGATTCTGCAGGATTAAAAGTCATTCGTTTCTTGGGACTTACTTTGATGATGTAAAACTTCAAAGCAGCCATTCCAATTTTAAAAATGATTTCCTCTTGTTCTTGCGCATTTGCTTCTGTTATCTCTCCTCGTTCACCGGCCGCTTTTTTCGCTTCTTCAACTACTTCTGCGATGAGGTCATCTGCATCTACAACGGTACCTTCACGAGACTTCATTTTTCCGGTTGGAAGATCTACCATTCCATAGGATAAATGGTGCAATCCGTTTGCATAAGGTTCTTCCAACCTTTTTAATATTTCAAAAAGAACCTGGAAGTGATAGTTCTGTTCGTCAGCTACCACATAAACCATGCTTTCTACACCGTATTCTTCGTATCGCTTGTGAGCAGTTCCTATATCCTGGGTAATGTAAACCGAAGTTCCGTCACTGCGCAAGACAACTTTATGATCCAACTTTGCATCTGTCAGGTCTGCCCATACGGAGCCATCCTCTTTTTTATAAAAAACATCTTTGGAAAGGCCTTTTTCCACCATTTCCTTTCCTAGAAGATACGTTTCCGACTCATAATATAATTGGTCAAAAGAAACACCTAGTTTTTCGTAGGTTTTATCAAATCCTTCATACACCCAACCGTTCATTTTTTTCCAGAGGGCTACCACCTCCGGTTTTCCTGCTTCCCAATCCAATAACATCGCGCGGGCTTCAGCGCCTAATTTACTTTGTTGATTGAAATATTTTTCCTTGTATTTTTTAAAAAAGGATGCCTCGTCCTGATCTTCTTTTTTCTCCTGTTTTAAAACGGCTTTTGCTTCGTCTGTTTCTTGCCATGCCTTATATTCTTCCTGGAAATGTTTTTCAAAAGAGACATAAAAATCACCCACCAAATGATCACCTTTTATACCTGAATTTTCCGGGGTTTTACCTTCTCCAAATTTCTGCCATGCGAGCATGCTTTTACAAATTGCAATCCCTCTATCGTTGATTACCTGCACTTTAAAGACTTCATTGCCGGCCGCTTCCAATATTTGAGAGCAAGACCAGCCTAAGAGGATATTTCGAATGTGGCCCAGGTGTAAAGGTTTGTTGGTATTGGGGGAAGAGAATTCAACCATTACCTTTTTACCATTTTTTGGAGCCATCCCATAATAAGCATTGCCCATGTTTTCCTGAAGAAAAGCTGTCCAATAATCTGCACTAAGGGTTAGGTTTAAAAAACCCTGGATTACATTGAAGCTGGTAATTTCAGGAATGTGGTTTTCTATAAACGCACCCATTTCCTGGGCAATAACAGCGGGTCCTTTCTTGGCAATTTTGGTGTAAGGAAAGACGACCACTGTGTAATCACCTTCAAATTCCTTGCGAGTTGGCGTTAGGGTAACACTTTCAGGGTCAATGTTTTCACCAAATAATTCTTTGACAGCTTCAACTACTCCGTTTTGTATTTTATGGACAATAGACATCTTTCTGGATTTCCTTTTGAAATAATGGGTAAATGTAGGCTTAAACAGCCTGATTGAAAAAAGAGTTTCCCAATTTGAATAAAATGAAAACCGGTTAAGCTGCATTAGGCAACTTAACCGGTAGTCTATCTGTAAAGAATGCTTTATCCTATCAATGCTTCATAGGCTGCTGCATCCATCAAGTCATCAAGTTCAGAAGGATCGGACATTTCTACTTTGATAATCCAACCTTCTCCATAAGCATCTTCATTTATCAAAGCCGGGTTGTCACCTTCGCTTTCATCCAATGCTTTGTTAAATTCCAAGACTTTGCCGGAAACAGGCATAAAAAGGTCTGAGGTCGTTTTTACAGCTTCCACAGTTCCAAAAATCTCATCCTTTTCAATGGTTTCATCAACAGAATCAACTTCTACATAAACGATTTCGCCCAATTCGCCTTGTGCAAAATCAGTAATGCCGATAACTGCAATGTTGCCATCTTCTACCTTGATCCACTCATGCTCTTTGGTATACTTCAAGTTGCCGGGTATATTCATCGTAATTTATTTTGATTGTTAGTTAGGATAGGGTTTAGTTAGAATGTTCGTTGATAAAGTTGGTCAACCATTCACTGGTAACTGATTTAGGTCTTTCCAATGGAAGTCCCAATGCTCTTGACCAACAAAGGTTTGCCAACACTCCCAAGGCTCTGGATACACCAAACAACACTGTATAATAGTTGTACTGGTTTAATCCGTAGTGTACCAATAAAGCTCCCGAGTGAGCATCAACGTTTGGCCATGGATTTTTCACTTTGCCCAAATCCTCAAGAATTGGTGGAACTACCTCAAAAATCTTCCAAACAATATTGACGATATCGTCATTTGGAATGTATTCTTCAGCAAAACGCTTTTGAGCCATAAACCTTGGATCCGGTTGTCTCAATACAGCATGGCCATAACCCGGGATTACCCTTCCGGCCTCCAAAGTATCATGCACATATTTGGCAATCTGCTCTTTAGTAGGCTTTTGAGTTCCCAAATCTTCAACCATTTTGAAAATCCACCCAATAACTTCCTGATTGGCAAGCCCGTGCAAAGGCCCTGCCAATGCGTTGATACCTGCAGCAAGAGACAAATAGGCACTACTTAAAGTTGAACCAACCAAATGAGTAGTATGTGCGGAAGCATTTCCTCCTTCATGATCTGCATGGATGGTCAGGTACAATCGCATAAGGTTTTGGAAATCCTTATTTTCATACCCAAGCATATGAGCAAAGTTTCCAGCCCAGTCTAAAGTACGGTCTGCCTTAATATGTTTCTTATCAAAAAAGGATCTTCTGTAAATATAGGCTGCGACATGTGGCAACATCGCAATCAAATTCATCACATCTTCATAAGTAGCATCCCAATATTCATCTTTCCCCATGCCTTCATCATAGCGGCGGGCAAATTCACTTTCACTTTGCATTGCATTGATAGCAATGGTGAATTGTGTCATTGGATGGGTATCCTCCGGAAGTTTGTCAAGCATTCTAAAAACGAATTTAGGAACCTTGGCACGTCTTCTCCATTCCTTGGATAACCATTCAGCTTGTTTTTGAGTCGGGATTTCGTCAACCAACATCAACCAGAACAATCCTTCAGGAAGTGGTTCTTTTCCGTCAGGTCCTTTTGGGAGCTTTTCTCTCAATTGAGGGATGGAATATCCCCTGAAGCGGATTCCTTCAAACGCATCGAGCGCTGAAGTTTCCCACAACATCATTTTGATTCCTCTTGCTCCTCCAAAAACCTGGCTCACTGTCACTTCGTCCACTTTAGTGGCACCCTTTTCTTTAATCAGGGCTTTTAGTGATGCTCTTAGTTTCGATGATTTTTCGTCAAATTTCTTCTTAAGTGGATCTTTTCTTTCTGGCATTATTCGTTTTTTAAAACAGGGCTAAATTGTCACTAGTATTTTTCAGCAACTTGAATTCTAATTTCTAAATCAGAAACACCCTCTGAACGAAGTTGTTTTTCAAGTACGCTTTTTCTTTTACCATTTTCTTTCACCCAATCAGGAAACATTTTTTTCTGCTCATCGGTCATCATATTTCTCAACTCCATATAATACATTTCCGATGCAATATTCAATTTGTTCAGGTAAGTCTGAGGGTCTGAATCTTTTAAAGACTTTGCCTCATTTTGGGCCTGTGCCTTTTTATCTAAAATAGAATTCAACTGAACCTGCTGGTCATTGTCGAATTGGAAATAATCGCTGATGCTTGCTTTGGTTGGAGCCTGAGGAGCTGCATTTTGTGCAAACATTAAAGTAGCGAAACAAGAAACGGTCAGTGTAATTAGTAATTTTTTCATAATAAAAAATTGAGGTTTTTAAACGGCGGCTAAAATACAATTTTGATGCAAAAATTAAACCCAATCGAGCTTTTTGTTCAGGCTATTTTTTAAAAATATTGCTGAAATTATACCTTTGTCATCCTTGCAAATCAGCTTTTGCCTTTCTAATAATTTTTTTAAAACCAAAATATAAGTAAATGTCCTTAAACATCCAACATACTTGCCTGGACCGCTTCCTGCGCTATGTAAAAATAGATACACAAAGTGATCCAAATTCTCCAACCACACCTTCCACCGAAAAACAAAAAAATCTGGGGAAAGTATTGGTTGAAGAATTAAAAGAAATGGGAATTTCTGATGCTCATTTGGATGAGCACGGATATGTTTACGCAACCATTCCTTCCAATACCGACAAAAATGTCCCGGTAATTTGTTTTTGTTCTCATATGGACACAGCACCGGATTGTTCGGGAAAAGATGTAAAACCCATCGTACATGAGAATTATCAAGGGCAACCCTTGGTTTTGCCGGATGATAATACACAAGTATTAACAGTAGAAGGTCACCCGCATCTTGCCGATAAAATTGGCCATGATATCGTCACTGCAAGCGGTACTACATTGTTAGGTGCCGACAATAAAGCCGGATTGGCAGAAATTATGGACATGGCTCATTATTTTATGACCCATCCGGAAGAAAAACACGGAAAGATTCGCATCCTTTTCACGCCTGATGAAGAAATCGGTAGAGGAGTCGATAAAGTAGATATTGAAAAATTAGCTGCTGATTTCGGTTATACAGTGGATGGAGAAGTTTTGGGTTCTTTTGAAGATGAAACTTTCTCTGCCGATGCAGTTACGGTAACTTTTCATGGAGTCATTGTTCACCCTGGTTTTGCCTTGGGTAAATTGGAAAATGCACTTAAAATTGCCGGAGATTTTCTTTCATCTTTGCCAAAAGACACACTTTCACCCGAAACTACTTCCGGTCGTGAAGGATTCGTACATCCGGTATCTGTAAATGGTATTGCAGAAAAGGCAACCGTTCAGTTTATCATCCGTGATTTTGATGCAGAAAAATTGGCAGATTATGAAAATCAGCTAAAACAATTGGTCGATAAAACCCTGGAGAAATATCCAAACTCTACAGCAGATTTCGAAGTGAAGGAGCAATATAGAAATATGAAAGAGGTAGTTTCAAAACATCCTCAAATATCTGAGTATGCCATCGAAGCCATCAAACGTTCCGGAATTGAACCGAAACCTTCGAGCATCCGGGGTGGTACCGATGGAAGCCGTCTTTCCTTCATGGGGCTACCATGTCCAAATATCTTCGCAGGCGAGTACTCTTTCCACTCTAAACAAGAATGGAGCTCCGTACAAGACATGCAAAAAGCCACCGAATCCCTTATTAATTTGGCTAAGATTTGGGAGGAGAGAAGCGAATAGATTTTAGATTTTTGACGTTTGATTTTTGAATTATTTTTTCTCAAAAGTTTATTTCAAAATCAAACGCAAATTTTTAAAAAGCATTCTCCCTTTAAACAGGAATGACTATTCGTCATTTTATCTCTGTAAAAAATTGTAAAAAACAGTGGAGCCGCAATACATTCCGGCTCTACTGTTTTTTTCTAAATCTAAAATCTAAAATCAAAAATCAAAAACTCTCCTCAGCTTTCCTTATGCGTAAACTCCAAGCCATAATCTTTCAACTCTTCCAGAATAGGTTCGTAGATTTCTCGAACCACGGGGATGTTAACGCCCACTTTTTTGATTTTTTGCAGCATCACCAATTTTACAAATATTCCTAGAGGAAGGCCTACCAATTTGGACATAGCGGTAATGCGATTATTTTCACCCTTCATGACAAGGGTAGATGTGTGGGTCTTTTTCTGACGGTTGATTTCGTATTCAAATTCATGTTGCATAATGACCATATCCTTGTCTTCTGGTTTCATGGCCCATTTTTTCAGCAACAAATCTTCAATGATTGCTGATGGACTGGCATTGACAAGGGCAATTTTCTTTTTCCGGAATAAGCCCAACCATTCCAGTTTTTGCATTACATGAGAATCTACATCCCAACCTATAAGAGAAGCAATTCTTTCTTTAACAGTTCCTCCAACATGTTGGTCACCTACATAGGCTTCCATCAAACCATGGTAAGTAAGATCTTGTGAATTCAAAATTGGGTAGGAAGAATCAGTCAAACCAATTTTCACCAAAGCATTCCAGGCATCGCAATATCCCTGATGACGCAAGGTTCCCCTAAGTATAGTCGGAGTCCCTGAAAGTCCGTAGGTTTCTCTATATAATAAGGAGTCCCTGTTTGGGTAAGCTTCGTATTTTCCCATTCCGGGCACATCAATCAAATGATAACTTTCAAAGAGTCGATTGTAAGGAATGTATTTTAACTTGTCATTTTCCAAATATTGCGCGGTTCCTTGACCGGCAAGAACAACATTTCTGGGATTCCAGCTAAATTTATAGTGCCATGGGTTATCATCACTCTCTGGTGCCACCAATCCGCCGGTATAGGATCGGAATGCTTTGATTTTTCCTCCGTTGGATTGAATTTCATGAATTTTTTGCATCGCTGACATATGATCAATGCCGGGATCAAGCCCCATTTCATTCATAAAAATCAAATCCTTATCTCTGGCCAGATCAGATAGCTTGTACATCTCCTGAGAAAGGTAGGAGGCAGTAATCAAGTGTTTTTTCAAACTAATACAATCGTGAGCCACTTCAATATGAAGGTGAACAGGGAGCAGGGAAACGACTACATCTGCTCTGTTGATTAGGTCTTTTCTATCATTCGGTTTAGTCGCATCCAGCCAGGCGGGTTTGCCAAAAGGACGGTCAGCTACTTTTTTTTGAGCCAATTCAAAATCCGCATCAGCTACAGTTACAGCCCATCGGTATTTCGCAGCATTATCAAGAATATAGTTTATCAAGGCTGTTGCAGATCGTCCGGCTCCTATTATCAGTATGTTATTCATATGGTATTGGGTAGTTTTAAAGCGGAAAATTATCTCAATTCAATTGAATATTTAAGTTTCAATCCAATTATTGAAAAAAATTGGTATAATTTTATACGCTATTTCTTGTAAATCAAAAATTTATGCAGAAGGAAATTTTAATATCCTTTACGGAAGTTATTTCTCAAGATGAACTCTCAAAGAAGCAACAAATATTAATAGAAGCAGCCAAAAAAGCAATGGAAACTGCCTACGCGCCCTATTCAGAATTCAAAGTAGGTGCAGCACTTGAACTTTTGAATGGTGAAATCATTACCGGATCAAATATGGAAAATGCATCCTATCCGCTTTGTATTTGTGCAGAACATGTTGCAATTTCACGAGCACATGCAAGCTTTCCTGAACAAGCAATTCAAAAAATTGCAATTGTAGCCAAAGGAAATAAACATTTTTCTGAAACGCCTGTTCCTCCATGCGGTGCGTGCAGACAGATTATAGTGGAAGCAGAAACCCGTTTTGAAACTCAAATGGAGGTAATTCTTCAAAGTAATTCAGGAAAAACCTGGATATTTGCCTCCGGAAAATCACTTTTGCCCTTTAGCTTTGACGCAAACTACCTGATATAAAAATGACAATAGAAGAAGCAATTAAGCAGAAAAAAAGATTTGACAATGAATTTGTTCGAGTACAGGTCAATCTTGTTTACACAGCATCCAGGTTGAATCATGCCATGTTGGTAGATTTGAAAAAACATGGAATAACCACCCAGCAATACAACATTCTAAGGATTCTAAAGGGAAGATATCCCAGTCCCATGACTGTAAAAGACCTTGCAGCCAGGATGATTGACAAAACCTCCAATGCATCCCGCCTGGTTGACAGATTGGTAAGTAAAAATTATGTAATCAGAGACCTTTGTGAAAAGGATAGGAGAAGGGTAGATGTGGTCATCACCGAAGAAGGAATCAAATTTATTGATCAAATTACCCCTGATTTAAATGAAGCAATCGATAAACGTTTTAAAAACCTTACAATAGAGGAAGCAGTAAAGCTAAATGACCTGTTAGATAAATTAAAATAAAAAAAAAATTTAACTAAAAAGATGTTATTACATTAAATGTTTAAACTTTAATTTTGCTCGTGCGTTTATCCCACATTATTCTTCACCAAACATCAAATATTACTTATGAAATTTAACAAATTTATCCTTAGCCTTATCGCAATCGTTGCGGTTGCAAACCTTGCCTTCACTCCAGCTAATGATGGAAATGTACAAGGCACTAAAAATGTGAATACTACCAAGAGTACCATTGCCTGGAAAGGTTACAAAGTAACCGGTGAGCACAATGGTAATGTTTCCTTGAAATCAGGTGCATTGGATTTTGACAACGGTGTTCTTACCGGAGGAACCTTTGTAATTGATATGACCAGCATCACTTGTAATGACCTTGAAGGTGAGTGGAAGGACAAATTAGTAGGTCACTTGAAATCAGATGATTTCTTTGGTGTGGCTACTCATCCTACAGCAAAATTTGTTATCACCAAAGCAATTCCTTACGGTACTGAAGGTGCTTACAAAGTAGTTGGTAACCTTACCATCAAAGACATCACAAAAGAAATTAAATTCAACGCAAATGTAAACGGACAGAATGCAGAAGCTAAAATTATCGTTGACCGTTCTAACTACAACGTGAAATATGGTTCTGGTTCTTTCTTTGACAATTTGGGTGACAAAACCATTTATGATGAGTTCGATTTGACCATCAACCTTGTTACTGAATAATTGAGAATACATTTAATAAAAAAGGCTTTCCGGTTTTCCGGAAAGCCTTTTTTTTGTGTGTTGCTTATTGCGTTTAATCAAACATCAGTTTCGTTGCAACAACTCCTTCCTTGAATCGCAATTTCATAATATACAATCCTCTTGGAAGTGTACCTCTGTAAAGATTGAATTCAGAAGAATTCATTCCGAACTGTCCGGTAATGTATTTACCATTCAAATCATAAATTGCTAAATCCTGAATTGGATAATCCAAACCAGTAGAGATATGGACTCTGTCTGAAGCAGGATTTGGAGCTGTTTTCAAATCTACATCAGTAGCAGAGATCAAATCTTTTACACTGGTAGACAGATTCAATGCTGCATACGCTCTTGGAGCATAATAACCAACAATGGTGTCTATGTAAGTTCTACCTTGAGTAGGACTCATCATTGCATTGGTAAGTTTTGCAACAAAATCAAATGAACCCATTCCACTTGGATGTGGTACGGCAGACCAAACTGCTGAATTCCACCATTCCCAAGGAGCACCCTCTGGTTGATTAAATTGGTTAACTGGACGAATAAAAGGATAGAGCCCTTCCAGATAAGCATGTCCCGCAAGTGCAGAATTAGCCATTGCTCCTTGAGTATATTCGTCATTAATAGCTGCATCCACAAAAACCTGGTTGTTGCCCAGGGTATTGGCTTTTTCTATGATTGCTTTACTTCCCTGCACTTGGACGATTGGGTCTCCTGTTGTTGGAACAACCAAAACTGCATCCTCATAAGGTGCATACTGATCATTTGGTATATGGTAAGAAATCATTGGTACATCGCCAGCTTCCAGCCAGTTGATGTCAGCCAATGCACCACCCATATTTACACAAAGCGCAAAATCAGAAGTCTGGTTGACGTATTGAGGATAACATAACGTATCGTTTGGAGGGATGGTTCCAAATCCTGTTGGAGGAACAACTCCAAACGTTTTACCCTCAATGTCTCCAAAAATCGCAGGAATAACCATCGGTTCCAACGTGGCCGGGTTTCCATCAAGGTCGGTCAGGAATTTATTTGGAGGATTGGTGGTCATGGCAATTTCTGCAAACTCATCAAATGTAGCAGTCGCCAATGAAATATACCCGCCGGTTCCTTGTCCCCAAAGTACAATCTTGGTGGTATCGATGCCGTGTGGATTGCCATTTGCAGCATTTAGTTTGAAGTAACGGATAGCAGTTCTGGCATCCTGAATACCTCTGTAAGTTGCCTGAATCAAGCCCAATGCTCTCAATGGCTGAGTCTGTGCTTCTGGATTCCAGCCCAAACGGTAATCTGCAGAAGCAACTACATATCCCATTTTTGCCAATCTAGTACAAACCTCAACTGTAGCAGAGTCCCTACGAGTTCCGGTAACACTCTGGTTCAATCCTTGAGGAAGGAAAATTCCTGTGTGCATGTAAACCACTAAAGGACGATCGGTTTCTGTATCTCCTACAGGAGTATAGATATCAGCTTCCAAAGGAATTCTGATGGCCTCTCTGAAGTTTGTATCAAACAAAGTCAAAATGGTAGCATTCGCACCATATATCTCTGTACTGACTTCTACATCCGAAAAGACCTGATCCAGATAACGGTTTTGAGAAAAACCGGCTATTGAGAATAGGACAAGTGAAAAGAATAGTAAAATCTTTTTCATAGAACGTCAAATTTAAGTTATCTAATTAAATCTTTTTCCAATCATATACCAAACTTACAAATGCAAGGCGTCCAATCCTTGGACCTCCATAAGTTTGGAAATTTTTGTTGTTCAGTAAGTTGGATGCACCAATTTTTAAAGTGGTGTTGATTTTTGGAAATCCAAAACTTACTTGCGCATCTAATAGGGAATAGGTTGGTATACTTCCGGTGAATTGTGGTGACCCTTCAAAAATAAATCCTTCAATCCACTTATAATTAATATTAAATCCAAAGTTTCTTAATTGGGCGTTTCCAAAATTCCAGGTGATGTTGCGTCCGCTTAAGCTAATATTGTATTTGTGCTCCGGAGTGTTAAAAGCAGGAACAATTGGATCCTCTGTATTTGTGTTCAACTTGTTCCAGGAATAATTTCCTGCCAATTGATAATAATCGAGGAAATAATAATTCATCCCGATTGAAAACCCTTGAGTAGTTACCGTCTCAGTAGAGTTGGCAGCATATCTGTAAATATCAATGTCTCTAATTCGTCCAAATGTAGGATCAAATTCTATTTCCGCACCAATATTATACCCAAGGAAGTCATTATAAATGTTGTAGTAATAATTGGCATCCACATAGGTATTGTTAAATAAGGTTGTCCTGTAACCTACTTCAAAAGTTTTCACCTTTTCCGGCATTACACCCGGAATGTCAAAGTATTGAAGGGAGTCTCTGCTCAAAGTGTTTAAATAAGTTACCAATGATTCCGTTGTGACCAGGTCCTGCACTCCATCCAAATTGCCGGACAGCGTTGCTCTTCCAACATTAAGGTTCAAATACTGATCGGTAAGTGTAGGGTTTCTAATGGCAGAAGAGAAAGAAAATCTTAAATAATTATTCGCTTTAGGTTTAAAGACAAGGGATGCGGCAGGGGAGACCAACCAGTCGAAATTCTGATTTTTGTCTGCCCTTACAGTTACCTGTGCTCTTAGTTTATCTTCAAAAAAGACTTTTTCAGCTCCGGTATAAAATCCAAATTCATAATTCTTCAAGGTAATACCTGCTGTATCATAGAAAATGGTTCCTTCAGACTCAGGTCGATAAAACCTTACATTTCCTCCAACCTTTAAAAATTCAACCCAGCCAGGATCAAAACTATACTCTCCATGTACATGATAAAGGGCACTTCGGTCTATAAATCGTGTTCCTCCGTCATTCCTTGATTTTGAAATGATTTCATTGAACTTTTCATTAAATCTTTCGGTGCCAGGCTCATAATATGGATCTAAATTTCTCAATCCGGAAACTCCGCCATTTACATAATTCTCTGCCTGCCTGTGCCAGTCAAATAATGTATCCTTATATTCCTGAAGCCAGGATCTCCATGCATCATAATCATAAACCTTATAGTTCAAACCGGTATTAGGATTTGGAACAGGCTCGCCATCAGGACCAATCGAATCCATTACCATGGGAAATCCAAGGTCAAAGGCTCTTTGGTCAAAATTGCCTTGCCCGTCTACCGGATTTCTCCAAAAATTCTCATAGGCCTGCGCCCATTCAAAATTGCTTCCGGCACTATCTAAAAGAGCCAAAGCTGTAAAATATGGATCATAAGAATCTCCGGCATCATCAAAGGTCATGTATGCTCGAATGAAAAACTTATCTTTTTTCTTAAACTCAATCTTTGGTTGAGCAAAAACAATATTCCTTAGGCTGAAACGATTGTCTCCCTGATAAACTGTTGTCCCAGTGGAGAAACTTCCTGCAAGGATGACTTCAGGTGACTCTTCTTTCATAGAAGGATTTGTTCTGAAGTGAAATGCAAGGTTAGATTTCAAGTTTTTAGTACCGTAATCTACCAGATCCTCTTCCCTGTATCCTGTACGGTGAAAAATTCCTAAGCCAGGATACTGAGATGGTGGATTAAATCCGCTGTAATCACCACCAGGGTAGAATTCGTCTCCGTAGATATTCACGGCATCGTATCTTCCGGGATTATCAATACCGGTTTCAGTTCCGTCTACCGGATTAAAATTATCGGCTACCCAATCATTCGCAGTTAAATAGGAGAAGTTGAATTTATAGGCAAAGACATCATTTCCGTCAGCGTTTTGAACAGCATCTGCAAATCGGATAGCCGCTTCGACCAAACTTCTTTCGCCAACCTTCACACTTCCTGCCAGGCCTTTGTGCATGAATGGATTCTTGGTCTCCATTGATATTACACCATTAAAGGCGTTTGGTCCGTAAAATGCCGAACTTGCACCTTGTATAAGGTCAACTTTTACTACATCTAATTCTGAAGAACCAAGAAAGTTACCAAGGGAAAAGTTCAAGCCGGGCGCCTGATTGTCGATACCATCAATAATTTGAAGAGAACGAACCGGACTTGTAGAATTAAATCCTCTGGTATTAATGATTTTAAATCCAAGGCTGGCAGCAGTAAGATCCACTCCCTTCATGGAGCCGAGTCCATCATAAAAGTTATCGGAAGCCGTATTTTTTATGGCCAATAAATCCATGGATTCCACAGTCAAAGGCGCTGCTTTCTGCTTGTCAGAAATCCGCTGCCCCTTAACCTCAACTGCTGCAATTGTAATGGCGCTTTCTTCGAGCTTTACATTCAATTTTTGATCTGGATCCTGGATGGTTTGTTGAATCGCTGAATATCCCGTATAAGAAAATTCAACTTCAAAAGGAGGGTTCAGGCTTGTATTCAATTCAAAGGCACCATCAAAATCAGTAACAGTACCTTCTCCGGTTTGATTGATTAGGATGGTTGCTCCAATCAAAGGTTCTCCACTGTTCATGTCTTTAATGACACCTCTTATGGTTGATTGAGCAAATCCCCCCAGGCTAATCAAAACAAATACAACGCTCCACAGTATACTACAGTAGCTTTTTTTCATGGTTATGTACTAGCTCAAGTAAGTTTAGTCTTTATTTAGTTTGCCAAAATATATATTTTATTTCGTTTGAAATTCTTTTTAAATATTTTTTTTGGAAAGTGAAAAGTTTAACCTTCAATTTGTCGGTTGGCTTTAAAATGTTAAGAAATGCATAGTGCTCATCTTACCCGCGCCATCTTACTGCCATTCATGGCAGCTGTGGCTGGTTACCTTTCATATGTAAGTGAATTGTATCACTTTTTTGATGCTGTAAGCACACCTGAATGGTCAGTTAGTGCTCAAATGTGGCGAAATTTTGGATTTCTATACTATATAATATGTATGGTCCTTTTATACAGAACTACCTTTTTGACAGATCCGGATTTCCCTTTGGCTTTTTGGATGCTGATTGTGCTTCTTATTTTTCATGAAATTTGGGCATTTCAACTATTTTCTGCTCAATCTTTCAACTTTGCATTAGGGGGAGCTGTTTTCCAATCAATACTGGTTTTTGCCCTTCCTTATTTTTTATGGAAAATAGAAAAAAAGTTGACCATATTTTTCATTCCCGTTGTTCTTTGGATAGGTTTGTACCAGCTATTTTGGACCTACCAGGTTTGGTTCCTGACGGTAGGAGACTATTAGAATAAAATCCTAATCATGATCAAAATAAACCTGCCTGAACTTGGAAAAGAGAGGGTCGTAATTATTGGAGGCGGATTCGCCGGACTGGCACTTGCACTAAAGCTTTCAAAATTAAACCAATACCAGGTCGTTTTACTCGATCGAAATAATTACCACCAGTTCCAGCCACTTTTTTATCAGGTTGCAATGGCCGGTCTGGAACCAAGTTCCATCGTTTTTCCTTTTAGAAAGATTTTTCAAAAAAATAAAAATATCTACATCCGAATTACTGAAGTTACCAAGGTAAATCTTGAAAAGAAATTCCTTGAAACCAGCCTTGGAGTTTGCAATTTCGATCACCTGGTCATTGCAACAGGGGCCGATACAAATTACTTTGGAAACCAGAAGTTAGAATCCTTGGCCATCTCCATGAAAACGGTCTCAGAAGCATTGTTCCTTCGCAATGCTATTTTGGACGATTATGAGAAAGCGCTATCAACAACTGATTATGAAGAACGGCAGGAGTTTATTGATATCGTTGTGGTTGGTGGTGGCCCTACCGGAGTGGAGGTTGCCGGTGCTTTGGCAGAAATGAGAGAATACGTACTTCCCAAAGACTATCCCGAACTGGATTGCCGCGAAGTAGATATTTGGCTGGTGCAGGGGGCAGACAGTCTTTTAAAAGGAATGTCAGAAAATGCTTCTCAAAAGGCCTATGACTTTCTTGAAAAGATGGGTGTCAAAATCAAATTGAATACCAGAGTAATGAATTACGATGGCGGCTGGGTAGAGATGGACGATGGCTCCAAAATCCCTGCTAAAAAAGTTATTTGGGCAGCTGGTGTTAAAGGGGCAGCACCATTTGGTTTGCCTCAGGAAGTCATGGGGAATGGAAATAGGGTAGCGGTCAATGAATTCAATCAGGTAAAAGGATACGAAAATGTATATGCCATTGGAGATGTTGCGACCATGGTTTCGGAGGAGTTTCCCTACGGTCATCCTCAGGTAGCTCAGGTTGCTATCCAACAGGCAAAGAACCTTGCTTTTAACTTAAAGAAGGGGTTAAAGAATAAAAATAAACACCCTTTTAAATATAGGGACTTGGGAAGTATGGCTACCATCGGTCGAAATAAGGCTGTTGTTGATTTGCCAAAATTTAAATTCAGCGGCATGTTCGCCTGGATGGTCTGGCTATTGGTTCATTTATTTCAAATTTTAGGAGTCAGAAATAAGGTCATTATTTTTTTTAATTGGGTTTGGAACTACCTGTTTTATGACCAATCACTTCGGTTGATAATCCGACCAAAAATAAATCCAAGAAAGTGACGAAAATCAGCCAGGAAAATGTTCTGGTAAAATGCTTGTTTTTCAATGAAATCAATTCAAACAATAAACGCGCATTAAAAAAAAATTAAAGCAAAATTAAAAGACTTATAAAGTTAACTTCATGGGAATTGCACCTATTGTACCTACCAAATTACTGTACTAGTTTTACCCTCCGAAAAGGTGTATGGTTTATACACTTACACATTCCCAAAAATTGATTTGGCCATCCCTTTTCTCAAGCAATTCCAGATAGATAACATTCTAAATGGTATGCTTGGAATTCTTTAACCACAAATTATAATCCAAAAGAAAGAAGGATCTCCTCCTTCTCATTCTCCTTGTATTACAATTTTAGTGGTTTTGTAAATTTTTGATTACCAGCTTTCCTAGAGGAGTTGATAGTCATTTTGTATTTTGTTTTACAACTAACGACAAATTGTAATCTCATGAAAAATGTGCTTAGAACAGCGATCAGTCTGTTCCTTTTTGTGGTGGCTTTTGTAGCCATTTCTCCATCCGCAATAGCGCAGTCTTTCCTTCCTTCTGAAGAAGCTGTAGCAATTCTCCAAAGCAAAATCGAAGCAGAAAAGGCATCTTTTTCAGATGCAAATCCTGATGATGCCCAAACGGTTATCAAGTTGGATCGCTTTAATTTCTGCGTGCAGGTTATCGATCAAATTTCAGCAGGAACGAGTGTTGAATCTTCTGTGAAAACAGTTTTGGTCAATCATTACGGAATTTCTCCTGCAGATTACGATAATAATGTATTTGCTGACCAGGTAATTGCTGATCACAAAACGGCGATTATTGACCTGGTATCTCAATAAAATATTAGCTATAGATACTCTACACAAACGAATCTTCAAATTCAAATTAATTCCATGACAAAGAGAGTTTTACTCCTGATTCTTCCGCTAATTTTACTGATGGGCTTTTCCTTGTCCGCCCAGGTAAATATTTCCGGAGGCTCTACAGTGAATGGCAGCTACCCAACTTTGGCAGCGGCCATTTCTGCGTTAAACGGGGCGACCATTTCCGGTGTTGTGCTAGTAGATGTTCCTGCCGGACATAGCGAAACACTTCCCTCCGGAGGGATAGTTATGACCGCTACCGGTACAGCTGCTAATCCAATTGTCATCCAAAAATTTGGAGCAGGTACCAATCCTGTTTTGAATGCTTATGTCGGTACAGCTTTACCAGCAGGTGCTGCCAAAGATGGGATGTTTATTTTGTCGGGCTCTGATTATGTAACCATCGTTGGTATTGACCTTTTTGATGGTAACGTTGCAGGACCTACAGAAATGATGGAAGTTGGCTTTGGGTTATTCAAAGCTAGTCCAACAGATGGTTGCCAGAATAATACCATCCAGAACTGTGTAATTACACTCAATAGAGAAAACTCAGGAGCCTGGACTTACGGCCATAATGGTTCTGTTGGTATCGCTGTACACAATGCAACGTATGCAGCCAGTGATACTGAGTTGACCATTACTGCTGCTAGCGGCGGAAACTCTAACAATAATATATTTGCAAACACGATCCAAAATTGTCAATCGGGTATTGCGCTTATCGGGTTTGAAGATGTAGCGCCATTTGACTTTGCTGATACCGGAAATGACGTGGGAGGAAACGGTCTGGGAACTGGTAATACCATTATCAACTATGGTGGTGGTACAGGTGCTACCGCTCGTGCAAATGCAATTTTTTTGAAAGACCAATGGGATTTCAATGTTTCATATAATACCATCAATAACAACAATGGAGCTGGTGTTACGCACCCTGCTTTGCTGGGTGGTATTTTCTGTAACGATAGTTCAGATGGAGCTAGTGGTGATATCAACAACAACATTATTAGTCTTACATCACTTTCTGGTACTACATCTGGGATAGAAAATGCTGCTGGTTCAGCAGGCTCTGGGAATACCATCAATATTAATAATAACACCATTACGAACTGTGATGACAGTTCAACTTCTACATGGTATGGTATATGGAATTCCGCAACCGGTGTAACCAATGTCAATATAAATAATAATATCTTTTCCAATATCAATCGTTCTGTAGCATCAGGTACGGTTTACATGATTTATAACAGTGCGGGTTCTACTGCCAATTCGAATTTGGTGAGTATAAGTGGAAACAGCTTTAGCAATTTCACCAACTCGGTTATGGGTACCGGTACATTCTATTTTATCTATACAAATAACAGTACTGATAACTCTGATATTTCCAACAATACATGGAACAATATTCAGATGAATCATAGCAGCACAGAATATTTGATTTACAATGCTGCAAATGGTTTGGATGGTACGCTTACGGTAAATAACAACCAAATAATTGGGGGCTATCAACGTACTGGTACCTCTTTTGGTACTACCTACGGATATTACGCTGGTTCTTCTTCTACTTCTGATAATACTCAGATTATCAGTAATAATAGCTGGACCAACGTTAATAATGGTACTGGTTCCTTCTATGGAATTTACAACTTTGATGGTCTTACTAATAATTCCCCTGTAAAACATGTATTCAATAATACAGTTGAAAATATTACTTGTGGATCTACTTTCTATGGTATTTATATTTATTATATGCAATCCGGTTCTGACGTTTATGATAACCATATCAATAACGTTGCAGGTACTGGTACCATGTATGGTATTTACCAGCTGGGAACAGCGGTAGAAAATGCAGATTATTATGGAAACGAAATTCATGGCTTTTTGACAGGGTCCTCAACTTCTTCAACAGTTAGAGGTATGTATCTTTTGGGAAGTACAAGCCCTGCTACAACAGGTAATATTTACAACAATAAAGTATATGACCTTGAGCGTCCAAACGCTACAAGTGGAACTGTTGAAGGTATTTATACTTCTTCAGGTACTTTTAAAAATATCTACAATAACTGTATCAGTGATTTAAGATCACCTTCGGTGAGTTCAACTACTGGTATTACAGGTATTTATGTTGCCAGTGGTACGGAAATCAATGTTTCTTACAATACCATCTTCCTTGGTAGTGCAGGTACATTAAATACTACTGGAACCAACTTTGGAGGAGCAGGTATCTACCTTGCCAGCTCTTCAACCCTTTTGAATGCAAAAAACAACATCATCAAAATAGATGCGGTTGAAAGAGGTACTGGGTACTTCGCTGGTTTAAAAAGATCAGTAACCGGTACCAATGGTACTAAACCTGCGAATATTACAGCAGACCACAACATTTATTTCACTCCATATATTTTTGGAGAAGGTCCTACCAATACCACTGCTACCAACGTTTATTATGTAGCAGGTGGATCAATTGGAACGGCTGACCCTGACTTCAACACTCCTTGTGGTCTTTACAAGACTTTCATGGGTGAAGCAGGTACCTTCTATGAAGATAACCTTGTTGCAGCAGGGGTTGCATGTTTCTCTCCATCCGGAGCGAGCTTCGCTGAAAGTGGAGCAACTACAGCAACCACTCCTGTGATAACTGAAGATCACAATGGTGTATCAAGAGCTGCGCTTCCTGATATCGGAGCATTGGAATTTGCAGGTACAGCAACAGATGCTGCTGCACCAATCATTACTTTTGATGATATTCCTAACTCTATTTGTATTTCTTCCATTTCATTGACTGCAGACATAACAGATGTTACTGGAGTAAATACAACTGCAGGTACCAAACCAAGACTTTGGTACAAAAAATCAACTGAGAACAACGTTCTTGCTGCAACCAACACTTCTGCTGATAATGGTTGGAAATATGTTGAAGCTACCAACGCTGCATCTCCGTTTGTTTTTGATATAGATTATGCCTTGCTTACCTCTGCGGTAACCAATGGCGACATCATCGAATATTTTGTAGTAGCACAGGATTTGATAGCAATGCCAAATGTTGGAACCAACTCTGCCAGTTACTTTAGCGGGTATTGTCCTGTTTCAGTAGCATTGGCTCCCGGTGCATTCCCTGTTGCCGACTACAAAACATATGAAATTCTTAGTTCTCCTACGACTTTGACTGTATCTGCTACTCCTGGAACCATCTGTGTTTCTGACGATGTGCAGTTGTCTTTGGGTGGAGACCCTGCAACAGGTGCAGAATACCAGTGGGAAAGTTCTCCAGCTGGTGCGAATGCATGGACACCAATTATAGGTGCAACTACAGCAGACTATTTGGTGCCTGGTGTAAGTGCTTCAACAGATTTCCGAGTAATAGTTTCTTGTGGCGGAGTTCCGATTTCGGCTTCTCCATCTTCTGTTGCTACGGTTAACGTAATTTCTCCAGCCATCGTATCTACAACTCCTGGTTCAGAATGTGGCCCTGGCCCTGTTTCTGTAACCCTTGGAGCAACTGGAAATGCTGGTTCTATGTTGAACTGGTATGATGTAGCAACAGGTGGAACAGCCTTAGGAAACGGTAATATTTCAATACACCTCCAATTACAACTTCTACTACTTATTATGTAGAACCTGTAATTGGAGGAGGTAGTGAAGCAGCTGCTAAACCTACCTATGTAAATACGAGTACCTTGAATACTTCAGGTAACAACTGGGGTTGGTGTTTGATGTAGTTAATTCTGACATCGTTATTCAAACAGTTGATGTTTATTCAGTTGGTACTGGTGGAAGTATGGAAGTAAACCTTACCGACAATACAGGTACCGTTTTAATGACAGCAGGTCCTTTCACCATTCCTCCAGGTAGCGTTGCCACTCCTGAATTGGTTACTTTGCCAGTAAACCTTCCTGTTTCAGTTGGAACAGGTTATAGATTGGTATCAGCAAATATGAGTGGTAAGCCTGTATCCGTGAAACTTCAGGAAATACTTATCCTTATTCATCACCTAGTGGTAACGTTGTTGTTACTTCAGGATTTCATTACCAATCCTGGAAGTGCAACTTACTACTGGTTCTATAACTGGCAGGTATCTTCAGATTGTGCAGGTCCAAGAACTCCGGTTCTTGCAACTGTTGTGAATGATCCTCCGGTTTGTCCTGGTAATTTATCAGCTTGTGTGAATGATCCTGCTTTTGTTTTACCTGAAGGTACTCCTGCTGGTGGAACATTTAGCGGACCTGGTGTAACAGGTAATATGTTCAACCCTGCAACTGCAGGTGTTGGAATGCATACCATCACCTACACCAACTGTTCTCTATCTTGTACTTTCATGATTACAGTTAATGGCTTGCCTACTCCTGCAATTACAAGCAGTGCAGCTATTATGTGTATCAATGATACAAGATCCCTTACTGCAAATCCAACAGGTGGAACTTTCTCAGTAACAGGACCTGGCACCTTGGGTGCAGGCGATGTGTTAACTGCAACTGCTGCTGGAACTATTAATGTAACCTATTCTTTTACAGATGGAAATGGATGTACCGGATCAACTACTCAGATGATTACGGTGAGTCCGGATCCTACTCCTGTTATTACAAGTTCAGGTGCTGACCTTTGTTTAAATGATACAAGAGCGTTGCTGGGTAACCCTGCTGGTGGAAGTTTCTCTGTTATCAGTGGACCTGGTTCAATTGGTGCTGGAGATATCCTTTCAGCATCAGCAACAGGTTCTATAACAATTGAATACTCATATACAGACGGAAATGGTTGTACCGGTACCACCACTCAGGTGATTACTGTCATCGGTCTTCCAACTCCAATGATTACCAGCTCCGCTGCACCTATGTGTATTGATGATACCAGAAGCTTAATTGGAACTCCATTAGGCGGAACTTTCTCTGTTACTGGTCCTGGTTCACTAGGTGCTGGTGACGTGTTGACCGCAACAGGTGCTGGTTCAATTGTAGTTACTTATTCATATACTGATGGAAATGGTTGTACGGTTGATGTGAATCAAACCATTACAAGTAATGCACCTGCAGTGCTTACTAATTTTAGTGTTTTACCAACAGATTGTAATACTGCAAATGGTTCAATTAACCTTACTGTAACGGGAACTCCTAACTTCCAATATAACTGGGTAGGTACTGGTGGATTTTCAGCTACGACTGAAGACCTTACAAATCTTCCTGCCGGAGTTTACAATGTTACCGTTACTGATGGAAATGGTTGTACTTCAACACTTTCTGTGAATCTTGATTTAACTCCTAGTTGTGGCCTTTGTCCAGAAATTGGCAGCACTACAGCTGCACCTAGTCCTGTTTGTTTGGGTACCAGTTCTACCTTCTCAGCTTTGGGATTGATGAATATGGGAACATCATATGGAATAGATTTCAAATATTCTGCAACAGCTTTGCAGATCCTTATGCTGGAGGTACAACTTTCGCAAGTGTTTCTAATGCTGGTTTGACTGCAGGAGGAACTCAAGCAGTTACTACTGGCTCTTGTGCCTGCAGGAAATTGGTTTGTATATGCTGTACTTTCACCAACACCACAAGATCCTCTTTGTCGTCCATCGGCTCAGACGAACTATGTAGTTAACCCACTTCCAGTTGTTAATATTACAAGTTCTCAGGCTGCTATGTGTGTAAACGACACGAGAACCTTAACTGCGACTCCTGCTAACGGAACATTTGTAGTAACAGGAAACGGTACCCTGTTGATTCAACCCTTACAGCAACAGGTGCAGGTTCAATCAATGTAACCTATAACTACACAGATGGTAATGGTTGTAGCAATTCTGCAAGTCAGACCATTACAGTTAATCCGCTTCCAGTGGTTTCTATCACCAGCAGCAATGCTGCTATGTGTGTAAATGATACTCGTACCTTGGTTGGTTTGCCTGCTGGTGGAACCTTCACAGTTACTGGTAATGGATCATTAGCGGGTTCTACCCTTACTGCTACTGGAGCTGGTAGCATCAATGTAACTTATACTTTCACTAATACTAGTGGATGTACAAGTTCTGCAAACCAGACCATAACTGTAAATGCATTACCTACTTCTTTCGCTGTTACTGGCGGTGGTGGATACTGTATTGGAGAAGCTGGTTCTTTTGTAGGATTGAGCGGTTCTCAATCAGGTGTTAATTACCAATTGAGAGAAATGGAATCAACACCGGTGCTCTCTTTCAGGAACAGGTGCTGCTCTGATTTTGGTGCTCAACCTACTGCTGGTACTTACACAGTTCAAGCAACAAATGGAACCAGTGGTTGTACACTGTATTATGAATGGTTCAGTGAGTGTTTTCAGTCAAAACTGTGACGTGTCTATCACTGACCCATGCGAATGTAAAAACAATGCAACTACCTTGACCAATGGTCAGTTTGACGAAGTAATTCAGGTGAATGCTCCTGATGGACAAACATGGACAGTTACTGCTGTTACTGGATTGTTTGCTTCTTCAAGTCCTGCACCTCCGGCTGCTCCTGCTCCAATTGCGGTTGGAACTCAATTAACAGCTTTGGGTGGAAATACTTACCAGTTGAATGGTATTCATGTTGATGCTCAAGGATACAGTGTAACCGTTAGCAATGGAAGAACTTCCTTAAGTATTTCAAATAGCTGTAGCTATCCTAATCCAAGCATTACTTCTGCAGTTGGTACCTTCTGTTTAGGTACTCCTGCATTCCCATTAACTGGAAATCCTGGTGATGCAAATATCGTTTCAGCTCAATTCTTCATCAATGGAGTATTGGCTGCAAACTTTGACCCGGCAACCTTAGGATTAGGTAGCCATACTATTACCTATACTGTAGACGGAGGAGAACCAAAAGCATTTGGTACAACTGATCCTGGATGTATCCAGTCAGTAAGCCAAACTGTTCAAATTACAAATACTCCAACTGTGGTTACTTGTAATGACAGGGTTCAAATCTCATTGGATGAAGATTGCCAGGTAGAAGTGCTTCCTGATATGATTTTGGAAGGAACTTACTTCTGTGACGATGACTACACTGTTACTTTGAGAGACAATAACAGAAATATTCCAAATCTGTTAAACGCTTCTCACATTGGAAGAGTTATCGTAGCAAGAGTAACTCATAATATTTCCGGAAATAGCTGCTGGGGTGAAATTACAGTAGAAGATAAATTGAAACCTGTTTTCGTTTGTCCTACAGCTCCTGTAGTGCTTGACTGTACTCAGAATCCAAATGACGTTCCTGCACCTATCGCAATCGACAATTGTGATGGCCAGGTTCCGACCAACTTGATCAATGAAACCAGAACCAGTGCAAACTGTGGAATGGTTACCATTACAAGAACATTTATTGCTACAGATTACCATAATAATATCTCAGATCCTTGTACTCAGGTGATTCAAATCAACCCTTCATTGTTGACTTTCCCTGATGACATTACCTGGACTTGTGAGCAATATGCATACAATAGAGGTATCGTTAATCCAACTGCACTTCACCCTGCAATCTTGAACAACGCAGCCATTATGGATTTGGCAGACTACTGTTGTATCAATGGTTTGGATGGAGACGATGTAGCTGGAGTTGCTCCTTATCAGGCTGGCACCAGCTGGTGGACTGATGGTGAAGACCTGGATGTTACTTTGGATCCAAATTATGATGATATCCTTGACAACCCGATAACTGACCCTAATACATTCTATTGTGGTACAGTTTCTCCGGAAGCTGACGGGTTTACAGATGTATACAATTTGTCATTGTTTGTAGGATGTCCTGCTTATAATGAATGCGAAATTCCTGGTTTACATACACCAACCTTTGTTGATGTACCAGTATATGCTCCGTTTAATCCTATTACTGGATTGCCAATCCGTGGATTGGAGGATGCTGACATTCTTGAACTAACAGGTTCAGGTGTGCCAAATGTATTGGGTCATTCAGGATGTAACTTTGCAATTACCTGGAAAGACGTTAAAATTGAAGCTTGTGAAGGTGTCGATACCAGCGTGGTATTCAAAATCCTTCGTACATGGACTGCTTTGAACTGGTGTACAGGTGAAATCTTTACTGACATTCAAATCATCAAAGTGGTAGACAAAAAAGCTCCACAAATCGTATTCAACGATGATGATGACAACGATGGTCGCCCGGATGAAACCGAAACCAATGAAAGATATGGTAATGGTGACGGCTTCAACGATCAGCTCTTAGCAAACGAAATGACAGGTGGTTCTCACCCTGAGTGTGCTTCACACGGTCTTTTGGATGTTCCAGAGTTTATCGACAATTGCAGTGGAATCGTTGAATTCAGAGTTTTCACTCCTGTTGGAGAAGCTACTCCTGTTTACAGTGGCCAGACTTTACGCGGATTTAGAATTCCTGCTCCTTATCTACCATTGGGAATCCATACTGTTACCTACCAGGTAACCGACGGATGCGGAAATATGACTTCTGTTGATAAGAGAGTTGAGGTAATTGACGGTATTCCTCCAATTCCTATCTGTAGAGAGGTAACTCAGGTTGCCTTGAGTTCAGATGTTGATGGATTGATTGAAGTGGGTGCTCAATACTTTGATGAAGGTTCTTATGACAATTGTGGACCTGTTTATTTCAAAGCAAGAAGAATGGATGACAACTGTCCTGGTTTTAATACGGATCGTTCTGCTTTCCAGGATAAAATTCACTTCTGTTGTGAGGATATTGGAAAAACAATCAATGTAATCCTAAGAGTATACGATGTTGAGCCAAATCCAGGTCAGGTAACTCAGAACTACCTTGTAGCTTCAAACAATACAAATGATTGTATGATTGAAGTATTGGTTGAAGATAAATTGAGACCAACCTGTGTTGCTCCTGCTGCTGTTTGGACTGATTGTGCTCAAATCCCGGCTAACGTAGACCTTTCTGATACCCTTCAATTGCAAAACTTGTTTGGAAATGCTACTGGTTACGATAACTGTACAGTATTTGTTGACGAGTTAGCACCAGTGGTTGATGTAGATATTTGTGGAGTAGGACAGGTAAGAAGACGTTTCAGAACGCTTGACCAGGCTGGAAATATTTCAATCGGAACTTGCCAGCAGACCATTATGATCATGCAGGTTACAAGTTATGAAATTGATATTCCTGGTGACTTCGAAGATGAGTGTACTACCGTATCTCCTGATACTTTGGTTTACCGCGAGTTCGGTTGTGATTTGATTGGAGTTAACGTGAAAGAAGATGAATATCCGGCATCTGCTGGTGGTGAGTGTAAGAAAATCTTCCGCACTTACAAAATCATCAACTGGTGTGAATATGACGGAACAAGCGATCCAATTGAAATCCCACGTGTTGACCTTAATAGAGATGGTATCCCTGGTGATGGATTTACTCCATCTAACCCTGGTAGCAAATTCAGAGGTAATTACCGCTTGATTTCAAACGGAGATTATGTTTATCTAAACATCATCAACGATCCTGCTACTCGTTATCTACCTTCTACCGGCTACTATGAGTATGTACAGCATATCAAAATTTACGATGATACTGCTCCTGTTTTGACAGATACGCTTAGTGGTCCTTTCTGTGGTGGTGAGTTTGATGAAGATCCTTGTACCGGAGAGGTAAATTACATTCCTTCTATCGTTGAAACTTGTACAGATGTTACAGTTACATGGCAGTTGGATGCATTCAATACAGTATTCCAAACTGCTGATTTCTCCGGAAACGATGCGCTAACAGGTCGTTACCCATTGGGTACTCACACTGTAAGATTCAGAGTAGCTGACGATTGTGGAAATACCAGCCAGCTGGATGTTACTTTTGAAATCATCGATTGTAAAGCTCCAACTCCTGTTTGTTACAATGGTTTGAGCATCGATTTGATGGCTTCAGGAATGGTTGAACTTTGGGCAACTGACTTCAATGCAAGCAGCTACGATTACTGTCATCCTTTGAAATTTAGAATCAATAGAGTAGAAGATAGAAATGGTGACGGCTTTATTACTGCTGATGACTATTTGAATACTCCTCCAGCTCAGGATTCTATTGTATTGCGTTGTAAAGATTTGGGCATCACTTACATCCAACTTTGGGTTGGTGAAGAGTCAACTGACAACGTAAATAACTGGGATTACTGTGTGAGCTTCGTAGAGGTTCAGGATAACCTTGGTGCTTGTACCGGTACTAAACACAGCATCACCGGTAATATCAAAAATGAGAGAAATCAGCCTGTTTCCGGAGCAAAACTTACTTTGAATACCGGAATCAGCCAGGTTACAGGTCAAAACGGTCAATACGGCTTCAATAACTTGACGCCTGGTGATGACTACACTTTGACTCCATACTTGAATGATAACCCAAGAAATGGCGTTTCTACTTTCGACCTTGTCCTAATTAGCAAACACATTTTGAATGTTTCATTGTTGAATTCTCCTTACAAAGTAATCGCAGCAGATGCCAACAACAGTGGAAGTGTTACTACACTTGACCTTGTGGCTTTGAGAAAGTTGATTTTGTTTGTTAGCAATGATCTTCCAAATAATACTTCTTGGAGATTTGTAGACAAAAATCATGTTTTCCAAAACCCAATGAGTCCTTGGAACTTCCCTGAAATCATCAATTTCAATAACCTTGCAAGCAATCAAATGAATAAAGACTTTGTTGCAATTAAGGTTGGAGATGTTAATGGTGATGCTGCTCCAAATGCAATTACTTCAATCGGAAACAGAAGTTTCAACGGCGACTTCCACTTGCAAATTGAAAACCACGAATTCAAAGCTGGTGAAACGTTCTCTGTTCCTGTAATTGCAGACCAAAATGTTGCTGGTTACCAGTTTACATTAGGTTATGACATGAAATCAGTTGAATTATTGGATGTTGAGTTCAATGGGGTTGCAAAACCTGAAAACTTCAACATCAATGCAGCAAACGGATTGATTGCTACCTCCTGGAATGCGAATGAAGTGATTGAAGGAAAAACCTTATTCACCCTTGTTTTCAAAGCTGTTGAAAATGCAGATTTGACTTCTGTTATCAAAATGAGCCAGGAAATGGTTCAGGCTGAGGCATACAGAGCAAATGGTGAATTCATGGGAGTAAAACTACAAATCAGTGGTGTTCAAATTGCAGACCAACCTGAATTGTACCAAAACACTCCTAACCCTTTCAGCGGTACAACTCAAATTGGGTTTTACCTACCAGAAGGTGGAAAAACAAGGTTGACCATCACGGATGCAACAGGAAAATTGGTGAAAGTTTTTGAAGGAAATTATGGAATCGGTTATCAGACAATTTCTGTGAAAGATTCAGATTTGAATGGAGCCGGAGTTTATTTCTACGAATTAACTTCAGGAAACTTCAAAGCAACTCGTAAAATGGTATTGATATTCTAAAAATAGAATACAGATAAAAAAGCCCCGGGGTTGAAAAACTTCCGGGGCTTTTTTTTTACAGGCTGGTCAAAAATGCCATGACATCAACTCCATCCGGATAATCAGTCAGGCCTGGTTGCTGACTTTTCCCAAATTCAAGACTTTCTGTCTTTTTAAAAGCAACTTCTTTTCCACTAACAATACACTGGATCTCTGCTGATTTTCTTTCCAGCTCATCCTCAAGGGTGTCCAAATCATCATAATATTCATAATGCAAGGCTGCGATTCTGGATTGTAAGGCAGGATTTTCTGTCAAAATGATGCATCCATTGATGTCGAATGGAATTCTATTGAGCGACAACAAGGCGAAATTGTAGTCAAAATTATGTTTGTATTTATCATGTAAAACCAATTCGCGGTATTCATGTAAGATCTCAAGTAAATGCTTTCTATCGTATCCGCTTGGCAAGTAAACTTTGGAAACATTCCGGCAACCTAAACCAAAATATTGGAAGATATCTCCTCCAAGGGCAAGCAATTCTGCATCCGATTCTTTTCCAGTCAAAACTCCAACTGAATTTCGGTTCCTTCTAATAATGTTGGGATACTTTCCAAAATAGGCTTCAAAATACCTGGATGAATTGTTGCTTCCGGTTGCAATTACAGCATCGAACCCTTCCAATCTTTCTGTCAGTTCATATGTTTTCGCTACCTCGGTGTTTGCCTTTTCCATTATTTTTAAAAGATAAGGAAAGACAAAGGGATCTTTTTCAGAAAGCTTTATTAGGCTCTTATGACCTGAGATAAATACGGAAAGGAAATCATGGAAACCAACAACCGGAATGTTTCCGGCCATAATTAATCCTACGATTTTTGTATTGGGTTGGTCTTCTACATGATATTGAGATACCCATTGTTCAAGAGCATCTTTGCTAAGAAATTTTTCGGCGATTGCCCTTAAAGCCTGATTTTGGTTTTCCTTTGTCAACCAGGGGTTGTGGAAGCTGGTTCGGTGAATAACTGCATCTAAATATTCATCTCCTTCCAAAATAGTCTTTCCTAAAAAGACGGCTGCTTCAATTCGCTCTTGTAGATTCATTTAAAGAATTAATATGAAAAAATCAGCGCGAAGGTAGGGAATTGAGCCCCTTTTTAGTCCTATTTTTAATATGAAACTTTTATTGAATCAAATCAAAATAGGCTCTTTCGGTTACAGAAGACCATTCAGCTGCTTTCTTTTTGAAACTAGAAAATGAATCATAAACCTTTTTGGAAAAAGCATCATTAGCAGTTATCTCATTTAAGACTTCATTGGTGTAAACTCTCAATGAATCCATCACGGGTTTGGGGAAAGCTCTGAAATCAGTTCCTTCTTCCTTCATTTTATTTAAAAACTGTCCATTTTTTGCTTCAAATTCTGACAACATCCAAACATTTAATCGTGCGGCTGCACTTTTTAAAATAACCTGTAAATCATTTGGCAAACCTTCAAATGTTGACTTATTGATAAAGATTTCCAACATGGAACCAGGCTCATGCCATCCAGGATAGTAGCAGTATTTTGCAATTTTATGGAAACCCATTTTATAATCGTGGTAAGGACCAATCCATTCTGTAGCATCAATTACGCCTCTTTCTAAATTGGTATATATTTCAGATCCTGCTGATAAAACTGCAGTCCCCCCGGCTTTCTCCAATACCTTTCCTCCCAAACCGGGAATCCTCATTTTAAGTCCTTTGAAATCTTCTATGCTGTTGATTTCTTTGTTGAACCAGCCGCCCATTTGGACTCCGGTATTTCCACCCGGCATGGGTATCAAATTGTAATTAGCATAAAGTTCCTCCCATAATTCAAGCCCACCACCTGAATAAATCCAGGCATTCATCTGTTGAGCATTCATCCCAAATGGAACACTGGCAAAAAACTGTGCGGCCGGTGCTTTGCCTGCCCAATAATAAGCAGCACCGGAACCAATATCTGCTGTCCCCTGGCTTACAGCATCAAATGCTTCCAAGGCTGGGACCAATTCCCCTCCACCAAATACCTGAATGTCCAAACGCCCTCCTGACATCTCTTTTACCCATTTGGCCATCAATAAGGCGCCTTCACCAACCGCCGGAAAATTAGGTGGCCAGGTAGTCACCATCTTCCATCGATACTTCTTATTCGTTTGAATATTTGGCGCATCCCCTGAAGAGGTTTCTGATTTACATGCATTCAGGGCCATTGTTGAGCCTGCAACAGAGGCCACCGCTAATTTTTTTAGAAATGATTTCCTTTTCATGAACTGGGTACTTGGTGCTAGGTTCTGGGTACTGGGCACTGGGTGCTAGGTACTGGGTACTAGGTGTCGTTAAAAAATAAATTCAGGCTTGAAGATAGAAAAATCAGGAATTCCAATCAAAGAGAAAAATTTTAATTGGATCTGGAGATAGGGAGACTAGGGGATAGGGAGATTTTTGAAAATCTGAAAAAACACCTATTCAGTCCTTTTTTTATAAAGTTGGAGAAAGGAATACAGATAAAATTATAATTAAAAAGCAATAATTCTAATAAGAAAAAACACATAAAGTATTGAAAATCAATTGAATATAAACAAAGGTAGTTCAAGGGCATGCCCTTGAACTGCACCTTTGTTTATATGGAGGCCTTTCAAAAATTCACTAAATCACTCATCCAAAATTCAACCCCTCAACCCTTCAACCCTTCATTCCTTCCTTCCTTCATTCCTTCACCCCTTCCTCCCCAACTCCTCAGCCCTGGCCATAGCAGCCAATGCTCCGTCCATAATTGCAGGTTCCATCTGATTGGATTCCCAGGTTTTAAGTGCAGCTTCGGTTGTACCACCTTTAGAAGCTACTTTTTGAATCCATTCAGTACAGGAGAAATCTGATTTTTGAAATAAGTCGACGGTGCCACGGAAGGTTTGGCTTACCAAAAGTTCGGCTTCTGATTCAGAAAATCCCAGAGTCCTGGCGGCTTTCATCATGCTTTCCATGAAATAAAAAACATAGGCTGGTCCGCTTCCGGATATTGCAGTTGTGGCATCAATGGCTCTTTCAGTTTCTACATAAATGGTTTTTCCTGTTGTGTTTAGAAGGTTTTGAACCATGACCAATTCTATCCTGGTAACTTCGTCCGTAGAGGTAAATGCAGTCATTCCCATTCCAATTTGGGCTGGAAGGTTTGGCATTGCCCTGATTACTTTAGTGATGCCCAATCCTTCTTGTATGGTAGAAATCTTCACACCGGCCATGATGCTCAGAAAAACCTGTTGTGGTTCGATTAATGGCTTTAAAATTTTGAACAATTCAGGAGCATCCTGTGGTTTTACAGCCAGGATGATTAAATCGGCATTGTGGAGACAAGCTGATGGTTCACCGTAAATGGTTCCAATTTCCTTTTTGGAAAGTTCAACCGCCTTTTCCGGAGATTTTTCTAAAATCATCATGTCTTCCTTTCGGGTAATGTGCGACCGTAAAAAGCTTTGAGCATAGGTTAATCCCATATTACCACCACCGATTACTAAAATCTTCATTTCTTTGTTGTTTAAAACCATTAATTTTTACAAAACAAATATGTATATTTTGTAATGTAAAAATCGCGCCATTTAGGCCAAAATCAAATTATAATGTCAAAAGGTACCATAGTTTTTACAGATCAAACCCATGATTATCTAGCCGAAAAATTACAAAATGAAGGATTTGATTGTGCTTTTCGGTTTAAGGATTCAAGAGAGGATATTGAAAGGGATTTGCATAAATATGTAGGCCTGGTTTGTAAAAGTAGAATTCCAATCAACCGTTCTTTTCTCGAATTTGGAAAGAATCTGAAGTTTGTAGCCAGGGCCGGGGTAGGAGTAGAACACATTGATATAGAGGCTGCTAAAGATTTTGGAATAAGCGTTCTAAAATCACCGGAAGGAAGCAGGGATGCGGTAGGGGAGCATACCATCGGAATGTTACTGGGCTTGATGAATAATCTAATGCGAGCCCATGTTCAGGTCCGCCAAAAACAATGGATTCGAAAACCTAATACCGGTGTGGAATTAAAAGGCAAAACGGTAGGAATATTGGGCTATGGGAATATGGGAAATGCTTTCGCCAAAAGATTGACGGGATTCGGCTGTGAAGTCATTGCCTATGATAAATACAAATCCAATTATGGCGACCAATATGCAGCGGAAGTTCGCCTGGATGAATTATTTGAAAAAGCAGATGTATTAAGCATCCATATTCCGTATGAAGGCGGAAACCATTATTTTGTAAATGAAGAATTTATATCTTCCTTTCAAAAGGATATCTGGTTGGTTAATACTGCAAGAGGACTGGTACTAGAAACCCATGCATTGGTAAATGCCTTAGAATCCGGAAAGGTGCAAGGAGCAGCATTGGATGTAATAGAATACGAAGAAATGTCTTTTGATAATTTCACTTTCGATAACCTGCCAGCTCCACTTGAATATTTGTTGCAAGCAGATAATGTAGTGCTTGCCCCTCATATCGCCGGTTGGTCTGAAGAAAGTTACGAGGGGCATGCACGTGTGCTTGCTGATAAAATATTGGCATTTATGAAAATGAATTAAGGATTGATTTCCTGTTCCATTTGTTCATTAAGTCTTCTTTGGTCGTTTATTCTAAAATTCAAATAATCGACATAACTTTTTGAACCTTTATTGCCAAAATCAAAATATGCCTTCTCTGCCCAATCAAGAGCAGATTCCAATTGACCCTCCCTTTCGGCAGCAACGGCCATATTGTGAGCTGCCCTTCCTCTGGTTTTAGGATCATTGCTTTCTGCTATCAAATTTCTCCAGATTTGTGCTGCTCTATTCCATTCCCCACGTTTCACCAAATTGGTCGCTTTTTCCATTTCAGCTTTATCATTTTTCTTGGCTTTGGTGTAGTATTTTCTGCTTATTTCAGTATACAATGGAGCCACTCTTCCACCATATAATCTACCGACATTGTAACCAAGGTCGCTGACTATCCTGTTTGGAGAAGCCAAATTTGCCCTTGCTGCATCTTTAGTTCTGCCCTCAGCACTATCAGAAATATCGTCGCGACTGATGTATTCATCGATAATGGATTTGGTTTTTGGATCATAGACCCTCCATCCTAAGCTTAAAGACAGGTTTCGATTTGCTGAATAGAAAACCTCGATGATTTCATCACCATTTTTGTTTTTGGATTTTCTTTCGTTTCTATTGGTATTGGTGTATCCATCCGAATCGAAAAGTTCAATTGCTACCACGGCATCTGCATTGTATTCCCGGCAGATATTCTCTATCGTCTCCCAATTCAGTGCTTCCGGAAAGACAGAACCTCCATTGCTTCCGGTCATTTCTATTCCGGTCCTTATCACCTTAAATCGGGGTGTTCTGGTCAAAACATCTGAAAATCCGGAAATGGCTGCCCGGCGGCCATCTTGATCCTGAAAAATATTTTCACCTGTCAGCAATCCTTCCAGAGCATTGGCCCATCCGTTTTCCGGTTTGCTTCGATCTACTGCTGCCAGAGTATTAATATGAGAAGGTAATTTGATTTCTGCAGCTTTCAGAATGGTAAACTGGGTCGAACTGGTTTTGCAACTATTCAACAAAACCAAAAGACCTCCCAAGGCTAAAATTTGAATCATATATTTCATAACGTGAGCTTTATGTGTTTATAAGGAAGATTCAATTTTCACATTGGTACCCTAATATTATTTTGTTAAGAATTTACTAAGGTTGCGCAACAATAGCCAGATACTGATCTTTCCAGGAAGCCAACCTGCTGATATTTCTAATGGAAAAGTTTTCAAGATTAGCTATTGATACCCAATTGTCATCCAAAGCAGGATGCTTTTTAAAAATACTACTGCCTAATGCCATTAAGAGCGTACCATCTTCTAAAACCGTGAAATCTTCAACTCCGGGAAGGGTTTTGCTTATTATTTCGCTGTCTTGATTAATGATGTCATAAGCTTTGATATACCATGTTTTATCTGTAGCTTTTTGTACAAAGGCAAGACGTCCATCAGGAAGTTGATTTAAACATCTTCCAATCCCGGATGCTATCCTTTCAAACTTTTGAGTGCTCGGTTTCGCCAGGACCAAATAGTTTATTTCATCCACTAAAAATAAGGCAACAAGGTCCTCTTCCAGCCAGCAGTGATATCCGACATTGGTGATTTTATCAAAAACAGGCATTCCTTTGCCGATTTGATCCACGGGTAATTTCCATAATCTTTGAGAGCCATCCGGTTCCACCCTTACAACAGAAAAATGAGTCCCGTCAGGCATAGGTGTCGGTGAATATTCCGCATCAATTGTGGCTGTTACCTGCCTTTTTTCCTGCCTGATGAGGTCCAAGGCATAAATGTCTGTCTGACTGGTGTCTTTATCTGACTGAAGTGTAAAATAAAGGTCGTAGGCATTGAAAAATATTGGTTGGTTATTATATCCGGCCTTGTTAAACTGAGTAAGTGCTAATGGTTTTTCTAAATTTAAAGATGAAACCCCGTTAGCACGTATTTCAAATAAATAGATTTGAGTTTGTGGGATTTGGGCTAGTAGAAAACCGGGAGACAGTATGAAAACAAAGGCGAGAAACTTTTGCATTGGAATTGATTTTATTAAAATCTGAAGACGATTTTACGGTTTTTCAAAGAATTATGGAAAGGATTTTACCTTTACCTTTATTATCAGCATATTTATTGGAATTGTTCCGTTGAACTGTTTTTTTGTTATAAACATCTAAAGTATTTTCATGAAGATAGACAGGGACCTAATTTTAAAACTTGAAAAATTAGCCAGATTGGATCTCGAAGAGCAGGAAAGGACTCAACTCTTAAAGGATTTAAACGCTATGTTGGGTATGATTGGTAAATTGGATGAATTGAATGTTGACGGGGTCGCACCTTTGAGACATATTTCAGAAAATGAAAACCAAATGAGGGAGGATAAAGCTGGTGTAGCAATGAATCCAAAGGATGTCTTTAAAAATGCACCCAATCATAATGGTCAGTTTTTCAAAGTTCCAAAAATCATCGAATAAAAAAATTGATATGTCCCAATCCATTATTTCTACAAAAAATCTTCGAAAAACTTATCAAATGGGAAGTACAGTAGTACATGCCCTTCAGGATATTTCAATCGATATTCAAAAAAATGAATTTGTAGCCCTGATGGGTCCCTCCGGTTCTGGTAAATCAACACTGATGAACGTACTAGGTTGCCTGGACACTCCTTCCGAAGGTGAATACTTCCTTAACAACATCAACGTCAGTACAATGGACGATAGTGAACTGGCCGATGTGAGGAACAAACAAATTGGATTTGTATTTCAAACCTTTAACCTGCTGCCTAAACTTTCAGCACTCGATAATGTAGCCTTGCCTTTGGTTTATGCTGGTATCAGCAAAGCAGAAAGAACAGAAAAGGCGAGAAGAGTACTTGAATCTGTTGGTCTGGGAGACAGAATCGATCACAAGCCTAATGAACTTTCCGGTGGACAAAGACAAAGGGTTGCCGTTGCAAGAGCCCTGGTAAATGATCCGGCGATTATCCTTGCAGATGAGCCAACAGGTAACCTTGATTCAAAAACTTCTGTGGAAATAATGGCCTTATTTGAAGAGATCCATCAGGCTGGCAATACTGTAATTTTGGTAACACATGAGCCTGATATTTCTGAACACGCACATCGGATTATTCGATTGAGAGACGGGCTGGTTGAAACAGATGAAATAAATCCAAATCCTGTCAAATTACTGCAACAAGCAAAGTAGTTTTCTGTTTCTAAAAATAAAAACGATGGCATTTAAGATTTACACAAAAACGGGTGATAAGGGAGAAACTTCTTTGTTTGGTGGTAAAAGACTTCCCAAATACCACGTAAGAATCGAATCGTATGGAACGGTGGATGAGTTGAATTCTCACATTGGATTGGTTAGAGATTCCATTCAGGACAAATCCACCAGAGTTTTATTAAAAGAAATTCAGGATCGTCTTTTCACCATCGGTTCTAACTTGGCTTCAGATCCCGCTAAAAACATGAAAATCCCCGATCTGACCAATGCAGATATAGAAATGCTTGAAAAGCAAATGGATTTAATGGAGAAAGACCTTCCCGTTTTAAAGAATTTCATCCTGCCTGGAGGACATCCAACTGTTTCTTTTTGCCATATTGCCCGTTGTGTTTGTAGACGTGCTGAAAGAATGGTAGTCGCATTATCTGAAGAAGAACAAGTCGAGCCAATCATTATGACTTACCTCAACAGGCTTTCCGATTACTTATTTATGCTTAGTAGAAAAATTGCCCTTGATTTGGGTGTAGAAGAGGTTACCTGGAAGGCGAGGGGCTAGGGGCTGGGTGCTTGCTGGGTACTAGGTTCTGGGTTCTGGGGCACTATTTTAATGTACGAATTACGGTTTACGATTTACGTGTCTTTAGATGAAAATTCTCGTAATTCGTAAACCGTAAACCGTAAACCGCATTGCGCACTGCGCATTTCGCATTCCGCTCATCATTCACATCCCAAATGAACCTTTGACATTGGGTCATTATTTGGAAAACAATTTCCGGAAAGGATGAATGGTGGAAGAAAGCGTTCAATAGTTGATCGAAAAGACCATTTTTGAGAAATTCAGTCAAATCATCAATTTCACTTTCTGAAAGATCCAGCTTTGTAAATCTTGGAGAGATTTGAGAAAGTGGAACGTCAGGATTTTCAGGTTCTCTTTGCTAAAGTATTCTACTACCTCTCTTAAGTCGGTTTTGCTGGCTCCATGGAAATAGAAACCTGCATTTTTTAAATTGTATAATTGTGGAACCTGGAATTTATAATAATCTTCTATATCCTGGGTGAATCCACCTCTTCCCAAATTTCTCTTGTCATTTTTATCAGTAGCCAAAGGATTATCCAGCTGATAAATCCCTTTCACACCAAGTGCGTGGAATTCATTGGATTGAAGCGCAGGGCTTTTATGACAGTAATAACATCTTGCCTCGCCGAAAAACAACATGGCTCCTCTTTTTTCTTGATCACTCATTGCAGCATAATTTCCCTTCAGAAATTTTTGAAATGGAGCTTCTGTTGTTGTCAAAGTTCTTAGATAGGCTGAAATAGCAAGACTTGCAGTTAATTTAGAATACCTCTCTTCTGGACCAAAATCTGGGAATGCTCTGTCAAAATATGGGGTATAACCCAAAGTGTCAGTAACATCTTTGTTAACTACCATCCTATGGACAGTCATACCTTCAATATTCTGACTTTCCATGCCAAAATAGCCCAGGTGGTTTACTTCCAATGCAGGATCTGCATCCCAAAGTTCTTCAGTTCCCTGATTTACTCCATTGCCCCCAAATTGACCATTCCAAAAGGTATTGGATACAAATGCGACATTCAACATGGATAAAGGACGATTGCCTTGAACATCCAACTCAGATTGGTCATACCTGGGAGACATTCCTCTTCCTTCTCCACTAACTCCAAATCCAATCCCTCCATCTGCAATACCCTGAGACGTACGGGGCAAAAAACCGTTGGAAGGAATATGACATGAACCACAGGAATAGGTTCCCATAGAAGATGGATAAACTGCATCAAGGGCAATGCCTGTTTCAAAAAACAGCATCTTACCTAATTCAGCCTTTTGCCAAGTTAATGGATTTTTAGGATCCTGAGGTATTGCTTCCAGATCAGTTGAGTGTGGAAGAATGTAATAATCCTCAGACCCGGTAGGAGAGGTAGATCGCAAAAGCGATTTCAACTCATTGTCTATTACTTTCGACCCGTCTATCGGATCATGTTTACATCCAATCAGTGCCATTAAACCAGCACCGATAGCCATTAGTAAAACCTTCTTCATTGTGCACGAGATTATGCGCTCGCCCTTGGGGCAAATTAATAAATGTTCAAGTTTAGGGTTGAGCGAGACTGGGAGGCTCATTGACTAAAACCCAATGGGTTTTAATTGCGGGGGCAATTTAAAAGCAATCGAAATTACTTTCAATGATTTTAGTCAGTGAGACAAAGAAGTGTAACTAAGCGTTTTGAGAAGTAAAAAAGCTTCGCAATTTACTAGAGAAAAATGAAATAAGCAACCCAAAGAAATTGGTATTGTGATATTTAATATATAGAATCCTGCAATTAGAGTCTTACGCGTGGATCTAATTTGGCATATAATAAATCTGACAAAAGAATTCCTGTGATGGTCAGCATGCCTCCCAATAAAAGAATGGTAAATACAATAGGCCAATCTTGCATTATGATACCATCTACCATTAATTTACCCATTCCGGGTATATTGAAAATAACCTCAATTACCAGACTTCCAGCGATGGTAGAAGGCAAAATGGATGAAAATAAGGTAACCAGCGGGAAGAGTGAGTTGCGGAAAGCATGTTTCCAAATCACGGTTTTTTCTGCAATACCTTTTGCCCTGGCAGTTCTTATATAGTCTTTTTTTAATTCTTGTTCCATGGAGCCTTTCAATTGCCTGGAGATATAAGCCAGGGTAGGATAAACCAAACAAATCAGCGGCAAAATTAAATGGGAGGCCCGGTCAAGAAATAATTCCCAGCTGTTGCTGTGCCCAAACTCCCGTCCCAATCCTACTCCTGCAAACCAATCCATTCCGTATTCCGGAGTTGTAAAAAATACCAATAACATTGTACCAATCCAAAATACTGGAAGAGAATATAAAAAATAGATGAAAAGACTGATAAAGGTTTCTTTTCTAGAACCTGCATGTACTGCAGCATGAACCCCAATTGGAATTGCTATCAAGAACGCCAGAAAAACTGCAATTAAATTAATGGTAAGCGTCCATTTTAAGGCTGCTCCAATCCTGTCACCAATGGCTTTTCCAGATACCAGAGAAAAACCAGGATTCCCTTTCAAGAGATTTATAACCCAGGTTTGATATTGATTTTCAAGTCCATGCCAAACCCATTTGTTGCCTGTAGAAGCAAAGATTCCCGGGCTTTGACATTTTTGTTTTAGGAGATCAATGTCCCTTTTTAAAGCAAATATTTTTTCATTTTCTCCTTTGTTTAAGGTGTCGAGAATTTCTCCTTTAGCAGCTATAAATGGGAGATCCTGACTAGTCAATAGGGGTTTTAATAAATTTATTATTTGAAGAAGACTGTCATTTTTTTGAAGGGTGTATTCAGAGTTTAATGCCGCCAATGAAGATTCGACATTGTTATAATAGGAGAGGCTTAAGGAATAATCCTGACTAAGGATGCTCAATTCACGCACTACTTCCTTTTTATAAGGTTGTAAAAGTTTATAAAAAGTATCCGGAAGCACCTCAGGTTGAATGGAAAAATAAAAAACCGGTAGATCTAGAGAAAGCATTCTTGCTTTTTCGGCATATTGTTGGGGAGTATAATCCTTTTCAAAAAAACGTTCCACAGGGTCACCCGGGGCGTTTTTACTAAGAAAAAAAGCGAAAAGAGAAATTACCAACAAGGTTGGAATGAAATACAACAATCTTTTTAAAATGTATAAAATCATTCCTTAAGATTTGCTCAGCCAGTAGGATGGATTTTCTAGCGTTTTATCCTGCCAAACTTCAAAATGCAATTCGTAATGTCCTGATATTTTATCAAGACCTACGTTGCCAATTACTTGCCTGTTTTTTATTTCATCACCTCGTTTAACATTCACTTCTTCCAGGTTTGCATAAACAGTGAAATAGCTGCCATGCTGAAGTATTACCATATAATTGTTGCCGGGGATAAATTGTAAGCCCAAAACTTTTCCATCAAAAACTGCTTGAACTGCTGCCCGTTTCTCTGTTTGGATGTCAATACCGTTGTTGGTTATTTGAATTGACTTTAGAATGGGATGATTTTGCTTACCAAATTTTCGGGTAATTACTCCACCTTTTACAGGCCAGGGTAATTTGCCTCTGTTATTTGAAAACCCGGCATTCAAAGTTTTGTCTATGGTCTCGGGAACTTTTTCAGGCTTAATTTCAGGGGATTTACTTTCTTTTTTCTTTTTCGCTGCAATTGCAGCAGCCTCAGCTTCTTCTCTTTTTTTGCGTTCGATTTCAGCAGCTATGATTTTTTGAATAGCTTCTTTCAGTTGGATGGAAGCTTTTTCCTTGGCCACCAGATCTTTTTGCAACCTGCTTTCATCTTCCTTCAGCTTTTCCAGCATATGGTCACTATCAAACAAATCTTGCTCTAGTATTCCTTTTTGGATCATTTCTGAGGTCAAAAGTTCTTCTTTCTCTGCTTTTCTTTCTTCGATACCGCTCATTTTTTGTTCAAGCATTTCTTGGGTATCCAATATTAACTTGGCTTGTTTTTGCCGATAGGAATCATACTGCTTGAGGTAATTCCACCTTTTGAATGCTTCATTGAAGGTATTGGCTGACAATAAAAAAACGAGTGAATTGTTCTTTAATTTTTGTCGATAGGCAATTCTAGCCATTTCACCATATTCTTCCTTCAAAACATTTACATCTCTGTCAAGAGCCTCCACTACTTCTCTTGACCTCAATATTTGATCATCCGCCAAAAATATCTCCTGGCGAAGGGTAGCTATTAATTCCTGTCGCTTCCTAATCTGTTTTTGTAGCGTATAAAATTTGTTAAGGGTAGCCTTTTGGTTTTGACGGGTGTCTTTCAGCAGGTCATTCGTTTGCTGAATTTCTTTCAGCAGGTTCTTTCGTTTATCTTCTAACTCCTTTCTGTTTTGGCCAATTGAGTCTTGTGAATGAACGAGAAGGAATATAAGTCCCAGCCCAAAGTATTTGAATAATTGCAAAAACTGACAACTAAAAGAGTGCCATTTGGATAGGAACTTTAACCAAAGGGAGTTTGATTTTTTGTTAGTATCAGTTGGAGAGGACATTGGGATATTTGTTTAAAGAATCTATTTTGAATTCTTTAAAACGAAGGTAAAAAAAAATCTTGCCCTGAACGATGAGAATTAATAATTGGCAGGTTTCGAGAAGGGAAATGAAGTTGGTTCATTGAAAATAACATCTGAAAAGCTTAGCTCAACCTTTAACTTTCCGGTATCCGGGCTATCCATGCTCAAAACCCGCTCATGCGCAAAATTTTGATTCTGAATTTCTGAATAACCTGCCTGGTCGACTGTTAGCCATCTTTTTTTAGTTGGCTCAGAAAATTCCATGGAAAGGATTTTATACTGCCCATCAAGAATGTATTCCGAATTTGGTTCTTTTCCTTCCTTCGATTTTAAATGATAGGTCTTATTTTCAATTCCGGCCATTAAATTTTTAGTAAAGAAAACCGGATTGCCCAATAAGATCGATTGGATCATGGAAAAGTTTGCAGGGAAATTGACCATGCGTTGAACGTATTGAAGATCTTCTGCAATGAATTCATCATTGAAGCGGTCAATTACAAAAATACTATCCTTTTCAATCTGAACCCTGGCAACTTCAAAACCAAATTTTTTCACATTGAGCCAAATAATGCTGTCTTTTTTCATTCGGATGTTTCCTGAAAAACCAATGGAAAGATCTTCACTTTCATGTTTTGCTTTGATCTTGGCAGAAAACCATTCCACATTTACCTGATTCGTCACCATTTTGTTGATCAGGAAATCTGCATCTCTATCTTTGGTCGCTTCCAGGCTGTTTTTGCCTAATTTACAAGCTGGGAGTAGTAGAACTATAAAAAGGAAAGCTGCGATTAAGCTGGCTGGGAAGTATTTTTGCATGATTGTGTTTGTGATTCCTAATTCGGACGAAGCCTGAACAGCTATAGTTACATCGATTGAATTGACTTTAACAATTCTTCCGTTTCACCGGCATCAATTCCTTCTGCTTTTGCGAGTGCAATAGCATGTTCAGCGGCCTTAATTGCCTTTTTTTTCTTGCCAAGTTTGTAATAAAGAGCGGCCAGCGTATCATTGTTATAATAACCGTCTTCTAATTTTACCGATGTTTTGGCCAGTTTTACACCTTTTTTCAGCATTTTTTTGTCGTCAACCATTTCGTAAAAATTCCAGGCAGCTTCATTGTATTCATCTGCTTGTTTGGAAGGGAATTTTTTGAAATAATCTATGGTTGCGTCTGCATATTGATCCATGTTGTCCATCTCCAAAGCATATCTGATTTTATACTTAGCAGTGAGCATGGCTGCCTTTTCAGGATAAGCTTTGACAAAAACAGATTGCACTTGCTCAGGTGTTGGAACTTCCCCCATGGCGTAGATGCTGTCATACACCAAACTTTCCATCCTTCTTTCAACCTGATCTTTTCCAAACAGGTTTTCAAACTTTTCTTTATTCTCTTTGAAATAACCAAATAATGGAGAATCAATACCTTCCATCATTTTGAAAATATATTTCAAATTGTCTTCAGTTCCCCAATCCTTTTGAAGATTCATATACTCCAAAGCAACCTGCTCATGTCCTCCTGAATAGGCGTCAAATAAAGCATTGGAATAATTAAGCAAAACTTTTTCACTGCGATCCCCACCTTCGTACTTCTTTTTTAAGAATAACATTTGTTTGGAAGGATCTTGTGCTACCTGGCCTAATTCTAAAAATTGATCAGGATTTAAATAACCAACGGCTCTATGAACTTCATTGCCGTCGCTATCCACAAATAAAAGAGTAGGGTAGGCCATAACTCTGTATTTTCTTGCCAGGGAAGGGCCTTCTCCTTTTTCCATGTCTATCTTGGCATTCACAAAATTTTCATTAAAAAAGGCTGCAACTTTGCCTTCTGTAAATACATTTTTACTCATCATTTTACATGGGCCACACCAGGTGGTATATGCATCCATGAAGATAAGTTTATTGGTTTTGGCAGCTTCCGCCATCGCTTCGTTCCAATCTTTGTGGAAATTAATTTCAGATTGTGCTGAAACAGAAAGAGTTAAGAAGGAAAGAAATACAAATGAAAGTATGGATTTCATAAAGACTATTTTGCGCGTTTTGCTTTTTTACTAATTTTTTCAGCAGCTTCAAGAACTTCTTCATTAAGAGGGAAGGCAGATTCCATTGCTTTGGCAAGTTGCTCTAATTGAGCATCATTTCCTTTGATTACCTTTTTTGCATAAGCCTTGCATGCCTTGACATATTCATCCGGCTGACCTGAACCCTGATAATAAATGATGTCGGCTTCAATTGCAAATTCATCGGCCAAATCCGGGCAATGGGCCTGCATTTTCTGAACCGCCTCTTCGTGCAACATTTTAAAAGAAAACTCAACTGCTTTTTTTACGGTGGTCATGCAGGCGGCTTCAATTTTTTCCTCAACTTCTTTTTTAGAATAAATTTTCTCTAACTGAGAACGGTTGGCAACAAATAAATCAAATAGACGAGAGTCAGCTTCAGTTGTTCCTTCAAACAATATTTTCAAATTGGTTTCTTCACTTAAATCTTTGGACTCATCCAGGTAATCGTTGGCGACTTTCAAGCTGGATTCTCCTGCAGTATTCAAAGCTTTTATATATCCCAAAACCAATTCAGGGTTTCGTTCACCTTTTTCATAAGCATCTTCAAAATTATCTGTTCTATCGATTTTTGCTAAAACCATTTTACCAAGTCCAATGAAACCATCAACTGATTGGGCACCTTTCTGGGCGTGCACAACTTCTCCGTCGTAATCTATAAAGTATAAGGTAGGAAAGGCCTGAACAGGATATTTCTTTCTAAAGGTAGCAGCTTCTTCTTTTTCATAATCAAGTTTCACATTGATGAAATGTTTGTTGAAAAATTCACCTGCTTTAGCGTTGGGGAAAACCGTTGCAGCCATTCTCTTACAAGGGCCACACCAGGAAGCATAAGTGTCCACAAAAATGACCTTCTCCTGTTTGGTGGCTTCTTCTAATGCTTCTTCCCAGGTACCATGAAAAAAATCAATTCCCTGTGCAAAAGCACTATTTAGAGAGTATATAAATGTAACCAGGATAAATATTCTAAGCATAAGAATTATAATTTAATCTGCGAATTTACTTGGATTGTTCGGATTACTCAAATAAACGTGTTGGAGGAAAATTGGTTGGCTCAACGAATACTTAATGTTTTGACAGAAAGATCTTGTTTACAAAGTGATTCAAGGTTTTCGTAGGTACCATTGAATACATTGAAGTCAACGTATCCTTCGATTCCCTTCATTTTTCCTCTGTTGCCATATTGCCAAAAGTCCCAATTTTTACCTTTGTCAAGTTCAGGTAGTTTATCATTGTATCTTGCTATCCAAATGGGATATTGGGCAAAATGTCCTGCCAAATATTTATGATAAAATTTCAGGTTGGTATAAATGATGGGCCTTACCTGGTATTTATTTTCAACAAGTTGAAGCCACTTTTTACAATTGTTGACAAGTTCTTCTTTCTTTACTCCGTCACTGACTTCTATATCCAACACCGGTGGAAGGTCGCCAAAGTCAAGATGAACCATCATTGAAAAATTTTCAAATTGTTGCTGAGCCGGAACGGTAGGTCTGAAAAAATGGTAGGCTCCTTTTTTTAAAATGGTATTGCTTAACTCTTCCCAATTTTCACAATAAAGAGAATCAACCAGACTTACGCCTTCTGTAGCTTTTAAAAATGCAAAATGAATATCGTTTTTGCTAACCTCTTCCCAATTGATGTAAGACTGGTGATGGGAAACATCGATTCCATGAATCAGATAATTATTCATGCGGGTAGTCTCCTTGTTACAAGAGGCTATAAAGAGCAACCCAACAATGATTATCTTATAAAATTTCATAAAATACGAATGCAAATTTGGTGTATTCCCATTTTAAAAAACGATTCATTTAGAAAAATGATGTATCAAAAAGAACAAATTTGGTTTTTTGATGTCTCTACAACACAATTTATGCCACCAACGTCTGGCAGACAAGCAGCGCTGCACCTTTCACTGGGTATTTTGAATAATTTAACTTTTTAAGAAAAGAAAAATATTCCATGAATACCTCACAGCAAACTTCCTTATATTTTAAGAACTAAACTACCTTTACGGCACAACCAATAATTATGATTTTTTCAAAAGGCACAAAAGTAAGAATACGTCATACCGGTGACGAAGGAAGGGTAGAGGCCATGTTGGACAATGGAATGGTAAAAGTGATTTTACCGGGCGGAATGGATATTCCTGTTTTTCCTGATGATTTGGAAAATCTTGAATTGGATGCTGTCCCTAAAAAGCAAAATCATTTTGCAAAAAAAATGGAAAATGAAAAGCCTCCTCAGATTTTGGCGAAGCCCCAATATGCCATTTTGAAAAGTCTTGGTTTGCAATTGGGATTTTTGCCACATCATTCTAAAGAAGGAATGATCAAAGAATATAGCATATATCTTATCAATGATTTTGATTTTGATATCATGTACGATTTCTATCTAAGCTTCCTCAATGCTCCGGCGATTGAATCGGATGGTTTAATTAACGGGATGAGTTTTGAATTGATTGGGACTATGTTGTATGACAGGCTCAACGATGCTCCGGAAGTAGAGATAGATGTATGGCCTATAACTACGGCAGGAAAAGGCGAAAAGGAAAATAAGGTGGTCAAAATTAAAGCAAAAACCTTCTTTTCAAATGTAATTACCGCTCCTTTGTTAGATAAGCAAGTACACCATTATAAGTTGTTCGAAAAATTCAATGTTGAAGGAAAGTCAAAAAAGGAGGAGGATTTGCTTTCTTATACCAAAAGGAAGACCGGAGGCAAAATGGAAAAATTTTACAGGGAGCCTTCAGATTGGAATGATGTAAAACGGGTAGCTGAATTTATCAATGAAATTGATTTACACATTGAATACCTCTCAGATGATTTCGATAAGCTCGACAATGGTGGTAAGTTACGTTTGCAGCTCAACGTTTTTGACAAATACATGGAAAAAGCGATGAAACTCGGAGTGCCCAAGGTTTTCATCATACATGGTGTAGGCAAAGGAAAATTGAAAGATGCAATTGCAACCAGATTAATTAAAATGGAAGGAGTTGCATCTTTCAAAAATGAATTTCATCCGAAATATGGCTGGGGGGCTACTGAAGTCGATTTGTCTTAATCCCAGGTCAAACCCTTTTCCCGGGCCAACAGTTTTATAGCATCCATCATCGCTTCATCCAGAGTGTTTTCCTTGGATTGCTCTTTCTTTTTCTCTGCTACAAATGAATTGGCTTTTTCTTCCAATTCACGCATTTGTTTCTTTATTTCATCGCGCTCCAGCTTTTTCTTATTGAGATATTCCATGCGCTCTGCTTCCGTCATCGATTGCATTTCTTTGGGAAGTGCATCTCTTTTTATTTCGTTTAAAATATCAGGTTCTTCCTCTGCAGCATCTACCAGATCCCATTTTGCATTGTTATAAATAGCCTTTGATTTAAAAGAAGCACGTTCTCTCAAGTTGGCACTTCCATAAGCATTGGCGTTTATATCCTGTTGTTTTTGCAGCTCCATCCTTTTATTCCCTTCATGGCCATAAGCCAGATAAGTGTCATTCAATTTTGAATTCAATGCAATAATTTCATCATCATAAGGAGTAGGAATATGGGCTATCGTCTCATCCTGATCAATATTCAGGTATTTTTTTGAAACACAGGCAGGTGCATCTTTCCATCCGGTGGCAATACCTTCTTTCCAGTCTCCACAAAAAATGGTTGTGATGGCAATGCCTTTTTCACAAGCAAGTTTATAGGCGTCATTTGGAACGACCGGTCCCTGATCAAATGGTTCATTACCTGCTATCACAATAAGTTTGAAGTCCTTTTCACTTGTAGACCAATCCAAATCTGTCAAGGCAGTGTGAATTACCTGTCCACAATATTCAGATCCGCCTTTGGTGGTCAATCTGAATAATCTGTCAGAAATATTGTCGAGGTCTTGAGACAAAGCAGATTGGATTTCGATGTAACCTTTGGTGGCATTAAAATTGTCATTTCCGTAGGCGTATAAGGCCAATTCCAGCTCCGGATTTTTTCCATCAATTTTTGAGATGGCCATTTCATTTACAATTTTCCAGATTTGAGATTTAGCCTGATCAATTAGCCCATCCATACTATTGGACGTGTCAAGAATTAATGCGAGTTGGATTTTTGCAGAGGAGGTGGACTTCTCATTTTCCATTTTTTCAGGAATTCCCGGATTAACCAGGAAAAATACAAGGATGATGATTGAAAGTAATTTTGCCATGGTACTTAGGTTTTTTTAAGCTTTGGATGCAAATACAACCGCCTTGAGCCAATTATTTTAAGCCTTTAACAGAAAATTAGGATAATTTTAGGCTTCCTTCCTATAAATGAAAGAGAATCAAAATATTTCATTTGGTTCTTATTAAAATGTATGTACCTTTGCGCGCTGTTAGAAATCCGCTGTTCCATATTGGAAGAAAGCGGGTATGGTTAAACCATCCTAAATTTTAACTCATGTCTGTAAAAATCCGTTTGCAAAGACACGGAAGAAGTAAAGCTCCATTTTACCACATCGTTGTTGCCGATGCTCGTGCACCGAGAGATGGTCGTTTCATCGAAAAGTTGGGTACTTACAATCCATTGACGAAGCCTGCTACTATCGATATCGATAGAGACAAGGCCTTTGATTGGATTATGAAAGGTGCTCAGCCAACCGATACTGTGAGAGCAATGTTGCGCCTGAAAGGTGTAATGTTCAAAAAACACCTTCAAAGAGGAGTTGCTAAAGGTGCAATGACTCAGGAACAAGCAGATGCAAAATGGAACGAATGGGTGAATGCAAAAGAGGCGAAGTTGTCAGCAAGAGCAGATGCTTCTGCTAAAGAAATTGCTGATTTCCACGCAACTGTTGCAGGAACCAATTATGTGCCTAAGAAAAAAGAAGAACCAGTAGTTGAAGAAACACCTGCAGAAGAAGCAGCGGCAGAAGCTACTGAATCTACTGAGGCAGAAGCTCCAGCAGCAGAGGAAACTCCGGCCGCTGAAGCTCAGGCAGAGGAAACTCCGGCAGCAGAGGAAGAAACCCCTGCAGCTGAAGAAAGCACAGAAGAAGAAAAGACTGAAGAATAATTTTCATATTTTCTTTATAAAAGGGTATCCGGAAGATTTCGGATACCCTTTTTTCTTTCCTACCAATTCAATATTTTAATAATTTAGATTTTCAAAAGGACATTTTTTGAAGATTAAATATCTAACAAGGAAGGATATTTCTGATGAATTGTGGAATGCTGCAGTTGAGGCAGATACCGGAGGGTATCCCTATGCCTTTACTTTTTACCTTGATGCTGTTGCACCTGATTGGTCAGCCCTGGTAATTGGAAATTATGAATCAGTTTTTCCTTTGCCTTTTAATTCTAAAATCCCTTTTTTTAAACAGGTTTATCCGCCACATTTTTCTCAAAGGCTGGGGCTCTTTGGACCACCAAATCAAAAATGTTTAACAACGGAACTTCTGAATGCAATTCCTAAAGAATTTAAAAAGGTTCATCTTAAGGTCTCTGATTTTCCGGAAGGAAAGGATTGGGCCGTTAAAAAAAGACTCAATCTGGAACTTGACCTAAATACACCATATCAGGAAACTTATAAGGGATACTCGAAAAGTCTGGCTAAAAAAATTAAAAAGGCAAAGAAGCATCTAATAGTAAAAGAGAGCAATGATATAGATGGATTGATACAATTATACAAAAACAAACAAGGACAGAGAATTGGGCTAAGCTTAAATGATTACAAAAGGGCAGCCTTATTATTTGAATCTTTATTAAAAAGACAAAAGGGAAAACTATTGGAGGTCGTCGATGAAAATGAGGATGTTTTATGTTTTGGTTTTTTCCCAATAACCACCTCCCGAATTGTTAATTTATTTTCAGCAGCAACAGAAAAAGGGAGGGACCTTGCGGCAAGACCATTGATGATCAATTACTTAATTGAATCGTATAGCGGGCGGAATTATATTTTTGATTTTGAAGGCTCTGAGTTGCCTGGAGTTTATGAGTTTTTCAAGTCTTTTGGTCCGAAGGAAAGATATTATTATGAAATAGAAAAAGGTCAATTTCCCTTTCCCTTTCAGATTTTTAAAAGAATATTTTTAAAGTAGAAATAAAAAAGCCCGCCAAAAATTTGACGGGCTTTTTTATTATTGTTTAACCAATCTGAAGCTTTCAACTTCTTTATCATCTTTTAAAAAAGTAGCAAAATAGACCCCTGAAGGCCAGTTCGCCCCGATGAATATCGTTTGGTCTCCATCAAGTTTTCTTTGTTCTATTCTTTGACCCAAAGTATTTGAAATCACCATGGTGCCTTCACCGAAATTCCGAACATTAATGTTCAGGGTTTCTTTGAAAGGATTTGGGTAAAGCGTAACCTTTACAAGTTCTTCAAGGGTTTCAGTACCAACTGTTTTATTTCCAACTACATTAAATACATCAACTCCGGCTTCTACTAAATGCCCGGTTTGAGGTTGGTCTCCAGTTGTATATTTCACAGAAACCTGATCAGTTAAAGTAAGGTAATCTTGTAAATGGAAAGTATCCGAATGAAGCCATTCACTAATGCTTTCAGTAGTTTTGAAGATTTCAACAGTTTCGCTTCCATTGTTTACTTCTACCTTGAATTCGTCATTAGGTGCAGAATTTCCACCATCGTTGATGAACCAATAATCGAATGTAAGGATTGCATCATCAAATTCAGATAGATCCATAATTGGAGAAGTAAGGTATACATTGCCATCGTCTACATCAAAACTTCCGGCCTGTCCTCCACCATTATCGGTTACATATGCGATATCTCCATAGTCACCTTCAGCGTCTGCACCAGGGTTGCTTAGTTGTCCACCACCAAGATCCGTCCCAATAGGAACTTCTCTTTCCCAAAATCCTGAACTGGTATTCGCATCGGCATCTGTTTGCCAGTTATAATCGAAGATGAAATGATCCTGGTATCCTTTTTTAAGCCTTAATTCAAAATTTGTAGAGCTGTTGATGTTTTGGCTTTTTTCTGCATATTGGTATCCCCATTTTCCTGCAAAAACTTCATAATCATCTTCATAAAATGAATTGATACTGAAATTTCCATTAAGGTCTGTAAAGGTTTGAAGGCTTGTATTGTCACTAATTACTTGCACAATGGCATCAGGTACAGCAATACCGGTTTCGTCGTCAATTATTTTTCCAACAAAAGTAAAAGGAACTGCAGGCTCCAATTCTACGTCCAGCGTAGTAACCACACCATTTTCAAAATTAGCCTTAACAGTTTTGCTCACGTAACCTGACTTGGCGAAAGTTACATCAAATTCACCAGGTATGGCCTGTCCGGAAGCATAGGTGCCGGTAAAGTCCGTGGCTGCCTGATTAGGCTGTGGCGAATCAATATGAACAGAAACCCCATCTAACAAGTTTCCGGAACCTTTCTCTGTTACAGTTCCTTCCAGCCAGCATGCCCTAACATAATTAGGCTGAAGTACATACAAACCGCTATTGATATCTGATATCAAAACAGTTTGAGAAGGTAAAAAAGGATAAGCACCCCAGGCACCGTTAAATCCTGCTCCAGGGCTGAAAAAAGAATCAAAGTTTCCTACTTCTATCAGATTTCCAGGTCTTGAAGCATCTACTACAATTCCACCATCGGTGTAGTATGAAATAATCAACCAATCATTCCAAACATGCACATTATGAGGAATTACATTTTGGCCTAAAGTCTGGATAGGTCTGAATTCATCCAGGTAATTGATGTTTGATAAATCTGATACATCATATGCTGCTACAGGGGCATTCTCTCTTTCGTCTGTGGTAAATAAGGTATTTCCATCATCAGATAGCCAGGTGTTGTGAGTAAAAGAAAATGGTGTGCCATGACTATCCAAAGCAACCGGATTTTGTGGGTCGCTTACGTCGTAGGCAGTAAATACCCCTTCGTAAATTTCAGAACTGTATAAAATGTTGTTTCTGGCATATACATCATGCGAATAGATAGCAGGTCCCCATCCTATAATTTCAGGTTGTCCGGGTGTGGTGTGAACATCCACATAAATTACACCTCCTGAATTTAGATTTGCACCCGCCAGGTAACAAACTCCAAACTCGTCAATGTATAAATTGTGTACGGATGACAATTGGCCCCCAATAGCATTCTCAACCGGCTCCCAACGATAGGATGAAATACTATTAGGCACATCACTTAAATCTATAACCAAAACTCCGTCTGAAGTTTCATTGGTTACATAAGCGAAATCTCCCCAGGTTTTAATGTCACGCCATGTTGATCTTGGCCCGGTAATGTATTCTATTTCTCTGGCGTTGGAAGGATCTTCGAGGCTAACTATGGAGACGCCGGTCCTTGTTCCGACTATGGCATATTCGGTGCCTGTATCTTCGTCGACCCAACCCCAAACGTCGTTGAGGTCTTCGGTGTAAGAAATTTTTGAAAGGAGTTGCATGTTTAATTGCCCGTACATGCTTACGCAAAATAAGGCAATGAAAAGGGTAGATAATGATTTTTTCATCGAACTGGTTTAATTGAAATACTGGATGTGGATAGGGTTCCTTGGAGAGAATGCAAAAGAATTAATAAAGTTACAGAATACCAGTACCAACTATCGCAATCGTAATGCGGCTGACACAGATATCCTTTTCTTTTTCGTTTTGAATTCTGATTTCCCAAATATGGAGGGTTTTACCAATCTTTATAGGTCTTACGGTCCCGTTAACATATCCTTTGGTCGCAGGACGTAAATGATTGGCATTGATTTCTACACCTACTGCGGTTTGCTTTTCCAAATCTGGAAGACACATGACAGAGGCAACACTCCCCAAAGTTTCTGCAAGTGCAACTGAAGCACCACCATGAAGCAATCCAGCAGGTTGTTTGGTTCTATGGTCGACCGGCATTTTAGCAGTAAGAAAATCGGGGCCAATTTCAGTAAATTCCATCCCTAAATGTTCAAACAGGGTATTGCGTGACATTTCATTTACCTGTTCAAGTGAAAAGGATTGTTTCCAAATCATGATTTGTTGTTAAATTTTATGCCTTGCAAATAAACAAAAATTCAATCCGATTCTTATAATTGAGTTATTGAAGACAAGTCTTTATTTTTGTAAAAATTTATTCGATGGAGCAATTAAGAAAATTGGTAGAAAGGTCTGCATTTGGAGTATGCACTTATATTGGCGAGAAAATGGGAATTGCTACTTCAAGGGTAAGAGTATTTTTCATCTACATTAATTTTGTAGCCCTTGGATCTCCTATAATCGTCTATTTATTTCTAGCCTTTTGGTTGAACATCAAAAAGTATCTTAAAGCAGCCAGAAATTTGGTTTGGGAATAGCTTATTGCTGAAAACTATATTGAATAATATTTGCACCCATCTTTAAAGATATTTGTCTGATTTCCTCAGGATCTTTATGCACAGGCTGGCTTTCCCAACCATCACTAATATTGCTTTCCGTTGCATAGTAACAAACCAACCTCCCTTCATGAAATAATCCATATGCTTTTGGTGCCTTACCATCATGCTCATGTGCTTTGGGCATTCCATTTTCGAATTGATATTTTTGATGGTAAATCGGGTGCTCAAAAGGCAGCTCTACCAATTCCTGCTCGGGGAAAACCTTTTTTAAAGCAGGTTTTATAAAAGGATCCATTCCATAATCATCGTCAATAAAAATAAAACCACCTGCCATCAAATAATTCCTAAGGTTTTCTGCTTCCTGGTCTGAAAAAACGACATTACCGTGACCAGTCATAAATAGAAATGGATAATTGTATACGTCGGCACTACCTACTTCAACTGTGGCGTAGTTTGGATCTATGTTGGTCCCGAGGTTTTTATTACAAAAATTAGCAAGGTTTTCCAATGCATCAACGATGGAATACCAGTCACCTCCTCCATTGTATTTTACCAAAGCAATTTGAATGCTTGCTTGTGGTGGACTAAAGGCCATCAAGGGAAAAGCGCTTAAACAAAATATCAATAATGAGAATCGGGTAAGTCTGAGAATATCAAGATGCATCAATTACTATTTTATTCTTTTAATTCATTTTTATAAAAAAAGTTTCATTGAACCGCTTTTTTAAACAAATCTATAATTCATTTGGAACTGTGGTTACATTTTGAAATAGGATACTAGTTTTGCAAAATAAAAAATAATGTATGCAGACATTAATAATGGCTACCGGAAACGCCCATAAAGCTTCTGAAGTTTCCTCAATGCTGGAAGGCCTTTATACCATCAAAACCCTCAAGGACATCCACTGTGATGTAGATATTCCAGAAACAGGAGAAACTTTTAAAGAAAATGCACTTCAAAAGGCCCAATATATTTGGCAAAATTATCAGGAAAATTGTTTCTCTGACGATAGTGGATTGCAAGTGGATGCTTTAAATGGAGAACCCGGAGTTTACTCAGCCAGGTATGGAGGTATTCCAAATAGTGATGAAAAAAACAATGCCTTGTTATTGAAAAACCTGGAAGGAAAAAGCAATAGAAAGGCTCGGTTCAAATGTGTGATCGCTCTGATTTTAAATGGCCAAACCCATTTTTTTGAAGGAACAGTAGAAGGATCTATTAGAACGGAACTATCCGGAACGGACGGATTTGGGTATGATCCCTTATTCCAACCTGAGGGATATGAAATGACGTTTTCGGAGATGTCTTCAGAAGAAAAAAATAAAATCAGCCACAGGGGAAGGGCTATAGAAAAAATGAAAATCTTTCTGGATAATTTGTCAAATGATTAAAATAGGTTTTAAATAGGCCTCCTTTAAAAAAAGCCGTAATTTTACCTTTCAATCCAAAACCTAGGAATGAATCTCGAGAATTTCACTGAATTTATAAAAGAACCATCTCATCTCTACCGCATCAATTATCAAGAGTTGAAAGGTATGGTACTTCAATATCCCAATTCCATCAATTTAAGGATTTTGTTGTTGTTGAAAAGCAAAATGGATAGCCATCCCGATTTTGAAAAAAACCTTCGGGAAGCATCCGTTTATGCGATAGACAGAGCCAGGATTTATGAATTGTTGAAAAATCCTGGCCTTGAATTAAAACAAACTTCAAATGTAAAGTTGGCTCCTGAAGGTTTGGAGATTTCTGTTCCATCCATTCAGACTGAGAAAGAGGAAACAGACATTGAAAGGAAACCAGATGCGGAGATAGAAGAAAGGGAGGAGGAAAATAAATATGAATGGTTAGATGAAGCAGTTGAAAGTCTTGAATCTGCTTCTGCATCAAATACTTTGGTTCAAACTACGGAAATAAATAAAGAAGCAGAGGAACCTTTACAGGCCTTCGATGGGATGTTTGAAAAGTACCTGTCTCATGTTGCTAAATTATTTTCAGGAATAGTTCGCGCTGAAGAAATCAATACAAGTGAGAACCTTTTACCTTTTAATAAGGAATCGACTCAGTCAGAAGAAACTCAAAGAGAACCGGAGCAAATGAAGAACCTGAAAAAGCTTTTAAAACATAAAGGCAACAATCAGGAAGAAGAAGTTCCAAAGGAGGAAAATAAAGATGGAGAACTTGAAGGTGCAGGATCACCCAAACCTTTGCCAAAGGAAAGTTTTGAAAGTTGGAAAGACCAGCGTAAAAATTTTGAAATTGAATTTGATGCTTTGGAACAATATGTATTTGATGCCGTAGAAGAAGAGGAATCGGAGGTAAGAGGGGATTCAGAGGAAAAAGAGAAAAAATCCGATGCCGTTTCACTTGCAAAGAGAAGTCTAAAGTTAAAATCCGGTATTGTTTCCGAAACTTTGGCAGAATTGTTGGTAAAACAAGAGAATTATGCTCAGGCAATTGAAATGTATGAGCAATTGATTTTGAAATATCCCGAAAAAAGTGCGTTCTTTGCGCTTCAAATTGAAAATCTTAAAAATTCATAATATGATTACCGGTATGACCATCTTGATTGCGCTAGTATCTATCTTGCTTATCGGCGCGGTCCTTATTCAAAATCCAAAAGGTGGTGGAGTAGATTCAACTTTTGGTGGTACCCAGGCAAATCAGATGTTTGGAGCTGCCAAATCTGCAGATTTTATCGAAAAAGCGACCTGGTATTTAGCAGTTGCGCTTTTCGTATTGTGTATCATTACTACCCTGATGATTGGTGGTGGCGGAGAAATTGATACTACTCCTCTACAGTCGCAATAATTGAAACTTTACCAAATAAAAAAGCGGCCATTTCTCTGAGATGGCCGCTTTTTTATTTATTGCCCTTTTTCTTCTTTCCAATCGAGCGATGAAGCTACTTCATCAAGGTAAGCTTCAAAATCCAGAATAGCCTGAGGAGCATCATAATTATTTTTTATTTCTTTTCGCTCTTCTCCTAACTGCACATAAGTTATAGTATAAGGGAAATCCGGAATAGTTTTACCATCTGCCGGATATTCATTTTCTGCTTCGAAGTAACCAGCTTCTTGCGCTTTTTCAAGAATAAGTCTGGCTTGTTCCATTCCTAGTTCGGCTCTGTATTTACCTATCTTTTTTACATTGGATTTTCCCTCATAGGTCGCATAACCTTTTGCATAAAAATTCACTTCATAAACTTTACATTTTCCATAGCACGGAGTTCTTTTTATTCCAGCTGCTGAAAATGCCGGTTTGGCTTTGGGTGTTTCCGATTTTTGGGGTTTAACCGCTTCCTCTTGAACCTCAGTGGTTTCCTTTTTGTCTTCCATAACTTTTGCATTCTTAGGACTGCAAGCACTAAGAAGAACAATAGCAGATAAAATCATAAATCCATGTAAGCGCATAAGTTGGTTTTTTATGGTATTGAGACGCCAATTTAGGACGAAATGTTTAAAGGAAGTTTCTTCTTTCGTAAAAAAATCCCGATTCGAAAGGTATCGAATCGGGATGAAAGTATATTCGAAAGTGGTTAATACGAAGGAATGGAAGTATCAATTTCCTTGCTCCAGGCAAGAATGCCTCCTTTTAAATTGTATAAATTGTCGAAACCAAATGTATCTTCCAGTTCACGGATGGCTTTAGCACTTCGCACACCGCTTCTGCAATGAATTATCACCGGTTTATCTTTTGAAATCTTTGGTGCCGATTCTGATATTACCCCAAGTGGAATGAGTTCGCCTTCAATATTTCCAATTTGGAATTCATGAGGCTCCCTCACATCTATCAATTGGAAGTCTATCCCTTTAGTCTTGAAATCATACAATTCTTGCACAGTTATTTCTTTGACCTCAGATTTTGGATCAGGACCTATGCCACAGAACTGTTCGTAATCAATTAGACCTTCTATTTTGGTTTCAGGATTTGAATGAACTTTCAAAATCCGGGTAGTAAATGAAGCGGCATCAAAAAGAAATAGCCTTCCAACTAAGGGGTCTCCCACTCCGGTAATAACTTTAATGACTTCATTTGCCTGTAGAGAACCTATAATCCCGGGAAGAACTCCGAGAACTCCACCTTCGCTGCAATTTGGTACCAAACCCGGAGGTGGTGGTTCCGGAAACATATCACGGTAATTAGGACCTCGGGTACCGTCCTCTTTTAAATAATTAAAAACTGAAACCTGACCTTCAAATCTGAAGATGGATGCATAAACATTTACCTTTCCGGCCAATACGCAGGCATCATTTACCAGGTATCTGGTTGGGAAATTGTCCGTTCCGTCTGCTACGACGTCAAAATCCTTTATAATCTCCAATGCATTTTCACTGGTAAATCGCTCCTTGAAAACCGTTATTCTTATATGGGGATTCAACTTTAATAATCGTTCTTTGGCTGTTTCTGCTTTGGATGCCCCAAGGTCGTCGACGGTAAATAAAACCTGCCGTTGCAAGTTGCTATCATCAACTGTATCAAAGTCGACGATGCCGATATGACCAACTCCTGCCGCAGCCAGATATAAAAGTACCGGGCTTCCCAATCCTCCTGAACCAATTACGAGGACATTTGAGTTTTTAAGTTTTAACTGACCTTCAAGTCCAAATTCCGGTATGATTACATGTCTGGAGTACCTTGCAAGTTCTTCAGGGCTGAGTTGGCTTATAGAATTACTCATTATTTTAAATTTTATTTTGCTTGAAATTCCTGAATATTCATCAAATAAAAAAATGTTCTAAATGCTTCCTCCTGCAATCGCAGGAACGATGCTTATTATGGAGTCATTATATATTACTGTAGCATCTTTTTCCAGGGCATTGATGTCTTCATCTCCAAGATAGACTCTGATGAATGAACGGATATTTCCATTTTCATCTAACAGGTGTTTCGACAATCCAGCGTATTTAGTAGCCAGATCTTGGATGGCGTCTTTGATGGTGATTCCACCGGTTTCAACTTTTGAATTGTTTTCGGTGAATTTTCTAAGCGGGGTTGGAATTAAAATGGTAGCCATTGTTTATTGATTTTAAAGTGTAAATGGGATAATTTATTTTTCTATTAAATACTTTACTTCAACATGCTCTTCTGTGAATTTTCTCTCATCATTTTCAAGCTTCCATGATTTTAAATCGCCGGGTATACCTTCATTCACGGATATTATAAGGTAAGAAAAGAAGGGCATTGCCTTTGCCAAATCGTGTTCTGAAGCAATAGCCGGGTGATTTGGATGGGAGTGGTATATCCCTAAAAGGTCCAGGTCATTTAGAATAGCAAATCGCTCTGCATCCATATAGTCCTTGGGACTTATTTCGAACCTTCTTCTTTGGTCACCTTCTTTTGAATTATCCACTCTTTTAGCAAGGGTGATTTCCCTTTTGTCCCCTTCTTTTCCGTATAAAAAACCACAACATTCATTCGGGAAATATTCCGCTCCGTGGTTTTGAATAAATTTTTCAACTTCTTCTGTTATATAAACTGTAGCCTTCATTTCAATTTATTTAATCATTAAAAATATGATTGATTACTTCACTGTATTTTTCAGCATTATCAGGAAAAGTAGTTACGATAACTCCCTGGTCTATTGATTTGGCGAGTTTAACGGCTCCTACAAGATTAGCTGCTGATGATGGGCTTACTAATAGTCCCAGCGTATGGGCTATTTTTTGAATCATCTCATACGCTTCAATTGTATCTACTTCTAAATTGGAATCTGCAAGGGATGGATTATAAATTCCAGGTACTTTTGCGGTTTCAAGATGTTTCCATCCTTCAAGTCCGTGCATGGGGTTGTCTGGTTGCATGCTAATGACCTGAATATTTGGGTTCTTATCTTTCAATCCACGGGAAGTTCCAGTGAAGGTGCCGGTTGTACCAATTCCGGTTATAAAATGGGTAATTCGACCACTTGTTTGATGCCAAATTTCCGGAGCTGTCGTTTTATAATGGGCTTTCCAATTATTGTCATTTGAATATTGATCTGCATAGAAATAATTCTCTGGTTGTTCCAATGCAAGTAATCTGGCTTTTTCTTGCGCCCCATCTGTTCCGTCAAATTTGGAGGTGTAAATAATGGCAGCTCCTAAAGCCTTCAGGATTCTTTTTCTTTCGGTGGAAGCGTTTTCAGGTAAACAGAGGGTTACTGGTATTCCTAGTGCAGCACCAATTGAGGCAAACGCGATTCCCGTGTTTCCACTGGTAGCATCCAAAAGCGTCTGACCATTTCCAAGTTGGCCGGATTTAATAGCACTTTTGATGATTTCAAAAGCAGGTCTGGTTTTAATACTGCCGCCAATTTGCTGCCATTCGAGTTTAGCATAAATTTCTATTCCTGGCTTATCATATATGCCTTTTATTCTGAGCAGGGGAGTATTGCCGACCAGTTGTTGTATCCTGTGAATTTGCTCAGAAATCGCTTCTTTAGATTTAAATTTAGAAAGTACCATTTGAATTATGCTTATGGGTAAAACAAAAGAAGCCTTTCCGGTGTGGAAAGGCTTCTTTGAGTTAATCTATTATTTTAAATATTACTCAAATACCTTATCGTTCCACCGGGATTCGATTGGAAAACAACAACAGCAACAACAAGTATTTTGAATAAGTATCATAATGTTAAATTTAAAAAGGCTCTTCCTTTCCGGGGAAGAGCCTTTTTATCTATAAAAAAAAGTTGTCTTCTCCCGTTAGGAAGTACAACAACAACAGATAGTATTTAAAGAAAGTTGAAACATTAACTCAATATTAAATTTCGACTGCAAGTTTAAATTAAATTGGATTAACAGGCAAGAGGTAAAGAGGATAATTTATAAAAATTAAAATACAAAAATTTGTAACATGCTGATAAATAGGGTTTTAATATATTTTTAAAAAAATAAAATAACATATCCATTAAATGGTAAATTTCTTAAATACCTGAATAAGGGTACATATGCCTGACCTGCTTCCCTTATTTTTGCAACGGAATCAAGGAAGAGGGGGAAATCCCAAATTTTGTTGTATCACTATTAACAAATTATAATCTATCTCCCTATTGAAAAGATTCTACCATGTAACGGTGGTTTTTAAATGTTTTTCAAGATTGGATTTTTGAAATCCCTGAAAACCACTGTTACATAATTTGAACGCATTGCAAATTATAATCCCATAGCTTCGTATGAACGAAACTATACCTACGAAACATTAAAGAGTTTTTAAATGGCAAGGTCATTTCATGGCCTTGCCTTTCGTTGTTTCTTCCGGTTGGTTTCCTTTTTGGAGATGGGGTGAACTAATAAGTTTTTTTAACCAACGTTTACACAAAAAAATCCCATGAGAAAAGGAAACTTTACTCAAAAAGTTTTTACCCTGATGAATTTGGTCTTTCCTATATTATTATGGGGAATTTTGACCCAGACTAATGCACAGGAACCACAACTTTTTCCTAAACAAAAAGAAAATTCCATAATTAACCTTGCTCCTAATAGCATGGGTGATCCTGGATTTTGTAATGTTGGACCTCATCCTGGTGTAAGAGATATAGATCAGCCTGATGGTTCAATTATCCATTTTTATATCTATAAGCATTATAATATAATGTATTTAGAGACTAAGGATGGCTATACTTTTATGAAAGATCCTTCAGATGGATACCATAAATTTGTAGTACAAGGACCGGATGGAGATCTTTTATTAACAAACCTTGTTGTAAAAGATGAGGAGGATAGAAACAGTGTAGAACAAATCGCTTTAAATGCAATTCCTAAGCATTTAAGATATCAAGGAGAGGTTTATGATCAGAAAAAACAAGAGTATCAGGATTTAAGAAAGGCCACTGGCAAATCTGCGGCTGCAGGTCCTCAGGCTGTGTTTCCTCCTTCGGGAAACAGAAAGGCACTTTTGCTTTTGATTGATTATCCTGATCAGGCAAGTACGTACACAAATGCTGAATTTGATAATCTTGCTAATTTGCCGGGATATAGTGTGAATGGTCAAACTGGAAGTTTCAGAGATTATTACATGGGGGTTTCTCAAGGGATTTTAATTATAGATTCAGATGTTGAGGGATGGTACACGGCTGCAAACAATCGTGCAACCTATGGCTATTCAAATGGTTTTCCAGCTGCAGTTCCTTTGGTTAGAGAAGCAGTCGATTTCGCAGAAGCAGCTGGGGTTGATTTTGCTCAATATGATGGGGATGGAGATGGTGCTGTAGACGTTGTAATGGTCATCCATTCAGGAAGAGGAACCGAGGAGTCAGGAAATGGTGCTGACATCTGGTCACACAGGTGGGTTCTATCTTCACAAAGTCTCCAGGTAACTTATGATGGTAAGTTGATCAATGATTATATCATTCAACCAGAGAAATACGGAGCTACGCAAATTACAAATATCGGTGTTTTGTGCCACGAATTTGGTCACGCACTTGGATTGCCAGATTTGTACGACACAGATAACTCTTCAGAGGGTATCGGTCGTTGGTGCTTGATGGCATCTGGAACCTGGAACAATTCAGGAAGAACTCCAGCTCACCCTTCTATTTGGTGTAAGAAAGAGCTTGGGTGGTTTACTCCTACAGTTTTGACAGGTTCAGGAATGATCAGTAATATGAATTATGTTGAAACTGGTCATATCGGCTACCAATTTAATACACCCGATCCTGATGAATATTTCCTACTTGAAAATCGTCAGTTATTTGGTTGGGATGCAGGATTGCCAGGACATGGGTTGTGTATTTTCCATATTGACGAAAGTAGAACAAACAACACAGATGAAAATAGGTATTGGGTTGGTTTAGAGCAAGCTGATAATTTAAATGATCTGAATAACAATGTAAATAGAGGGGATGGGGGAGATACTTATCCAGGTACCTCAAACAATTTAGCCTTCGGAGATGCAACAAGTCCAAATTCCAAAACTTATGATGGAAATGCATCTGATGTAGAGGTTTACAACATTGCAGAAGCAGCAAACCTAATGTCTTTTAGTTATGGACCCCTGGTGGTTTGTCCAACTATAAATGACGTATTCATCAATGAGTTCCATTACGATGACCCGGGAACTGATGTGAATGAATTTGTAGAGGTGGCTGTAGCCGATTCTTACATGGGTGCGCTTTCAGATATTACCTTGTCGCTTTATAATGGTGGCAATGGAACTACTTATGCTACCTATACCCTCGACGCATTTGCAATGGGTAGCAATGATGGTACCTATACTTATTATTATATTGATTTGCCTTCAAATGGGCTTCAGAATGGATCTCCTGATGGTATGGCACTAAGCTGTGCAGGAACTGCATTTCAATTTATAAGTTATGAAGGAACCTTTGCAGCAACAAATGGAGATGCCAATGGGCAAAACAGTGTGGATGTTGGAGTTGCTGAAGGAAATGCAGACCCTGCTGGTACATCCATTCAATTACTAGGTGGTACTTGGCAATTAACCTTAGGATTTAATACCAAAGGTGCTCAAAATAGTCCTGGTTGCCCTACTATCTCAGATGTTTTCATCAATGAATTCCATTATGATGACCCAGGTACGGATGTGAATGAATTTGTGGAAGTGGCTGTTGCTAATAACTACATGGGAGCCTTAGCTGATATTACTGTATCACTTTACAACGGTAGTAATGGAACTACATATGGTACTTATACCTTGGATGGATTCACTATGGGTAGCAATGACGGTACATACACCTATTATTATATAGATTTACCATCTAACGGATTGCAGAATGGTGCTCCGGATGGTTTAGCAATTAGCTGTGGTGGAACGGCATATCAGTTTATTAGTTATGAAGGAAGTTTCACAGCAACCAATGGTGATGCAAATGGTCAGACTAGTGTAGATGTTGGTGTAGCTGAAGGAAATGCGGACCCTGCTGGTACTTCTATTCAGTTAATTGGTGGTACCTGGCAATTATCGCTTGGTTTAATACTAAGTGCTACAAATGCACTTCCTCCAACCTGCTCTATCTCCAATGTAGCTACCTTGGATGATGGAAGTTGTGATGGTGATGTTTTCTTTTCTGTTTCCTTTGACGTTACAGATGGTAGTGGAACATACAATTTAGTGGATGTAAATACCATGACGGTTTATGGAACTTTGAATACTGGTTCAACAGGAAGCTTTGTAATTGATGGAACAATTCCAGCTCCGGTATTGATGCAAACCATTACGGTTACGGTAGAAGATGCTAATACCTTGGGTTGTGTTGGAAACAATACCGACGTTAATATTCCAAACTGTCCTCCGTTATGTGTTATTTCTAACGCGGTTGTTGATTTGAATGGAGTTTGTAATGGAGATGATGCTGATTTTTCAATCAGTTTTGATGTGGTGGATGGAACAGGTGAATACGAAATAAGAGATGCAACTACCAACACCTTGTATGGCTCAATTTCCGGAGGAGCAACTTCAGGAACCGGAATTATTATTTCCGGGACAGTACCAGGTCCAACAGCTATGGGATCAATTAATGTAATAGTAATTGATGTGAACGAACCAGGTTGTGAATCAGGCCAGGTAACAGTTTCAATCCCATCTTGTCCCGTCGTTGGTTGTACCGTAACTATTAATTCATTTTCAGTTACAGATGAAACCTGTCCAGGAGCAAATGATGGTACATTGACAATTAATGCCAGCTGTTCTGGTTGTATAGGAAATCTTGAATATTCAGTTGACAATGTTATTTATACCCCAAGTAATACATTTACTGGCTTAATGCCGGGTGTATTTACTTTTTATGTTAGGGATGATATGAATGCAACTTGTTCTGCTTCAGATGTTGCAGCAATAAATCCAGGCGTTGATACGGAAGATCCAACACTAACACAGTGTCCAACTACATTATCACCTGCTATTCTCGACGCAAATTGTCAGCATACAATGTCCAATTATGAGCCATTTGTAATGGGAACAGATAATTGTGATATGGATTTGGCATATACTCAGGTTCCTGCTGCCGGTACAATTTTAAATGGTCCTGGTACCATTACAATTACTACTACTTTAACTGATGATTCAGGAAATTCAGTAGATTGTATTTTTGACCTGATGGTCCAGGATAACGCAGCACCAACTGCAATTTGTATGAATACTACTGTGCAATTGGATGCAATGGGTAATGTTACAGTAACTCCAGCTGATGTAGATGCCGGAAGTACTGACAATTGTGGAATTATGTCCTTGGCTGTGTCACCCAATACATTTGATTGTTCCATCATCACTGGTGGTGCCATTCCAAATGATGATTTGGTAATTACAGCTGCATTTGACGGTCCACTTACTGGTGGGGTACCAAAAGGAATTGAATTATATGTAATCAACGATATTCCTGATTTAAGCATTTATGGAGTAAGTTCTGCAAACAACGGAGGTGGCCCAACAGGTTCTCCTGAGTTTACTTTCCCCGCTGGTGCTTATAGTGCAGGAGACTATATTTATGTAGCTTCTACAGGTCCTGATTTCCTTAACTTCTTTGGATTTGCAGCGGACTTTGTAGATGGTTCCATGAGTATCAATGGTGATGACGCCATTGAGTTGTTTAAAAATGGAGTAGTTATAGATGTATTTGGAGATGTAAATGTTGACGGAAGCGGAACTCCATGGGATTACCTGGATGGTTGGGCTTACCGCAACAGCGTTACAGGTCCAGATGGTTCTACTTTTGTTTTAGGTAACTGGACGTTTAGTGGAATCAACCAATTGGAAGGCGGATCCACCAACGCTACCTGTACATCACCAGTGCCAGTTGGAACTTATACATATCCAACAGGTACCGGTATGGCAAATGTCACTTTGACGGTAACAGACAATTCAGGAAATTCATCTACCTGTACAGCTGTTGTTACTGTTGAAGATAATATTCCACCAACTGCAGTCTGTCAAAACACAACGGTTCAGTTGGATGGAAACGGAGAATACACTTTGGATCCAAATGAAATTGATGGTGGAAGTACAGATAATTGTGGAGTTGCTTCTTTGGAAGCCAATCCTAATATGTTTACCTGTGCAAACCTTGGTGCAAATACTGTTACACTTACTGTAACAGATGTTGATGGAACTACTTCAACTTGTACTGCAACCGTAACAGTAGAAGAAGTTGAGCCTCCAATGGCCGTATGTAAAAGTGCAGTTGTAAGCCTTGATGCAAATGGAATGGGCTCAATAGTAGCTTCAGATGTTGATGGTGGAAGTACAGATAATTGTGGTATTGCAAGTTTATCTGTAGATCCTACAGATTTTGATTGTAGTGCAATTATGCCATTAACTCCTGCTGAAAATTTAGTGATAACAGGTGTAGTTGATGGTCCATTAACTGGTGGAGTTCCAAAAGCAGTTGAGCTTTTTGTTCTTGCTGACATCGCAGACTTAAGTATTTATGGTTTGAGCTCTGCAAATAATGGAAACGGTCCAACCGGTTCTCCAGAATTTACTTTCCCAGCAGTTTCTGCAACCAAAGGTGATTATATATATGTTGCAACTGATGTTGCAAACTTCAATGCTTTCTTTGGTTTTAATCCTGATTACACTTCTGGTGCTGTATCAATTAATGGTGACGACGCTATTGAGTTGTTTAGAAACGGTACCGTAATCGACGTATTTGGAGATGTGAATGTTGATGGATCTGGTGAGCCTTGGGATTACCTGGATGGTTGGGCATACAGAGCAAATGCAACAGGCCCTGATGGAAATACATTTGTTTTGAGCAACTGGTTCTTCAGTGGACCAAATGCATTAGATAATGAAACAAGCAATGGTACAGCTGCAACTCCAATGCCTGTGGGAACTTACTCTTTCCCTGCGGCAGGAGGTTTGGTAACTGTAACCTTGACTGTTACTGATAATCAAGGTTTGCAATCAACTTGTACTGCTGAAGTATTGGTGGTTGATGAATTAGCGCCAACTGCAGTTTGCGGAAGTGGCACTGTTCAATTAGACGCGAATGGAAATGGTACTGTCATAGCTTCAGACCTTGATGGCGGAAGTACTGATAATTGTCCAGGTCTATTGACTTATGCTGCTGACCCTGCTGACTTTACTTGTGCTGATGTAGGACCAAATGATGTTACACTTACCGTTTCAGATTTATCTGGAAATAGTGATATGTGTACTGCTAATGTAGATGTTATTGCATCCTTAGCATGTCCTCCACCTGCAATCACTAATATGGGTGGACCAAACATTGCAGACCCATGTACTTGTTTAGGCAATGGACAATTTGCTGAAGAGATTGTAATCGGACCTGCAAATCCTGGTCAGGAATGGCTGGTTGGTTCAACAACATTGTTGAATCCAAATACCCTTGTTCCTTATGCAGCTGGTACTTTGTTTGTAGAATCTCCGGCACCTGGAGCTCCTGGTCAGTCAATTTATACTTTACAAGGTGTACATCTTGACGGTCGCGGTTATACAATGACTGCAACCAGTAGATTCTTCCCTGGTCAGCCATTGAGCATTAGCAATACTTGTTACTATCCTGATCCATTGTTGACTGAAGTATTAGGTCCATTCTGTATCAATACTCCTCCAGTAACTATAACTGGTTATGACGGAAGAGGTGCAGATGGAACCGGTCAGTTCTACATCAACGGAACAGCTGTAACTACCACTGAAAATCCTGTTGGTTCAGGTTTCTGGCAAGCAACAGTTGATGTATCAGCTTTGGGAATAGGTTCACACTTGTTGGAGTTTGAATATGATGCGGGTGATCCTGCCGGATTATTATCACCTCCAGACGTTGGTTGTGTGGAAGTACTTTCTCAAAATTTCCAGGTAGTAGAAACCCCAAGTACAGTAAGCTGTAACGACAGAGTACAGATATCTTTAGATGAAGATTGTGAAGTAGAGGTAAATCCTGACATGATACTGGAAGGAACGTACCTGTGCTTCGATGACTATAGTGTACAATTACAAGACCGCGGAAGAAACATTCCAAATGTGTTGAATGCGAGCCACATCGGTAGAGTAATTGTAGTTAGAATTACCCACGTACCAAGTGGCAATAGCTGTTGGGGTGAGTTGACAGTAGAAGACAAGCTTAGACCTGAATTCATCTGTCCAACTGCACCAATCGTACTGGATTGTACAGAAGACCCGGCAGATGTTCCGTTCCCAATTGCAATCGATAATTGTGACCAGGGTGTAGTGGTAAATCTAACCAACGAGACAGAAACAGGCGATGATTGTGATATCAAAACCATCACAAGAACCTTCATCGCAACTGATCTATATGGCAACATATCAGAGCCATGTACCCAGACCATCATAGTGAACCCAACCTTGATTGAGTTCCCTGATGATATCACCTGGACCTGTGAGCAGTATGCAGCCAACAGTGGAGTAGTAAGCCCAACAGCGCTACACCCTGCGATTTTGGAAAATGCAGCCTTGATGGATTTGGCAGACTACTGCTGTATCCCAGGTTTGGATGGCGATGATGTAGCCGGCCTGGCACCATATGAGGCAGGTACCGAGTGGTGGACAGACGGAGAAGATTTGGATGTTACTTTGGATCCAAACTACGATGATATTTTAGACAACCCAATCACAGATCCAAACACCTTCTATTGTGGAACAGTATCCCCGGAAGCAGATGGATTTGGAGATGTATACAACTTAAGCTTGTTTGTAGGCTGTCCTGCCTACGATGAGTGTGAAATTCCGGGTACTCATTTACCAACGATAGTAAATGTACCGGTATACGCAGCCTTCGATCCAATCACAGGCTTGCCAATCAGAGGATTGGAAGATGCAGACATTCTACAAATGACTGGTTCAGGCGTACCAAATGTAATGGGTCATCCTGAGTGTAAGTTTGCCATCACATACAACGATGTGAAAATCGAAGCATGTGAAGGAGTAGATACTGCTGTAACCTTCAAAATCCTACGTACCTGGACGGCCTTGAACTGGTGTACCGGAGAAATCATCACCGACCTACAGGTAATCAAGGTTTTGGATAAAAAAGCACCGGAGATTGTATTCAATGATGATGATGACAACGACGGTCGTCCGGATGAGACAGAAACCAATGAGCGTTATGGCAACGATGATGGTTACAACGACCAGTTGTTGGCCAACCAGTATACGCCTGGCCCACACCCTGAGTGTGGTTCATCAGGATTGTTGGATGTACCAACGTATCTTGATAACTGTAGTGGGGTAGCAGAGGTAAGAGTATTTACCCCGGTAGGAGAAGCAGAAGCAGTGGAAAATGCAAGTGGAACGGTAATCGGATACCGCATCCCGTCTCCATTCCTTCCAATCGGCATCCATACAGTGACGTACCAGGTAACAGACGGTTGTGGCAACATGACCCGAGTGGACAAACGCATTCAGGTAATCGATGGTATTCCACCAATTCCTGTATGTAGAGAAGTAACGCAGGTATCCCTGACCTCCGATGTAGATGGAATCGCAGTAGTACCAGCCGAATCTTTTGATGAAGGTTCATACGACAATTGCGGTCCTGTATACTTCAAGGTTAGAAGAATGGACAACAACTGTAGCGGATACAATACCGACAGAAGCCAGTTCCAGGATGAAATCCACTTCTGCTGTAATGACATAGGAGACAGTGTAAATGTAATCCTGAGAGTATACGATGTAGAACCAAATGCAGGTGGCGTAAGCCAGAATTACCTGGTAGCATCCAACAATACCAACGATTGTATGATCAGAGTATTGGTGGAAGACAAGTTGCGTCCAACTTGTATAGCACCGGATGATGTATGGACAACCTGTGCAGATATTCCTGCGAATGTTGACCTTGAAGACCCGGCAACCCTACAAGGCTTGTTTGGAACAGCTACCGGATACGATAACTGTGGCTACGATGTGGAAGAACTAAACCCGACAGTGAATGTAGACTTGTGTGGAGTAGGTCAGGTGAGAAGAAGATTCCGTACCGTAGACCCAAGTGGCAATATCAGCATCGGAACCTGTCAGCAGACCATCATGATCATGGAAGTTCACTCTTATGAGTTGGATATCCCTGGTGACTTTGAAGATGAGTGTACAACTGTATCACCGGATACTTTGGTGTACCGTGAATATGGCTGTGACCTGATAGGAGTAAACGTAAAAGAACAGGAATATCCGGCCTCAGCAAACGGTGAGTGTAAGAAGATATTCAGAACGTATAAAATCATCAACTGGTGTGAATACGACGGAGTAAGCGATCCGTTGGTCATCCCAAGAGTAGATTTGAACCGCGATGGAATCCCTGGTGATGGATTTACTCCATCTAACCCAGGAAGCAGATACAGAGCGAACTATCGATTGATCTCGAATGGTGACTATGTATACCTGAATGTTATCAACGATCCGGCCACCAGATACCTGGTATCGACAGGCTACTACGAGTATACGCAGCACATCAAGATTTATGATGACACTGCACCGGAGTTGACGGATACATTAAGCGGGCCATTCTGTGGTGGCGATTTGGATGAAGATCCATGTACCGGAGAGGTGAATTACATTCCTGTAATCAACGAGACCTGTACAGATGTAACGGTAGAATGGTATTTGGATGCATTCAGCTCAACGTACCAGGAAGCAGACTTCAATGGAGAAAATGCCTTGACTGGCAGATATCCATTGGGAATCCATACCGTAAGATTCAGAGTAAGTGATGATTGTGGTAACACCAGCCAGCTGGATGTAACCTTCGAAATCATCGACTGTAAAGCACCGACTCCTGTATGTCACAATGGTTT
>JAWKLG010000012.1:0-186199 GCA_041392845.1 Saprospiraceae bacterium | reverse complement strand
CAGGTATGGTTGAATAAAACTCCGGAAGAAATTGATCTAGACCCACACAAATTTCTTACCTGCTATACCGAACCCCTCGATACGTTTGCAGAGATGAATCAGATATTGCCGAGGGAATCATGGAAAGGATTTGATGAAAAACCAAAGACCTTATTTTACGTCTGCGGGGCTTTTGAAGACTCCAATTCAATTCCTCCTTATAAGGTCACCTCATTTCCCTCCAACCAAAAAGCTGAAGTGTATGAGAACATGTTAGAATACATGAACCATCACCTTCGACATGTAATTCCGGGTTTATTCGATGAGGAAGGAAACCTTAAGTGGGATTATTTATATGATCCAACCAACGGAAGTGGGGAGGACAGATTAAAATACCAGTACTGGCGATGTAATATTGATGGTTCAGAAAGGTATGTCTTCTCTTTAAAAGGAAGTTCCAAGCATCGAATAAAAACCGATGAAAGTGGTTTCTCAAATGTTTGGCTCACCGGCGACTGGATCAACAACGGTTTCAATATCGGATTTGTAGAAGGTGCCGTGGTTTCGGGTCTTCAATCAGCAAGAGCCCTTTCCGGCGAAGAAATTCCAATTTATTTACCGTGGTAAAACAAAAATTATGTCATCTATTATAAATTTTTTCCTCAAGCTTTTTGGATTTAAAAAGGAGCATCAACCTGTTATGGGCCCAACTCCACCTTCCAATATTTCCAACCAATACATTGAATATTCAAATACAATGGATGTTCCCTTGCCAGGTGTGGCAGCAGATACAACCATGTATTGTTTCCCAATAGTTGGTGATTACCAAAAAATCCAGGCAGTAATTGATCAACGGGTAAATTTTAAGTTTAAAAATAGCTCCAAACGATTTTTTGCTTTATCTGATAATATGATGTTGGTGGCATCTAACATCAAAAGAGGATATACACTTGCTCCCGATTATAAGAAAAAAGGAAATCTGGCTGAAAATGGAGCCCAGGTATTTATCCCTTTGGCAGAATGTGAGAAAAATGAGTCTGGTGAATGGGTAGCCAAAAGAATCGTATCATTTATACCTTACATTTTAGTTGATTGTGTAATTACACTCATAACTGGCAGGGAACAACTTGGATTTCCGAAAGCATATGGTAAAATTGAAATTCCTGACGGTCCGGAAGATGTCAGCAAAATAAGCTGTGAAGGTTTTGGATTTAAAGAATTCAATGACAGTGAAACAAATTTTGGGGGTTTCTTTCCATGGTTGGATATCACCCGAACTCAAAAAGATGAAAATGGCATTGAATCTATTTGGAAAAGTATGGAGGAAGCGTGGGATTCCATTACACAAATATTTAAACACAAACCCAAGGATGATCATTTCCACATAGATCTTCCATTTATTTGGAAAGAATTAGAAGATTTAAAAGAAGGGATTTCCCCAATGTTGTTTTTGAAACAATTCAGAGATGCGACTTATCCCGAAATTGCATGCTACCAGGAAATCATAATGGGAGATGGTAGATTAATGAAATTTAAAGGAGGAGGATTATTGGGAGGCACTTATGAAATTGTATTCCATGATTTTGCATCTTTTCCCATCAAAGATGATTTTGGATTAGCAGACAAAATTACCGTTTTACAGCCTTGGTGGGTAAAAGCAGATATGGAATTCGCAGTTGGCACAACCGTTCAACCTAAATAAGTTTAAAAAACTTGTACATTTAAGAATTCAGTCAATTTGTGAATAAATATTTTAATGGTTAAAATTCTTCTACTGAATATTTTCACCTGTCTACTTTTGGGCAGCCTTAATGCCCAGATAGTACTGGAAAAGGATTTTGAAGAGTTTAATATTGAACCAATGGTTCAGTATTTAACAAATGACAAACAAATTGATCGCCAAAGTATCCTCAATGGGCAATATGATAAATCCTTTGAGAATTTATCTGAAAACATTAAATTGTTAGATAGTGATTCGCTGTGGCTCAAATGGGAGGTAAAAAATCCATTGCCGGATGAAAAGCTATTTTACATTGGAACATCCAGGTTTGATTACATAGAATTTTTTGAGCGAAAAGATTCTACCATTAAAGGCCCCTTTATAAGTGGTGCAAAGATAGAACCAGACAAAAGAGCGGTTCAGGTACCAGGTTTTTCGTTTTTTGAAATCAGCCTTAAATCAGGCGAGCAAAAAACTTTTTACCTGTTTTTACGAAATGAAACCTTAACCTTTGCTACCCAAAATAGGCTGCCATTAACCTTAATGTCCGACTCTTTTTTTGAAAACCACCACGAGAACCCCGGTAATTATACTTACATGTTTATCGGTGCTGCGCTCATAATGGTTTTTTTCAATCTCTTACTCTTCATCCTTACAAAAATCAGGGCGTACTTCTTTTACACGGCATACATTGTTAATGTTACCCTTTTTGCACTTGCCTTGATTCCCCAATTTGCTTTGCCAATATTTGGCCACATGGATGTAAATGAACCACCCATCTCTTATTGTGGTATTTTTTCTCAATTCTTCTATATCCTTGTAGCAAGGGAAATTCTGGAAATCCCCAGGCTTTATCCAAAAATTGATAAAATCTTACGGATCATTTTAGGCCTGTTAGCGCTATCAGCAATTTTAAATTTGCTAATCGGAAATCAGATTGTCTCCACCATAATTAACTACTCAACTGTTTTATTCTCATATCCAACCTTATTTGGTCTGGGAGCGATTTTAATGTGGAGGGGACATTTGGCTGGTCGATATTTCTTCCTAGCATCCTCCTTTTACTTCACTTCGGTTATTATAATGGTATTTCAACTTCTGGGCACCCTACCCTCTGTTATTTTTGGTTTAACCTACAGCAGTATAGTTGAAATAGGAATAGCAGCAGAATTGGCGCTTTTTGGGCTGGGACTCGGCGTTAGGATCAACGAAATGAGAAAGAGAGTAATTGAAGAAGAATTGGAAAAGGAAAAAATCCTGCGTGAAAAAGAGGAGGAGAAAAAATCAATTTTGGAGGAACAAAACCGCTCGCTGGAAATAAAAGTTAAAGAGCGAACCTCAGAAGTTGAATCTCAAAAAGCTGCCCTGGAAAAATCGCTGGAAGATTTAAAGAAAGCCCAGTATAAATTGATTGAAAGTGAAAAAATGGCCTCACTAGGGCAATTGACAGCCGGTGTCGCACATGAAATAAACAATCCGGTAAATTTCATTTCTAACGGAGTAACCAATCTTAGGGCTAACTTCAATGACATTGTAAATGCATTAAAAAACTATTTAGACCTAAAACCAGAAAATGTTGATGCAACAGCCTTACAAAATGTCATCGATAAAAATGCCAACCTCGACGTAAATGATGCCATGGAAGATAGCGAATATCTTTTTACCAGTATCAATAACGGGGTTGACAGAACGGTTTCCATTGTAAAAAGCCTTAGAAACTTCAGTCGTCTGGACGAAGGAGAATTCAAATTGGTAGACCTCCATGAAGGCCTTGAATCTACACTTGAAATACTCCAAAGTCAAATAAAAAAACGGGCAGTAGTTATTAAGAATTACGGTCAGATTCCCAAGTTACTTTGCATGCCGGGAAAAATTAACCAGGCATTTTTGAATATAATAAACAATGCTCTTCAGGCTATGGAGACCATGGGGGAATTGACTATATCCACCGAACATGATATTAAAAATGATTTGATAATTGTAAAAATAAAAGACACAGGTAAAGGAATGGATGAGGCTACTAAAAGCAGACTTTTTGAACCATTCTTTACTACCAAACCTGTTGGAGAGGGAACAGGCCTGGGACTGGCCATAACCTACGGTATAATAGAAGATCACAAAGGAAAAATTCAGGTTGAAAGTACTCCGGGGGTAGGAACAACCTTTGCCATTCTTTTCCCAATTAATGCCTTTAATCCAGAAGAATCATGAGAATTCCGGAAAAACCCACAGTCTTATATATTGATGATGAACCAGACAACCTGGTCGTTTTTAAATCCGCGTTTCGAAGGGACTACAATGTATTAACCACTACTTCTCCCGATGAGGCTCTTGAGATGTTAAAAGGAGAAGAAATTCCTGTAGTTATTACAGATCAACGAATGCCGTCCTGCACAGGAGTGGAGCTATTGGAACAAATTCCAACCGACCTGAGCAATGTTCGGATCATCCTGACCGGATTCAGCGATGTCGAAGTAATTATTCAAGCCATAAATAAATGTGGAATCTACCGATATATTACAAAACCCTGGGACAGAGAAGAACTCAAACACACCATCAACCTGGCCTTTGAGAAATACTATCTTAAAAAAAATAATCTCCATTTATTGGATGAACTTAAAGAAGCCAATGAAGCATTGGAAGAAAAAGTAAAATTGCGAACTCAGGAACTACAGATTGAAAAAGAACGAGCCAATCAATTATTGCTAAATATTCTTCCCGAAGAGACTGCCCATGAGTTGATGCGTAGAGGAAAAGTTAGTCCAAAGGTCCATTCAGATGTAACCATACTATTTATTGACATCGCTGGTTTTACTAAGCTTACGGAAAAAATGGAACCGGAGGACCTAATTGAAGAACTCGATTATTATTACAAGGTATTCGATACCATTTTTAGTAAACACGGAGTTGAAAAAATCAAAACTATTGGAGATGCCTACCTGGCTGTTGCAGGAATTAATTCACAGGAAGAAAACTCTGCAGTCTGCATGATTAAGGCAGTTCAAGAACTAATGTCCTTTATCGAACAGGAAAAATCACATCGCTCAAGAATTGGAAGACCACATTTCGAAGTAAGGGTTGGCATCCATTCCGGAACTGTAATAACCGGAGTGGTAGGACATACGAAATTTGCTTTCGACATTTGGGGGGATGATGTAAATCTCGCATCAAGATGTGAAAGTTCAGGTGTCACAGGTCAGATTAATGTTTCTGAAAGCACCTATGATTTAGCGAAATCACATTTCGAATTTGAACCAAGAGGAGAAATTGAAGCAAAAAACAAAGGAAAAGTAAATATGTATTTTGTAAAATAAAAAAGGTCGGCATCTTAATTAGAATAATCGTTCCACAGTCTTTTCAGAAGTGATTCGCTCCCCCACTCTATTTTCAACTCAGGATTGAAATCATCCAATTCATCCATGGATATATTTTTAATGTTCTCTGGATTTATTCGAATTTTTCCTAACTTGGAGTATTCGTCATTTTTTAATTCCCAATCATCAGATTTTAAAAGCAAGGCCTTTTTGCCATTTGAAATAAAATAAACCCGTCCTTCCTTCAAATGATTAATCTGCTCTTCATCTAAAACTCCTTCAGCTACTAAAGATTGAAATCTAAATGATTGAATATCAGCAATTTTCTCACCTTTAAAAAACTTCTCTTCTTTTCCAGATAAATTTACAAGCCTGCCTGCACCAGAGGAAAAAATGAGGTGGCCAGCCTTCCATTGATCAATACTATTTTTTAAACTATCAAAAGCGTCATTGATTAACTTGATATCAAAAATAACCTCATTTTTTGGTTTTTGGGCTGCTTCTTTCCGAATCACTGCCAATGAATCCTTTCTTTCTTTAATCTCAGACTCCAACTTCAAAACCTTTTTTTCAAGTGCATCCAGATTTTGACCAATCTCCCGCAAACGAACTTCACTTAGCCGACCCGAAGCATAATCATTTTGGGCAATTTTAAACGCTTCCTTTTGTTGGCGATAAGATTCAGACAAATTTGAATATTCCGGTTCAAGTTGTCCAAGCAGGTGTTCCAATGCTTTAATTTGTTTAGACCTAAAACCCTTGGATTTTTTGGAATGGAAAACTTTTACCTTGCCACTTAAAGCGTTTTCAAAATCTTCCAGATTTGACTCCAATTCTCCTAATTGCAGACTTTTTAAGTCCCCAAAATCTTTAAAGGAAGAAGGATCATCAGGCTCAAACCTTGCAAGGCGTTCTTCCAAAGCGAGCACATCAATATATTCGGCCTTATTAGCCAATAAAGCAATGGGTTCTCCTGCCAACAGTGAATCACCTTCACTTTTAAACCAGAATTTGATTTTGCCCTCACCAGGCATTAGTATAGGGATAATCTCCTGACTCCTGACTAAATTGAGCGGAATTGTATCAACTTTAGGAAAGGTTATCAAAACAGAACACAGAACCAACAAAAATAAAACTACCAGCAAAATCAAGCTACCCCACCTTACCAACCAGGAAGGAGGAGTCTTAAGAAGTTCCCTGACTTCCTCGCTCTTTAATTCAATTTTGTTGGTAGCCATTTTTTCTCATTCTCCAATGGAAAAATCCATAGGAGGGAATTTACAAGTTTTGGTCTATGACCTTAATTGCAAAATCTATACCGCAACAGGTGCTTTAATATGGGGATAAGGATTGTAATCCTTCAATTCGAAGTCTTCATATTCAAATTCAAATATATCCTTGACATTAGGATTTAAAACCATGGTCGGCAATTGTCTGGGCTCTCTTTCCAATTGAATATTGGCTTGCTCAATGTGGTTTTTGTATAAATGAACATCTCCAAAAGTATGCACAAAATCTCCGGGTTGTAATCCACAAACCTGGGCAACCATCAGCGTCAAAAGTGCATATGAAGCAATATTAAAAGGAACCCCCAGAAATACGTCTGCCGAACGCTGGTACAATTGACAGGATAACTTTCCATCAGCAACATAGAATTGAAACATTGCATGGCAAGGTGATAAATGCATATATTTTAAATCACCAACATTCCAGGCATTCACAATGATCCTTCTGCTATCCGGGTCAGTCTTAATTAACTTAACAGCCTCTTCGATCTGGTTGATTACACGACCATCAACCGCTTGCCAACTAACCCATTGTTTTCCATAGATTGGCCCCAGGTCACCTTTTTCATCGGCCCACTCATTCCAAATTTTAACCCCTTTTTCCTGAAGATATTTTACATTCGTATCTCCCTTTAAAAACCATAACAATTCATAGATTATGGATTTCAGATGCAGCTTTTTAGTGGTTAACAGGGGAAAAGAGTTTTCAAGGTTAAACCGCATTTGATAGCCAAAAACGGAAAGCGTACCGGTTCCGGTACGGTCTTCTTTTTCAGCACCATTTTCCAAAATGTGCTTCAGTAAGGAATGATATGCCTGCATCTTTATTAATCTTGTCGTTGAATTCCCAAAACTACAAACACTTATCTTTGTTAAGAAACAAATTATACTAAAATCGGATGCAATGAGCTATAAAAGTCTTAGGGAATGTGCCAATGATTTAGAAAAAACCGGCCAGTTAATTCGAATAAAAGAAGAATTGAATCCGGATTTGGAAGTAGCCGAAGTACATCGAAGGGTTTATGAAAATCAAGGTCCGGCCTTACTTTTTGAAAAAATCAAAGGAAGCCCCTTCCAAGCAATCTCTAATATTTATGGAACCTTTGAAAGGACTGAGTACATCTTCAGGAATACTTTCAAAAACGTCTCCCAGGTAGTAAATCTAAAAGCAGATCCATCACAAGTGCTAAAATCTCCCTTTAGTTTTTGGAAAGCTCCAATCACTGCCCTTACAGCTTTACCTCTCAGGACAAGGATGAATCAACCAGTCTTCTACGGAGAAACAAGTATAGATAAACTACCCTTAATTAAAAGCTGGCCAATGGATGGCGGTGCGTTTGTGACCTTACCACAAGTGATGTCTTTACCCCCTGGTTCAAAAGACATCATGAAATCTAATATTGGAATGTATCGCATTCAATTAAGTGGTAACCAATATGAATTGAATAAAGAAATCGGTTTACACTATCAATTACACCGGGGAATTGGTGTACATCATCAGGAGTACAACAATTCAAACGAACCTTTTAAAGTCGCTATATTTATTGGTGGCCCTCCTTCACATGCATTCTGCGCTATAATGCCATTGCCAGAAGGCCTTAGTGAAGTAACGTTTGCAGGTATGTTGGCCGGAAGAAGATTCAGGTACGCCTGGAAAGATGGTTATCCAATTTCAACAGATGCAGATTTTGTTATAACCGGTACCGTTGTAAAGGATAAAAAGAAACCAGAAGGTTCATTTGGAGATCATTTAGGATACTACAGCCTAGAACATCCATTCCCTTATTTAAAGGTTCATAAGGTTTATCATAGAAAAGACCCATTATGGCATTTTACGGTAGTTGGAAGACCTCCTCAGGAAGATACCAGCTTTGGATATCTTATTCATAAACTTGTAGAACCATTGACGGGTAATGAATTCCCTGGGATAAAAGAGGTAAATGCAGTCGATGCAGCAGGAGTGCATCCCCTTCTCCTTGCAATTGGTAGTGAAAGGTACATGCCTTTCAGAGAAAAAAAACCGGAAGAAATTTTAACCCAAGCAAACCACCTACTTGGTAAAGGACAAACTTCACTGGCAAAATACCTGTGGATTGCGGATGGAACAGAAAATCCTAACCTAAGTACTCATCATATTTATGACTTCTTTACCCATATGCTCGAAAGAGTTGACTGGAAACGGGATTTGCATTTCCAAACTAAAACCACAATAGATACTTTGGATTATTCTGGTAGTGGTTGGAATGAAGGATCGAAATTAGTTGTAGGCGTAGCCGGCACGAAAATTCGTCAATTGGCAAATTCCTTTGAATATGGAGCCTCTATAAATTTACCAAACGGATACTCTGATCCCAAAATGGCATCAAAGGGAATCCTTTGTATAAAAGGCCCAAACTACAATAAAGAAAATGTACAAGAGGAAATTGAGCTACTCAAAAAAGGATTAGAAAAAATTGATGTAAATGATTTCCCATTAATAATCATAGTGGATGATTCCAAGTTCACTACAGCAACCTTAAACAACTGGTTATGGGTAACCTTTACACGTTCAAACCCATCGCATGATATCTATGGAGTTGGCTCTTTCGTAAAAAACAAACATTGGGGCTGTACGGGTCCGCTAATTATTGATGCTCGAAAGAAAGAACACCATGCTCCTGAATTAATTCAAGACAAAAACGTAACAGATAAAATTGATAAATTTTTCAAAAGTAATGGCCCATTATCAAAATGGGGATAAAAGAAAAGGCCATATCGAAAAACGATATGGCCTTTTTATTTTGATTCTATTCAATTAGTATGACCAAAGGTCATGTTCGAAATTGAATATTTGTTGTCTGATTTTTTCAGCTTCCAAAAGAAGATCTACACCGGTAAGATAACCTTGAAGTCTTCTGTCATAAACGTTAGACTCCTTCATGATGTAACTTGCGAAATATCGCATCTCCATCAAGTCTTCCCATGTAATAGGACTGGCATCGTTACCAAAGTTAAATACTCTTTCCCTTGCAAGAACTTCACGAGCTTCAGGATAGTAAACCCAGAACATTGGTTGCTCATAAAGAAAGTTTCCGTTATCATCGGTAACATCCAAAAGAGGTGCAATACCAAGAATTCTAACCTGCATAGTTGAAGATTCTTCATCAAAGAACCAGATCTCTTTCAAACGAAAGCGTTTAACATCTTCCGGATTCAAATCATTTCTAACGATTTGGATCTGCTCTTCATAAGTCTCAGGGTCGAAAGTAATAACTGTATCTGTAGAAGCTCCCATAGATGCTACCTCATCAGGAGTAAGAGGAGTAGTAAACTTATCATCCTCAACACTGTATGCGGTAATATCATTATTGGTTGCTGCATCCATCAGGATTGAAAAGAAGTATCTCTCAGGATAAGCAAAAGGAAGGTTCATCTTCTCACGAACATCAATAACTCTCCAGATTCTCTTTTCCCAGAAAATATCAGCTTCTCTAACAGGATCATAAGAAAGAATACGCTTTTCTTCAGTTGATTTTTTCTCAACTACTCCATCAAGCGGGGTTTCTTTGTTCATTTCACCCGGATCACTGGATTCAGTCATAATGGTTTCAGGAACCTGAGCAAAAGCACCAGGGCCAAAACTGAAAGCCATTAAACACACAATAAACAATTTAAGAGCGATCTTCATCTTAAAATAATTTGGAATTGAAAACGTACAGGTGTTTACTTAATTGTAAATACCAATGAATTAATCTTACGTCCGGCACCATCACCAGGACATCTTGCTTTTACATCCTGGAAGTAATAAGTATCACCAGGACGAGCCATATCTACAAGTCTTTTAGATTTCGCATTAAAGGAACCACCTTGATTCTCAGAGTTGATTGGATCTTCTCTTTTAGGAACTCGAACCAAAGTAAAATCCTGAATATCACAACGTGCATCGAAATCAAAATTTTCCAACCATGCAATCAAACCTTGTTGAGCTTTGAATTCACCATTACCCATTGCACCATCAGGTTTGTTACCCAATTTAGCCACTGGATCCGGAATTCTTTTTACACGGAACACTTTGCTATCAGTAAGTCCACCACCGGATACATTGATTTTCACTTCACCCGGAGTTTTTACTGTAACATCCCAACTGTTTGAACCAGTTTTTGCAAGAGAACCACCTCCACCATTGATACTTACATTCAAGTCATTGGAAGAAATACCCGCTGCGGAAACAGAAATTGGATTTTTCACACCAATGTAGAAAACGTTCATTTTATCAGCAGAAACTGCTACAGAACGCTCACCAACCTCATATTCAAAGGTCTTTTTGTAAGTCTTAACTTCTTTAGTAAGAGGGTTTGTAACATCAATCTGAACATTGTACTGTTTTGTTCCAATTGAAGAAGCAGTCGATTGATAAGTTGCTTTTCCATCTTTTACAGGAAGGCTAGAACCATTAACAATGATTCTGGTATTTCCACTAGAAGATGTACTATATGCACTCAAGAAAACATCTGCAGTATAAGTCTCCCCTTTGATAACATAACCTTTTGATGCAGAAGTAACAGGTTCGAAAGCATCAAATTTGATTTCCTCACCACTTACTTTTTTGAACAAGAAGTTAAGTACCGCTGAATTAGATGCTCTCGCATCATTCTCAACTTTTCTCAAAATTGGGAAAACGGCAGCAACTGGCATTTGAAGGAAATTAAATTCTGCCCAGTTGTTTTTGTCAGACTTTTTCCAATCTTCAGTAACAGCCAATGGAAGTGAAGCTGTCAAACCTGGATCATTGTCAACCAATGCCAACAATTTTTCTCTGGTTTCTTTAATCTTTGCTTCCAACTTATTACCAAGATCTTGACCACCTTCAGCTTCTGATTTGATGAATAATCTGGTGGTTATGTCCTTGTCTTTAATCTTTTCCGGTTTGCTAGGGTCTTTTTCAGAAGGCCCACCTGCTTCATTGAAAAGATTCGTACGAATTCCGTTTACATACTCAGCGAACTCTCTTACAATTTCGTCAGACTTTTTTGCAGCCTCATTGTAAGCATCATTCTGGTCGTTTTTGTATGCATCAGCTTGTTTCTGGATATTAGAAAGAATCTGAGCGTTTGTATTATCGACAATGTCGTTACTATTAGAGATACCCTTATCAAGGGTAAAAAATGCATTCATCACCTCGGCAGAAATGTTTAGGGCCAATAGCGCCGTCAACACCAGGTACATCAAGTTAATCATCAACTGCCGGGGCTCCTTTGGAATAGACATAGAAGTTTAATTTAAGGATTAATAAATGAGCCTTTGCTAGATAAGATTAACTGGATTAATCATTATTACGTCCAATGTTAGCCATTGCGCTAAGCATGCTACCATAAACGTTGTTAAGGTTATTCAAGTTTTTGTTCAAATGAACCAACTGATCTTTGTAACGCTTAGTATCTTCCAAAGAATCACCAAGGTCAGCCATTGCTTCATTCATTTTGGTGTAGAAATTACCCATTGATTTGATTTGCTCCTGAGTACCAGAGAAATCAACTTCCTGAAGTGCTTTCAATGAAGACAAACTTTTAGACATAGTCTGAAGTTCAGTCAACATTCCACCCAACTGCTGCTCAACAACTTCACCATTCAATGCTTTCTGACCTGCAGAAGCACCAACTGGTCCTTCGGTAAGAGGAGCGATATTTGAATTGTAATCATCCAAGCCTGGATAAAGTTTATTCCAGTAATAATCCGGCTCTGGACCAATCAATCCAAGGAAAAGGAAGATAAAGGCTTCTGTACACAATCCAGCGATAAGGAACTCACTGGCTAAAGGCCAACTCTCCAATTTGAATAGTGCACCAAGAAGTACAACAGATGCACCGACACCAATGATTAGGTTCTTAACATACTTAAAGCCCTTGCTCTTAAGAAAACTCATTGTCTTTTGTTTTTAAATAGGTTAGTTAAAAAAATACCACAGGGTTAAATCATCCACAACCCTACCGAATAATGCTACAACTGAAATAAGTTACAATAACTTTTCAGTTTTTTTTCAGTCGGAAGGGGTCCATAAAAAACTAAGGTGGGAAAATGTTACCCACCTTAGTTTTTTCAATTAAAAGTCGTTAATGGAACGTCCTAGGAATGTAAGAGCACATCTGAAACCAATGTAAGATTTGGTTGTATCTTGGTACTCCCAATGGCGAACGCCAGTCTGTAGGAAGAATCCTATATCTTTCCATGAACCACCTCTGATAACTTTACGCTTGTCAGCTTCAGGAGAATCATCCTCTGCATCGTAGCGGATGTCAGGGTTAAGGTCATGAATGAAAGAGTATGCATTTTCGTAATAAGCGGTTGAAGTCCACTCTGAAACGTTACCGGCCATGTTGAAAAGACCGTAATCGTTAGGGAAATAAGCATCTGCTTTTACTGTGTAGAAACCACCATCTTCCGGATAGTTTCCGCGACCAGGTTTGAAGTTTGCCAAAAGACATCCTTTAGCATTTCTAAGGTAGTATCCACCCCAAGGGAACGGAGCAAGATCGTGTCCGCCTCTTGAAGCGTATTCCCACTCATGCTCAAATGGCAATCTGAAATCTTCAGAGTTTACACCATTTTCTGCCTGGTAACGATTCCACAACTGGGTTCTCCAGTATGCAAAAGCATTAGCCATGTGCCAATCAACACCTACTACCGGATAATCATCGAAAGCAGGGTGCCAGAAGTAGTTTCTGGTCATTGGCTCATTATAAGAGTAAGCAAAATCTCTTACCCACACCAAGGTGTCAGGGTAGATCTTGATTTTCTTCTTTTTGATAAAAGATGAACGGGAACGGTTTTGATCTTTATTGTGCGCAGCACCTTTCCAATCGTACCATTCGTACTCATAAACTAATTTACGAGTGTCCAATTCATTTTTTCCTGAGAATGCATCATCTCCCTGGAAGTACATATCCTGAAGGATCTCGTCTTCCCAGTCGATTTCATATTCCCAATCAATTTTTTGTTCGCCTGTGACTTCATCCTCAATGTAGTGATCCAGCATTGCGTGAGCAACGGAGTCTCTCACCCAATAAACGAATTGGCGATATTCGTTGTTGGTGATTTCAGTATCATCCATGTAAAAACCCTGGATGGAAACAGATTTCGGTCTTTGTACAAAGGTACTACTGATGTCTTCGTCACCAACTCCAATGTGTAATGTTCCGGAGGGAACATAAACCATTCCATAAGGGTTGATACCATTCCAGGTAGGACGATCCATCACTCCGATGAGTTGACCGTTTTGACGAGTACCACAAGAACTGATAACCGTCGTTAGAATCACAAGTGCGCAGAGGGACTTTAATAGTTTTTTCATGTTAAAACCCAAGTTTTCCTTCAGATTTAAAAAACGCGCGTAAAGATAGGCGCTTTGTTCATATAAGCAAAAATAAATTTTCCGTTTTAACTAAGAGTACAATTATCATATTTCGAACAGCGTCCAAAAAACGATATTTCCTCAAAGCTAATTTTTAGGTTTCAAAACTTTAATGTAAAAGTCGCCAAAAGGAACATAATTTTTAAAATTATTATTGCCAAGGCAACTTTCAAGAGAATTAAAAGACCAAAGATTATAAATTCAGTCTAATAATATCATGAACTTTATCCTTTTTAACGAATAAAAGGCAAAGTTATAAAAATCTTGGATTGTAGATCACTTTAGGCAATTTACCTTTTCCAAAATTTTCTTTTAAACGATAATTCAATATTATTTCGTGAGAACCATTATTAGCAGAACTCAAGGGGGATAAGGTTAAATCATAAGAATATCCAAGAATAGTCTGTGCCCCTATATTAAAGCCTGCAATAAAAACCAAGCCATCGAGATGGGAGTTATCAAAACCTCGATATCCTACCCCACCAAAAATATTGCCATTATATCTTAAAACAGCAGAAACTTCGGCCTGCCATTCATTTAAATCTGATTTTAACAATATAGAAGGTAATAATTCAAAAGAATTTGAAAAAGCCCAATTATATTGCAAATACCCAAAATATTGTCTTTCATTATACAAACTCACATCGTCCAAAACAATGTTTGAGTTCAAAATATTATTGGCAGAAACACCTGCCTGGATATTTTCATTTTTATAAAATGCGCCCAGGCCTACATCGAAAATACTTGCATTGACCGATCCGGTTGGTAACAAATTATCCTGATGGTTTATTCCATTGTTGTAATTACCATCCGGACTTCTCAACTTTGAACCATCCCAACCGAACTGACCTACACTACCATTAAATCCAAGACTAAAAATCCCTGACCTTCCTACTGGAATTTGGTAATTATAGTGAATCTTTAAATTAGAGTAGGTTCTCGCACCTAATTGATCATTATCGAAACTAAGTCCAAATCCACTACTAATAAAATACAATGGTAAATGTGCATTTATTGATTGTTGGGAAGGGCTTCCGTCTAAATCCACCCACTGCTTTCTAAAAACCCCCGTAAAATTGACGGAATTGTCCATACCCGCATAGGCAGGGTTAAATTGGAGTTGGTTAAACATATACATACTATACTGGGGCGCTTGTTGACCCCGGCATAAAACCACTCCGGTAATTAAAACAATTAGAGGTATAAGTCTTTTTGACATATATGTTTTTAGAATCGTTCGCAATATAAAACTTTGAAACGGGATCTGTAAACATTTATTGAAGGCTTTTAAAAAATTAAATATTAAGCTTTCAATCCGACACTATATAATATGATGCAGTAATGTAGAAATTCCTAATAAATGGTATGAAACCAATGAACTTTGGATATGCAATGACTGGCAACCCAAACTTAAACTTATAGATTGGATTGGTTAAAAAGAATTTCCTCTTTAAAATTTTCAAATTATTTCTTTTGCAATAGGTCTCAAATTGCCCAATTGAAATTCCTGTATCTTTTATTTCAATTAATTCTTTGATGATGGCCTCCCTTTCTCCACCTGCTTTTAAAATCTTTCGGTAGATTCCATATGGCAGTAAATGGTACCAAGGCAGGGCCTTCAGGATTTTGTTCTGACAGATTTGCTGATGCCCTCCAAATGGCATTTGCCATGGAGGAAAGCCAAAAAATATAATTCCCCCCGGTAGAAGAAAATCTTTTAACCTGGCAATAATCTTTTGTTGATCCGGAATGTGTTCAATTACATCCTTTAAAATAATTAAATCAAATTTTGATTCAAGATCCCTTTCTTCATCAATATCATAAATATTTCGGTTGATGAATTTTAATCGACCCTCTTTAATGGCATCCTTTTGAAATTCTTTAGCCAGGTCCGTTCGCGCTTCACTTAATTCTATACCAGTACATTGATGACCCGTTTCTAAAAACGCCTTAAGTACTCCTGCTTCAGCGCAACCTACTTCTAAAACCTGCAATTTATTTTCTAAATTAATTTTATCAGACAAAAAAGGAATGATATAATCCCTTGCTGTCCAATATTGATATTCGAAATATCTTTTTTTGTCCTTATGAAATTCGTACATCTGAAAATTGTAAAAGGATTAGAGCACTTTGGAGCCAAGTTCTTTTATGAGTTGGTCAATATTTTCAAAGGGTCGTTTGCATTGGAAATTTTCGCACAAATATATAAGTGTTTTTCCTTCAACAAATCTACCCTTAAGAAGCAACAGGTTGTCATCTGCTTCGGTATTTGCCAATATTACGGTGTTAGGTAAATATTGTTTTAAAATATCTTTTTGAAAATCCAATGCATTTTCGCCTAAAACCGCAATCTCCTTTCCTTCGGTATGATTAAAAAAATACCCTTTTGCCCAATTCGAAACTGCTGTAGGATAAGCCTGTAATGTGGACTCAATTTTACCAAGCATTACTTCTACCCTACTTTTATAGTTTGGAGCATCAATTATCCTTGATAATCTGTAAAGGTTATGCAACATGGTTGAATTACCTGAAGGAGTAGCATTGTCAAATAAATCAACTCTTCTGGTAATTAAGGTTTCTTGATTTTTTGAAGTAAAGTAAAAGAAATCGTTTGAGGGTGTATTAAATAGTTCAAAAACCTTAGTTGCAAAGTATTCTGCCTGTTGGAGATATTTCCTTTCCTGAGTATATTCAAACAAATCTAATGAAGCTTGTATGAAAAAGCTATAATCATCAAGGAAGCCCGGAATTTTGGTTTCTGAATTCTTTACATGGAAGATTTCATTCTTTTCAATCATATTTAATTCTAAAAATCTGTAGGCATTAATCGCAATATCCGCCAATTCCTCAATCCCAAGTGCACCAGCTCCTTTTAACAGGCTTGAAATCATCAAAGCATTCCAATCAGTAAGAATTTTATTATCCAATCCCGGAGCAACCCTTTTTTCCCGTTCTTTTAAAACACATTTTCCCGCGTTTTCTAGTTTTGATTTAAATTCTGAAGGATCCAAACCATTTCTCTGGGCATAATCCCGGATGGTTTCTTTTCGGTAAAGGATATTTTTTCCTTCCCAGTTACCGAATTCGGTCACTCCATAAAAGTTGGCGAAAAGTTCGTAATCCTCTTTTAAAATATTTTTCAACTCATTAGCATCCCAGACATAGTATTTCCCTTCCACTCCTTCAGAATCTGCATCCAAAGCACTATAAAATGCGCCTTCATCAGACAACATTTCCCTTTTAAGCCAAGACACAGTTTCAAGTATGGTATCCTTATACAGTTCGATTCCAGTAACCTTGAAAGCATCTGACAAAAGACTCATGAGCAAGGCATTGTCATAAAGCATTTTTTCAAAATGAGGAACCAGCCATTCTTTATCGGTAGCATATCTGGAAAAACCTCCCCCTATTTGGTCGTAAATCCCCCCGAAAATCATTTTTTTCAATGAGAAATGTACATGATCCAATGCTGTTTCATCTTCAAAGTGATGTCCAAAAACAAGCAAATAATCCAAAGACATGGTTGAGGGAAATTTGGGAGCACCACCAAATCCACCATATTGGCGATCAAATCCCTGCTCTAGTTTATCAGCTATTTTTTGAAGTTTGGAACCAGATGAAGGTGATGAACTGAGATTTCCATCTAATCTGGATAACACATCTGAAGTTTCCTCTTTTTTCAGGATACTCATTATTTTTTCAGTTTGCTCTTCAATTAAATCAGGCTTATCATGATAAATTCCATTTAAATGTTGAAGCAACTGCATCCATGACGGCCTGTTATGCAAAGATTGGGGAGGATAATAGGTTCCTGCAAAGAAGGGTTCCTGGTTGGGTTTTAAAAAAACGTTTAAGGGCCAGCCACCACTTCCATTAATAAGTTGGCAAACTTCCATGTAAATCTGATCGATATCCGGTCTTTCTTCTCTATCTACTTTAATATTCACAAAATGCTGATTCATATAATCAGCAACCACAGTATTTTCAAAGGATTCCCGTTCCATGACATGGCACCAATGGCAGGTTGAATAGCCAATACTCACAATAACCGGTTTATTTTCTCTTTTGGCCTTTTCAAATGCATCTTTTCCCCAAGGAAACCAATCTACCGGGTTGTTGGCGTGCTGCAATAAATAAGGACTTGTTTCTTTGGAAAGGTGATTTGGCATGGTGGATATTTTAACGAGATGGAAGATTTTAGATTGGAAAAATTATTTTTACAAGACTAACCTAAACACAACGAAATGACAAATCTTGCTAAAAATAGTTCTGACTTAAAAGTCCTGGCAAATGCAGGTTTATTTGCAGCAGTCAGCATAACCGGGGGTTTCATATTATTGCTTTGGTTAGAAAGTTGGCTGCTGAATATTTTTCCTGATTATGGTGACGATTTGGTTGCCGGACTTATGCTATTATGGACCTGGATTGTAATTGGAGCCTTGGTACGTTCTGTAGAAAAATTAAAATCAAGAATTCAGGGTTGGAAATTATTGATTCTAAGCCTGTTGGTTACACTTGTTGGAACGATGGTTTTTCAATTATTTTTAAAAATTATACCAAACTGGACCTGGGTAGCAAGTCATGAAGGTTTAGGAAAAATTGATTTCACGCAAATACTCTTTATGAGCATTACCGGATTAATCTTTGGTTTAATCAGTCTTATAATGCTAAGGGTAAAGAGCAAATTAATATCGGGTTTGCTAATAGTACTGGTTGTGACAGGTGTTATTTTGTTGATTTATTATCTCTTATAAGCTTATTCATCCAAACGTAAATCGAATGTATCAAATGCATCTTTAACCGCAGGATTTACCTCCATCATCTTTTGAAATTTTTCTTTAGGCGTAAGCGGCTTTGGAGGTTTAGGAATATTTGCATTTGCTGACTTTGATTCATCTACTTCAATTTCCCAAACCAGGTCTTCACAATACAGTGCTTCCCTGAGGTGGACCATCAGTCCCATTTCCTGCTGCAAGGTATTTCGGGCGAGATTTGAACCCACAACAGGTCGCACGACCTTTCCATTGATGCTCAATTCTGCTGCTTCCAAAACAGTTCGGACGTGATTTTCTTTCTCCTGGGCATATGAAGACCATGCTTGTTGAAGACTATCAATGTCCAATTTTGGTTCTCTGATTACTTCTGATTTGGCTTCTGCTTCAACCTCGGCGGTTAAGGCATCAAGGTCCAATAGTTTAGGCACGCCAGCAGATACATTTCCATTGGTCTTGGGATTTGCAGTAGCGATTTGTTCAACTATTTCTTTAGATGAAACTTCCTCTTTTTTGGGTTGGCTATTTGTAGTCGCATTGGAATTTCCAACCGTTTCCGGGGCATCAATTGGTGCTGTTTGCACCTTAGGTGTTTCTATATTGCTTCGATCAAGCGTTTTTTTTTCAATGCTTCCGACTGGGGCCTGACCGTCAGCGGCTATAGGACTACCTTGTATTACCATTTGAATAGAACCCATTTTCAATAAGGCCATTTCGACATGCAGTCTTTTGTTTTTGGCCATTTTATAATGGATGTCACATTCATTTGCAATGTTAAGAGCAGAAAGTAAAAATGAAGTAGAAGCTAATTTAGCCTGGTGATAATAACGTTCTTTAAGGCTTTGGCTCACCTCAAGCAAAGAGATGGTTTCTTTGTCTTTGCAAACCAATAAATTCCTAAAGTGCTCAGCAAGATTCGAAACAAAAAGATCGGGATCAAAACCATTTCTCAAAACTTCTTCAAACAATAGCAGGAGTCCGGGGAAATCACTTAACAATAGTTTGTCCGTAAACTTAAAGAAGTAATCATGGTCCAGAACATTTAAATTTTTGATTACATCTTCGTAAGCGATTTTCTTTCCGGATGCACTGGCAATTCGGTCGAAAATAGACAAGGAGTCTCTTAATGCACCGTCTGCTTTTTGAGCGATGATATGAAGGGCTTCAGGATCAGCATCAATTCCTTCTTTTTCACAGATCATTTTAAGATGTTCTACCATCTCATTGACCTGAATTCTTTTAAAATCAAATATTTGACATCGAGAAAGAATGGTAGGAATGATCTTGTGTTTCTCTGTAGTTGCTAGTATGAAAATGGCATAAGGCGGCGGCTCTTCCAAAGTCTTCAAAAAAGCATTGAAGGCCTGGCTTGACAACATATGTACCTCATCTATGATGAACACCTTATATTTACCTTGCTGAGGTTGAAACCTCACCTGCTCAATTAGCTGGCGAATGTGTTCGACAGAATTATTAGACGCAGCATCCAGTTCAATGATATTAAAGGAGGCATTCTCATTGAATGCTGTGCAGCTTTCACAGGAATTACACGGTTCGAAATCTTCACTTGTGTTTTGGCAATTCAAAACTTTGGCAAGAATCCGTGCACAGGTGGTTTTTCCAACTCCTCTTGGACCACAAAACAAAAATGCGTGCGCAAGTTTGTCATTTCTCAATGCATTTTTGAGGGTCAGGGCGACATGCTCTTGTCCCACCACATCTTCAAATCTATTGGGCCGATATTTCCTTGCGGATACTACAAAAGACATTCAATACTTTTTGAAAATTAATTTCCTGCTGTTTTTGATAGGTGGGTAAAGGTAATCATTTCAAAAAGTCTGATCTAAATTTCTAAAGATTTTAGCGCACAAAAAACATGAAAGCGACAAAAGCCCCCAAAGCAAGCCAACTTGTAAAGAACAACCACTGTCCCAATTTCCTTCCGTTTTCACTGAAGGTAGGGAACTTTTCTCCTTTGGGACTCACTGTAGTATCTTTCCAATAATACCAACCCATTCCTAAAGAAGCCATGGTTAGAATTACATGTAAAAAAGGACCCGTTAATGCCATTACAAAATATAGGCCCATCCATATATTGGAAGGTTCTTTTCCTTCTTTCAGTTTTTGAATTCGAGCCTCTTCTTTTTCTTTAAGGTATGCATCGTCAATAATGATTCCCCCTTTTTCCAAAAGCATTTTTGCCAGCACAACGTCTTCCAGCGACCAGGAGGTTGGATTGTTGACAATTGCCAGCAATTCCTGGGTTGAAAAATCATGAAGGTAGTGGTCGCTCTCAATTGCCGGGTGTTGCCTGATGACCTCTTCCCATATTTTATTAGCTCTTTCAAAATCAATTGCTCTTATTTTGAGCACAAATTTGGGCTTCAATGCTTGTCCGACGATAACCGGATCGATAACATATTTTACCTCTTCAAATTGATAGGGAATGTTTTCTTTTTTCAAGACTTCCAATAAATCAGCTGCCTGATTTTCCAAAAAGAAATCACGATAAAACTCGAAGTCTGCAGCATCCTCATCCGGCCAATCAAGGATGTTATCTCTGGTTGTTTGTGAAGATCTGAATATTGAAAAGAAATGCTGAATCATTGGTACATCTGGAAATTGATCGGTGTTCTATTAGAAAAATTCATTCCGAAACTACCACTTTTTAAAAAAATGAAAATTTTAACCAGGAAAAATTCCCCATTTGTCAGGAATGGAAAGCTGCAATTGGCTTTTTACTTCCTATTTTTTTACCAAATTTGCGCTTCATCAGGAAATCACACTATACATGAAAATAGCCATTGCACAATTAAATTATCATATTGGTAATTTCAAGGGCAACCTTGAGAAGATGGAAACAGCAGTGGAAACGGCAAAAAGTCAGGGAGCAGATATTGTTTGTTTTGCCGAATTGGCGACAGTAGGATACCCGCCAAGGGATTTCCTTGAATTTAATGATTTCATTCGATTGGCTGAAGATACCATTGAAGCGCTTTGTAAAAAGGCAAAAGGCATAGCAATTGTAATCGGGTCGCCAGCCAGAAACCCGAAACTAGAAGGTAAAGATTTGTTTAATTCAGCCTACTTTTTAGCGGATGGTGAGGTGAAACATATCCAACACAAAGCTTTGCTCCCAACTTATGATATTTTTGATGAATATCGATATTTCGAGCCAGCGACTGAATTCAAAATTGTAGAATACAAGGGTAAAAAAATTGCCCTGAGCATTTGTGAAGACATTTGGGATGTACCGTATCATCCGGATGGATTGATGCATTTCGATCCTCTTTATACAAAAATCCCTTTGGATGAAATGATGCCACAGGAACCCGATTTTGTTATCAATGTAAGTGCAAGTCCATTTAGTTATAACCATGCTAAAAACAGACTGGCGGTTTTAAAAGCCAATGTTGAGCGTTACAAAATTCCATTTTTCTATATCAATCATACGGGTGCACAAACGGAAATTATTTTCGACGGAGGTTCTGTAGCGATGCGGGCAGATGGAACTGTCCTGGAAGAGATGCCCTATTTTGAAGAAGTGGTAAAAACTTTTGAACTGGATGATTTGCTCAAATCAGGTCCTTCGATTTTACAGGAAAAGGAGAAAATAAAACTGATCCACGATGCCCTTGTAGAGGGTTTGAAAAACTACTTCAATAAACTTGGATTCAAGAAAGCCATTTTAGGCTTGTCGGGTGGAATTGACTCGGCAGTGGTTGCCGTTTTAGCAGCCAGGGCTTTGGGAGAGGACAATGTGCGAGTGCTTTTGATGCCTAGTAAATTTTCGAGCGACCATTCTGTAAATGACGCCAGAGAACTAGCAGAAAACCTTGGTTGTCAATATGATATCCTATCAATTGAATCCATATATGATTCTTATATTGAGACTTTGGAAACTGACTTCAGAGGTTTGCCTTTTAATGTAACCGAAGAAAATCTTCAGGCAAGAATACGGGGAGCTTTGTTGATGGCTTATTCCAATAAATTTGGAAATATTCTTTTAAATACCACCAATAAAAGTGAGATGGCCGTGGGTTATGGAACCCTTTATGGTGACATGTGTGGCGGGTTGTCTGTGTTGGGAGATGTTTATAAAATGGAGGTCTTTGCATTGGCAAGATACATGAACAAGGATGGTGAAGTTATTCCTGAAAACATCATCACCAAGCCTCCAAGTGCTGAATTGAGACCTGACCAGAAAGACTCAGACAGTTTGCCTGAATATGAGGAACTGGATCCAATCCTTTATGATTATATCGAACAGAGAATGAGTCCGGCAGAGATAATTGCCCGGGGTCATGATGAGGCTACTGTGAAACGGGTTCTGAAACTGGTGAATATCAATGAATTCAAAAGACATCAGGCTGCTCCGGTCTTACGAGTAAGCAATAAAGCTTTTGGCATGGGTCGCAGGATGCCTATTGTTGGAAAATATCTTTCTTAAAATATATACAAAGCATTTTGAATGTTTGACTTAAATAAAAAAGTAGGTGTACTGGGAGGTGGTCAATTGGGCAAAATGATGGCATTGGCCGCAGGCAATTGGCATTTACCCATTTGTTTCCTGGACAGTTCAGAAGATTTCCCTGCGGGGCCCTTCTCCTTTGAATTTACGGAAGGGGATTTCAATAATTATGAAGATGTATATGCTTTTGGGAAAGATAAAGACGTATTGACCATTGAGATAGAACACGTAAATACCGCAGCGCTGCATCAATTAAAAAAGGAAGGTAAAAAAGTACATCCTGACCCGGAAAAGCTGGATATTATAAAAGATAAAGGACTGCAAAAGCTTTTTTATCAAGAGCATAATATTCCCACTGCTCCTTTTAGATTATTTGAAGATGAAAATGCTGTAAAAGAAGCTTTGAAGAAAGGGGAAATTAAATTTCCTTTTGTTCAAAAATCAAGAACTGCAGGATATGACGGAAAAGGGGTAGCAGTCATCAGAGAAGAAAGTGATTGGCATAAAGTATTGCCAGGCGCTTGTTTGATTGAAGAAATGGCTCCTATAGAAAAAGAACTTGCGGTTGTAGTTGCCAGAAATGAATCCGGTGAGGTAAAGACTTACCCGGCAGTTGAGATGGAGTTTCATCCGGTTGCAAATTTAGTTGAGTTCCTAGCCTGTCCCGCAGACATATCTGAAGCGGTAGAAAAAGAAGCAGAAGAAATTGCCATGAAAGTGATTGACGCCTTTCAGATTTCCGGTTTGCTTGCTGTAGAGTTATTTTTAAATAAAGATGGCAGTATTTGGGTAAATGAAGTTGCTCCAAGACCTCATAATTCTGGTCACCATACCATTGATAGTTGTTATACTTCTCAATTTGAGCAGCATTTGAGGGGAATTTTGGATTTGCCGCTTGGTTCAACCAAAATGAAATCGCCGAGCATCATGGTCAATCTATTGGGAGCAGACGGATTCACCGGACCAGCGCACTATGAAGGAATGGACAAATGTCTGGCTTTGGAAGGAGTGAAAATGCATTTGTATGGAAAAAGCACTACCAAACCGTTCAGAAAAATGGGACATGCTACCCTACTGGGCGAAAGTGTTAATGCTGCGCGCGACAAAGCAAGATTCGTCCAAAACAATCTGATAATCAAAACAAAATAATATGAAACCCCGTGTGAGTATCATTATGGGATCCGATTCTGATTTGCCTGTTATGCAGGCAGCAGCTGATTTTCTGAAAGAGCTGGAAATCCCTTATGAATTAACCATCGTCTCCGCACACAGGACGCCTGAGCGGATGTTTACATTTGCCCAAAATGCTCATTTGCGGGATATTCAGGTAATCATTGCGGGAGCCGGGGGTGCTGCACATTTGCCCGGCATGGTTGCTTCCCTGTCACCCTTGCCTGTAATTGGTGTACCTGTTAAATCTTCCAACTCTATTGATGGCTGGGATTCTATGTTGTCTATTTTACAGATGCCTAATGGTGTACCGGTTGCAACAGTTGCCTTGAATGCCGCTAAAAATGCAGGAATCCTGGCTGCACAAATCCTAGGTTCCCAGGACGAGGAGATCAGGGCAAAAATTGTTTATTACAAAGAATCTCTAAAGGATGCTGTAGGAGAAAAAATCAAGAAAGTCGGAGACTTTCCACATTGATTACTCCATTGTACCCCGGTTAATAATTCCATGCAGGAATAAGCTATTAACAAAAAGTCGATTGGTTCCTATCCAAAATCCTCTGAAATTCCAGCTATCTGGAGAACAGATGATGCTTCCACGGCCGTAGGCATGCACGGTGACTGCTGCAGAATTATTTATAAGCGGTTTATTTTCTTTTGAAATATAACCAGCCAATAAGGCATTTTCAGTGTATTGAAAAGGTGTTGCGTATGTTTTATTAGTTGGATTTACAAAGAAGCTTTCTTTTCTAAAAAGAGGGATTTTATTTCCTTCAAGTCCAAAAGCCAAAGGATGGGTTGAATCAAATTCAGCCTCAAAAATGGCACCGTTGATTCTATTTCTGGCCTTGTTGTAGGCATAGTTTTCATAGGTTTTGGGGCCAACATCTTCTTTAGAAGCGTTTTCTATTTCCAAAGTAACCAAGTGATTTGCTTTAGCCCATTGCACACTTCTTCCCATTACCAAAAGGTTGCCTCCTGAGGTAATCCAATCTTTTAAAGCTTTGGTACCACCGGTACCCATTTGGCTGAAGGAACCATCTGCCAGAATTATGGTGGTATATTTTGACAGGTTTTTCTCTCCAAGATCCTGACTATTTATGATTGGAAGAGGGATATTTAATTCTTGGTCTAAAAAATGCCAGGCTTCCCCGGTTTCATAAGCTGAAGCTCCATCGCCCGCAATCAAAAGCGGCCTTGGAAAGGAAAGCCGTTCAAATCCTGGACTACCCAGATCAATCCCATTTTCATTATCAAAAGTTGAAATGGGGTCTATGTGAATGGTATATTCCTTGGCAACATTTTTTAAAATTGAAAAGATCTCATTGTCAGAATAGGACTGGGTTGCATTATGCAAAAACAAGGTTCCGGCTTCTTTTTGAACACCGTTAAAATCGAATGCCTTCGTGGCAACTCTTATTTTTAATCCTTTTTCCATCAACCTGTATGCAGCAGCCGGAGCCTGATAGTCCGTCCAGGAAATCAGGTATCCAAGCTTTGATGCTGAAAAATCAGGGCTGGAAGATTTCCAGGATGCAGGATAAAGCTGTTCTCCTATCAATCCGGCAATTGAAGACTCAAGCGGTTTCCATTTTAAATTATAAGCATAAGGAAGGGTCCAGGCAGAAATGTCATAAAAAATGCTGTCTGTAAAACTGGTCAAGGTATCGAAGCCTGCTCTAATCAGCGTGTATTGCATTTGATCCAAAGGAATTATAATAGATTCCCTGGATTTAAAACCTTCAAAATCCTTTTTCAATCGATAGGTTTTCACCTGATGCCTGTCTAATACATCCAGAAACTTTTCCAATTTATAACTATCGGATCCGCTTGAAACCACAAAAGCCTTTCTTTTGTCCTGTTTGGCTGCTTTTCCTGCCAATTCGTAAAATTCAGACTGGTATTCTTGCAATTCCTGTTTCATTTCAATGGCTGCACTTAATGTAGATTTAGCTGCAGTCAGTTGATTTTTAATGGTAAAAGGAAAAGTAAGGGTACCAAATTCAGTGTCTCGGGCATGCCCTCTGGAACTTGCCTGTTCAAACAGAATTCCTATGGAACCTACTGCATCCGGAAAGGTGCTGCCTTTTCCGTAATAAAAGTCATCATACCCTTCTTCTGAATAGTATAGAGAGCCAATTTCATTCAAGGCTTTTGCATGATACTTTCCAATCTTACCTGTGAGTTCCTGATTCTTTAAGGGTGTGAGCGGATTGGTTCGTGAAGGAACACCCGGTTGAAAAAAGAAAGTTTTGTTGCTTCCCATTTCATGGTGGTCAGTCAAAATATTTGGCATCCAGTCGTAAAAAACTTTCAATCTTGCCTTAGATTCAGGATGCACCGCCGGAAGCCAGTCCCTATTCAAATCGAACCAGTAATGATTGGTCCTTCCGCCTGGCCAGGGTTCGTTAAATTCGAGGGATTGGACATCTGAGCTTAGGTTTTTATTTTTATGTGAATTCACCCAACTAGCAAATCGATTGAAACCATCCGGATTAAAACAAGGATCTAAAATGATGATGCAGTTTTTTAAGATTTCCTCCACAAAATCATCATCTCCCGCAGCCAGATAATATGCCAACAATGCCGCTGCATTTCCACCACTCGGTTCATTTCCGTGGATGCTGAATCCTTGATAAACAACGACCGGCAAATCAAAATTTTTATCCTTTTTTTCCGGATTGAGGTTTTCCAGATGTGCTTTTCGAATAGATTCTAAATTTTGAAGATTATCAGGACTGCTAATGGTCAGGTTAACCAGAGGACGTGCTTCGTGTGTTCGACCAATTTCTTTATAAATAAGCCTGTCAGATTGTTCGGCCAGGTATTTAACGTACATCCATAATTGATCATGGCTGATGTGCCATTCGCCAATTTGATAGCCTAAAAATTCTTCGGGACTTTGAATTCCTTTTTTGAACTGAGCGTCAGGCAGATAATATTCCAAATCTTGTGCAAAAGAAGGAACATTAAAAACCAGGAGAAGGATAGTCAATAATAGGTGATTCAGGTATTTAGATACAAGCATAATTTTATTTTTTTCTCTACAGGTCTTCAAAGAAAACAAATAAAATGCTTGCATTAAAAGTCATAGCTGCCAAACAATGACATTTTTTGACTTTTAGCCTGATGTAACTCATCTAAATTTTCAATATTCGAGGCAAATTTCGTTTCATGAAATACATCTTTGATCCTGAAGTCCTGGACCACCGCACCGGAAATCATCCGGAGAATCCAAAGAGGTTGGAACAATTACGTGACTTACCTGCTACTGAAGTTCCATTTGACATTGAACCTTTATATGCTGTTCATGATCCAAAATATGTGGACAGAATCAGGAGAGCATCTGAAAATGAGCTTCCACTAGATCCTGATACAAGGGTTTCAAAGGGAAGCTTCAGAGCCGCTGTAAAAGCAGTCAATGCTACGATCATGGCATCTCAAACCAACGATTTTGCCATTGTTCGACCGCCAGGGCACCATGCTTATCCTGATGAAGCTACGGGCTTTTGTTTGTTTAACAATGTGGCAATTGCCAGTCAATTGTTGGTCAACCAGGGGAAGAGAGTTCTGATTTTTGATTTTGACGGACATTTTGGAGACGGGACTTCTCATATTTTTTACAATACAGACCAAGTGATGTATTGGTCCATACATCAATATCCCGCCTTTCCCGGCACCGGAAAAGTTAGAGACATTGGAGAAGGTCAGGGAAAGGGATTTAATTTAAATGTACCGGTACCGGCTGATAGTGGTGATGATATTTTTTTAAATGCGATTGAACTGTTCCTTCCTATTGCAAAACAATTCCAGCCGGATGTTGTGGCTGTTTCTGCAGGGTTTGATGCACACTTGTATGATTTATTGTTGCAATTGCGCGTAAGTACTACCGGTTTTTATAAAATCGGGAAACTGATTCGGGAGGAGTTTCAAAATGTATTTGCAACTTTGGAAGGTGGATATAATATTCATGAATTGATGCGCTGTGTGTATAATTTTCATGCAGGAATAAACGGATTACCGGAGCCCTATCCTGAAAAAGAAACCTCATCCAGACATCAAATCTGGGCCGAATTTGAAGCGAGAGCACATGCAGGTTTGGCATATTTAAGACCCTACTGGAAAGTATAAACCCCAAAATCATGAAAGTCAAGCTTGATAAGATATTCTCACCAGCCAGCATTGCCGTCATTGGAGCATCTAACAGGAATAGTTCAGTTGGAAAGGCGGTATTTCAAAATATACTGAGCAGCGGATTTGAAGGAGTGGTGTATCCAGTCAACCCAAAGCACAATAGTATTCAAGGGGTCAAATGTTATTCTTCTATAAAAAATGTTCCGGAGCGGGTTGATTTGGCCATTATTACGGTGCCTACAAAAGCTGTTTTAAAAGTAGTTGAAGAATGTGGAAAAGATGGAGTTGGTGGTTTACTTGTCATTTCTTCCGGCTTTGATGAAATGGGGGAAGAAGGTAAAAAGCTTACCAGAAAACTTTTGGAAATAAGTCATAGATATGGGATGCGATTTTTAGGTCCCAACTGTCTAGGTTTTATCAATCCTTCCTTAAAAATCAATGCAAGTTTTGCTCACCGAAGTGCAGATCCCGGAAAATTGGCCTTCATATCCCAAAGTGGAGCATTGTGTACCGTGATTTTGGATTGGGCAGCTGAAAAGAAAGTTGGATTCAGTCATTTTGTATCCGGCGGTTCTATGACAGATATTGGTTTCCATGACCTTATCGATTATTTTGGTTCAGACAGAAACACTTCTGCCATTTTGATTTACATGGAAAGCTTAACGGATGCCCGGAAATTTTTAAGTGCTGCACGTGCATTTGCCAGGACAAAACCAATTATAGTATTAAAGGCCGGAAAGAGTCAGGAAGGTGCCAAAGGAGCATTATCACATACAGGTTCTTTGGCTGGAAATGATCGGGTTTTTGAGTCTGCCTTTCGAAGAGCCGGAATTGTAAGGGTGGACACCGTGGAGCAATTATTTGATGTTGCCCAAGCTATAGCTATGCAAAGTATTCCCGGACAGGACAGACTTGCCATTGTAACAAATGCAGGAGGACCGGGCGTTTTGGCAACAGATTTCATGATAGCCAATGGCGGACGCATGGCAAAACTGGAAAAGACAACCATTGACAAGTTGGATTTGGTTTTATCTAAAAATTGGAGCCATGGTAATCCGGTAGATGTATTGGGTGATAGTTCAGCAGAACAATTTGGTCAAGCTGTTGAGGCCGTTTTATCAGACAAGGGAGTGGATGGGGTTTTATCCATTTTTGTCCCTCAAGCCATCACCAGTTCGATCGATACTGCAGAAATCCTTGTAAAAATATCCGGCAACACCCACAAAACTGTGCTGGCTGCCTGGATGGGTGGAGGTGAAGTTTTGAAGGCGAGGGATATATTGGAGGAAGGCAAAGTACCTGTTTATAAATTTCCTGAAAGCGGAGTGTATTCTTTTCTAAAAATGCACAGCTATGGAGAGAGTATAAAGACCTTGTATGAAACTCCTCCCAATATTCCGATGAAGTTCAATCCTTCTATTGAGGAGACGAAGAGTTTGATTCAAAAAGTAAAAGATGAAAACCGTTTTGTTTTTACGGAATCTGAATCCAAACAATTGATGCGTTTTTACGACATACCTTGTACAGAGCCGGAAACCGTAAAAACTAAAAAAGCACTTGATCCTCTTTTCGAAAGCATCCCGTTTCCCTGGGTAATGAAAGTTGCTTCATCAGAGATAACTCATAAAACTGATGCAGGTGGAGTTGTCTTGAATGTAAAAAACAAAAAGGAAGCACTCAAAGCCTATGATTCTATTTTAGAAAATGTAAAAGAAAGCAGACCCGAAGCGAGGATAGAAGGAATTTTGGTAGAACCAATGATTCAAAAGAGGTATGAATTACTGATTGGGGCGAAGAAAGATCCGATGTTTGGGCCGGTTGTTTTGTTTGGAATGGGTGGCGTTGCTACAGAAATTTACAAAGATAACCGAATAGGAATTCCACCATTAAACATGGCTCTGGCACTTAGAGTAATAGAGCGAACCAAAATTTATGAACTCCTCAAAGGCTTTAGAAATATCCCTTCAGTTGACCTGAAAGCCATTCAGTTTTTATTGTATAAAATTTCTTATCTGGTGATGGAATTCCCAGAAATTCAAGAGATTGATTTAAATCCATTTGTGGTAGATGAAACCGGAGGAATGGTCGTCGATGCCAATGTTGTTTTGGATAAAAACTTCACCCGGGAAAAATTCAAGCCATATAGTCATTTGGTAATTTCTCCTTACCCCTACCACTTAAGCAGTTCCGTTAAATTAAAGGATGGAAGGGAAATGAAGTTACGTCCAATCAGGCCTGAAGATGAACCGGCAGTCCTCGAATTATTTAAAAGTTTGTCCAGACAGTCTATTTATTTCCGCTTTTTCAGCTATGTGCCTAAGGTGACCCACGAAATGCTCACCCGATTTACGCAAATAGATTATGACCGTGAAATGGCCATTGTAGGAGAAATAACTGAAGATGGTGTTAAAAAACTTACAGGAGTGGTCCGATTGGTTCAAGACACTCTGGAAGACCAGGCAGAATTTGCAATAGTCGTAGGCGATCCCTGGCAGGGATTAGGATTGGGAAATATAATGATGAACTACATTTTAGACATTGCAAATGATTGGGGATTGGATAAAATTTATGCAAATGTGCTGAAATCTAACAAAGCAATGGTGCACATGTTTAAGAAGCGGGGATTTGATTTAGAGTCCCAGGATTACGAAACTTTATATGCTGAAAAAAAGCTGAAATAACCAAGCAAATACCTTACTAATTCTTTTTTTCTTTTATAGGCAAAATACCTACCATAGGGTATATAGACCCGAATGCTCAAAACTACCTTTGCCTTATACACATTCCTAATAACCGGTTAAAGAAAGAAAATTGCTCAGTCCCGAAGGCAGTAATGCCGGTTATAATCCTATGATGAATTTTCAAGTTGACTCTGAACGGAATCTATCCATTTAGGTAGTGCTAAGAATTATACTTACCAGCAGAGGTCGACCTTATTAATAATCGGGAATTAGTCTCACTTTGAGATACTCGAAGTATGTAAGAGTAAGTAGTGGGTCTTTAGCGGAAGATTAAAGGCTCATTGCTTAGTTAAAGAGCAGTTTTTGGGATGGCCCCCTACCCTTGCGGTTTGGGGGCTCCTTTTTTTTTATTCAAAGAATGTTCTTTCCTGTGCTGCCATTTGACGTAATAATGGACTACAACGATATCTCTCTTCTCTATAATTTTCAAATAATCTATCTAAAGTAGCTACGCAGTTTGCAATCCCTTTTTCATCTGCCCATTTTAAAAGGCCTTTCGGATAATTGACTCCTTTGGTCATTGCCAACTCCAAATCTTCTTTACTGGCAACATTCCAAAACAAAGCATCGGCTGCTTCATTGATGAGCATGACCAGGATTCTCCAAAAAATATCCTTGCCTAATACTTCATCTTTATTGGGTGGTTGTTGCTCCACAGCATCACTGTAATGATAATAACCTCGACCGGTTTTTCTTCCCAGCCAGCCTGCTTCAGCCAATCTTTTCTGTGTAAAAGATGGTTTATACCTGCCATCGTAGAAAAAGGCAGTCCATACTGATTCGGTTACAGCATAGTTGACATCGTTGCCTATAAAATCCATTAATGTAAAAGGTCCCATTCTGAATCCACCGATTTCTGTCATGGCCCAATCAATGGTTGCCACATCTGCCAGGCCTTCTTCCAATATCCGGATCGCTTCTCCATAAAAAGGGCGAGCCACTCTGTTTACGATAAACCCTGGGGTATCCTTGGTTTGAACGGTAATTTTACCCCAATCATCAATGGTTTTCCTGGCTTTTTCAAGCACTTCTTTTTTAGTTTGGACAGCAGGTATTATTTCAACTAATTTCATCAAAGGAGCCGGATTGAAAAAATGTATACCTATAACTCTTTCCGGATGTTTGCATTTTCCCGCGATGGATGTAATTGAAAGTGAAGAGGTATTAGAAGCGAGGATGCAATTTTCTGAAACGATGTCTTCCAATTGTTCAAAAACTGCTTTTTTAATATTTATATCTTCAATAATCGCCTCGATAATAAGGTCGCAATCTTTGTAATCGTAAATAGAATCGACGAAATAAATTCTACCAAATATTGCTTTCGCTTCATCATCCTTCAACTTTCCCTTTTCGACCAGACGATTTAAGATTTTTTGAATATCGTCTCTCGCTCTTCCCAGAGCTGTTGGATTGTTGTCGTAAAGGATGACATCATTTCCTGATGTAGCGGCAACCTGTGCGATTCCTTTTCCCATTGAGCCTGAACCAAGTACTCCTACCTGCATGAAATCTTATATTTTGGTGATTGAATGGTGTTTGGCAGGGCAAAGAAAAGAAATTCAAAGCGGGCTTTATTTCAATATGCTGGTTTTTTCCATTGGAATTTCCCATGAATCCTCCCATCCGGTCATTGCATTGAATAAACGAACCGATTCAAATTGATGGAGATCAGAAGTCTTTATAACTGATGGTTGGATGATGCCCAATTCTAAAAGTCTGGCTCTGCAAGTTCCTTCTAAGACTGGATGAGCAGGTGTATACCATTTTCCATTTTTTAAAAATGCTACATTGCTATAAATTCCGTCTGTTATCAGCTTGTTTTTTAAAAAGACAATGGACTGAAAAGGTAACAACAAATCCTTCCCTTTATCGAGCACTTCCCGATTTTCCCATTTATAATTGTAAACAAGGTCAGAATGTTCCAAAAAGAGCAAGCTTTCTATTTGGTGCTTTTGATAAGGCAGGAATTGGATTTCAACATTTTTTGAATCATATAAAAAGCGACACTTAACTTTTTCTACATCGAAACTCTCATGCACCATTATCAAATCAGATAATGAATGCGGTTTTTCTCCTGGGAAGATTTCTTCAAATGTTTTATCCAATCGCCTCTGGTGCCAGGCCAAATTTTGAACCTGACCCTGTCTGATGCAAATGGTTTCTATTAATCGGGACATAGATTTTATCGAGCATTTCCTGGTATTCTGTATGGGCTGAACTTAAAGCAGTAATACCTCCTCCACTTTTAAAATAGGTATTGCCGCCTTTATTTTCAAGGTAACGAATGGCAACTGCAGAGTCAAGGTTTTCACCATCGAATATTCCAAAAACTCCGGTATAATAGCCTCTTTCATATCCTTCTGCTTCTGTAATAATCTCTACAGTCTTCTTCTTGGGAGCTCCGCAAATTGAACCGGCAGGCAATAATTTCACAAACCAATTTCCTATATGTGCTCTCCAATCGTCGGGCAGGATGCCGGAAATTTCGGAACTGACTTGAAGCAGCTTTCCTTTATGGGTATTTATTTCAGAAAGGTATCGAAAATTGTTTACCCTCACTTTTTTGGCCACCGTGCTCAGATCATTTCGTAGCAAATCTACGATGGTATAATGTTCAGCCATTTCCTTTCTATCTGCAAGGATAACTTGCGCTGCATTTGGAATATTTGCAGCAATAGTTCCTTTCATCGGATGGGTTTCAATTCTATTTCCTTTTACCTGGACGAAGCGCTCAGGTGAGAAAGAAACAAACTCATCATTCCAATACAATTTAAATGGTGCATCAGAATGATGGTATAAATCCTGAAGTGAAAGATTACTGACAACCTTGGTTGGCTGAGTCAAGTTGAGCAGGTAAGAATTGCCAAACCTGATTTCCTTTTGAACCCGGTCAAAGGCTTTTTTATAAGAATCAAAATCAACAGGATAAGTTTCCCAACAAAACTTAGGAGGAATTGCCGGTAAAAATTCCACAGACGGACGATTCCATCCGGGCATTTGCAGATGGGCATTTACGGATGACCAATTTTTTAAAGGAATTAAAACCGGTTTTTTTAAAAGAAAATCAAAAAGAAAAAAGAAGGGTTCTCTGTTCCTTCCCATTTCATTCATGGCTTTCGCTACTTTTGCGGTAGCATGCGTCTCAAAGGCAGCCTTGAATTCAGATTTTCTCAATAGTATTGAATTTCGATTTGCAAAAATGCTAAATAATTTTGGTTCGGTTTTGTTGATTGACAACTACGATTCTTTCACTTTTAATTTGGTGCAAATGCTGGAAGAAGCCGGTTGTCAACATTTAGATGTAGTAAAGCATGATGAGGTCACTTTAGAAAGTGTTAAAGACTACGATAAAATAGTTTTTTCTCCCGGACCAGACCTGCCTTATACAGCTCCTATCATGGCTGATGTATTAAAGGTTTATGGAAGCTCCAAAAATATTTTAGGGGTTTGTTTGGGTCACCAGGCAATAGGAACCTTTTACGGAGCCCAACTCATTCAACTGCCGAATGTAATTCACGGGATTGAAAAATCAATTGAGTGGAACAATCCGGAAGAGAGCTTATTTAGAGATATTTCTAAGCCTATGGCTGTCGGAGTTTACCACTCCTGGGTTTTGGAAGAGCAAAATTTCCCTCCCGAACTGGAAATAATTGCCAAAAGTTCCGATGGACTAATCATGGCCATACGCCATAAAACCAATTCGGTTTTTGGTATTCAGTTCCATCCGGAGAGTTACCTTACACCAATGGGCAGCCAACTGATAAGTAATTGGCTAAAAAGCACTTAGAGTACCGGCAAGTGTTTATCAGCGTGTTTCTCCATTTCTTCAATAATTCTGTAGGCAACCTCCAGCGCTTTGTACCCATCTTCAATTGGAACCTTAACCGGACTTTCATTTAAGATAGAAATCCCCAAGGATTCCAGTTCCATTTTTATAGCATTTACCTGTTCAATTGGCGGCATGCTAACTTCTATGATTTTTTTGCCGGCTGGGGTATCCAAATCAAAAAAGGTCCCTTCAGTAGGACTATTTGGATCGCCCTCTTCATACATTCTGACTACTTGTGCGTTTTTCTCAAGGAAGTCCAAACTTATATAGGCATCTTTTTGAAAGAAGCGCAGTTTTCGCATATTTTTTAAAGAAATCCTGCTTGCAGTCAGGTTTGCAACGCATCCATTTTCAAACTCTAATCTTGCATTGGCAATGTCTGGTGTTTCGCTGACCACTGAGACCCCGGTAGCATGTACATTTTTAACCTCTGATTTCACCAAACTTAGAAGGATATCCAAATCATGGATCATCAAATCCAAAACAACTGAAACATCTGTACCCCTTGGATTAAACAGAGCCAATCTATGGCCTTCTACAAACATAGGAGCCAATTCCATACCTCCAAGGGCCAATAAAGCAGGATTGAATCTTTCCACATGTCCTACTTGCACCTTTACACCATTGTCCCTGGCAAGTTGAATCAACTCCTTGGCCTCATCAATGGTATGGGTCAAAGGTTTTTCTATAAAAAGGTGTTTCTTTTTTAAAAGTGCTTGTTTTGCAATGGCATGATGATAAACGGTTGGAGTGACAATGTCCACAACATCCACTGCTTCCATCAAATCCTCAGCATTTTCAAATCTCTTGATGTCGTGTTCTTCCTGGACTTTTTTTGCATTGTGATCGCTTGGATCATAAAATCCTACCAACTCATAGGTTTCCTGGGCAAGGAGAATGCATTTTAAGTGTATTTTTCCAAGGTGGCCAACGCCAAACAAACCAATCTTTAACATGTATTCTAAATTTTCCGCTAAGGTAGTAAGGGCAAACATGAATCAGAAAATTAACTTCCAATTAATCCCACTGTTTTACTTTTGAAACTTAAAAACAAATCAACACTATGTATCGAAACAAAAAAGCTTCAAATCATCCTATAATCCTGCTTCTCCTTTTTGCGGGAATTAATTTTTTAAATGCACAAATCCAATCCGGGCCAATGCTTGGATATACCGGTATGTTGGAGGCAAAGATTTGGGTTCAGACAGAATATGCAGCGAATGTCCAGATACGGTATTGGGATACAGAAAATGCTGATGTAAAAAATATTTCTGAATCCATTCAAACCAAAGCAAGTGATGCTTTTTCCGCTACTTGTGTTGCAGACAAAGTAGTTCCCGGAAAAACCTATACTTATGAAGTTTGGGTCGATGGTAAAAAGATGGAAATCGATTATCCTTTGCAATTCAAAACGATGGAAATATGGAAATGGAGGAAGGATGCGCCTGATTTTAAATTTGCATTTGGCAGCTGCTTTTACGTCAACGAACCAGAATATGACCGACCGGGAAAACCTTATGGACAAAATTTCGAAATCCTGAATCAAATTGAATCTACTGATGCAGATTTTATGATTTGGGGTGGAGACAATATGTATTATCGAGAGACAGACTGGAATACAAAAACCGGTCTATTACATCGTTTTACACATACCCGTTCTTTGGAGGAACTTCAGCCCTTGTTGGCCAAAATGCCACATTTTGCCATTTGGGACGACCATGACTATGGTCCGAATGATTCTGACAGGAGTTATTGGCTGAAGCACGAAGCACTTGAAGTTTTCAAAACATTTTGGGCCAATCCTAATTATATTTTTCCAAAGGATGGTATCACAGGAACCTTCACATGGTCTGATTGTCAGTTTTTTCTTTTGGACGACCGTTGGTGGAGGAGTCCGAACAACAGAGAGAAAACAGGAGATAGAATATATTTTGGAAATGAACAAATTGAATGGCTGATCGACGCCTTGAGTAGTTCTGAAGCAACTTTTAAGTTTATCGTTTCCGGTGGACAAATGATCAATCCGGTTCCGGTTTTTGAAAATTACAGCAATTACCCTGAAGAAAGGGCTCATTTGTTGAATTTAATCGAGCAGGAAGAAATAAAGGGAGTTATCTTTTTGAGCGGCGACAGGCATCATACCTGTTTACAAAAGCTGGACAGGCCAGGTAATTACCCATTATACGATCTGACAGTATCTCCTATAACTTCCGGGGCAGGAAAACCTGCCAAAATGGAAAGTTCTGCACCATTTGTTGAGGGTACCATCGTAGGTGAAACACAGAATTTTGCCACTCTTGAAATAAAGGGCCCAACAAAAGATAGAAAACTAACCATCAAAGTATTCGATTCTAAGGGGAGCCTGCTTTGGGAAAAAGAAATTCAACAAAAGGAATTGGGGTGGTAAAAAAAAGGGAGCACTGTTTTCCAGTGCTCCCTTTTTTTTAAACAATTACTTTTTAGGGTTTTCCAACCTGATTTTTTTCAAAATCACCCGCCTTAACAAACACAAATTTATCAAGGTCAATGTGTTTTTTGAAAGCAGCATTTATTTCTTCTGCAGTCAGATTTTTAACCTTTTCTTCCAATTTCTGATCCCACATAAGGTCTCTTCCCAGGAAAAGATTTGAAGATAAGGTTCCAGCCAATCTGCTGTCTTGAGAACGATTGACTATTTGGCTTTGTAACCAGCCATTTTTAGCATCTTCAACTTCTTTATCCGTAAATCCTTCGCTCAAAACCTTCTCAATCTCTTCACGGTAAGCCGCTTCCAGCTTTTCCACATTTTCGGGAGCATAGATGGCATAGGAGCCAAATTGTCCAACTTCATCCATCGCATTGGCATAAAACCATGAACCTACTCCATAACTCAATCCTTCCTTTTGGCGAATTCTTGTAGCCAAACGAGAATTCAGGAATCCACCTCCCAGGATGAAGTTACCCAACACCATGGCAGGATAATCCGGATCGCTGTCTTTCATCTGAACAGGTTGGCCGGCAAAAAACATTGCATTGGCTTTGTCAGGAGTGTTGATGGATTTATTTTCAGGTTTTACATCAAAATATTGGTCTTTAACTCTTTCATATTTTGAAGGGCTTTTCCATGCGACCAGGTCACCTTCTATCTTCTTTTCCAACTCACTCGCATCAAAATCTCCAACAATCGCTACAGTAGCATCAGAAGCACCATAGAAATTATTATAAAAATCTTTTACTTCTTCCAATTTCATGTTTTCCATACTTTCGATTTCTTCATCAAAAGTCATGGTATAATCAGGATGGCCCTTAGGATAAGGATTCATCAACCTGGAGTATTCGATATTGGCCAGAGCTGTAGGTTCTGATTTTTGAGATTCTGTATAAGCCAGGTTTTCTTCAATAACCTTGTCAAATTCCTCTTCAGGGAAGGTTGGGTTCTTCAACATTTCCATTACCAAATCCATTACTTCAGGAAGATTTTTTCTGTCCGTTTCAATGCGAACAGAAGCCGAACCTGCTCCGCCATTTATCCTTACGGTCGCTTTAAGAGCATCAAGTTTATCCTGTATTTCCTGGCGGCTGTAATTTTTGGTCCCTTTGTCCAACATGCTTGCCGCAATGGAGGCAATATTTTGTTTGCCCATCAGGGATTGTAAATCACCAAAACGAAGCGTAATATTGGCAATTACAGCATCGCCTCTTGTTTCCTTTTCAAGCAAGGCATAATCTGCAGCAGTTTTATTGACTACTTTTTTGGTTCTACTTTCAATATTTTCAGGAGAAGGATCAAATTCCTCTCCCATAGCCACTTCTTCTTTTCCTTTATAATCTTTTACAAGATCTGATACTACAGGAGGATCCGGAATTTCAGCTCTGTCAGGCTTTTCTTCCGGAATAAAAATCCCTGTTGTCCTGTTTGATTCTTTTAAATACTGCTTAGCAACAGCGTACACTGCTTCAGGGGTTACTTCTGCTACTCTATCTCTGTTCAAGAATAGCAAGCGCCAATCGCCCATGGCAATATAATTACTTAGAAAAACCCCTACTCTGTTGGCATCATTAAACGATAAATCCCAGTTTTTCTTAATCCTGGATTTAGCACGATCCACTTCTTCGGATGTTGGAGGATTTTTTAGAATATCATCGATTGTTGCCAACATGATTTCCTGAGCTTCTCTAACGTCTCCTTCTTTTCTTACTTCTGCACCCATCACCATGTAACCTCCTTCTGCAAGTCCAGGAGCAAATCCCCATTGGTAGGCTGCCTTCTTAGTTTCTACAAGTGCCTTATACAATCTTCCGGAAGGCTCATTGGTCAATATCTCATCCAAAACGGAAACTGCAGCATAGTCTACATGAGAACCAGGAGGAGTATGGTATACAACATTCACAGCTTTCACATCTCCAACCCTTCTCAATTCAACATGGCGTGAACCATCCTGAGTAGGTTCTTTTGTATAGGTGGTGTACAGTGGATCCTTTTCTCTATCCGGTCTTGGTATCTTACCAAAGTACTCACTAATCAGATTTAGGGTATTTTGTGGATCAAATTTTCCGGCGACCAAAAGAACTGCATTGTCCGGTTGGTAATATTTTCTGTAGAATGCCTGCAATCTTTCAATAGGAACATTTTCCAGGTCGCTTCTGGCACCAATGGTTACATTTCCGTAGTTGTGCCAGTCAAAGGCGGAGGATAAAACCCTTTTATAAAGAACGCTTCCGGGATCATTTTCTCCTCTTTCATATTCATTTCTAACAACTGTCATTTCACTCTCAAGATCTTTTTTTGCGATGTATGAATTCACCATACGATCCGCTTCGAGATCCAGAGCCCATTTGAGGTTTTCGTCTGTAGCATTGAAGGTTTCGAAATAATTGGTGCGGTCATACCAGGTGGTACCATTAGGTCTTGCACCATGTTCGGTTAATTCTGATGGAATATCAGGGTGGTTGGGTGTACCTTTAAACACCATGTGTTCCAGGAGGTGGGCCATCCCGGTTTCTCCATAACCCTCATGTCTTGAGCCAACCAGGTAAGTGATATTAACCGTTGCTGTTGGCTTGGACATATCAGGGAATAATAGAAACCTTAGTCCGTTGTCTAATTGGTATTCTGAAATACCTTCTACTGTAGTAACATAGCTTACGCCTTCAGGCAGGTCAAGACCTTTTTTACCATCTTGTGCAAGACTGGTATTTCCAAAAAAAGTCAAAACCAAAACCGAAAAAACGAATAGAAAAGTGCGTTTCATAAAATGATGATTTGGTTAGTTATTTCATTTTTGCCAAAATAATAACTTATGTCCAAAATCCATCAAATTATGACCTACTTCACTCGAAAAATGGATCAGTAGCTGCATACGAGGGATGAATGGTTGAAACTTCCAGAGAAATTGGAAAATTCAACCATTCAAAATTAGGAATACAATCAAGCTTTTCTGCCAATTGCCTTTTTAGCGGCTGCTACGATATCATTTGAGCCTAAGCCATATTTATCCAATAATTCGTCCGGTTTACCGGATTCACCGAAGCTGTCATTTACTGCTACGAATTCCATTGGACATGGAGCATTGGTCATTAAGGTTTGAGCGATGGATTCTCCCAGTCCACCAAAGCGATTGTGTTCTTCTGCACTAACCACAGCACCGGTTTTTCTGGCAGATGCAATGACTGCTTGCTCATCCAAAGGCTTGATGGTATGAATATTAATCAGTTCCACACTGATTCCTTGTTCTTCCAGCGCTTTGGTTGCTTCTACCGCTTTCCAGACCAAATGGCCTGTAGCGAAGATGGTTACATCTGTTCCCTCTTGCATAAGCAATGCCTTACCGATTTCGAAAGGCATATCTTCTGGAATAAAAACAGGCCAACCCGGACGACCAAATCTCAAATAAACCGGTCCTTCGTGTTCTGCAATAGCAATGGTTGCTGCTTTGGTCTGGTTGTAATCGCATGGATTAATTACCGTCATACCCGGCAACATTTTCATCAATCCAATATCTTCCAGAATTTGATGGGTAGCTCCATCTTCTCCAAGCGTCAAACCTGCATGTGAAGCACAGATTTTTACGTTTTTTCCAGCGTAGGCAATCGATTGTCTGATTTGGTCGTAAACCCTACCGGTGGAAAAGTTGGCGAAAGTTCCGGTGTAGGGAATTTGACCGCAAGAAGCCAGACCTGACGCTACTCCCATCATATTGGCTTCAGAAATGCCGCATTGAAAAAATCTTTCAGGAAAATCTTCTATGAAGTCTTCCATTTTGAGAGAACCAACAAGGTCGGCGCATAAGGCAACCACCTTGTCATTATTCTTTCCAACTTCGTGTAAACCCGCTCCAAAACCATCCCGGGTTGCTTTTTTTCCAGTTGATTTAAATTTGTCCAGCATAGTTTTATGTTCAAGCGTGTTCTGCATGATATTCAGGATTGTATGGGTAATCACCCAATGTTTCTTCTAATTGAGACAAGGCATTTTCCAATTGTTCAGCATTGGGAGCTTTACCATGCCAATGATGCGTACCTTCCATAAAGTCGACACCTTTACCCATTGCTGTTTTCATCAAAATAACCTGTGGTTTTCCTTTTCCGTTTTTTCCTTTGGCTTCTTTTAATGTTTGATGCACTGCAGCCATGTCATTTCCATTTTCTAAAATGGTAACATCCCAGCCGAAAGATTCCCATTTAGCAGGTAAGTCACCTAATGACATCACCTCTTTGGTTGGCCCGTCAATTTGTTGACCATTCCAATCAACCGTGACAATTAGGTTGTCGATTTTATGGTGGTGTGCGAACAAAGCAGCTTCCCAAACCTGCCCCTCCTGCAATTCTCCATCGCCGGTAAGACAAAAAACAGTTTTATTATCCCCTTCCAATTTTTTAGAAAGAGCTGCCCCTATGGCTACTGAAATTCCCTGCCCCAAAGAACCGGAAGCAGTTCGGATACCAGGCAGATTTTCCATGGTCGCCGGATGCCCCTGAAGACGAGAATCAAGTCTGCGGAAGGTAGACAATTCTTCTACAGGAAAGAAGCCTGCATGTGCCAGTACTGAATACCAAACCGGTGAAATATGACCATTGGAAAGAAAAAAGAGGTCTTCATTTTTACCTTCCATTTTAAAATCATCTGCATTGTAATCCATAAGATCAAAATACAGAGAAACAAAATATTCTGTACAACCCAAGGAGCCACCCGGATGTCCTGATGAGGCATAATGTGTTTGCCTTAGGATATCTCGTCTGACCTGGGAAGCAATTCTTTCGAGTTTGCTTATGTCCGCCATAAAAAATTGATATTAGAAATTTGTTTGCTTACCGATTAATATTCAGTCATACTAGATGACCGGATGATTTCAAATGGATTAGGGCAAAGAGGTGATTTTGTCAACGGGGCAAAAGTAGAAATTTACTTTTTTAAAAAAGGAAAAGGGCAACCCATGTTTTCCACAGATTGCCCCCTTAACTGTTTAAAAGTCCATGAAGATTAACTAAAAATTAGTTAACTGCATCAGTCAATTCTTTTCCGGCTTTGAATTTCACATTAGTTTTAGCTGCAATTTTGATAGTTGCACCTGTCTGTGGGTTCCTTCCGGTTCTTGCTGGACGCTCGCTAGTTGAGAAAGTACCAAATCCAATCAAGGTTACTTTATCGTTACCTTTCAATGCACCGGAAACTGCGTCAATAACTGCGTTTACTGCATCAGATGCTTGAGCTTTTGTTAGGTTTGCATCTTCTGCTACTTTGTTAATCAAATCTCCTTTATTCATTTCATTAAAATTTAATATGAGAAAAATAAAAGCGGCGCAAAGTTAGATTCAGATTCCACATTACCAAATAAATATTTCAAAAAATCCTTGAAAACCCTTAATTTTTAAGGCTTTTCAGCCTACCGCTACTATTAATTCCATGGTTTAAGCCTGGTTTAACAACCTGCAAATCATTTTTTTAATACCTTTGAATCAAATACTTAAATACATATGTCTTTCAAGATCAAACGTTCATTTCTCATTTTTGGAATATTTTTAATTTTTGCCGGTCTTGCAACTACTTCTACATCTTGCAAGGTAAAAGAAGGCTGCCCTATCAACGAAGAGGCTCACGTAAAACCCGATAAAAAAGGTAACCTCCCATCAGGAGGAGGCAGATCTCAGCTATTTCCAAAAAAAATGAGAAAGAAAATGAAAGGTCGTTAAACTGCACTTTTCATCGTTTTCTACCAAACCAAAGCATTTCATAGACCAATTATCTTTTTTGATGTTGTCCAGCTGGATCAGGTTGGTTACTTTTGATTTTTTGAAATCAATTACCTATACCAACCTAATTCCTTCCAGCTATGGCAAAATGGTTACTTCCTGTCTTACTTTTTTCTTTTAGCCAATCTCTTTTTGCTTCCGGCATTAAAGGTTTTATTAAAGATGAGAATGGAAAAGCACTTCCGTTTGCCACTGTCTACATTGCAGAAACCAGCAATGGAGCCGCTTGCAATGAAAACGGCTATTATGAAATAAACCTTGCACCAGGTGAATACACCATAGTTTTTCAGTATCTGGGTTACACTAGTCAAACAAAAAAAATTACCGTAGGTGGTATTTATAAGGAGGTGGATGTACAGCTTAGTCCTCAATCATTTGAATTGAATACGGTTGAGATTACGGATGGAAGAGAAAACCCTGCCTATACCATCATTCGAAAAGCTATAGCAAAAGCAAGTTATCACAGAGAACAAGTGGATCATTATACTGCTACCGTTTACATGAAAGGTAGTGGACGCTTGCTGGACTCACCTTTTTATTTAGAAAGACTCCTTGAAAAAGAAGGAGTAGATTCAACCACTGCCTTTCTTGGCGAATCGGTTAGCCAAATTGAATATCAAAGGCCAAACACCTATAAAGAAGTGGTTAAAAAAATCAGGAAACAAGGAAACGACAATTCTACCAGTCCAATGATGTACATCACAAGTAGTTTTTATGAACCTGAATTGGTAGAAACAGTATCTCCATTGAGTCCAAGGGCTTTTGGCTTTTATAAATTTGATTTAATTGGCAGTTATATTGAAGGCGATACTGAAATCAATAAAATAAAAGTGACTCCACGTACCAGAGGCGAAGGTGTATTTGAAGGATTCATCAGTATAGTGGAAGACGACTGGGCTATTCATAGTTTGGATCTTTTTACTTATAAATTGGGCATCAAGGTAAATGTCAAACAAGTCTACAAACCTATTATGCCAAGCGTTTGGCTTCCCATAAATCATCAATTCGAAGTTACCGGTTCTTTCTTTGGGTTTGATTTCATATACAATTACCTGGCAACTGTGAATGATTATTCCATACAAATCAATCCTGACCTGGAAGCCGAATTCACATTGATTGATGAAAACATAGAAATTCCTGAAAAACCGGCATCCAAGGAAAAGTCTGTCTCCAACATCAATGGTTCACTCAAAGAAAAGTTAGAAAGCGGTGAAGAATTGACCCGCAAGGACTTACGTAAATTGATGAAGGAATATGAAAAGGAGGATCGAAAAAAAATGGAAGAACCTGAGGTTGTCAGCAATTATGCGCAAGAGATTGACAGTTCTGCTTACACCCGTGATTCAACTTATTGGGAGGAGATTCGGCCTATTCCACTTACCACTTATGAGGTAAAATCCTACAAAAGAGTGGACAGTCTTGCCATTGTAGAAAAAACAGAAAAAGACTCCAGCGAAGCAAAAGCAGAAAGAGATGCAACAGGTTTCAGATTTGGCCATTTGCTCTCTGGCAACACTTATCGACTGGACTCTAATGACTTCTTTAGAATTCCATCTCCTTTATCTAGCATGGAGATTAATACGGTGGAAGGATTCGCTTTTAATTACCCGCTTACGTATGAGCACCGATATAGCCCGGATGCAAATGTTAAATTGGGAATTCAACCAAGGTTTGCATTTGCCAGAGACAGAATACTGTCAGGGAATGTATTTTTAAAATCCGACTTTGGAAAAAAATTCCACAGAAAAAAACTCACGCTTGAAGGAGGAAGAATGACCGCTCAATACAATGAGGAAGGTGCCATTCCAAAATCCTTCAATACCTTTCTTACAGTTATGTGGGAAAGAAATTTCATGAAATTATTTGAAAAGGAATATGGAGGTTTAAAGTGGAGTCATCAACTAGGAGGAAATTTTACCTACAAATTAAAAAGTGAATACAGCCAACGATATACCTTGCCTAATTCCAGGACAAGACCATTTATTAATTGGAAAAACAGAGAATTTACTGAAAATCTTCCTGACAATGTTGAACCTCGTTCTACCATATTTCCCAAACACCAGTTTTTCGAGGTAGGACTTGAGGTAGAATGGATGCCATTTTTAAAATACAAAGTTAATAATGGTGTAAAATCGGCTATAGAGGATTCCTCCCCGGCACTATGGGCTGGTCTTGAAAGAGCCATTCCGGATTTCCAAGGTTCAGATGTTGAATTTCTCCATCTTTATGCAGGTGTAAAACAACACCTAAGTCTTGCAGGAGGCAACAGGCTGTCTTACCAATTGGAAGGAGGTTTATTTAATGGGATTGGTCCCATCTCTTTTGTTGATTACAAACACTTTAGTGGTAATCAGACCTGGCTCACAAAGGGAGATCCAGTTAGCGGATTTTTGATGTTACCTTACTATCAATATTCAACCAGGGATCAGTATTTCTCCGGGCACATTCACAACCAATTCAGAAATCTTGCCCTGACAAGAATTCCTCTTTTTTGGATGTTGGGATTAAAGGAGAATTTGTTTGTGCATTATCTAGCCACTCCTTCATCAGACAATTACATGGAGATTGGATATGGCCTGGACAATATTTATAAAATATTCAGAATAGAAGTAGCGGTTGCGACGCAAGATTGGAAATATCTTGATTTTGGTGTTTTCATTGGCATTTCCAGTGCTATAGGTACCAATGTGGATTCAGAAGTTGATGGAGATGGGTTTAGTATTTCTTTTTAAAATACCATTTGAAGTAATAACCAAACGGTACCTGCAAAAGGCAACATAAAAAGGAACCCATCGAATCGATCCAGGACGCCACCATGTCCCGGAAGCAATTTACCGGAGTCTTTCACTCCGGTACTCCTCTTGAGCATTGATTCGACCAGGTCGCCCAGAGTGCCAAAGATTACGATCGTTGCACCAATGGCGAGAGCGGGTATATAATTAAGGTGAGGAATCCACCAGGCCATTAATAGAGAAAAAAGCAAAGTAAAAATGCCTCCCCCTATGGTACCTTCCCAGGTTTTGCCGGGTGATATTCTTGCAAAAAGTTTGTTTTTACCAATTTTAGACCCAACCAGGTAGGCAAAGGTATCATTGGCCCAGGTTAGTATAAATAAAGCCATAACGAGATTGGGGAGATATTCTCCAGTTGAAAAGGCTATTTTGATTAGGAAAATCAAAGGCACGGTTATATAGAACCAACCGACTATAATGACCGCTACATTTTCAAAGGGTCTGGAAGATCCCGCATACAATTCAACAATGAATAAGGAAAATGCTCCGATGGTTATCAAACCTGCAATAAAAGGAATCTGGTCAAACTGCAATTGATCCATGATGGATAGCAGGCCTATTAGCAGGACTCCGGTTCCAAGTAGGAGTCCAATGATTTTCAGAAATGAAAATCGGGCTTTTTCAGATTTTAAAATCAAGCCGAAAAACTCCCAAAGGCAAGCTGTGTTTAAAAAAAATAAAAGAATGACAAAAGACCAGACGCTCACGTAGATACAAGCAATTATCAATGCCACAAAAATCAATCCTGTCCACAGCCTGGTATAGAAGCTATTCATGAATGGGTTTTATTAGTGGTTTAAAGGTAAAATTATTTTAAAAATAGAACCCTTTGGATGATTTCTTCCAACCTGTATTTGACCTTTATGCGCTTTCACAATTTCTTTAACAATATACAAACCGAGCCCTGTGCCTTTTGCTTTTCTGGTATCTTCGTTTCCTACCCGGTAAAACTTTTTAAAAATTTTCTTTTGTTCTTCTAATGGAATTCCGCTTCCATTGTCCGCAAGATCGATTTCGATCCTTTTATCCAAAGACTGGACTTTCAAACCTATTTTTTTTTCGTTGGAAAAGTTATACTTAATCCCATTTTCGATAAGGTTTGAAAAAACGGAGGTAAGTGCCTGCCTGTCGCCATTTATTTCAGGCAAGTTATCTTCAATTGAGAAAGAAAATTCCACTTCCGGATGAATCGATTTGACATCCTGTAAAATTCTATTAAAAAGTAAACTCAGATCCAGTCTTTCGATATCTGGTTTATAGGCTTTTTCAAGCTTTGCAGAAAAAAGCAAATCATTCACAAGTTCATTCAAACGATTGGTTTCCTTAAGGGCATTTGTCGACAATCTTTTTGACTGTTCCGGATTCAATTCTCTTTTTAATAATGTTTCCAAAACCAAACGAATGGAGGCGATTGGCGACTTTAACTCATGGGTAATGGAAAGGAGAAAGTTGCTTTGTTGCCTCGCTGCACTCATTTCTCTTCGATAACTTCGATGAATAAGCCAGAGCCCGAGTAAGAGCGTACAGGAAAATACTGCCCCTTCTCCCAAAATCATTTTATGCTGCCTCCTGTTTTCAGCCACCACAGCCTTGTAGGCATCAGTATTTTCCAAAGCAACCATTTCATTAGTTCCTGCACTATCGTACTGAACCCGAAGTAATTCTATTTGCGTATTTAATAACAGCTGGTTCTTTTGGGCTAGTAAATAAGCCCACCAGAGAAAGGCTACCAACATGTAAACCATGATAGCCAAAGAAAACAAACGCAATGAAAATAGCCGTTTCAATTTAAAAGAATTTAAGGGGAGCAAAAATAGGAATCCAAACGTTTAGTTGAAGCCTCAAGAGCCATAACCTAAAATATTGTCGTCGAAAATGGTCTTTATAACAAAAAAATATTAAATTGATGTTTAGTTAAATAGGCCAAAAAACTTGCAAATAGGATTTTTTATGAAAAATTTTGTGCTGCAAAAGGGTTTTAAGGCAAGTTTTTTAACTTTGTTGATTGTTTCAAAATCTTTAGAACGGATTGTTTCCTTGCCGGGAAAGAATTACCGTTTTCAAGAAACAGTTCTTTAAAAATTTGGAATGCGAACTACTCAATGGTTTTATTGTTTAGAAATAAACATAAACTATTGATTAAAAGATATTTATACGTAACCATAATTAATCAACGTACCTAAAACGGTTTGCTATTGTAGTATGATTTACAATGTTTCACTTTTCAAATTAAATAGTAGTTCAATGAAAAGAATTTTACCTCTGACATTAATGCTCGCGATGATTTACCTCGTCCCGGGCCTTGCCCAGCCACCCTGTGGTCAGGCATCTGACGAACCCCCGGGATGTGTAATGTGTGGCCCGATTTATATTGGCTCCACAGGTCCTTACAGCCCCGGTCTTCCTGGTCCCACTTTCCCTTGTGGATCTATCGAAAACAACTTCTGGTTAACCATTATTGCCGCCTCTACGAACATGAGTGCAACCATTTTGGCATCAAACTGCCAAAATGGACAAGGTGTTCAGTTGTTGATTTACGACCAAAACCTTAATCCGGTATCAACATGTTTCTCATCCAATGGAAATAATGTACCAGGTAACGTACAAGCCAGTGGATTGACTCCTGGGGAATTGTATTGGATCATGGTCGATGGATTTGCCGGTGACATTTGTGATGTTACCATTACCGTAACCGGTGGTGTTTCTACAGGTCCTCCGGATCCTCCGGGTCCAATTATGGCAGATCCGGATATTAGTCCTATTTGTCCTGGAGCAATTGTATGTTACAGCATTGACCCTGTTAACAACGCAACAGATTACGAATGGGTACTTCCAGGAAATGCAGTACTTATCAGTGACAATGGAAACGAAGTATGTGTACAATACACATCTGCTGGTGGAGGAGTAATTTCTGTAACTCCATCCAACCCTTGTTTCCCTGGAGTACCATCTATTGCACCGGTAATTGTAGCACCAATACCACCTACGATTTTACCACCATTTTTCTTTTGTCAAAATGAATTCCCGGTTGTTATCAACGGTAATACCTTTAATCAACCAGGTTCATACAATATCACGGAGACATCTGCTCTTGGTTGTGATAGTGTAATTCAATATTTGATTTTACCAAAACCTCAAACTCCCGGCTTTATCGATACAGTTTTGTGTCCGGGTGGTTTTGTAGAAATCGACTTCCAAATCTATAACCAACCAGGTTCTCAGCAGGCTATCATCCAAGGTGGTGCTGCAAACGGTTGTGATAGTATCATCAATCTAAACATAACCTTCCTTACTCCAACCTCCGTAATAGCGCCTCCACCAAATCTTGGTTGTGATCCAGGTTCATCTGTTACCTTAGACGGAACAGGATCTTCCAGTGGAAACAATGTTTCCTATAACTGGACCACTTACAATGGTGGTGTAGTGCAACAACCAACCAACCAGAATACAGTAGTTGCAACTGCGCCGGGTAATTATATTTTGACGGTAAGTCAAAGCAATGCAAGTGGGACTGTTACTTGTATTGCAAGAGATACTGTACAGGTGATGCAGCAGACTACTACCATCAATGACCCGGTATTTACAGGTGCACAAACAACTATTTGTGAAGGTGATATTGTTACCTACACTATTAGCCCTGTAACAGGAGCTACCAGTTATACCTGGACAGTTCCAACTGGCGCTACATTTACTGGTAGTGGCACTTCTATTACAGTAGATTTTGGTACCGCCACTGGTGGACAGGTTTGTGTAACTGCAAGAGGAGATTGTGCAGCTTCTGCACCGGTATGTCTCCCCATTACAATCAACCCTATTCCAACTTCTGATTTTACAGTTGATAGTCCGATTTGTCAGGACTCAACTTCAACTATAGTTTATACTGGGAATGCTTCACCATTTGCAACCTACACTTGGACGCTAAACGGTGGACAGCCTTCTCCAATCAGTGGCCCTGGCCCTCATGAAATTCAGTGGGGAACAACAGGTCCTAAGACTGTCACTTTAATTGTAGAAGAAGATGGTTGTACATCAACCCAGACTTCAAATACAGTTACGGTTGAAGCACCACTTCCTCCTCCGGTAATCAGCTGTGACCCAAGTCAGACTGCCATTAACTTTACATGGACAGCTGTACCAGGTGCAAATGATTACGAAGTAATTATCAATGGTACCAGCATGGGTACTCAAACAGCTACCAATTATAACGTAACTGGTTTGAACCCAGGCGACAATGTAGATATCACTGTAATTGCGAACGGTACAACCGCTTGTGGACCAAGCATGGCAAGTTCATCTTGTATAGCTCAGGATTGTCCTCCAATCATGCTTAACATCGACCCGGTTGCAAACATCTGTAGAGATGCAAATACTGGAACCATCACTTTGGTATCCAACCCTACAGGTGGTGCTGGAAATGGTACATTCGTATGGTCTGGCCCTGCTACCACCCCTGCAGGAGTATTTGATCCCACTGCAGCAAATGCCGGTTCAAATACAATTTCACTTACCTATACGGAAGGAACCTGTATGTATACGGAGGCAATCACAATTAATGTAAACGATATTCCTACATCAGACTTTTCTGTTGACAGTCCAATTTGTGTAACGGAGACATCAACCATAACTTATCTTGGTACTGCATCAGGTACTGCTACCTTTACCTGGGATTTCGCAGGAGGAACAATCGTTTCTGGTATGGGTGCTGGTCCATATGAAATTCAATGGGCAACTGCAGGAACTTATGATGTAACCCTTTCAGTAACAGAAAATGGATGTACATCACCGGTTACAACCATGCAGGTACAAGTTGATCCTGAATTGGCTCCACCAGTATTGAATTGTGTAACGGGTACAACCACAGAAGTTGTAATAGGATGGAATCCCGTTCCAGGTGCAACCAGTTACACCGTAAATCTTTTAAGTGGAGAAGCCGGAACTTATGATCCTAACACATTAACTTATACTTCAACCAACCTTTCACCTGGTGATAGTGTAGAAATTCAAGTTATTGCAAACGGTACCACAGCCTGTGGACCAAGTAGTACTTCCATTAAATGTTTTGCTTCACCTTGTCCAAACCTAACAGTTAACATTGACCCAATCGGACCATTCTGTGACGATGGTACTGGTGTTCCTGTTAACCTAACAGCAACTACAGGTGACAACAGCGGAACTTACACCTGGTCTGGTACCGGTGTAGATCCTGCAACTATGACCTTTAATCCAAATGCTCCATCAGTTAACCCCGGTACCTTAACCATACGGGCAACTTATGTAGTGGATAATTGTACCTATACCGGTACTTTACCGGTAATTATTAATGAGCAACCTACCGCTACCTTTACTGTAACTGATGTTATTTGTGTGGACGAAACAAGCACAGTAACTTATACGGGTACAGCAGATCCAGGAGCAAACTATGCCTGGGATTTCGATGGCGGTACTATTGTATCAGGTGCAGGTGCAGGACCTTACGAAATTCAGTGGGCTGCTCCAGGAAATTATAATATTACTTTAACCGTAACTGAAAATAATTGTCCATCGAACCAGGCAAGTCAGCCTGTTCAGGTTGATGGTCCGTTACCAGCTCCGGTTATCAGTTGTGATCCAACGCAAATTACCATTGACTTTACCTGGGCAGCTGTTCCAGGTGCAACCGGGTATACTGTAAACCTTTTAAATGGTACTCCAGGAACCTACAATGGTATTAGAGCCTACAATGTTACAGGTTTGATGCCTGGCGACCAGGTTACTATTGAAGTAGTTGCAGACGGACCAACGGTTTGTGGACCTAGCAGAGATACTTTAACCTGTACTGCTGAAGATTGCCCTATGGTGGATATCATTATGCCTCAGGTTGATGACATTTGTTTATATCCTACAACATCCAATCCTTCATTTAATCTTGACAGCCTTGTGATTGTACAAGGTACTGCAGGTAATGAAAGAAGAAGATGGCATGACGGAAACGATGGTAACTCATACATCACTTTGGGAGGACGTTTCTTCCCTTATGCTGCCGGTGCAGGAACCCATCAGATTTGTCTTGAAGTAGAAGAACCGGAAGGTACAGGATGTTTTACTACAGAATGTACAACGGTTAACGTTTATGCAATACCAACCGGAAACTTCGCGGTTGAGCCTAAGATTTGTGTTACTGATGTAGCAAATCCAGTCGTTATATCTGCACCATCAGGTTCTAGTTTCACCTGGAACTTTGGTAATGCAAATGTAATCTCAGGATCAGCTGGTGGCCCATACATGATCAATTATGGTGCTCCAAGTCCTGGTGAAGAGATTACCCTTCTTATCGAAGCAAATGGCTGTATTTCTGATACCATTAGACATTTTGTTGAAGTTAATGAAGAATTGACATTGCCAAATACGGATTGTGACCCTACGAATACCAGTGTATTCTTTACATGGGATGCAGTACCTGGAGCAACAAACTACGATATCAATGTTCTTACTCCTGGTGTAACTGCTACCAGCACAACTGATTTCTCAGCAACTTTCAATGGTCTGGTACCAAGAACAGAGGTGATGATGGAGTTGATCATTAGTGATACATCTTCTGCTTGTCCTCCTGTAATTGATACCTTAACTTGTATTGCAAAAGAATGTCCTAGAACGCAATTGCTTATTGACCCAATTACGGACAACTGTTTGCCGGTAACTGGTCAGTACTCACAGCAAATGACATTCTCTACTATAGATGATCCAGGTAACGGAACCGGAATAGCAACATGGAGTACTTCTGGTGGACAGGATATTACTTCTGCTGGTGTATTTACACCTAGAATAACTCCTCCTGCAACCATGAGAACTTATACCATTAAGTTAGATTACGAATATGATGCTTGTTTCTATGATACAACCATCATGGTAACTATGTTCCAGACTCCTACTGCCATATTCACCGTAGATCCGGTAATCTGTGAAACTGATGCATCCACCATCACCTATACTGGTGCAAACTTTATGGGAGCAACCTTTAATTGGGGCTTTGATGGTGGTACCATTATCAGCGGAGCAGGAACAAACGTTCAGGAAGTAATGTGGGGAGGAAATGATGTTGGTCAACAGAATGTTACTCTAACTATGGATTATAACGGTTGTCCATCAGCTCCATTTACTTTGCCAGTTCAGGTTGACGAAGAATTGGATCCGGTAGTTATCTCTTGTGACCCTAATGCTGCTTCTACAACAAGTGCAGGGTTTACATGGAACGCAATTCCGGGAGCTAACAACTACGAAGTATTTATTGGTGGTGTAAGCCAGGGCACTCAAACAGGTACCAGCTACAGCGTGACCAATCTGAATCCTGAGCAACAAACGACCATCAGAGTAGTAGCTACGGGTAATACAGTTTGTGGTCCGGTAGAAAGCACTTTGACTTGTGCAGCTGATCCATGTCCACAGATATCTTTAGATATTCCTCCAATTGATCCATTCTGTTTGAATGAAGCTACTCCAACTGACATCACAGTTACAGCTGTTGGTTCAGATGGATCCGGAACGGGAACATGGACAGGTACTGCTGTTAGTCCGAATGGTACATTCAACCCTGTAGGTGCTGGACCAGGTACCCATACTTTGAATTATACCTTCAACGAACAGGCTTGTACTTACGAAGGAAGTATTACCATTCAGGTAAATGCACCACCTACTGTAGATGCAGGTGCTGACCAGGCGATTAATTGTTTGGTAGGTGATGTAAATATCGGTGGAAACGGTACTCCTGATGGCCTTACCTATTCTTGGACTTTGAACGGAAACGTAGTAGGTGACACAAGATTCCTAACTGTTGAAGACGGTGGAACTTATACCCTTACAGCTACTGATCCAAACACCGGATGTACTGCTTCCGATGATGTATTTGTAGATGCTACTTTCTCTGAGCCTTCATTGAATGCTCAGGTTGAAAATATTTCTTGTTTCGGTAGAAATGACGGTATCATCACCATTAGTGGAGTTGACAATGGAGTTCCTCCATACTTGTATTCTTTCAATGGTAGCACTTATTCTTCACAGACCTTCTTCAGCAACTTAGGACCTGGAACTTACAATGTTGGGGTACAGGATGCAAATGGATGTGAAGATGAAGTAACCTTTACTATTACCGAACCAGATGAGTTGAACGTTGAGATTGTAATTACAACCGGTGACAATCCTGTTCCATTGGGAGACAGTGTTTTATTGAGTGCTGTTACCAACTTTGCTCCAAGCTTGTTGACCAATGTTAGCTGGACACCGATTGACCAGTTCCCAATCTGTAACGAGACCAACATTACCAACTGTTTGAGTGCATGGGTGACTCCGACCGGTCAGACTGTTTATACAGTAAGAATCGAAGCAGGTCCTTGTGCTGCAGAAGATGCCATTCAGTTGAATGTGAAGAAGATTCGTCCTGTTTACATTCCTTCCGGTTTCTCACCTAGAGATGGGGATGGAATAAATGACTTCTTCTTTATTTTTGCAGACCCTAAGGTTGCTACCCGCGTTAAATCCTTCCTGATCTTTGACAGATGGGGTGAAAAAGTCTTTGAAGCTTATGACTTTGAACCAAGTTTAGATGAGGTTCAAGGTAGAGCAAATGGCTGGGATGGTACCTTTAGAGGAAAAATGTTCAATCCTAACGTATTTGTTTATTACGCAGAAATTGAATTCTTTGATGGTCTTACTGAGATTTTCAAAGGAGACGTGACGATAAGATAAGTTTTATAAACTGCTCTCGTTAATAAGCGGCCCCAACGTAACTGTTGGGGCCGCTTTTGTTTTTGTCGTTTTCAGAAAGTCTAAATACTGGTAGCAAATTAGATTTTTTAATATCTTGAGGATCATTGTTACCTTCTACCCTACTCTGTTATTTAAAAAGACTAAAACTTATCCTATTGACAATGATTACTAATTCAATACTTACTATTTTAAAAAGGCAATATTTATTAGGGCTAACACTGATATTTATATGTATCGGAACTTCACTGAATTCCTTGAAATCGCAATGTCCGACTATTGACTTAAACATTACTCCCCTACCTACTATATGCAGGAATGGAATTCAGGACACCTTTCCTTTATCGGCCAACCCGATAGGTGGGTCTGGAATTGGCACTTTCACCTGGTCAGCAAATGCCACCCATTCGAATGGCGATTTTTATCCTCACCTGGCTGATTTAGGAGCTAACACAGTTTTTTTGCAATACGTTGAAGATACCTGTGTATATATAGATTCTTTCATTATAGAGGTTTTTGACACTCCGGAGGCAAATTTTTCCCTGGAAAGTCCTATTTGCATTACTGATACCTCAACCATAATTTATTTAGGGAATGCTTCCGATACAGCTACCTTCAATTGGGATTTTGATGGAGGAACAGTTGTTTCAGGCTCAGGTTCGGGGCCTTTTGAGGTTCAATGGCCTGATACGGGAAGCTTTATTGTACAACTACAAGTGATAGAAAATGGTTGTGCTTCCTCAAAACATATTGACACATTATGTGTAAATGACACCCTTATTACTCCAATTATAGAATGCGTCGAAGGTGAAAGTGCAATTAACTTCAGTTGGTGGGCAGGCCCATTAGCAAATGATTATGAATTAATATTAAACGGTGTGAGTACTGGCACTCAAACTGATAGACAATATACCGTTACGAATTTAAACACTGGGGACAGCGTTAATATTACTGTTATTGCCAGTGGTCAAACTGTTTGTGGCCCCACCACCGCCAGCTTTTCTTGCAAGACGAAAAATTGTCCGCCGCTTGAGATAATAATCGAGCAAGTTCCTGACATTTGCAGAGATACTTTTTCAAATCCTATTTCTTTAAATTTTTTTACAGAAACCACTGGACATTCTTTTTGGACTGGAGTAGGTATAACTAGGCCTCGCTTTTTTAATCCCTTACTTGCTAACCTTGGCCCGAATCTATTTACCTTAAACTTCTTTAATCAAAATTGTTTATATACTGAACATTTAACCATAAATGTCTTTGACACGCCCTCTTCCGACTTTTCTGTAGATAGTTCCATTTGTGTTTCTGATACCTCTATCATTACTTACCTGGGTACGGCTTCTGATACTGCGACCTTCAATTGGGATTTTGATGGAGGAACAATTGTTTCGGGAAACGGAAAAGGGCCTTATGAGATTCAATGGCCTGATGCTGGCTCGTATCAAATAAGCCTGATGGTAGAGGAAGGAGGATGTAATTCTGATACTACTACAAAAACCGTGGTGATAGATCCAGAACTGGCTGCTCCTCAGATAGATTGTAGCTCGACTCCCAACAGTATGCAGATAAATTGGGACCCGATAGCAGGAGCAACGCATTATGAGGTATTTATAGATGGAATTAGTCAGGGGATCCAAACTAATAATTCTTTTAGCCTAACAGGACTAAGTCCAAATCAGGATGTACAAATAACCGTGCAGGTATTTGGGAATACCGTTTGTGGCTCTAAGGGAAGCAGTATTTCATGCAGAACCAGATCTTGCCCCTTTGTTACCTTACAAATGCTTTCAATTGGGCCCTTCTGTTTGAATGAGGTTCAACCATTTGACCTGGAAGTTAACATCTCAGGCTCAGCGGGAACCGGAACGGGTATTTGGTCGGGCCCCGCCGTTAGCCCTCAAGGAAGGTTAAACCCCTTGAATGCCGGTCCCGGAGTTCATGTTTTATATTATACCTATACAGAAGATGGCTGCGTGTTTAGAGACAGTCTGAGCTTTGAAAATTTCCGGTCACCTGATGCGAATACGGGGCCGGATAAGAAAATTGGTTGCACACCTACTTTCGTTAGGTTGGGAAGCGATTTAACACCTGACACTTTAATTATGGAATGGACATTTAATGGTAACACTATTGGAAATACCAGATTTATAGAGGTTAATCAGTTAGGAACCTATAAACTGACTGTAACTGATCCACTTACAGGGTGTACCAATGCTGATTTTGTGCGGGTAGATACTTTTATCAGCAATTTGAATTTTAATGTAAATGTCAGAAATCCTACCTGCCCTGAAGACACGCTTACTTTTTTAAAAATTGGAAGGCCCTTCAACGGGACTCCTCCTTTTCTCTATTCTATAAATGGTGGCGCCTTCTCCAGTCAAATGGATTATTTCAATTTAATGCCGGGAAATTATACCATTCTGGTGGAGGATGCAGATGGATGTGAGAAAGAAAAAAGTTACACCATTGAAGAAGCTGATTCTTCCTGGGTAGAAATTAGTATTACCAAGGGTGAAAATCCATTTTCTTTGGGAGATGACCTGGAATTGACCGCGACAACCAATCTTTTTTCAAGATTGACAGATGTATATTGGACGCCTTCTGAACAATTTATTGAATGTGATGGAATTGGATTTCAAAAATGTTTGAGTTCCGGAATTACCCCACAAGGCCCCACACTTTATACTGTTACAGTGGAAGCTGGACTTTGTAAAGCCAGCGATTCAATATTTATTGATCAGAAACCAATTGAGTATACAATTTATGTCCCATCTGCTTTTTCACCAAGAGATAGAAACGGGATCAATGACCATTTTTCAATATATGCAAGTGGTTCATTTGTTACCAAAATTCACATTTTCACCATTTTTGATATTTGGGGTAACCAATTATTTGAAGCAAAGGACTTTGAACCATCATTATCCGAAACAAGATTGAATTCCTGGGATGGAACCTTTAAAGGAAAACCTATGAATAGTGGGGTATTCATGTATTACATCGAAGCTGAATTTTTTGATGGCACGTTGAAGACTTTTGTGGGGGATGTAACGGTGTTGTGACGTTGTGCGGAATGCGGGATGCGGTGTGAGGGAGAAATTACGGTTTACGAATGGTAGATTCTGGAGGTTAGATACCAAAATTCTTTATTGGCAGAAGACCTACATATACCTTGGGTACCAGTCTGAAGACTGATACCAGCGATGAGATGAAAATTCGTCACTCGTAATTCGTTACTCGTCACTTTTCAAGAAATTATCAATAGTATCAAAATACTTTTCCTTGGCATCCAGCCAGCCGTAATGGGCGCAGTTTTCCAGGAAAACGAGTTCTGAATTGGGGAAGGTTTTGGCGATGTTTTCGGCGGTCTTTGTTTCGAGTACATCATTTTTTCCCTGGATGACGAGTACAGGCTTTTTGAAAGATTGCAATTGAGGTTTGGTATCGAATTGCATTTTGCGCAAATCTGCCCAGACCAGGGCATTGATGGTCATGTTTCCTTGCGTGAGTCTTTCTGCTATGACAGGAACAAAAGATTGATCAAATAAATATGCCGGAGCAAGTGCTTTTCCTCTTTCCAATCTTGCTTGAAAACTGGTATCGCCGGCTGCAATTTTTTCTGACCAATAGCGAAGCTTTTCCTGGTTTTCCTCTGAAAGATGAGAGCGGATATCCAGACCATTTAAAAATTCCAAATCTATACCTCCTGAGGATGAGAAAATAAGACCCTTCACCTTTTCAGGATATTTAGTAGTGTAGTAAGCTGCCAACATTCCTCCGAAAGAATGTCCAAGGATGTGCCAGTCTTTTATTTTCAAATGTTTCCTCAGGGCTTCAATGTCTTCCACCATTAAATCCATATTCACAGAATTGGAATCCAGGGATTCCAGGGTGGATTTCCCGGTACCTCTTTGGTCGTATAAAAAGGTTTGGAAGCCCAGAGCTGCAATTTGTTCCGCCATAGAACTGAATCCTTCGGAGTTCATTCCCGGGCCGCCATTGATGATGAGCAAAGGTTCACCATCTCCATACTGTTTGAAAAAGATTTGATGATCAGTAGTGGGAGCAAAACCGGTTTTCTGCCCGTAGGATGTGATATTCAACAGCAAAAAGAAACCAAATAAGAGGCGCATAATTTTTTTCCAAAAATAACAAGCCTTGCTTCTTTTTGCTGTTAAAAGTTATGAATGATTAGAATTGGGTCGCATCATTGGCAAAAAAGATATAAGCGTTTAAGGAAAGCGCTATCATCAGCCAAATGAAATACGGTGCCATCAACCAGCCCCAGTTTCCCATTCTTTTCATACCCCAATACCAGAACCAACCTACCAGGATCGACAACATTAAAATGATAACGAGCGCAGGCCAAACCAGCTGGGAACGAAAGAAAACCGGATTCCAGGCTACATTGAGCAGCCATTGACAAATGTAGACCACGAAAAAGGGTCGGAAAATATCTTTCCAGTTATATTTCTCAGTCACTTTCCAAAGGAAAATGGAAAAACAAATCATGATCGTGGTCCAGGCAACACCAAACATCCAATTGGGTGGATTCCATGGTGCTTTTTCGAGCGATTGATACCATTCATTTGTTGAAGGATCTCCCAGCCACCAACCACCGATTGCTAATGCGGCAAAGTTGAGGAGGAGAAACAAGAAAAGATTACCTAGTTTCATGATAGTTGTTTTCTAGTTCCAACCCTATTCCAAGTCTAATGTTTGATCAAGCCTTAACTTTTGTAAATCGCATGGCTTTTATCATCCAATTAGGTAGAGAAGTCCTTGCTCCTCGCTTGTTGAGATCAAGGTACCAGCCAATTTTTTTCAAAAGAGGAACTTTATGTGCTTCTACAAATTCAATTAAAGTCCCATCCGGATCTTCAATGTAAGCAAAATGACCTGCAGCTTCTCCCATGTCAAATTTGTTCTTTAGAGCCGCTTCGCTGTCTACGGTAAAAGGTGCTCCCTTTTCTTTACAAAAAGTCCTAAGGTCTTGCATGCCTTTTACATCAAAACAAAGATGGATGAAACCCAAATCACCCCAATACCTGTTTTCAAAAATCTTTTTAGGAGTATCTTCAGTTAATTGCAAAAGCTCAAGTTGGGAAGGGCCAAACAATTTACTAAATGCACCTTCTCTTTTTTCTGAGTGGGTTAAAATTACTCGTCGAAACTTTCTTTCGCCTCCCTTGAAATATTTCAAATCTTCAAAACTGCCTTCTGTATCTGATAAAATTGAATCATAACCCAGTACCTGTCTGTAAAACTTCAAAGAGCTATCCATATCCTTTACTCCGATGGTACAACCAAATACACCTCCATTTTCAGTTTCATTTTTATAAAATGTATTACTCTCTTCACAAAACTGAAACCAGTTCCCATAAGGATCCAAAGCATAAAATGCTCTTTTCCCATGGGGCATTATTTGAACCGGAGAGGTCTGGCAAGCATTGGATAAACGATTATGACTCTTTTGGATATTTGGAGTCTTTAATTTCATGATATTGATACCCAAGTCTCCGAGCGTAAAGGGATGTTGAGGAGCTTCAGGTGTACGACTGGTGTATTGCCAGATTTCGAAACCGCCTCCACCTACCAGATTCAATGCAAGAATGGCATGTCGTGAATGAGGTTTGCCGCCTGTATATGGCAACATTAAATTCGCTTCTGCTGCTTCATCAAAAACCGGAATGTTCATTCCAAAATGTTGATTGTACCATTTAAACGCCTCAGGAGTATTTTTCACACCTATTCCAATCTGTTGAATTCCACTGATATTAAATGCCATATTTTTTATTTAGGACTTAGTTTTGTTGCTAATCGGTAATATAACCAGGGCATGAAACGCTTAATTTGCCAAAGCCACTTCTCCCCTCTTGCTATGAATATTTCTTTTTTTTCTTTTTGAATGGCCTTGACAATCTGTTGGGCACAATATTCTGCTGAAAGCCCGTTTTTTTGCCCGGGATCCAATTCGGCATGTTTGGTTCCATCGCCTTTCATGGCATTTTGGCTCACTTTGGTCAAAATTCTACCCGGACAAACCAGACAAACACGAATGTTATCGTCATGATATTCTGCTCTTAAACTGTCGAAGTAACCATGCAAAGCATGTTTACTGGAAGCATAAGTACTTCTCAAACGGAAACCAAACTTACCTACCACACTTGTAATCGTTACAAACATGCCCCCGCCATTTTTAATCATCAAAGGAAGAATACCCTTGGTCAATTGGATGGCGCCCCAATAATTCACTTCCATCAATTTGCGCTCGGTTTCAATAGAAGTTTCCAAAACGGTAGCTCGTTGGCTCACTCCGCCATTGTTGACCAAGACATCTACTTTTGAAAATTTGGATTGCACTGAAGTTAGGGCAGCTTGAATGGAATCAGGATTGGTAAGATCAAGGGGAATTACTGTGCATTTTTCATTGCCACATTTTAAAGCTACTTGCTCCAAGGCTTCCTGGCTGCGGGAAGAAAGAATTAAATGGACATCTGCCTTAGAGAGTTCGATGGCAAGTGCTTCCCCGATACCGGAGCTTGCACCTGTAATCCAAATGGTTTTTCCGTTTACATTCACACTGATGGTTTTTCAGTGGCAAGATAGAAAATCAATCAGGAAAAGGAAGTAAAGCCGAAGCCCCGGTTAAAAAATGATTGAAATTCAACTAAGCTGAAGGATGAAATCTACGCTTCCAAAACCAATCCCAGAGAAAACAAACCAACATATAAACAGGCATCAGCACCGGATAATAAATATTGACCAGAAATAGGTAACCATGCCTTCTGCTGGCATATTCGCCGATGATATTATCGATGATGTCGACAGCATACATGTAAGAATTGAGCACAAGGAAGGGTATCAATAATCCACCGATTACCACTACCCAATTGATGCGTGCTTGATTTTTTCTTCTTCTTATTTTTATAAAAAGAAAATGAAGGGAAGCGAGTATAAAACCAAAAATCCAAACCAAAGTATCAGGGCCCAAATCCATATAAAACTTTGCTTTTTCACTTGGTTCCGGTTTCCAGCTTATTTCAACAACATCTACCGGGATGGAGTTGAAAGTCCAGGATGCGAAACCCGGTAAAGATCCGGTTTTGGGTTCTCCAAGATTGGTATGGATTTGTGGCTGAGAACTTTCGGCTTGGATTTCAAGACTAAGGGTTCCAAATGACTTCCAATATCTCGCAGGAGCCAGGGAATAATAAAAATACCGCTTCAGGATTAAATCGGATTCGTCTATCCAGGATTCAGCAGTATAAGAAATTTCAATAGTATGTGTTCCTTTTGCAAGGTCTACTTCCAGGTAGATTAAGTCTTCAAGTTCTTCTTCAATTGAATAATCCTTATCGTAATAAACGGTTACCAATGATTCAAAACCGATAAAATCTGAAAAATCATTATTGGGAAAGCTGTCAGAATGGATGTACTCATAAGGAAGACTTTTTGTGCTTTGCGGTATTCCATCCACCATCAATTGGAATCCATCCATATAATCCATTGCCTGAAAAACCAAAGGAATACGGACTCCTGAAGAATCCACCCGGACCTGATATTTTATTTTAAAAATGGCAGTTTTAAAATCGGGGGAAGGCTGTATAAGGATGTGCTCAGAATCTATAGATACATGCCGAGCCAAAAAAGGCAAGGCTCCTGTATGACCTTCCTGGATGGGAGAAGCCATATTGGCCAGGAGGAAATTTGAAAAAAGGGTAATTATAAAAACAGAAACAAACCTTAACATAGATGAAAAGTAGGCAGCCGGATGGCTACTGGTTTTTAAAATCTGCCTTGTAGGAGTATCATGATGGCTACGAAGATAAACCAAACAATGGTTTGATGCCAAAAAAAGTTCCGATACAGCAATTGTACCGGAACATAGCTTTTTTGTGCCAAGTTTGAAACAAAATGCTTACACCCAATACGCTCTCCAAATCGTAAGGATGCAAATTTTATGTTGAAATTGAAATTTTAACAAAATGGGAAATGGGCGCCAGTTTGAAAGGGAATAGTGGACTAAAAACAAAAACCATGAATCACAACACTCCTTAGTACCATTTTTTTAAAAAAGGTATCAGGAAATTGGAATTATTTTTAAAAAAGGTTTTTAAACCAAAGCCAGACTCGTTGGTGAAAGGGTCTTTTTAGGACTACATATTCTCCCAAAACATAGGAGTCAGCAGGCATAGTAATGGATACTCTTTTACCTAGAAGTGAATCTGCTTTGGCAATAAAAGTTTTATACCCAACATATGATACTTCTATGAAGACATTTTCTGTCACGATTGAAGTGCTATCACTATTGCCAATTAAACGGAAATTTCCGTCCAAATCGGTAGTGGTTCCACCTAGATTGTTGGAAAAATAGACATTCCCAAAAATTAAAGGTTCTCCTGTTTCTGCTTCAACGACCTTACCTTCAATTATAAAGGTTACACTATCCGGCTTTTGAGCAACATCACTTATTATTTCAATCTTTCCATCAGATTTATCGCAAGATTTTTGTCCAAACAAGCTTGCATTCCCCAGCAGGGATAAAAAACCCGAGAAGAAAAATGCAGTGAACCACTCTTTACCGAATGAAGGAGATTGAAGGTAAATTTTCCTGTTGATGCGGTCCAACTTTTTAGAATCTATCCTCCCACAATGGGAGGCTTGTTTTTTTTCAAAAAAGGCAATCAATTCTTCATCGCTCATACTTGAAAAGTCATGAACCGTTTTTTGACAGGAATCACAAAACCTACCCTTCTCATTAGGTCGCATGGCATTCCAATCTTCATGACAAGGTTTGGGGATACTGATACTTTGGATGGTCGTTCTCATACGATTGGTTTTGTTTTCAAAATCATTTAAAAACAAGACACGAAAACAAAAAATGGCCACCAAAGGAATTCAGACCAAAAATGACTTATGGATTGCATTATAAAGAATGGTTGTATTTCCTGTATTCGGATTCCTCAACCACGTAAGTTTTGGACCATTCGTCATGCCATCCGGGAACACCTCCTAAAAACGAAAACGGCTCGAAAGGTACCAACCTGATAATAGAGCGAAGCAAACATATTTTAAAAGAAGGCATTTCATTGTGTTGTGTTATGACCCTTGTATTGGTAAGGTACTTTCCTAATGTTTTCCCTTTCAAAAAGTATTCTGTCAAAGAATAATAAAGGACATATCGAAAACAAAATAAAAGGAAAAGATAAAGCTCTAGATTCATCCCCATTTGAATACGGAAGCCAAAACCAAGCAAAAATTTAAAATAGGAAATGAGGATGCCAAACAGTATGTTCCATATTACAATGCCAATCCAATCCACCAGAAAATTTGCCAATCGTTTCCAGGCGGAAACCATGCTATAATGAATATCATCCGATTTAAAAGCTTCCTGATTGTCTAAAAGGTTTTCCATAGCAAGTTTAAAATTGATTTAGTTGAATTTCATCAAGAAATAAACCACTCATTTCAAATCGGCCTCCAAATATCCCAAACAATGTGGATCAACACAAGACCTTAGCTTAAAAAGTGAAGATGTTTTAAAATCGGGGATTGATTAATTTTTATAAAAAATTACACCCGAAAATGAAGCGAATATTAATTACCTGTACTATTATTTTAATGGCCTTTCTTTCAAAAGCCAACGATGGTTCTCAAGGGCATTACACTTATCATTTAAACCTGAACGAGGTAATCATGGATCGCCTGATTGTGACCGTGGAGACTCCAAAGGTTCGTCAAAAGAGCATTCGGTTTCATTTTCCAAAAATCATTCCCGGTACCTATACGGAGTATGATTTCGGAAGATTTGTACATCAGGTAAATGCTTTTGATGAAAAAGGCGAAGGACTATCCGTAGTCAGAGAAGATGTAAATACCTGGCGGATAACACCAGCCAACAAATTGCACCACCTGACTTATGAAGTGGACGACAGTTTTGATGCCACCAGTGGTCGGTCGGTTTCGGGCATGTCAGGAACCAATATTGAGGAAGGAAAAAACTTCCTGCTAAATGGCCATGGATTTTACGGTTATCTGGAAGGTTTGGAATTTGTTCCATTTAAAGTAGAGGTTCAAAAACCGGAAGAAATGGTACATCAATCTGCCTACACTACGTTATCCAGTAAAGGCAATACAGATTGGTTTGAAGCAAAAAACTATCATGAATTGGTGGATATGCCTGTGATGTATTGCAAACCGGATACTGCCGTCATCAAACTGGATAAAACTGAAGTTTTATTAGCGATTTACTCGCCAAATGGATTGATCAGCAGCCAAAGTTTGCGGGAGCATTTTGAAGTACTTTTGGCCTCTCAAAGAGATTATCTGAAAGGAAATCTTCCCGTGGAGCGCTATGCCTTTTTGATGTATTTCATGGGGGAACAATTGCCTATTGGCACCGGAGCTTTGGAGCATAATTATTCATCGGTGTATTGCCTTCCTGAAATGCCGGAAGAGCGCATTCGACCATTTTTGTTGGACATTGCATCGCATGAATTTTTTCACATCATCACTCCGCTTTCGGTTCATTCAGAGGAGATTCATTATTTTGATTTTGCAGAGCCGGATATGTCCCGTCATCTTTGGATGTACGAAGGTATCACTGAATATTTCTCTCATCACAATCAGGTGAGGTCGGGCATGATTAGTCCGGAAGAATTTTTGGAAAGAATGGGTAGAAAGATTCAGCTTTCCAAAGCCAATTACCAGGACGATCTTTCTTTTACAAAAATGAGCAGCAGAATTTTGGATAAATATGAAGACCAATATGGAAATGTGTATGAAAAAGGTGCTTTGCTTGCAATGTGTTTGGATATAGAATTACAGGAAAAATCGGGCGGATCTTATGGCTTGGTTGAATTGATGCAGGATCTGACAGAAGCTTATGGAAAAGAAAAACCTTTTAAGGATAAAAAGCTATTTGCAGCTATAGAGAAATCACAAGGTGACAAGATTGGTGATTTTTTAAATACCTATATTAAAAAAGGAAAACCGGTTCCGTATGGGGTATTTTTTGACAAGATGGGCATCAGTTATGAAGAACCCAAAGATACCATGGTTTATACCTTTGGAGATGCAGCATTTGGGTTCAGTCGGGAAACCAGGAAATTGGTAGTCCAGAATATTTATAATTTGAATGAAATGGGAAGAGAACTTGACTACAGAGTTGGCGATGAAATATTAAAAATTCAAAACAAAACGGTTCCTGGTGAAGGCATTCAACAATTTGTAGACCAGATAAGAAGTGAAATGAAGGAAGGGGCACCATTTGTAGTAGAAGTGAACAGGAAGGATGAAAAAGGAAAAGATAAAACGGTTTTATTGGAAGCCAGGATTCAAAAAGCCAAAAGGGTGAATCCGCCTAATATAAAAATCAAAGCAGATGAAAACATGCAGAAAAAAATGATTCAAGATGCCTGGTTGTACGGAAGACCCTAAATTACTGGTGCTCAGAAAGATAAACCTAAAAATATATTGTTAAATACTAATATTTGCCGTTCGTCACCCAATTTTAACATTCCGAAACCTGTTAAACAATCCCTTTACGGTTGCTTAACAATATATTTTACTGTAGGTTTGTACCAGCTTATTTTAACCTAATGTTTGAAAGGCAAAGAGCCTTAAGCCGGGTCCGCTAGCGGATCCGGTTTTTTTTTAACATTAAATATTGGGTTCATTTTTGATTTGCGACTTGTGGATGCTTATATTTGTTTCAACCCAATCATAAGACAAAATCACAGGAAATAAATGACCGCTATTCTTCAAGGATACGCGCAGGCATTTTATTAAAAATACATTTCTTCATTTTAGTTTAATCGCATGCCTCCGGATGAATCATTCGGGGGCGTTTTTTAAGGATGAAGGGTTGAGGGATTGAAGGGTTGAAGGATTTTTCACTTTGCCACCCCAATGAGTGGGTCAGGGGGTGAAAATTTTAGATTTTTGATCTTAGTTTTTTGATTTTTGATTTGAAGGGGCCTCTTTTAAAATCTTCCCAAAAACAACGCGTCATTCCGGCCTCGAGCCGGTATCCCACAAGAATCTGCAGAATGAATGGTGAAAAGCATTCCAACCAATTAACAAACCCCTGGTAGAGCCGCCACGAATGGCGGCTTTCCATGCCTGAAACACAAAATTTTCAAGCTTGGTTTTTCTGCTGATTTTATTGTTTGAATCAGGATGTGGAGGATGAACAGGATGGGATTTCGGCGTTTTACTTTGAATTACTGGAAAACCGGGGAGTCGATCTTAAGACAACGCGTCATTCCGGCCTTGAGCCGGAATCTCCCAAGAATCTGCAGAGTGATTTGTGAAAAAATTTCAATCAATCTTAAAAATCTCCGTAGAGCCGCCAAGCATGGCGGCTTCCCAAGCCTGAAATACAAATTTTTCAACCTTGGTTTTTCTGCGATTTTATTGTTTGAATCAGGATGTGGAGGATGGGAGGATGAGCAGGATGGGAGATGGACGGTGCACCATAGAATTTTGAAAACTTGAAATTTTAGCGAGTACAACCAGAGAATCCATCCCAAAAACCGAGTCATTCCTCGGCGGACCCCAAGAATCTGCAGGATGAAGGGTGAAAAGCATTTCAACCATTCATCAAAAACCCCGTAGAGTCACCACGCATGGCGGCTTCCCACACCTGAAATACATCAACCTGGTTTTCTGCTGATTTAATTGTTTGAATCAGATGTGGAGGATGAAAGGATGGGCAGGATGTGAGTTAGCCGGTACCATGGAGTTTCGAAAACTTGAAATTTTAGCGAGTACAATCAGAGAATCCATCTCAAAACAACGCGTCATTCCGGCCTCGAGCGGAATCCCCAAGAATCCGCAGGGTGGTGAAAAGCATTCCAACCAACTAACAAACCTGGTAGAGCCGCCACGAATGGCGGCTTCCATACCTAAATACAAATTTTCAACCCTGGCTTTTCTGCTGATTTTATTGTTTGAATCAGGATGTGGAGGATGGGAGGATGTGAGGTGGACGGGAACAGAAATCAAGAGTCCATGAATTAAGAATTGAGAAATGTTGCAGCAAACGCAAGAATCTGCAGCATCTCTTTGCGCTCTTCCCTACCTTACCCATCCTTTGCGATTACCTGAATTTTGAAGGGTTGAATAGTTGAATGGTTGAATTTGAATGAATGAGTGAATGAACCAGTGGATATATTTTACCGGCTAGATTAGAGGCGTTCCCCTCTGGTTTTTGACTATTTTCGACCTCAAGAATCTGCAGTCCCTCTTTGCGCTCTTCCCTACCTCCCCCATCCTTTGCGATTATTTAAGCTTCCTCCTCACCCTAATAACCCGAAACCGGAAATCATCATAGAAAAGGCTACCGGTTAGGATCACTGCTGCGGGGATTAGCGTTAATAAACCCCAATTCATTTTCGAATAAAAATATCCGCCTATTAATCCACCGAGAAAGAAGAAGCAAATGATGTAGATTCTCAATTTGATGGTTTCAATGATACGTTTTCTTTTGGGATGGGCTTTGGGGAAGAATAATTGTATCAATTCAATTCCAAGATCGGTAAAGAGTCCGGTAAGGTGAGTGGTTCGAACGACTGCGTTGGATATTTTTGTAACATAGGAGTTTTGAAGCCCCATCGCAAAAAGCAATAAAAAGGCAAGCAGATCAGGGTTACGAAAAACCAGCCACGATCCAAAAATACCTGCGAACAGAAGGATGATAGATTCAATGATGGTAGGCCAGACAAAGATATTGAGCCTTTTGGTCTCATTGAACCATTCAATCAGTAGAGCTGAAGTCATGGATCCTGCCAGAAAGGAAAGGATATAAGCTAGGAAGATGGTACCCTTCCACCAGTCCATATTGGCCACTTCATTGATAAACAAGGCGAAATGCCCTGTCACGTTTGTAGTAAGCTGACTGATGGCCAGAAAACCACTCACATTGACAATGCCCGCCACAAAAGAAAGCACGATGGCAATTTGCAGATTGTGCTTCCAGGTTCTTTTCCTTCCTTGATGTCTGAACATGAAAATTGAAAATGAGCTGCAAAATTACGATATGGTTGAACTTGTGCGGTGAGGGAAATCACAGAGGAGGAAAGATTCTGGGCACTAGACACTGGATTCTGGAAGCTGGATACTGGATACTGGATACTGGATACTGGATACTGGTAATTATTTAAAGTTCGGCCGTGGGAGCCTTCCTGTAGAATAAAAATCAAGTGACGCATGGCAATTTTTTTTAATAGGAATCTTAATAACCCTTAATTCCTAAATGTTTTAAAAAAAATAAATCAAATAAAATCACTTTGTATAAAATTGAATATCAGCTATTTACACAATAAATAAAACCAAAAAACACATCCCGAAAATCGCTTTACCGCTTCCACCCCAGACAACCGTTTTTCAATTCTGCGCATAACAGAGGTAAATAAACAAATCATTTAAACGTATTTACCATGAAAAAAGAATTTCAATCGATTTTAGTATTGTTCCTTTCTGTCGCCATCCTGAGTGTAGGCTGTAAGAAAGATGATCCGGAAGTAATTGCACTTAATCCTGACACTGCTCCTAAAGTTTCAGTAGACCGATTCAGTGCTGATGCTGGTATGTTGATGGTGCGTAATTCTACCAATGGGTTGCCTGGCCCAAATGAGCCTATCAACTTCGATTCAGGAGCTCCATTTATCACCAAAGGATTTGGACCAGACGGAAGTGAAGTAGAATACTACAACTTTGATGTACAGTCGACTGTACCTGCTCCGATTTACCTTTTCTTTGATGAAAACGATGAAATGGTTGAAGGTCAGTTGAACATCATCAATGTAATCCCGGGAGATGGAGGATACAACGACTTTTGGCAGGTTTACAGGGTATCCGTTCCGAATGATTACACTGCAAACTCCATTACCAACGAAGCGGATTTATTGAATTCAGATTACAACATTGAAAAGACAAGTACCATTGTAAATTGTCCGGTTGTTCCGGATGGCTCAACAGCCAACAAAAGGATTGAAACAAATGAAGACAATGGATTGCATAGAGGCTGGTACCGTGACCAGGTGGTGTATTATTTCTCTTTTTTTGAAAAAGTATTGGATGGAGGAAGTTCAAACATGGTTCCTTTATCCCCAATTTACGTGACATTCAACATCAACCCTGACAACAATAATCCAATGAGTGGCCCTGCTTCAGGATTTATGAACGACAATGGTCAGACCCACAATGTATTGGGTAGCATTCCAAGCGATGCAAATTATTCCCCACTATGGTTGGTTAACGTTTACGACAACAACGATTTCAACAATGTATCCAACTTAATGGATGCTCAAAATGCGAATGTATTGGCTACCGGAGTTGCCAATGTAAATTGTCCGGTTGTTTCCCTGAAGTAACACCTTACTTCCCTGGTGGAAAAACCATTCTAAGAGAAGGTTCCTCAAACTCAAAAGAGGCAAAAAATCACACAAATCCTTTTCCATCAGTCTATTCTCATAAAGAAGGTTTATTTGGTTTTGTTTTACAATCCCGTATGTCCCTGACGTCGGTGACCAGCCAGTCTATTGCCTCGTCACTCCGTCAGGGATTTTTTAATTTTAGATTTTTGAACTTAGGTCTTTGATTTTTTATTTTTGATTTGAAGGGGCCTCTTTTAAAATCTTCCCAAAAACAACGCGTCATTCCAGCCTTGAGCCGGAATCCCCCAAGAATCTGCAGGGTGGATGGTGAAAAAATTTCAATCATTCATCAAAATCCCGAACACAAATTTTTCAACATTGGCTTTTCTGCAGACTCATTTGTTTGAATCAGGATGTGGAAGATGAAAGGATGAGCAGGATGGGAGTTCGGCGTTTTACTTTGAATTACTGGAAAACCGAGGAGTCGGTCTTAAAACAACGCGTCATTCCGGCCTCGAGCCGGAATCCCCCAAGAATCTGCAGAATGAATGGTGTAAGAAATTAATAAAAGAAACCCTTTGTAGAGCCGCCACGCATGGCGGCTTCCCATGCCTGAAATAAAAATTTTTCAAACTTGGGTTTTCTGCTGATTTTATTGTTTGAATCAGGATGTGGAGGATGAAAGGATGGGCAGGATGTGAGTTAAGAGATACTCCTATGGATTATGGAATCCTGAAAATTATTGATAATTTTTAATGGATAACTTTCCCTTTAGGAATCCAGAAAATCTAAAACATAAGGTAATATTTAACTGGAATTTTATTTAAAATCTTGTGTGAACTTATTTAAGCCATTTATATTTACGCATATCTAAGGTTCAGAATATACTCAATAGAGCAAAAACTAAAATATGCCGCATCACCTAAAATACCATTGCCTTTTTGTAATAACCTTCTTTTTACTACCATCCCTTTATTCTCAAAATAAAATAAAACTTTCTATTCAGGCAGGTCCAAGTATTACCAATGTATTTTCATACTGGAAAGGTCAGAAAATCAGATACAAAAACCCAGAAAAGCCACTTTTTAAAACATCATTTCATGTAGGAGGTGGGATTTCATACCAAATATCTGAATCCTTTTATGCCAGTGGTTCTGTTGTTTATGAAAAGAAAATGTCGGCTGAAGGGAAGTTTAATGGTACCACTGAAAGTGCAGGTCATTTTGTTGGGATACCAATTATTTTAGGTTATTGTCCAAGTGGATTGAGACCTGGCAAAATGAGTCTGGAATTTGGAATTTTTAGTGATTACTTGGTTTACAGTGATATTTTTAATAACCCGATTCTTTATTCAACAAGAATAGAATATGGTTTTATTGCAGGATTCAGAGTAAATATCCTAAATAATTTATCGACATCCTTTAGGTGGAACAACCCAGTAAACTTTATTTACAAGGAGACGGATACACCCTTGAAGTCTGGTTTGGCCATTAAAACTACCTCAATTCAAATATCTTTTAATTATGAAATCTAAAATCATATTAATAGTCTTTCTTTTTTTTTGCAACATTAATAATGTTTGCTCCCAAATCAAACCATATATAATAGGTGGTGGAAACCATTTTTCTTTTTTAGGAATTAGGGAGGAGTCAGATGGTGATAAAAGATTTAATTTCATTTCACCAGTTTTCTCTGGTTACCAATTTGGGTATGGTGCTGATTTTTTTCCTTGGAAAAAATTTGATTTTCCTCTGGGTTAGTGTTTTCTCACCATAGTCTTGGCAAACTAAATGAATTAGATGATGAAGTAGCTACTTTCAATTTATGACTATTCCTGTCTACTTTAATTATTACATTTTAAAAAACACACTCGTTTCTACAGTATTTGAATATCAATATTTATTTAACAAGAATATTAATGCTCAATCAGAGCCGGAGGAAGAATCATTAATTAATAGAACTAATTTATCCTTAGGTTTTGGTATTAATCAGAGGATAAAAAATTTTAGTATTGAATTAAATGGAACACATGGATTGAATTACTTCCTGCAATTACCAAGATTTGAAAATGGCATGTTCTTAAAGAAAGGGTGAAGCAAAAATCATTTTGCATAAAGCTGAGTTTAAAATATTATATCAATGAAGAATGGGATCAATGAAATATGAATAAGCACATGATAATTTATTCAATTTTTTGATTTTTTCACAAGTCAGAAAAAATAAACTGGCTAGAACAAGTGCATCACCCACCTCACATCCTGCTCATCCTGATTCTAACACAGCCTTCAGCAGAATAGACCGGGCTAAATAAATCTATTCGTTTTTCGAGTGTAGAGCCGCCATGCTTGGCGGCTCTACACAGGGGGTTTGAATTCTTTCACAAATGACTCTACAGATTCAAATGGGATTCCGGCTCAAGGCCGGAATGACGCGTTGTTTTTTGGAAGGTATTTCAAGGCTCACCAGAAATACAAGGAGCATCGATCAACTCTAATCCTGTTAATCCTTTCATCCTACCCATCCTGATTCTAACACAAGCTTCAACAGAAAAGACCGGGGTAATGAATCATTCGTTTTTCAAGTGTAGAGCCGCCACGTATGGCGGCTCTACGTAGGGGGTTTGAATTCTTTAACAAATCACCCTGCCGATTCAAATGGGATTCCGGCTCAAGGCCGGAATGACGCGTTGTTTTTGGAAGGTAATTTGGGGATGACCAGAAATCCAAAGTAAATCGATCAACTCACATCCTGCTCATCCTTTCATCCTGCAAATCCTGATTCTAACACAAGCTTCAGCAGAAAAGACCGAGGTAAATGAATCATTTGTTTTTCAAGTGTAGAGCCGCCACGCATGGCGGCTCTACGCAGGGGGTTTGAATTCTTTCACAAATCACTCTGCATATTCAATGGGATTCCGGCTCAAGGCCGGAATGACGCGTTGTTTTTGGAAGGTATTTCTAAGCACCAGAAATACAAGGAGCATCAATCAACTCACATCCTCTTCATATCCTTTCATCCTGCACATCCTGATTCTAACACAGGCTTTAGCAGAATAGACCGAGGTAATGAATCATTCGTTTTTCAAGTGTAGAGCCGCCACGCATGGCGGCTCTACATAGGAGTTTGAATTCTTTACCAATCACTCTGTTGATTCATCGGGATTCCGGCTCAAGGCCGGAATGACGCGTTGTTTTTGGGAATGTATTTCAAGGCTTGCCAAAAAAATAAAGCGCATCGATCAAATCACATCCTGCTCATCCTTTCATCCTACCCATCCTGATTCTAACACATGCTTCAGTAGAAAAGACCGGGGTAAATGAATCATTCGTTTTTCAAGTGTAGAGCCGCCATGCATGGCGGCTCTACGTAGGGGTTTTGAATTCTTTCACAAATCATTCTGCAGATTCTTGGGGGATTCCGGCTCAAGGCCGGAATGACGCGTTTTCTTGGGTGGTTTGAAAAAAAATTACAAAAAAACCGCATTCCGCAAACCGTTTCCCGCAAACCGCAAAAAAAAAGCCCCCGCAATTTGCGGAAGGCTTTTTTATCTGTGGAGGCGCCGAGAGTCGAACTCGGGTCCAGAGAAAGCACCAAAGAGCTTTCTACATGCTTAGTAGCGGCTTGAATTGTCGGGTTGAGGGAAGGTGCCGGTACCAACCTGGCTCAACCGTATCTCCTTAAATTTCGGTCAACTGGCAGAGAAAGCAGCCAACCTACTCTCGCAAGGTTGATGATGTGCGGCACGATGTGTAGCGAGAATCAACCGTGGGGCACAAAGGCTTTCTAATCTACTAGATTAGGCAGCCATGGCATAGTTATAATTGCCATGTAAAAATTGTTTAATAGCTATTTGTTAACGGAGATAAACTATCGTGCTCCGGCATGCTTACTAATCAGTTAACTCTCCTGTCGATACCAGTACGCCCCCAAGTTTCGGTGTGCGGGGTACGGGGTGCGGTTTTTATTTACGAATTACGGTTTACGATTTACGTAGACTTTTCTACTGTATGCTAACCGGCTTACGCTAAAAACGCATCCTGCTCCAAAAGAGCTTGCAAATGTATAAACAAAAGATGATAAGGAAAAGTTTCTTGTTGGCTGTTGGCCGTTGGCTTTTGGCCATTGGCTCCCATATTACAAGTTGAAAAACAGGTGGAGGAACTTTTACCTAGAATTTGTAGAATTTACGGTTTACGATTTACGAGGCCTTTAAAAAACGAAAAGCGAATTTCGAATGGCGAACAGCGAAAAAAAGCCAATGGCCAACAGCCAACAGCTAATAGCCAAAAAAAGAGTGAGACCCTGAGACGTGAAGACCAGTTCTGTTTTGAAATTGTGCATCCCCCAATGTGTGAAAAGTGCGGTTATTCTTCGTAGAAGTCGCCGCTATCGATTCGTCTACTGTTGAAAGCACTGATGAGAATGGCTAACAACATGATAATAAGTCCAAAAGTCAACATACTGTGTTAGTTGTAATTTTTGTTCGTATCTGTACAGGTGGGGGAAGGCTTTCGCACCTATATAATGGCAATAATCATGCCCTTAAGCATAATTCTTACTGTTATTTTTCAGTATTTACAACATGAAAAAAACGTGTAATACGAACCATTTTAACAGCCCATTCAGCTGTTAAACAACTATTTGATGAGTGAGTGCTTTGTGCTCCAAAGGAAAATGGAGGACCAAATTGATGGCCTCGCGGCCAGTTGTTTTTTTGAAGAAGGTGGATACGAAAAAACTCCAACTACTATACTCCTTCAATAGTTTTGCCAAATTTTCAGATGAGGACTTTACATGGCAAATGATTGTTATACAGTCAGTACCCGATACTAAAATTGGCAACTTTTCTTCAAATATTCGCCCCTGATAATCAAGGTATACGGGATAATTAAGGATTACTTCTACTGCCTGATTATCATGGAATTTTTTTTGAAATTCATTTTTATACTTCAAAACTTCCGTAGTCTGGATCATTCCAAATAAACCAAATCGCTTTAAAAGTCCTTCGGTTCGTTCTAATTTTTCCCTTTCACTCAAGTCTTTCCAATTAGCACCCACTACAATCTTCAATACTTCAAACAATGAATTATTCTCATCCGGCATCAAATTCTCAGGCCATGTATTTGCAATAGACCATCTATCAACTTCTTTTAAATCTGCCTTTAAATCAATTGGCTCTTCCAACGGATTCCAATAAAATGGCTCATGCACCCTACGACCCATTGGCTCTTCCAAATAAGTAAAGGTGGCATCCTTCCATTCTGCCTGGCCAAAATCGCGGCCAAAGACCTCTATCTTGTTTTGAATGTATAAAACCTTCCCGTTCCACTCCCAGGGAGTTTCTTCTATGGTTGGATCCAATGCTGCCTGCTCGTCTGCTCCATTCCATACCCTGTTCAACCATTTTGCCGGCTTACCTTGCCTTGTAGGAAAAACCAAATAATCCCTGGCTCTTGTAATTCCTACATACAACAACCTTGCATCTTCTTCTGCTGCATTTTTACGAGCCAATTGTTGAGCATCACTTACATCCAATCGCTCCATTAAACCAGTTCCTTTGATTTGATCTCCATAGGGATTTACCCAAAATCTAATCCAGCGGTTGCCCAATAGATTGTCTAAATCAACTTCTTCTTTTTCTGCTATAATAGAAATGCCCCAGGCATCGCCTTTCAATTCACCTTCCAGACTGTGACAAATGGTAATCGGATATTCCAATCCTTTACTTTTATGATAAGTCAATACATTCACAGCTTCCGGCCCGACTCCACTTCCCTGCATATCCACTCCGCTTCTGGCCTGTCCATCCAACCACAATAAAAATCCACCCAGCGATGCAGCTAGATGTAGTCGATTACAGCCTTCTTCATATTGAAGGGCCATTTGACAAAAGGTATCGATATTGTTCAGTCTTTGGGCTGCATTCCCCCACTCCATCGCCTTTCGTCTAATCTGCAATTCTTCTAACAATACATCAAGGATTTCAGAACTTGAAAATTCCTGCATGGTCTTTCTAAGGGCATTCAACTGTCCTAAAAGAGGAACTTCTGCTGCCCATTCTCCCCACCGCTCTTCATCAGATTGTCCATCTATGTATTCAAGGCGGTGTTCTATGATTTGCTCGGTACTCCAACCTTCTCCTAAAACCAAAATCTCTGCAACCGAGAGGCTGTCATATTTATTCAATAAAAACTTCAAACAAGCAAGTATGTATTTTGCCTCAGCTGTTTCCAAAAGGCCTGTTCTTGAGATGGCAGCCTTCAATCCGGTTCGGTGTAAGGCTTCGGCCATAGCCTGACATTGAGAATTGGTCCTGCAAAGTATGGCAACATCTCCGGGTTTGGCTTGTCTGGGTTCATTACTTCCTTTGGGTGTGATGTAAATGCCCTTTTCCAAATCCCATTTCAACATTTCAGCCAGCGCATTTTCAAACCAGGGTGCTCCGGGCATTCTGCCTGCTTCAGGATCTAATTGCAAATGGTAATGAATGAGACCCGGCTCCATCAATGAAGTTTCTTTATCCGAAGTTCTAACAGGTTCCAAAGCTACCTGGTCGCTGGGAATATCAGGAAAGGCTTTGGTAAAAATGGCATTGGTGGCATACACTACATCTTCCCTCGAACGCCAGGATTTACCTAAAATATTTTCGGGCTGTATCCCTCCTGCCCAATCGACAATGGCTTGCATCAGCTCCGGAGCAGCTCCGCGGAATCCATATATGCTTTGTTTTGGATCGCCTACCCAGATCGATTGATTGGCCAGTTTGGAAAGTTTTAAAAATATCTCCAATTGAATAGGACTGGTATCCTGGAATTCGTCGACCATTAAAAGGTCAATCTCTGAGGCCAACACTTCTTTTATCATTGGATTGTCCAGCAATTCATTTACCAGTGTTTCCATATCGGTATAATCGATCAGGCCTCTTTCTTTTTTATACCGGCTAAATTCATCCAGCGCTTCAGCAGCCAAATCAAAAATTTGGTCTACATATGCTTTGATATCTTTTTGAAATTCAAAAGTCTTTTCATGGTCTGACACAAAATTAGCCAAGGGCTCAAAATCTTCCCGGCTCTTGGCACCTACTTTTGCTTTTCCAATTTTCACCCATTCATACCACAATAAAAATCCTCTGGAATTCAGGCTGTTTAAAGCTGCTTGCAGTTCGGCGACTGCACTTTGGGTAGTTTTTGTTTTGTCTTCATTATTTTCAAGTGCAGTGATAGTATTCAATAAAATTTCTTTTAAAGACGCACTTAAGTCTTTTTCAGCTAGTGAGGCTTCCGGCAATAATTCTTTAAAGGTCTCCCAACTTCGTTCTTTACTCCAAGCCAGGGCGGCACCATCCATTGCATTAGACCGGGCAACTTCCGTTATACTTTTAACATTTACCCTCCAGTCAAAATCCCTGGTTTTGTTCATTCCCAACCTGGTAACCAGCCGCTCCATTTCTTCCATTTTCTCAAGGGTAAGAATGGCTGCCATACTTTGGTTGAACATCATTTGACTGTCTTCATCTGCCATGATGTCAACCTCAGGTGAAACACCGGCCTCAAAAGCAAATCTTTTGAGCAAATTAACACCTACACTATGCACCGTTCCAATCAAGGCATTGGCCAATTGATTGGCTTCTTCAAACATGCCCAACTCAAGCAATTTAACCCGAACCCTTTCCTGGAGCTCTCCAGCTGCTTTTTTTGTAAAGGTTGTGGCAATGATACCTGAAGCGCGCACCGGAATTTCTTTTGCCGTCAACATCCCAACCATCTCCTGGGTCAATCTGTACGTTTTTCCACTACCGGCACCGGCACTTATTATTTTTAGTTGCATAGAAAATTCTTATATCAAATCTGTTTCCTAAACCAGTGCAAAGGAAAGGATTCTCCTTTTTTAAAAAAGTCTCTACCTTTTGGAAGTTCTAAAAAAGCATCGGTATCAACTAAATTGGCAAAATCGCCGGAACCATGTCCTGTAACCGGATGTGCTGTTAATTGGCCTGTTTTAGAAAAGGTAGTTTGAACTTGTAAGAAATAGGTGAGATCAGGTTTGAATTCATAATCTACATCCAGGCTGGCATAAATTTGAGGAAAAGGTTCCAGCCCCATGGTTTTCCGATACCAGGGCAAGAAATACCGGTGGGTACACATGAAGGTGGAAACCGGATTACCCGGAAATGCAAAAACTTTGCATCCTCCTGGATGACTGCCAAACCAAAATGGTTTCCCCGGTCTTTGACTTACCTTATAAAAATGGGTTTCAACACCTAATTGGTCTAGCACTCCGGGTATAAAATCAAATTTACCCATGGATACGCCCCCACTCATGATGATAATATCAAACTCCTCGATCCATTGAGAGAGAGAATTGGTAATTACCGATTCATCATCTGGTAAATGTTTTGCAGTAGACTCTATTCCAAACTGGTTTAAAACAGCAGAAATGGAAGGAGCATTGGAGCGCCGAATTTGGTGTGGCAATGGTACTTCATCTATTGTGACCAGTTCGTCGCCACTGGAAACAACTGAAATGGTAGGATTCTTCAGGACTTTGACTGAAGATTTTCCCACTGTTGCCAGAACGCCAGTTTCAGCCGGCGAAAGCAGTTTTCCTTTTTCTATAACAATGGATCCCTTCCTTCTGTCTTCACCTTGCAGGTGAATATTTTTTCCTTGTTTTACTTCGTCTACCAAAAGATGTGCTACGCCATCTTTAATTTCAAGGTCTTCATATCGAATTATGGTATCACATCCCTCCGGGCAAATGGCACCGGTCATTACTTCAATGCAGTGTAATGGATTCTTGAGTCCAACTTCTGGAGCTCCTGCTGCCGCAATTCCTTCAATTGGAAACTTTCGGTGGCCATTTTCAAATGCCTCGTAGGCGAAGGCAATTCCATCCATGGTTGCTCTGTCGAAGGGTGGAAAATCCCGGTCAGCGAAAATATTTTCTGCCAGGATTCGACCGACAGCATTATCCAATTTCACTTCTTCGATACCCGGACTTATTGTTTGCCCAAGCACTGCATCAGTTGCTGTTTCGACAGAAACCATTTAAAAATTATTTTTTCAGTTTAAACATATTAGGGAAGAAGCCGGGTCTTTTAGCGCTAGTCTCTGCTTCAAAACGTTTATGGACGGCAATTCTTTCTAAGGGTGTAAATAGAAATATTGCTGGGGTTTCTTCGTACAATTCTTTTTGGAACCTCTTATACATTTCATTTCTTTTTCCCTCATCCATGGTCACCCGAATGGAATCAATTAATCCATCCATTTTGGCTGAACCAAATCCGGTGTAGTTGTATCCTCCAGGAACATCATTCTTTGTATGCCATTGTTGTTGGAAATCGTCTTTTAATAGATCTAAAGTCATAGCTCCAATGTAAAGTTGGTAATCCTTTTTTCGAACATTTTCCTTTAACAACTCTCGGAATTCTTTTTTGACAATTTCTGATGCTACTCCGGCTTTTTTAAACCCTTCTTGAAAAAACAAAGCAAGGTTTTCAGAAGCTTTGGATGAATTTGTTATCAGAATTTCAATACTTAAGTTTTGCGATTCTCCATCTATGTTTTTTTCTAAAATTCCATCCTGATTTTCATCTTTCCAACCTGCTTCTTCGAACAATGATTTTGCCTTTTCAGGATCGTAAGAAATTGGCGCTAAATCAGTATTGTAATACTCCTTGGTATCCAATACCGGGCCTACTGCTCTTTTTGCTAACCCGTCATAAAGAGAAGTAATAAATTCATCTACATCTATTAAATGTGCCAATCCTCTCCTTACTTTCTTATCATCCAAAATTGGATCATGATTGTTTAAATAGGCAAGATAGATAGTAGTGGTCACAGGGTTTACAAGGTTATAATTTTCTGTTACAAGGGCATTATCCTTCAATTCTACAAAGTCTTTAGAATCAAGGTTACTTGCAACATCCAATTCTTGATCCTTTATGGCATTAATAGCTGCTGTTTGATCTTCTATTTTTTTAAAAAGAAGCGAATCAGGATAAGCCTGGAACAATGGATTAGATGATGCATATTTTTCTCCCCACCAATCTTTCTTTTTTGTCAACAAAATATACCTTCCGGTTTCCCATTGTTTCAATTCATAGGGTCCGCTTCCAACAATATTATCTGGTTCTGTTGAATATTTTGACGCTGTAAATGATTCTATAAATGATTTTACCTTGTCATTTTCCCCTAAAGATTTCTGAGCTTCCTTAGCAGCAAGTGCTTCAACTGTAAATTCATCCATTAGGCCTTCAGGATCATATACATACTTCGGATAGACAATAAGTGAAGAAGCTACCTCTTCGATTAGAATATATTTTTCATCAGAAAACAATGTAAATTTCCTGGGATTTTCTGGATCCTTCTCAAAACCTTTAAAAAAAGCAAAATATGGCTGGTAAGGTGATGGCATACCAGGTGTTAGAATTACTTTAAGTGAAAATTCTGCATCATCTGCTGTTATTGGCGAGCCATTTGGCCATACTGCATCTTCTTTGATTTCAAAGGTTAGGGAGATCCCACCTTTGTAAGGACCTTCACTTAATTCCTCAACTTCTGGTAATCCAGCTGCCAAATATGGGGTCATTTTCAAACTTATTGGATCATGGTCCAATAAATACATGAATATCCTTTCAGTTATGTAGCGCGAATAGGCAATTGATGTCAAATACGGATTAATCCTGTCAGGCTCGGCAGACATCCTCACCCTGACGGTATTGTCATTGTATTTGAAATTAGTTTTGGATTCTGGCTGATCACTTTTACAGGCAGTAAAAAGAACAGCAATAAAAAGAAGCCCGCTTAGCAGACGGGAAGTGAAGAGTCGGATATGATTCATGTTGATGGTTTTAAATGCTGGTCCCGAAATTAGGGTTTCAGACCAGCATTTAAAAATAAATCTGCAAAAATGTAATGTTTAAATATTACATCCAGAACTGCTTTACCAGATAAGGATACCTGGTTTGATATTGATCTTTGATTATTTCTGTCATTTTATCTCGTAGCTCATCCATATTTTCACCGGTATGGGCTGAAATAAATACACAAGGGTGTTCAAATCTGGTTATCAAGGATTGCTTCAGTTCATCTAGAATATCTTCCTTGGTTTGGCGATCCAACAATTCATCAAAATATTTTTGACGATACAAATCCACCTTGTTGAACACCAACAAAACAGGCTTGTCCGTAATTCCGATGTCCCTTAAAGTCGACTCCACCGTTTCAACATGATCATCAAACTGAGGGTGGGCCAAGTCTACTACGTGAATCAACACATCAGATTCCCTTACCTCATCCAGAGTGGATTTAAAACTTTCTATCAGGTGGGTAGGCAATTTCCGAATAAAACCTACTGTATCTGATAACAGAAAAGGCATGGTTCCAAAAACCACTTTCCTTACAGTGGTATCAAGGGTAGCAAACAACTTATTCTCAGCAAAGACCTCTGATTTGGAAAGTTTGGTCATTAGGGTACTCTTACCCACATTGGTATATCCTACCAAAGCTACTCGTATGAGTTCTCCTCTGGTTTTACGCTGAGTCTGACTTTGTTTGTCAATTTTATCCAGTCTTTGTTTCAACTGGGTAATCTTGTCCCTAACGATACGACGGTCTGTTTCAATCTCTTTCTCCCCGGGACCTCTCATACCGATACCTCCTCGCTGACGCTCAAGGTGAGTCCAAAGTCCTCTCAGTCTTGGAAGCAGGTATTTCATTTGAGCCAGTTCGACCTGGGTTTGGGCCTGGGCAGTTTGAGCTCTATTGGCAAAAATATCGAGGATGAGGGTCGTTCGGTCTACAATTTTGACTTTCAGGGTACTTTCGAGGATATTGGTCTGTTTTCCGCTGAGGTCATCGTCAAAAATAACCAGATTGACTTCCTCATGGTTCTCCAGGTATTGTTTGATTTCTTCAACCTTTCCTGACCCAACGAAGGTTCGTGTATCTGGATGTTGTAGCTTTTGAAGAAATCTTTTCCTGGATTGTGCACCGGCTGTCAAAGCCAGAAACTCAAGTTCATCCAGATATTCCTGGACCATTTCTTCCGTTTCATCCCTTTGCACCACTCCTACCAATACCGCATACTCTTCCTGCGTCTTTAAATCTCCCTTTTCCTTTAAATTAATATTAAAATTATCCTTCATATAATAGTAAAACCTTATTTTTTAAAATATCAACAATCCTTAAGTTACACAATTCATAATGCAAAAAGAACTGATGCTTGGTGAGACAGAATATTTTAGCTGTCAAATCCTGTTAAGAAGACAAGATTTGACAGCCAAAAGTTCCGACGAAGGTAAGGAATTTTAAAAGGGAAGAATCAGGCAAAGCCTAAATTGACCTTATTTCTTTTTAATAATCAAATCCATATGAATGAGGATTTCATCCTTCACCTTGATCATCCCCATGAAAGGTTTGGGAGGTTCAATGCCAAAGTCAGTCATATATAATGTTTGGCAGGATTTGAATTCAAATTTAGTATTTGATAGTTTTTTGCTTTCTACTGCCAGGTTGTGAATTTTTCTAACACCTGCAATAGTAATGGCCACCTTTGCATCCATTCCAACCCAATGATTCCCTTCCATAAAGGATTTATCATGTGGCTGAGTAGTTTCCAGCAATTCAATAGTGATGGTTGGATATTTATCTGCTTTCAGGGTATTGTACATATCCCTGTTCATCCCTTTGTTTCCACAATCCAGTTTCCGACTTTGAATTTTCAATTCTGCTCCTTTAAAGATCCATTTCTTTTTAGCCGCATCTTCCTGAAAATAAACTTCATTGTCTGGGAACCCTTGGGTACAATTGCAGGTAAAATCTACCACATTACTGGAACCTGCCAAATAAAGTTTACTGCTCGGATCGATGTTATAGGCTACATTTTGGAGCATGGAGAATCCAAATAAAAAAATGGAAATGGCAAAAATGCCGGCTGTTATTTTTGATCCTTTGGTAAGCATGACTTTCGGGTTTGAAGAGAAAAAGGGCCGGCCAGCCGAAGCCTGCCAGCCCTTCCTTGGCCAAATTAAGGCCTTTACTTTAGAATCCTACGTTTGCTTCAATAACGATTCCGTTAAATTCGCCTTCGTAGTACTGAGTAGTGTTAGGGAAATCTACATATTTCTGGCTAACATATTCAGCTTTCAACAATAAGTTTCTTGTAACATACCAACCAGCACCCAATTCAATTCTGTTGATGCTTGCATCGATGAAGTCACCATTGCCATCTCTGTATCCTGCATTCATTTGACCAGATACACTGTTGTATTTCGCGCCTACATAAACCTGTTCGTCTTTGAAGAATCTGTAAAGAACCTCAGCTCCGATTTGAGTTACACTTCTCTTGTTGTCATCTACAAATTCAAACATTCCTGTTTCGTTGTTTCTTGTAAGATTATTACCACTAGCCATTTCGTAAATACCGAAGAACTCAAGTCCTTTGAATTTTACAAATGGGTTCAATTGGAAAGACATGATTTTGTTAGAGAAACCTGGGTTCCAACGTCCTGAGAACGCTTTAGAAGTAAGGTCCGCTCCTGCTAGTTCCATTACTGCACGGTATCTTGAACCGGTACGGTCACCACCATACAATGTGTTTCTTCCTGCATTTGCATTGGCCATAAAGCTACCAGACAATCTAAAACGGAAGTCATCATTGAACTGATTGTCGTAAGCCAATTTCAAGTATAAAGAAGGCTGTCTTTCTTTGCCATCAACATAATTGTTGATATCGTCTTTGATTAGACCGGTAGTTAAACCTACCATACCCACTACATTTTCAACCGGGAATACATACACCTCACCTCCGATTTCTGTAGTAAATGCATCCATGATGTAGTTGCCTACAAATGGGTTGTACATGGCTGCACCGTTGTCAGTTCTACGGAATTGCTGGTCACCAAAGTTAGGTTGGAAGTGTCCAACTTTTACTCTGAAGTACTGCTCAAACCATTCAGGATTGTTGAACATAGGAAGTTTATCGATTTGGATGTAACCTCCTTTCACCCAAAATTCCTGGTGGTGGTGAGAAGACATGTAGTTTTCCAAAGCAAGACGGATACCGTCAGCTAATTGTACATCAAGGTTTAGATTTGCTGTTGCAAGTGTAAAACCAGGAGCGATGTCATACAGCTGATTTGCACTGCTGCTAAAGGTGGTATCATTAGAATGATTCAATGCCTGGAATCCTTGAGAAAATGCTCCACCCACTCTTACTTTAATACCGTCAAACTCAGTTGAAGTATTTTTTGCAGGTTCGAACACATTCACTCCGTCCTGATTCATTGGACGAAAATATTGGATAGGTGGTTGTTGAGCTATAACCATAGTTGATAACAACATGAAGAAAGCCCCTAGAAAACCGACTGCTGATTGATTGGTTGGTCTCATGATAATTAACATTTAAGGTTTGAATATTTCTTTTTAATTAAAATCTATTTGTTAAGCTGATTGCTTGTAAGTGTAGTTGCGAACTTGATGGTCACATCGTCTCCGGTTGTCAATGCACCAAACATTGCGGTTGGAGGTTCCATTTTGTATTCTGTCATTTTCAAATCTTTGCTTCCGGTAATTTCCAATTCTCCGCTAGGAAGAACTTTCACCATTACATTAAGCAAAACTGATTTGGTGTAACCTGCGATGGTTAAGTCACCGGTCGCTTTTACTTCGTAAGCCCCAGACTTAGGATTAATGGAGTTTACATTTTTAAGGCGGAAGGTAATTTTAGGATGTTTGTCACTTTTCAGAGCATCATAAGTTTTACCATCCATGATGGAGCCTTTAGAACTTTTAATCGATTTAACCGGAATTTCAACAAATACGTTTTCGATGCCTGCAAGAGCACCATTCTCAATATCAAAGGTTCCTTTCAAAGAAGCCTGAGTTCCGGTCATCTCCCAATCATGCAAATTGGAAGTACCAAGAACTGACACATTGGCTTTTTTGGTTTGGTAGGTGGTCTGTCCTACCAAAAATGAGGTACCAAGTAGTATGATTAAGGCCGTTAGAAAAATTGACTGTTTCATAATTAATAAATTTTATACTGCAAACTTACATGGGGTAAGGGCCCAATAATCATGATCGCTGTTAGTGTGTAATGTGATGTTGATCACCATTGAAGGTGACAGGAAGCAATTATTTAACCTTGAGTTTTATAATATTTGGTTGGAAATGCAAAAGGAGGAAGGTAATTTCGCCACATCGATGAAGAAGAAATCCAAAAAGTTTATTTCTTTTGAGCCTTTATTCTTTAAAAGTTTCCAATAATAAAAATCTGGCCAATGAATTTGGATGTAAACGGCAAAAAGGTATTGGTAAGGGTTGATTTCAATGTTCCCCTAAATGGCGATTTTGAAGTAACAGACGACACAAGGATTAGAGGCGCTTTACCAACCATTAAGAAATTGTTGGAAAATGGAGCTGCAGTAATTTTGATGTCTCACCTGGGAAGACCTCAAAAAAAATTAAAGGATGACGGCAGCATAGATGTCGAAAAATTCACCTTAAAACATATCATTCCTACCTTATCCAACTTATTGGGTCAGGATGTAAAGTTTGCAAATGATTGTGTTGGCGGAGCAGCCATGCATGCTGCCAGTAGCCTGAAACCTGGCGAGGTTCTACTTTTAGAAAATACCAGATTCCACAAGGGCGAAGAAAAAGGCGAAGAAAATCTCGCTAAACAAATGTCTGAATTGGGAGACATATATATTAATGACGCATTTGGCACAGCTCACAGGGCTCATGCCTCTACAGCAGTAATTGCAAAATTCTTTGAATCCGGTAAAAAAGGCTTTGGCCTTTTAATGGACGCAGAAATAAAAAATGCCAATAAAGTTTTAAAAACTCCTGAAAGACCCCTGACTGCTATCATAGGCGGAGCAAAAGTGAGTGACAAGATTTTATTGCTGGACAGACTGATAGACTTTGTAGACAATCTACTTATTGGAGGTGGAATGGCCTACACCTTTTTTAAAGCCAAAGGTGGTAATGTAGGTAACTCATTGGTTGAAGAAGACCGATTAGAAACTGCACTTGATTTAATGAAAAAGGCCGAAGAAAAAGGCGTAAAACTAATCCTGCCACAAGATTCTGTGATTGCAGACAAGTTCGACAACGATGCTGCCATTCTCACCATGGAATCCGACAACCAACCCAACAACTGGATGGGACTCGACATCGGACCAAAAGCTCAAGCTGACTTTATCGAGACCATAGAAAATTCAAAAACCATACTTTGGAACGGCCCAATGGGCGTTTTTGAAATGTCTAACTTCGCCAACGGAACCAAAGTTATTGCCCAAGCCGTTGCCAAAGCAACTTCCAACGGTGCTTACTCCCTTATAGGTGGAGGTGACTCAGTAGCAGCCATCAACCAAATGCACCTTGCAAACGAAGTAAGCTATGTATCTACCGGAGGCGGCGCCATGCTAGAATTCCTTGAAGGCAAAAAATTGCCTGGAATCGAGGCGATAGAGGGATAGGTGCTGGGGGCTAGGTACTAGGTACTAGGCGCTGGGTGCTGGGTGCTAGGCGCTAGGCGCTGGGTGCTGGGGGCTGGAACTTCACTTGAACCAACTCTGCTTCGCACCCTACATACAAGGTTTCAATCTCTCGTTCTCCATATAAGACGGGTCATGCCCCATCCCTATGGATATTTTTTCCCGCATTCCACACGACGCAAGCAGTTTCTCGCATTCGCCACTCGCCACACGTCATTTGTCACTCATCATTTGACATGAGAAATCTTTCTGGTCTGAAGACCTGCAAGTACTCTATGAACAAGCTTGAAAACTTGTACCAGCTTGCCTTTTTGTCTTTTTACCTTTTTGCCAATGGCCAACAGCCAATAGCCAATAGCCAATAGCCAATTCGTAACTCATCCCCCCTTCTCCCTATCCCTCCTTCTCCCCATCCCAAAGCCAACATATTAAAATTGGCTTCATATTTGAATAGTTATAATAAATACTACCAAAAAATCTAGTTACTATGAGACGGCTGTTCACAATTATCTTGTGTCTGACCTTTATTTCGGCCTATAGTCAGTATTATGAAGTAGGCACATTTGTAGGATTGAGTAATTACAGCGGCGACCTCAATGAAGGAAGCCCCATGATTCCTCAGGAATATAATCCTGCCATCGGAATGTTTGCGAGGTATAACTTCTCCAGGAATTTTTCCATGAAGGTTGGCTTGACCAAAGGTCAAATTAGTGGTTCTGATAAAAATGCAGACCTGGAAGAATTGACCATGAGAAATTTAAGCTTCCGATCCGACATCATTGAAGTGGCAACAACCTTCGAATTCAATTTACTTCCATTTGCGATCCGTGAGAAAAAGAAATCTGCCCCCTATTTGTTTTTGGGAGTGGGCGGATTCCATTTTAATCCACAAGGACAAATGAGAGGAAACTGGTATGACCTGCAACCTCTGGGAACAGAAGGACAAGGCTATTCAAGTCTTGGAAACACTCCTCGTTACAGTCGCTATCAGGTATCCTTCCCAATGGGTATCGGGTTTAAATTTAACCTGAATAACAAAGTGAATTTTGGATTTGAATTTGGCGCCAGAAAAACCTTCACGGATTACCTGGACGATGTCGGAGGAATGTATCCGGACCTCGATATGCTGCGAGCGGAAAATCCTATCGCTGCCTCCTTGTCTTACAGAACCCCGGAAGTGAGTACCATACCAATGACCAATCCGGAAGGACGTATGCGTGGAAATCCAGGCAACCAGGACTGGTTCTTTTTTATGGGAATGACCATTTCAGTAAACATGACTGACAAATACGGATTGGATTTTGATGAAAAATATGATGTATTTAAGACTGATTTTACACCTGTGGTGAAAAAGGACACATCAAAAAAGAAAAAAAGAAAGAAGAGATAAATCAACTATTAACTTGATAAATACCCCCTATGTACCTCACTTCACTTTGGAGTGGGGTATTTTTTTTATAAAATAAATCGGTATTTATATGTCATAAAATATAACAAATCTTTTGTGAGAAAATTACATTATCAGTCTTTTATACATAAGTGATTTTTAAAATACAAAAACTACTGAAAATCATATAAAAGCATGGAATAGAGTTTGAAATACAAAATCAAACATTAGGTTAAAATGAAGCTGAGATACTCAATTAGTATACTCTTCTTCTTTATATGTCTTGCTCATTTAAAACCCCAAAGCTGTCAGGAAGGAACCGATATTTCTTTTGAACTCTTGTTCAATGGGCAAAATAGTATGAATGAAGAAGGAGATCCTGCCAACATCAAAGTGAGTCTTTGCAACCCATCAGCTGCAGGCTACACTGCCCATACTGTAGCCTGGGCCAATATCGATCTAGATCCTAGGCCATTAAGCTATTGTAGCGAATTTGCCTTACAATTTGGTCCCTCAGGTACCTATGCACTGGTTTTTACACCCGGTCTAGGAGAAGACAATTTTGAACCCTGTCAAAACAATTATACAGATGAGGTAGATCTTATCTTGGAAGATCTGACATTTCAGATTGGCAATACGGGTTGTATTGATTTTGAATTTTATGAAACCTTTGATGATTACAACGGCAAAGATGGTGACTGGGTAGATGGCTCTCTGACCATTACTACTTGTAATATGATTGTCTTACCTGTCGAATGGCTCTCTTTCAATGCAGAAAATAAAGGCACTTCAAATTTGTTAACCTGGCAAACCGCAACAGAAACCAATACTGAAAAATTTCAAGTTCAAAAACAAGATTTGAAAACCGGAAGATGGGAAATCCTTAGTGAAATTCCTGCTATAGGTAATTCCCAAATTATTCAAACTTATCGATGGATTGACGAAACTCCAGGATTTGAAAGTGTTTACAGAATTGCATCAGTAGATTTGGATGGAAGCATAGATTACTCTCCTATAAGAGTCTTAAATAGAAATCTGCCGGACTTGATTATTAAAAAGCAAAACCCGTTTTCAGATTACATTCACTTAGAAATTTTGAACGATCGCCCAGAAGAAATCCTTAATATTTCCTTACATGAAATTGCCAATGGGAAACTAATTTACCAATCGCAATTTTCTGCCAACCAAAAAATTATCAAACTGGATATTCCTTCAAGTTATCTGGCAAACGGAGTGTATGCTTTGAATATTTGGAACAAATTTGAAAACCATACAGACAAACTTATCAAAGCCAATTAAGGCTGAAGAATACTTATAAAACTGGTATTCTTTTTATCCTTCTTTTTCCAAAATTCCCACCTGCGATCCTCAAACCACTGGCTGATTTGAGATTTCCTTTTCCACATTACATACCGAACTGACAATCCTGTATGTAAATCTATAGCTCTTTCTCCACCGCCATTTATATTAATAATTGGTTTAAAATCGTAAGAAAGATTGATCCTCCCGATGGTGTAATCAAGGCCAAGGATTAAAGAAAGTCCAAAAGGGTTACCGTACAACTCTTTCTTTCTATCATCTGTAAACCAGCCTTGATGAATACCACCACCTGCATAAATATTAAATCGTCTGGAAGCCAGTGGAAAATGTTGTTCAACCATTGCGGTAGCAAGTGCCAGGTCGCTCAAAAATCCCTTTTGAAGAATAAACTCACCGGATGTGTGATCCAAAAATCGTTGTCTGAAGGTGATACCCCATTCTGTCCCTAATCGGATTCCACCGGCAGTATTGAAGGATTGTGCTCCTAAATCAAGACAAAGAATAAAAAATAGTAGAAAAAAAGAATGCTTGAATAATCCTGACATATTTGCAAATTTAGCCCACAAACGTATGGAAAATAAAAATTAGTCTGTAAAGGAATATCCAAGGCAGAAATTTCTAAGGATTTCAGCTCCTTTTAATTTGTTTGTATCTTTTTGAGATACTTTTTTGACAAAGTCTCCAATCGAATTAATTTTACCGAAAATCAATATTGGATGAAGGTTTTGCTAAAAAACGCCAAAGTTTTCAACCCGGGTACCTCCTACCATGGGAAAAGGTTTGATATCCAAATCAATAAAGGAAAGATTGAAAAAATTGCAAAAGGTCTAAGCCCAGATGGTTATAGGGAAATAAAAAGTAAAAACCTTTGCGTCTCTCCTGGTTGGTTGGATTTGGGAGCCCAGGTTTTTGATCCCGGTTTCGAACATCGTGAAGATATTCAAAGCCTATCCAAAGCAGCTGCAAAAGGCGGATTTACTGCATTGGCTCCTTTTCCAAACACTCAACCTGTATTAGACAATAAATCAGGAGTACAATACCTCATCAACCGCTCTAAAGAAGAAATGGTTGATTTTTATCCTCTGGGAGCTATTACGGCTGGTTGTGGAGGAATGGAAATCACCGAAATGTACGACATGAGAGAAGCGGGCGCCATTGCATTTTCAGATGGCAAAGCTTCCATTCAACATAGTGGAGTACTATTGAGAGCATTGCAGTATGTAAAAGCTTTTGATGGTGTTATTATCAACAAACCACAGGATGAGACCCTTTCTGCAAAAGGTCAAATGCACGAAGGAAGCATTTCAACTGTTTTGGGTATGAAAGGTATACCGGATGTAGCAGAAGTAATACAGGTTCAACGAGACATCTCCATTTTAGAATATGCAGAATCCAGATTACACCTGGCGCATCTTTCTGCCAAAGACAGTATTTCTTTGGTAAAAAAAGCTAAGAAACAGGGTTTGAAAGTAACTGCTAGTACTCCTGTCATGAATCTTTTTTATGAAGATACAGACCTGGAAACCTTTGAAACCAATCTCAAGGTTTCACCGCCTTTGAGAAATAAGAAAGACCAAAAAGCACTCAAAAAAGGTTTAGCTGAAGGAATCATAGATTTCATTGCCTCCAACCATACTCCCCTGGAACCAGAATTAAAAGATTTGGAATTTCCATATGCCAAACCAGGTGCAGTTACCTTGGAATTCACTTTTGCACTTGCCAATACCGCTACCCAAGACTTCCTCTCTACAGAGGAGTTGGTCGATAAATTTGTAAGCGGAGCAAGGAAAGTTCTTAATTTACCCATCCCAATTATTGAAGAAGGAAGCCTGGCCAACTTAACTGTTTTTGACCCCGATGTATTTTGGACCGCCGATTCAAAAGACATTGTTTCTAAATCAAAAAACAGCCCGATGCCCGGTCTCGAACTTCAAGGAAAAGTATTGGGAATAATTAACAAAGGAAAAACAAATCTTTAAAAACCTATCGACATGGAAGACCTAAAAACTCCTGCTAATATGCCACCTATTGATGAATCCACAATTTCGATGTGGCCGGATTCTTTGAGGTATGGTTTGATTGGAGGTCTTGTTTTGATTATTTATTCTCTATGTATCATTTCTTTTGACCTCCTCACTTCAAGCCTAATTATGGCCAGCCTGCTAGGCCTGTTGACCTTCGTATTATATATCCCTTTTGTTTTCATTTCAATCATTAACCATAGAAAAAATTCACTTGGAGGTTACATTAGTTTTGGAAGGGCCTTTTTAGTAGGATTAATTACCATTTCGATAATGGTTGTCTTGCACAATGGATTCAGCCTGATTTATAATGTGATAGATCCAGGATACATGGAGAACTTTCAGGATTTCATGTTGAATGCTTTGGAAGAAATGAATGCACCACAGGCCCAAATTGATGAAGTAGAAAGACAATTTGAAAATTCAGAATCTATTGGCAGCATCATTAAAAATATATTTTCATTCTTAATCTTTGGTGCTATAATTTCCCTTGTTGCAGCAGCAATTCTTAAGAAAAGCCCCAATGCAAACGAAATCGAATCCTAGGTTACTTTTTCCAATCCTTTTGGTTTTAGGGACTTTTTCTTGCAAGGAAGTCCCTAAAACACTTCCTCAAAATCGGTACAATGTTGCCTTCCTCATCATGGATGGCGTCTACAACACTGAGTTAACCGCTCCCTTTGACATTTTCCATCATACAATTTTTCGCCAGGGCATTAAGCCCATGAATGTTTTTACAATTGCAGACAAATCGGATCCTGTTCTCACCTTTGAAGGTTTAAAAATTATTCCTGATTTCAATTATTTAAAAGACGAGCTTCCAAATATTGACATTCTGGTTATCCCAAGTGCTGAACACCATTTGGATACCGACCTCGAAAATGATAGCATGTTGAATTTTGTAAAAAAGGTTGCTGAAGATGCACTCTTTGTAACCTCCCACTGTGATGGAGCTTTTGTACTTGCCAAAGCTGGCTTATTGGATGAGGTCAAAAGCACAACATTCCCTTCTGACATTAAAGCTTACAAGGAAATGTTCCCTAATTTGGAAGTTGTCGAGAATGTTTTCTTCGTGCACGATGGCAAGTTTATCACTTCAGCAGGAGGTGCTAAATCATTCGAAGCAGCCTTGTATTTGTGTGAAAAATTGTATTCAAAAACTACTGCTGAACAACTCGCTCGGGGGCTCGTTATCGATTGGAATTTAGATTCAATTCCCTATCTTGAGGTGACTCATTAACTTTGCTCCATGGCCAAAAAGAAAAAGATACGTAAAAAGCCGGGCTCTCCTCCCGGAACACTTGTTTTTACGGGTGAAAAAAAAGTTGAATATCCCTTTATCACCAAAGCATTTTACAATCAGGAAGTTTATGAATATGTTGACCTAAAAGGAGCAACCATCCCCAAACCTTCGCCTGAAGGAACGACCTGGCTCGATGTAAGGGGACTCTCCGATGTTGAATTGATAGAAAATATCGGTAAGGAATTCCAAATTCACCCTTTGGTCCTGGAAGACATCCTCAACACTGGGCAAAGACCTAAATATGAAGAATTTGAAAATGGTCTTTTTATCATCTGCCAATCCATCACAGCTAGTAGAAATGGCAAATATGAAATCCAAACTGAACAGGTTTCTTTTTATATAAAAAAAGATGTCATCATCACCTTCCAGGAAAATAATGAGGACCTGTTTGAAAGTGTAAAAGAACGCCTGGAAATGGGAAGGGGCAGAATCCGCTCTTCAGGAGCAAATTATTTGGGTTATGCACTTTTGGATAGCATAGTAGACAATTATTTCCTTGCCCTCGACCAGCTAGAAATCGAATTGGAAGAGTTGGAAATGGACATTTTAAACAATGCCAACCAAAGTACCAAAGACGCCATCCACCACTTAAAACAGGAATCTTTACAACTTAGAAAATTCATAAGTCCGCTTAGGGAGGCCATTAGCAGATTTTCAAGATCTGAGCACGCTCTGGTTCCTGATTTTATAAAAATTTACTTGAATGACGTATATGATCACACCATTCAGTTGATGGAGTTAATAGATACCAACCGCGATTTGTTAAATGGATTGTACGACCTGTTCCTTTCTGAAATTAGTTTTAGGATGAACTCGGTGATGCAGGTTTTGACTGTTATTTCTACCATATTTATACCACTTACCTTCCTTGCAGGAATCTATGGTATGAACTTCGAATACATTCCGGAACTGGGATTCCGATACGGCTATTTTGTTTTTTGGGCCATAATCCTGGTTTTAGCAGGAATCCTTCTATATTTTTTCCGACGAAAAAGATGGTTATAATTAAAATTTGACCATTCTAAACGATTGAATACCGTCTTCGAAAAGTAAATCTATCCTGTAAATGCCTGATGGAATATCGATGGTAGAAATTTCATTTTGCCCTTTTGATAAAGCCTCGGAATGAATGCGTCTACCATTCATATCGTAAAAAACCAGGGCATCAGGAAAAGTCAAATTTGCATCTCCCGAAAGCTTAAGGAAATCTCCAAATGGATTGGGAAACAACTCCCATGTATTTTTTTCTATTTCATCTTTAACACCTGAGGTGCTGACATTGACTCCAATTGTTATACTACTGCTACAATCCGAATTCAATGCTTCAAGCGTTACAAAATATTGACCCGCAGCAGGAAATGTGTGAACCGGATTACTGGAATTATCCAATGGCGAACCGTCACCAAAATTCCATCTGTAGGAATTTGCCATGGCTGAATTATTGATAAAAGAAACCGTCAAACCATTGGAAATAAAATCAAACTCAGCGGAGGGTTTGATGGCTACATCAACAAAATCGAAAAACTCCAGGGTATCAAAACCGACATCGTTTCCAACAATTAAACGCGCATCATACAATCCGGACTGATTGTACCTCACTGTAACTACACTATCAGTTGAAAGGGCGGGATCACCACCTTCAAATACCCAATTTCTCGAAGTTACTATGCCAAGGGATCTATCTGTCCAGGTCACATTCAAGGGCGGACATCCGGTCCTGTTCAAAGCAGTTGCATCTGCTTCAGGAGCGAATCCGGTATAAACAGTCTTTTCGATGGTATCTCTACCGCATATGTTTTCTGCAATCAACTGCACTAAAAATGCTCCATTCCCTTGGTAACTATGAGATGGATTTCGAGTATTTGCAGCGCTACCATCTCCAAAGGCCCAAGTCCAGGAGGTCGCCTCACCTGTAAAAGTAAAATCTACATCCAAACGATTGACATTGGACTGAAAATCAGCCACAGGTAAATCCAGCACAGTGATATATTCCCGGAGCGTAATCGAATCTGCCCCCAAAGCATTTGTTACTTTTAAAAAGACATCAAATCGCCCTTTATTTGCATAAGTAATCACAGGTTTGGCAAGGTTTGACATGGTCGGACTTCCACCAGGAAAAGTCCACTCATATGTCCAACCACTTCCCTGGTTTATACTTTCAAAAGAAACCTGAAGTGGTGAACACCCTCCTAAAGTATTGGAGCTAATTCCGGCAATAGGAAAGACCTGAATTTCAACTAATTTACTAAGCATTTTCATTCCGCAAGGATTAAAAATGCTCAATTTTACTGTATATGTACCCGGATTGGCATAAGTATGTGTAGGATTTTCCAAGTCACTGGAATTTCCATCCCCAAAGTCCCAAACGATGGAATCTGCGCCACTTGATAAATTATTGAGGTCGATCTGGTAGCCGGATTGGCTAATTGAAAAGTCTATTTGCAATTCTGAAAATACCTCTACTTCAAAACTTGGAGCGTAATATATTTCCCCACAAAAATCCCCAACTACCAATCGAACCAGTGAACCGGCAAAGCTTACATCTATATTGGTGATAAGCAAATCGGCAGTTTGGGCACCTGATACTTGTCCACTGTTTTGTAAATCCATATATCCGCTTCCCCGGTTAATTTGCCATTGGTAGTCAATCCTGCCACCGGAGACATAGGAAGAAATATGAAAATCATCCCCCTCACAAACCTTGAGATTACTTACAGAAAAGGAATCGATACTGGTAGGCTTGTATAATTCGCTACTTTTTATCAAACCATCAAAAGGCAATTCCAAGCCTGCAATACCTGCATCCGCGCCATTTGAACTATTGTTGCAAGAACTCGTCGAATTGGTAGTTAATCCGGAACTTCCACCTTGATTTTCGATAATCAATTGTCCAGTACCTGAACTAGAAATGGAAACCACTCCCCCACTTCCACCACCACCAGGACCAAAGCAAGTATCATCATTGATATTGTCGACATTTCCACCCTTCCCTCCTGAAGAATTCAAACTAAAGTTACCGGTTAAATCTCCAAAATTTGCAAGGATGGTTCCTCCTGCTCCACCACCACCGGCACCATCTCCACCACCAGTATCTTCCGCATTATTTCCGGAAATATCAATAAATCCATTTAAAACGGAGGTTTTAGAAGATTCAATTATTAAAATTCCTCCACCATGCCCACCGTCTGTTCCGGCATCATTGTTTCCATGTCCGGCACCACCTCCACCTCCAAAAAATATTTGTCGCTCATCAGCTACCATGGCACGTCCTCCCCTTCCTGGAAATTCTCCTTTACAAGAACCGGTAAAAAATGGAGTATCACGTTCTCCACCATCTCCACCAGCCGTTTGATTTCCTCCACCTGCTCCTCCTGAATTGTGATCATTGCCTCCGCCTCCACCATTCGCTTGCGGACCTCTACCGTTTTCTTTCCCCAAGATAAATTTTGCTATTCCTTCCCCTTTACGCGCCCCTCTAAAATCATTGGCATCGTAGAAAAAAGAGGTAGCATTATTGAGTCCTCCAACACAATTATTGGATAGTGAAATGGAGGCTCCTCCCCGAAAACCAGCGCCGGAAATATCTATCCCTCCATTTTCTATCTTAAGAAAATTGGCTTTGAATGCGAGAACACCTCCACTTTTGCCATCCCAGGGTTTGGCCTTCAGGGTATCAGAAATATATAATGTATCAAATGAAGGATAGTTAATCAATTGGAGACTCCCGCCTGGCCAATAAGGAAATTGAGGAACGTATTTTAAATATACTTTTTGACCTTCAACAGAATCAATTTCATTGATCTCATATCTTCCAGCCCCGTTCATCAATGAAATGGCTCCAAATGTAGTTCCATTGCTCTCAATGATGTTAGCCCCCTGAGCTTGATAGATAACAACAGAGGTTCCTTTTGAAAATCCGGAAGTGTCCTCCAGAACTGCTGTAGCTGCACAGAAGTTAAACTCAAGTACCGGAGAATAGCGATTGATAACTTGAGCATTTGAACAAAAAGAAAGGAAAAGCAATATCCAGACCGGTAGAATTTTTGTTAAAATCATGCAGGTTTTATTTGCCGTTTTTTCAAATAGAGAAAAAACCTAATACCTTTTAGGCTCGTTTCAAAAGAATTACTTAAATTTAAAACAATAAATTAAAAGAAAACGGCATAGGATTTGTACATATATTAAAAAGGTCTTATTTGACCTTCCCGATTTGTTCGGGACTATTTACACATAGGTGCTAATTGACTACTTTAAAACCGGGTTATTTTCGAAATACCCTGACCCCGAAGATTGTTTCAGTTTCGGCTGAAGACCCCCTGCAATTCTTCGGGGATTTTTTTTGCCTAATTCCAATTGGCTGAATCCGGCATCTGTCCAATCACACCGTAAGTATCTCCTTTATGTTCGAGGATTTGTTGCCAAAGACCCATAGGATCTTCTTTGAAAATATAGTTTGCATCAAGATCTGCAATAACCCAGGATCCGGTTTCCATTTCTGTTTCTAATTGTCCTCCGGACCATCCGGAATACCCAACAAAGAATTTGATCTGAGCAGGTTTTACCAATTCCTGTTGAATTAGAAATTTCAATTTTTCGAAATCACCACCCCAATAAACTCCTTCTGAAATTTTAGTACTTCCTTCCAACAAATCACCTAGGTTATGAAGGTAATGGATGGTATCTGTTTGAACTGGTCCACCAAAATAGACCTCTGCTTCAAACTCAGGGAAGTCTGCCACCAAATCATCAATGCGCATATCGATTGGCTTATTTATAATAAACCCAACAGTACCATCGGCCTTGGTGTAATCAACCACTATGACAGCTGACCGCTTAAAGTTTGGGTCAAGCATAAATGGTTCTGACAATAAAATTTTCCCTGTGTATTTTCCCCTTCTAGCCATTCATCGAATAATTTTATTGAAATATCAGCGCAATTTGCCAAAAAGTCAACATTGCACAATACAATTGTCACGACTGAAAAACAATCGCGTATCAGGTGTATCAGGATTTAGAAAAGGTAAATTAAAAACCTACTGGTAATTTTTATAATGAATCCGTGGGAAATCTGCGATCCACTCGCATCACAAATCCTCTGAGCACTTTACCGGTACCTCCTACTTCAATAAATTTACTGACACCGTCTTCCATCATATTTTTCATGGTTTGGGTCCAACGAACCGGGGCAGTTAATTGATCGATAAGGTTCTTTCTAATGATTTCAGGGTCAGTCTCGGGTTTTGCATTTACATTTTGGTAGATTGGACAAACAGGCTTTGAAAAATTGGTATTTTCGAGTGCTGCCTGAAGTTCGTCCTTGGCCGGTTGCATCAAAGGTGAGTGAAACGCACCACCAACTTGTAACACAATAGCTCTGGTAGCTCCGGCTTCCTGGCATTTAGCTACTGCGGCTTCAATACCTGGTATTGAACCAGAGATAACCAATTGACCCGGACAATTATAATTGGCTGGAACAACCACTTCGTTGATACTATTACAAATATCTTCAACTACATTATCATCCAAACCAAGGATGGCGGCCATGGTACTTTCGGTCAACTCACATGCTTTTTGCATGGCAAGTGCCCTTTGTTTTACCAAAGTAAGACCATCTTCAAAGTTCATTGCACCCGCAGCAACAAGGGCTGAAAATTCACCCAAAGAATGACCGGCAACCATATCGGGTTTGAACTCGGTACCAGCCATTTTTGCTTTGACAATGCTATGAAGAAAGACTGCAGGTTGGGTAATCTTGGTTTCCTTTAATTCTTCAGCAGACCCTTCAAACATTACATCGGTTATCTTATAACCAAGAATCTCATTGGCTTGATCCAAAAGTTCTTTTGCTAAAGAAGAGCTTTCATACAGGTCTTTACCCATACCTTCGAATTGGGAGCCTTGTCCCGGAAACACATAAGCAGTCATTTAAAAGCGTTTTTCGTTTGTTTATATAAAATTAGTGCAACTTGGAGGAGATCAAATTCATGAACTCCCCTCTTGTTTGCACTTTTTCAAATTCTCCTGTAAATGCAGATGTGGTGGTCACAGAATTTTGCTTCTGAACACCTCGCATCATCATACACATATGGCAAGCTTCGATTACCACTGCCACTCCCAAAGGCTTCAGGGTCTCTTGAATACAATGAACAATTTCATGGGTAAGACGCTCCTGAACCTGCAGTCTTCTTGCAAAAACATCTACGATTCTTGGCAATTTACTCAATCCTACAATGTGTCCGTTGGGAATATATGCAATGTGCGCTTTTCCAAAAAAAGGCAACATATGGTGCTCGCACATAGAATACAGCTCGATATCCTTCACGATTACCATTTCACTGTATTCCTCCTTAAACATGGCAGATTTCAAAATTTCAGCAGCATTCTGATGGTAGCCTTGCGTAAGGAATTCCATTGCTTTGGCAGCACGTTCGGGCGTTTTTACCAGACCTTCTCTTTTCGGGTCTTCACCAATTTGAGTGATGATTTCCGAAAAATGTTCGGTCATATTTTGCCAGGTAGTTCCATTTTCGTTTTCCATCGTTTTGACGGTCATAATTATGTATTTAGGTAAAAGGTTTAAGACTCAATCGAGCCTACTCTTCACCAAAATACTCTGCATAAATATTTTCTGTCTCAACCAGCTTGATACAATGCAATTTGCAATTGGTGATGTGCGGCTCTAATTCTTTCCAGATAAGCATAACCAAATTTTCTGTAGTTGGTTGAGAATTCTTTGGAATAAAATCGACATCAAGGTTGAGATTCCGGTGGTCTAAACGTTCAACTATAACGTTGCGGATAATATCTCCGAGCACTTTTACATCCATTATAAAACCGGTAATCGGATCAGGTTTTCCCTTCACCGTTACATACAAAGTATAGTTGTGACCATGCCAGTTTGCATTGGCACACTTGCCAAACATTTCCATGTTTTTTTCATCTGACCATTCATGCACCCAAAGCTTATGGGCTGCATTGAATCTTTCTCGTCTGGTTAAATATACCATATTGCATTTTCAATTTGCGGCTGCAAAGGTACAAATTGTCAACATTTGAATATTAAATAATTGCCCCCCACTTTTGGTTTATCCGCCAGATTATGTTTTTAATCTAAATAATATCAAATTTGGCAACTGTTTTTAAAATCTTGACCTTATAAAAAAAACAAACCCGCTGCATGTCACTCTCAGCAAAAGCTGATTTAGGGAATAAAATCGTGGAATTCTTATCCAAGAGAGTTGTCTATCATAGCCTCTTTTGGCTGACCATTCTAATTTTCCTTAGCCTGCTAGACGATACACATGATAACTTTGGATTCAGCCTGGGCAACGAATTGATCAATATTGTCTTTTATGCTATCGTTGTTTATTTTAATTTGTTTTACCTGATTCCAAATTATCTTACCAAAAAGAAATTTTTGACCTATGTAGGTTTGCTTTTAATTTTTGTATTGATCATCACACCTCTCAAGGTCATCATTTTGTACTTCAGATTCAGTGATCAGCCGGCCTTACAAGCAAATTTAATCTCACATCAAAACCTTTACTTTTTGTCTAATTTCTTCATAGCCAGTACTTCTACTATTTTTTCCATCGTAACAGACTGGGCAAGACAATTAAGAGAAAAAACGGATCTGGAAAGGCAAACCATGCAATCAGAACTAAAGTTTCTCAAGTCTCAAATCAACCCACATTTCCTATTCAATACCCTTAACAATCTCTATGCTCTCACTTTAAAGAAATCAGATCAGGCACCTGAAATTGTAATCAAATTGTCTGAGATGATGAGATATATGTTATATGAGTGCAATGAGAAACAGGTATTATTGGTGAAAGAAATTAACTATATTCGGAATTATCTCGACCTGGAAAAATTGAGACAAGGTCAAAACGTTGACATTTCCCTTGAAGTAAGCGGGCAAATATCCAATCAGAAAATCGCCCCCTTGATGTTCATTACTTTTTTAGAAAACTCTTTTAAACATGGATTGAATAATCAACTTAAAAATGGATTTGTCCATGTGAAAATTGATGTAGGACCAAGGGCAGTCGATTTTTTTGTAGAAAATTCTAAACCAGATACCCTTCCCAATCAAGAGCACCGAAGACAGGGAGGAATTGGTTTGGTGAATGTAAAAAGGCGACTTGAATTGCTATATCCAAATCAGTATGTCCTTAACATTGATGACAATCCAAATTCATACGCAGTAAACCTCACATTAGAAATATAAACCCAATTAAAACTCATTAAGATGAACGTAATAATAGTCGATGACGAACCTTTAGCCCAGGATGTTTTGGAAACCTATGTTAGTCAAATGGGCGATTTAAACCTGGTTGCAAAATGCAATAATGCCATTGAAGCAAACGAGGCCTTACAAAATAATAAGGTAGACCTCATGTTTCTGGATATCCAAATGCCTCAGTTGACCGGTACAGATTTCCTCAAATCACTTGCCAATCCACCAATGGTAGTTTTCACCACTGCCTATTCAGAATTTGCAGTTGAAGGATTTGAATTGAATGCCCTGGACTATCTTTTGAAACCGATTTCGATGGACCGTTTCATGAGAGCAGTAAACAAGGCCAAAGAGCAATTAGAACTTCAGAAAGGTGGAAGCAGGAACGAGGAAATTGTAGAAATGGGAAAAGATTTCTTCTTTGTAAAAGCTGATAAAAAACTGGTACGAGTTTCCTTCTCTGACATCATTTATATTGAAGGACTTAAGGATTATGTCATTATTAGACAAGAATCCGGAAGGGTTATTACTTTACAAACAATGAAAAGTTTGGAAGAGAAATTACCGGCTAACCACTTTAGAAGAATACACCGTTCCTTCATTGTAAACGTAGACAAAATCAATGCAGTAATGGGCAACATGGTTGAAGTGATGGAAAAAGGTAAAGAGAAACATTTACCAATAGGGAAAAACTACCGTGATGATCTTTTGGATTACATCAATGAAACAAAACTTTAATTAAATTATGTATCAGGATTTTCCTGACGAAATACTAGACTCACTTTCGCTCCACCTGCATAGACCCTTCCACCCTATCCGATCCATTGCAGGTGGAGACATCAACCAGGCTTACCTGTTAAAATCCCGTTCAGAAAAATTCTTCATTAAGTACCACAAGGGCAGTCATAACCTGGACATGTTTGAAAAGGAATCTTCCGGATTAAACACGATGAGATCAGGTTGTTCTATTAAGATACCCGAGGTATTATTGGCAGCTTCTACTGAAAATTATTCATTCTTGCTACTGGAATGGATCGAATCAGGCCATCCTGCAAATGACTTTTGGATTCAATTAGGGAAAGGGCTGGCAAATTTACATTTCAATAGTTTCAATCATTTTGGATATAAGGAATCCAACTACATTGGCAGATTACCACAGTCGAACCAAAGGGAGGAAACATGGGTGGATTTCTATTGGAATCAAAGATTAATGCCTCAATTGGAATTGGCCAAAGCTGGTAATTTCTTTACTAAAAAGGAAATTGAAATCTGGCAAAACCACTCATCCAGGCTTTCTGAAATTTGTCCCCAAGAATCCCCTTCCCTCATCCATGGTGATTTGTGGTCAGGAAATTTCATGGTAGGAACAGACGGTACACCCTGCCTCATTGACCCCGCAGTTGCATATTCCCATCGTGAAATGGACATTGCAATGACTTTGCTATTTGGAGGCTTTTCAGGTAAATTCTATGAAACCTACAAAGAGGAATATCCTTTAGAAAAAGGGTGGAAAGAAAGGATGGATATTTACCAACTCTATTACTTATTGGTACATCTAAATCTTTTTGGGAGTTCTTATTTAAATGCTTGTAAAACTATCCTGGAAAAATATTTTAGATAAATCTAAACTCCTTGAAACAGGACAAAAAAAAAGTCGTATTAGAACATCCAATACGACTCACGTACAATAAATTTTATCCCATGAACATATCCAAAAACAATAATATCCAAAAATTGAAAAAAATATAATTTAACTATTGTGTCTACACAATAATTAATGTAACTTCGCCTTCAGAAAACTAATAAAGATTTCCCATGTACTGCTATTAACAGGTTAATCCCATGAACGCGAACTTGAAGGTCAGTTGTCCCACCAACTGACTTTTTTTTGTATTGCTTATTTCGGTCGAACTTCCCACAGTTCGACTTTTTTATTTTTAGCAAGGATGTAATTTAAAAATAGGGAGTGCCCCTTCCTAAGAAGAGAAGGGACAACTCACTACTAACAAATTATAATCCCATGAACATATTCTTGTCAAAGTGTAGATTTCCAGAGAAGAAAAATAGCAAGCCGGCCAAGAGGGATATGGACGGCTCGCCATTTACAAATTATAATCCCATGAACATATCTACTTTTTATGAGCCAATCTTTCTTGGCTTTTTTATCTCTCTGTCTCTTTATCCATCATTCACGATACAAATATGCAACAAGCAACAGGCGAAAACAACGACACTTTTTACTCATTGTGAAAATTGAATCTAAAATTACCCAAAAGCGAAACTTTTTATATTTGCCTGTATATCAATTTATTATAAAATATTAGACTCGACTAAAATTGCATAATTTGTGAAAATTTAATCTTTGTGAGAAGAAATTTTGTAAAAAAAAGTTTTTCCCAAATAATCCATTCTTCAAATTTCAGATAGGTGAAACGGTACAAAATCAACCGATCTTATATCGAAAATCTTAAAGTTTGAATATTTAACAGGTAGATAAATACTGGACACTGGAGGCTGGATACTGGCAAGATTGGTTTAAAAATAGGTGGCTCAGCTAAGTAAAGTGACGAAGGACGAGTGTCGAGTGACGAATTTAAAAGCCAGTAAATTCACAATAAAGTACCGAGACTATAGTTGTTGGGACAGCGCCTGCCTTCCGGCAGAGTAAATCTTTAAAGTAAAAAGTGTTCCAAAGACATTTCTACTTTGCAGAAACCAACATGTGGTTTTTTATGGATACCGCCTACACTGTCTAGACGCACAGCGGAAAATTTGACCTATACCAGCACCTAGTCAAATCCAACGCCTAGCATCCAGCACCTAGAACCTAGCACCTAGTACCTAGCACCCAGAACCCAGCACAAAAAAAAGAGTCGCACTAAAGTACGACTCACTTGCAATGATAAAATTCCACGAATATAAAAAATGCAATAAATTCTCTTTGTTGGGCTTAGTTTCTAAGAATGCTAACTTTTTGAGAAACTACGCCTCCATTGGTGATGGCACGCAAGATGTAAATTCCATCTTCCAACTGATTTGTATTGAACTGGTAACGATTATTCGCTGGCGTAGCAGCGCTATAAACCAATCTTCCACTCATATCCACCATTTCAACCTGCTCAATTGTATATCCACCGTTTAAGTGGATATTAAGTAGGTTATCCGTAGGATTAGGATAAACCAACATTTGATCGGTTGAGATATTTTTATCTGCTGCTTTTTTACCAGCATTCATTTCAATTCTGGTTGAACCATTTTGGAACCCGAAGGAATATCCATTTTGATTCATACCATTACTTGCAGTAATGCTTACCAGTGCACCGCTTTCAGGCGTACGCTGAGGGTCTAAATCATCAATAATAATGAAGTTTACCGTTCCAATCACGCCATAACCACTTGAAGGATTTCCATTGGTTCTGGTATAACCTGACTCAAATCTTCCGCCGAATGGCTTCTTAACCATATTCAGTACAGGAGAACTATAAGACATCCAGCTATTTCTATCAAAAGAAATAAAAGACTGGTCTGCATCAATAATATTGGTATTGAAATCAATTGTAAATGTCAATCCGTAAATGTCAAAGGCCGGGAAAACTTCATTACCTAAAATAATAGGAATTGAAACCATATCACCAGGTCCTGCAACATAGGTAGTATCCGGCTGACCCAAGTACAATGGAATATTTGTAGGGAAATTAACCGGCTCTGCTGACATACTGTGGGTAGCCTGATAATGTTCGCTGATGGCTACAGTGTCCATTGCAGTAATAATACTGTCACCATCCGTATCTAGATGCTTCAAGTCTATAATTGAATTAGGAACCTTTGATCCCCAATTTGCTGCATCCTGGCCAAACCATGGATTGATCAAAGCATTTGGACGAGGCAATCCTACGTCTCCCATACAAAGACCAATTGGTAATAAATCTCTTAAATCTACCTTGCCATCTTTATTGGCATCACCTGCCCAAACACAGTCTGTATCAACACAGAATCCGCCTGGAGGAGTGGAGATATTCTGAATATCAATTCTTAGCTTAACGGTCGGACAAACTGAACTTCCGGCAATACAATATTCAAGCTCAACCTCATCCAATCCGGAATTATTACCAGTTGGATAATAAACCAAAAGATTATATCCGTTTACAGTTCTTCCGTTGATATTAACACTGGCATTGCCAGGATAAAACACCGTATTACCTTTAGTCCCTTGACTTGTAATCGTAAAGTCATAGTTGCTTAAAGGAATGTTATAATTGATCACCAAAGGAGTTGCCTTTGGTGTTCTCAAATCGAAAATTGGTGCAGAAGGGTTTAGGTTGCTGATAATAACAGATGCCTTTGCTGTTTCAGCTCCTGAACCATTGCTATTAGGTGCTGCCTCGTAAGTAAATTCATCCACTCCTTCGAAACCAGGATTTGGCGTGTAAACATAATAGCCCTCACTAACAAATGTCAGGGTACCATTTTCAGGTTGAGAAACAATGTCTACATTATAAAGTGCAGTTCCACCCAAGTCATTTTCAAGCAGGTCAATTTCAACATCATTATTGATGCTGGTAAATACAACATCGTCCGTTAGATAAGTATTTGGACCTCCATGATTCAAAACATCGATCAATAATGTTTTGGTGATGTTCTGAGTATTGTGTTCGTAAACGATTTCATCCAAGCCTGTGAATCCATTGTCTGGTTCGAAATAAGAGATACCATTTTGAGTAACCACGGTACCATTGTCAGGGGAAGAAATCAAAGTATAATTTGAAAGTGGTGTCAGAATTGGCACCGCCTTATTTTTAATGGTTGAAATTTGAAGCGTATCGTTGTCATAACCATAAGGATCACCAACACAAATGTGAGCTGTTCCTGCATCACAGGTTCCTAAATCATCACAAACAACATAATTCAAACTTGCCAAACCTTCGAATCCTGCTTCAGGAACGAAGATGATGTCATTTCCATTTTTCGAAACTGTACCGTTGTAATTGACAGCTATGTCGGTAAGAACTTTCACGCCGCGATTACTTGTATCGTTGGCAGTAACAGGAATGGTGATAGCGGTATTTACATCGGTAGTTATAAAATCATCGTTTGCTTTTAGGTAAGAAGGCAAAACGGTGATTTCAAAAATCTTATAAGTAGCCTGTCCTTGAGGTGGTTTGCGGTAAAGAACAACAACTGTATCTTTTCCAACAGCATTTAGGGAAGAAGAAACCAGGTTATAGGTAAAGGCATTTATTCTATAAACGTTATAATTTGCTGAATGATTGGTCTGAGAATAAATATTGGAGGGAGGATTCCCTATCGAGTTGTAAGCATAATGGACCGTTTGGCCCTGAAGGTAAGTTAGCCGTGTCATCGGCTCGAAACTCTGCCCTCGGGCTACCAGAATCCCCAGGAAGAGGAGCGGTATGAGAAGGCGAATCCTTCGGTTTGTAAAATAGTTCATGGTCGTGGATTTAATTCATTGCGTTTTTTCGTGGACATTTCAGTGCGCTAATATACAAACTAAACTAATATGAGTAAAGCCCTTCCTCGATCTTTTTTACTGTATTTTCACATAATTTTTAAAATTAACCGTATTCAGGGATACAATTTTATACATAATAAAAATTATCAAATAATTTTTTTCACTAATATAGCGTTCGAAACGCTTATTAATTCTGAATTTTTCCTGTAAAAATGTCGATGAGAACCTACCTTTGTAGCTTGATTATTTTCCTATGAGAAATACCAAATTATACCATATTCTGCGGGAATTCAACAAAATTGAACAAAACAGACTCAGAAAGTTTTTGGTCTCTCCTTATTTCAATGCCAATGAACAAATTACGGACCTGTATGAAATAATGTTGAAGGACATTGGGAAGGATGAAGATTCGAGTTTTGAGAAGGAGGATATCTGGGAAAAGATGAACTTGAATGCGGAATTTGATGATGTACGTTTCAGGAAATATTGTTCCGATCTTCTCAAGCTTATAGAAGGATTTCTTTCCCAGGAAATCATCGAAGAAAATAAACTTCAAAAAAGTGTTTCCCTACTGCAGGCTGTAAGAAATAAAAAACTCGAAAAGCTGTATAGCAGCTCCCTTCGGACAGCAAGAAAATTAGTGGAACAAAACCCTTTTTACAATGCAGAGGGCTACTTATTTTCTTATCAGGTAGAAAGAAGTGAATATGAGATTTCAGAAAGTGAATTGAGAAGGGTTGATAAAAGCAACATTGAATCCATCTCCAACAACCTGGATATCTTTTACATATCTGAAAAACTCAAATATTACTCTTCAGTTCTAACCCAACAACAATATGTAAAACACGATTACGAACTTTTCTTAATCGAAGAAATATTCGAATGGGTTGGGTCTTCTCCAATCAAGGAAGAACCTCCTGTCTCAATATACTACCAAATTTGCCTTACTACCCTTGAACCGGAAGAGCTCAGTCATTACGACAGGCTGAAGGAACTTCTTACAAAATACAGCACCCATTTCCCTAAAAATGAAGCACTTACGCAGTACTATTCCGCTGCCAATTATTGTATCCGTAAAATCAATACAGGAAAGCGAGTCTTTAATCAGGAGCTTTTCAATCTTTTTAAAGAGATGGTGGAAAAAGGGGTTGTTGTCTCGGATTACGGAGAGGTTTCCCCCTGGGATTTCAAGAATATTATTCAAAACAGTTTATTCTTAAAAGAATATGAATGGACCGAAAATTTCATTCGTGATTATGGGGAAAAAATACCTGAGCAATACAGAAAAAACGCAGTAACCTTTAATCTGGGTCAGCTCTATTTTTACCAAAAGAAATATGAAGATGTTTTGGATCAATTGCGAAATGTAGAATACGATGACATCACCTATAGCCTAAACTCAAAAGCCTTTCTAACCTGGGCCTACCTCGAACTGGATGAAATAGAATTGTTGATGTTCCACATTGAAAGTTTTAGAACCTTCATCAATCGACATAAAGACATCCATGGAAATCGAAAAAAGCGTTATCTCCATTTTCTGAAATTCGCTAAGAAATTATCAAAAATCTTCCCCGGAGATACCAAGGCAATTCAAAAAATCAAAAGTGACCTGGAGGTTGCGAAAGCAGAAGGTGTGGTTGGAATCAACTGGATTCGTGAAAAATTAGCTGAATTCGAATCTTAAGAAGTCTTAGTTTTAAATTTGGCTTTTAATATTCCGATTCTGTACCGGTGGTAACGTTGAAGAATGACGGGATAAAGATTTCCTAAAATATTGAAAATCAAAACCATAATTCCCAAAAACCAAATTTTCAAATTCAACAAACCGATGGTGTAAATCAAAAGGACAAAAAATGGAAGGATATGCCCCCATTCAGCCTGCTTTGATTGAATTATGAAGTTTTCGAGTCCTTCTCTGGTGCCGTCAAAATATCTTTTCCTTTGTTCTCTTCCCCTCCAAAGTGTTTTTAAAAGGAATTGCCGAAATATTTCTACTCCTAAAAGCGAGTACATTTTTTTTAATCGCGGAGGATTATGAATTTTGAAATAATCATCAGGAAAAGTCCTTTCAACAGGGAAGGCAAAACTTAGGAAGGCGAAAGCGCCGGTGACAAACATATTGAGTACCCAGGCGAGAAAAATATTGACTCCAATAGAATCAAATCGCAATTGATCCAAGTTGACCAAAAGGGTATAGGATTGGTAGGCTAAAAAGGAAGCCGCAATACTGAGCAATATTTTTTTCATCATTCGACAAAGAAAAGCAATTACCAGATTTTGCGGCTTTTAAAAAAAGAGATTATTTAACTTTCACATAAATCTGATTGTAACCTCCATCATTGTAGGCACCATTGATGATTAATTTATCACCTTCAACCATTATCGGGCCTACTTCAGGTGCCGGCAATCCTTTGTATTCGGCTTCATCCCAGGCAAAAATGTAAGCACCACTACCCTGCTTGTTTACTGCGTATTGTCCTTCATAAACGACTTTTCCATCCTGGTAAAGTTTCATCATATCATTGGTATCCAATTCCAAGATTAAGTCCTTACCGGTTTCTGCAGGAGTAATAGATTCAGGAGTAGCCATTCCGCGGGTTTGAAGTTCCGAAGATTGCCATTTCCATTTTCCAATGTACACCGGAGTGTTTCTGGTTACGGTTTGAGCATTCAACTGGTAAAAACCAAGGCAAAAAAGCGCCAAAAGTCCTACCATTAAATTCTTGTTTTTCATGATTCAAACGGTTTTAAAGGGTAAATAATCAAGGCTTTTTGGATACTGAATTATTCATATATTCAAAATCTAAAAGCCATCGTTTGCGTGGTAAACCACCTGCATATCCTTTAAGTTCACCATTTTCACCAATAACCCTGTGACAAGGAATAATGATAGCAATTCTGTTCATTCCATTGGCTCTGGCAACTGCACGCACTGCATCCGGATTACCCAGCATTTCTGCCTGTTTTTTATAAGAACGGGTCTCACCATATGGAATTTTCAGTAATTGATTCCAAACCTTATTCTGAAAATCAGTACCCGGAGTATCCAGCTTTATATCGAATGATGTCCGTTCTCCCCTAAAATATTCATTTAATTCTTTTTTCACCTGCTCAATTACAGGGTGTTTACCCGGTAAAATAACTGCATTTAGTCTTTTTTGAAGATCCTTGAATTCTCTCTCAAGCATCCTTCTTTCTGTAAACTCAAGTAGACACAAACCTCGATCAGAGGCACAGGCATACATAGGTCCGAGTGGAGTATCCAATCGTTCAATTTGAAGCACCATTTTCTTTTTTGAGCTAATAGTAGCCGGATCTCCAAATATACCTTTGAAGGACTCATTGAAACCACTCATGGATTCGAAGCCATTTGAAAAGGCAGCATCGGTGACAGATTTCCCATTTTGAATATCCTGGTAGGCAAGATTAATTCGCAACATCCTTTGGTAGGCATGAAAGGTCATTTGATAATTTTTCTTGAACCACCTTCTTAAGAATGCCGGTTCTATTCCCCGCTCTCTCAAATGGTAATCTTTGATCCTGGAAAATGGATTTTGAAGTAACTCATCCATTAAATTTTTGATCCGCTCCGGGGTTTCATCCTTTGGATTCATTGGTTTGCATACCTTGCAAGGGCGGTATCCTTTCGCCAGGGCATTTTTAGCATCATCTACAAATTCTACATTTTCAGGCTTGGGTTTCCTTGCAGTACAAACCGGGCGACAGAAGATTCCTGTTGTTTTTACGCAGGTAAAAAAAAGCCCTTCATAAAGTGAATCCTTTTCGATGATAGCCTGATATTTCTCCTCAAATGACATTTCTTTTTTCATAAAACAAAGGTACCGCTACACTCATTATACTACTACCGAAAAATGAACAAGCAATTTTTATTTGATCATTTCTTCTTTTCTTATCATTGTCAAAAGTTTAAAAAATGGCAAATCAAGTAGAAAAATCCTGGTGGAAAGAAACCATTGTTTACCAAATATATCCAAGAAGTTTTCAAGACAGCAATGGTGATGGAATTGGTGATTTAAGAGGCATCATTCAAAGGTTGGATTATATAAAAAGTCTGGGAGTAGAAACGATTTGGTTGAATCCCATTTTCAAATCACCCAATGATGATAATGGTTATGATGTAAGTGACTACAAGGACATCATGGATGATTTTGGGAATATGGCAGATTTTGACGATTTGCTTAAAGGTATAAAAGAAAGAGACTTGCGCTTACTATTGGATCTTGTTCCGAATCACAGCAGTGATGAACATAAATGGTTCCAAGAGTCCAAAAAATCTAAAGACAACCCTTACCGAGATTATTACTATTGGAAAAAAGGCAAGGAAGATGGAACACCTCCCACCAATTGGGTGAGCTATTTCGCACCATCGACCTGGGAATACGATGCTCAGACAGATGAATATTATTTGCATTTGTTTTCAGTTAAACAACCCGATTTAAATTGGGAAAATCCTAAGGTGCGCGAAGAAATCTACAACATCATGCATTTTTGGCTTCAAAAAGGTATTGATGGATTTAGGATAGACGTATTGCCATTTTTATCAAAAGATCTTACCTGGCCAGACCAAACTCCTGAAAATTTCAACGGAAACCTGGGTCATTTTTATTCGAATGGTCCAAGATTACACGAGTTTTTAAAAGAGATGAATCAGGAGGTACTGAGCAAATATGATTGTACCTCCGTAGGCGAAGGTCCCGGCATTTCTGCTGAACAAGCCCTCCTTTACGTTGGGAAAGACAGGCAGGAGTTGGATACCATTTATCACTTTGAACACATGGATTTGGACCGTGATCCTTTTAATTGGGCAAAACCCAAAAAGTGGAGTTTAATCGAATTCAAAGCCATCAATGCAAAGTGGGATAAAAATGTAGAAAAAGGCGCCTGGAATACTGTTTTCCTTGGCAATCATGACTTTCCGCGTATGGTGTCAAGATGGGGAAATGATAAGCAGTTTAGAAAGGAAAGTGCAAAACTGCTCCACACCTATCTGCTTACCCAACGTGGCACCCCCTACATTTATCACGGTGACGAAATAGGTATGACCAATGTAGATTGGCAGGATCTCAACCTTTATAATGACCTGCAGGTTTTTGATGGATTGAACAAATGGAAAGAGGCCGGTGGAGATGAAAAAGAATTCATCAGTTATTTGCCTTTTACATCAAGAGATAATGCAAGGACACCTTTCCAATGGAATGGTGAAAAAAATGCAGGTTTCACGGAAGGAAAACCCTGGCTGAGTATCAATGACAATTACCCACAGGTAAATGTTGCGGATCAGGAAAAAGACCCTCATTCAGTTTTGAATTATTTTAGAAAGATGACCAGACTTAGGAAAGAAAATGATTGTCTGGTTTATGGGGATTTTGAAGATTTAGCTCCAAACGATCCGGCCATTTACGCTTACACTAGAAAGAATGAGGAGGAAACCTGGCTCATTGTCATGAACTTCAGTGATTTAGACGCAAACTTTGGAAGTGAAGAACTGGAAAACAAAACTTTGAAAATTGGTAATTATTCAGATCCCTCTTTGCCAGAAGGTAAATCTTTAAAGCTTAGACCATGGGAAGCTGTAGTTCTGTTTTCAAAAAATAGATAAAGCTAATAATTTATGTTTCGCCGTTCGAGGTTCGCAGTTCGAGGTTCGCTATTTGAATTTTAAAATCAGCGTAAACCGTAAACCGTAATTCGTAATTTAAACAAATCCTGGGGCAAGTCAGGCCATTTATGGCCGGTTTCCGAATATATCTACTATCTTATTCTTCAAACTTAAAATCCTTTTTACCTCCAGTTTTTTCTATTAGTCTTACTTCTTTAATGACCATTTCCTGAGAAAGGGCTTTACACATATCATAGACTGTTAATGCTGCGAGCGATGCACCGGTCAGGGCTTCCATTTCAATGCCGGTTTTGCCATGTACTTTTGCAGTGCAAAGGATTTCAATGTGGTCTTCATTTTTAATAGAAATGTGCAATTGACAATCATCCAGGCCAAGCGGATGACAAAGCGGAATTAAATCACCTGTCTTTTTCGCAGCCATTACTCCTGAGATGACTGCCGTTTGAAAAACTGCTCCCTTGGGAGAAATCCAATTATCACCTTCCAGTTTTTGAATTACACCTGCTCCTAAATACATCAATGCTCTGGCAGTAGCAGATCTTTTTGTTATCGGTTTTTCTCCGACATTAACCATTGACGGTCTACCTTTTTCGTCAAGGTGTGAAAACCCATCACTCATCTAATTTTACTTTAATAATTTCAAATGTCCAATATGGTGCCTTCCATGCCAGGCATAAAGTGCAATAAACTGAGCGATGTTGATTTCTTTTTTCATCTCAGGATGAAAAACGCTTCTTTTAAAGTGTTTTTCATCCAAATTTTCCAACAAAATTGACCAACGTGCATGGAGATTTTCAAGCAAGCCAATGGAAACTGAAATCGGTGTTTTCTCCATTTCCGGAGTCACTGCCCATTCTTTTTCCTTATAGGTCTTAATCGTCGGAACCTCTTCTGTCAGCGCCCATTTAATGCGAATGTAAGCATTCATATGAGAATCTGCGATGTGGTGAATAACCTGAATACCTGTCCAACCATCCGGACGATAGGGCTTATTTAAATTATGATCAGGCAAATCTTTAAGTGTCGCTCTAAGTTCCAAGGGAAAAGATTTAATGGAGCTTATATTTTCATCCACTTCATTTTTAGAATAATCATGCCTGATTTTAAACGGACCGGTAGGAAATCGCATAGGGTCGTGGGTAGAAGTTGTCATATTTTTGGAATTATGGTTAGCAGAAAAAGGGTGAATTCTATCAAAAGTAATTATGTTTAAGGATAAATATATTGATCCAAATCAGCTTAATCATGCTTAAAAAGGGACTTAGATTAGTTGTAACCGCTTTAGTGGTGGTTTTGCTTTATGTAGTGCTGGTTCTGGCATATGGAACATTGACTGATTACAGGCCTACGGGTTCTGAAGTTTTGGAGGCCTCCGGCAATTCGGCATTTGAAATTATTGAAGATAGCCTGCTTTCTTTTTCGATTTGGAACCTGGGATATGCAGGATTGGGTAAAGAATCCAATTTCTTTTTTGACCACGGTAGTATTTATTTTTCAAGTGGAAAAATGGTGCGGCCAGACAAGGAAATCACAGAAAAAAATGTAAAAGGCATTGAAAATTGGACGGCCTCCCACCCTACCGATTTTGTCTTATATCAGGAAGTAGATTTTGATAGCAAGCGTAGTTATTACATCAATGTATTTGAAGCTTGTGCTAAAAAGTTACCGGGATATTCAGCCTATTTTGCTCCAAACTATAAAGCCGATTATGTTCCAATTCCTGTTTTTGAGCCTTGGCATGCCTATGGAAAAGTGTTAAGTGGATTGGCATCCTATTCAAAATATCAACCTTACGAAACCCAAAGAATACAATTGCCAGGAGAGTTTCCCTGGCCTACCAGAATATTTCAACTGGATAGATGTGTATTGGAGCAACGATTCAAAACAGCATTTGGAAAGGATTTAGTAGTTATGAACGTCCATAATTCTGCTTACGACAAAACGGGTGAATTAAAAGCCCAACAAATGAAATATTTAAATGAAATGGTAAGCAGGGAATATCAGAAAGGCAATTATGTAATCGTCGGCGGGGATTGGAATCAATGTCCTCCCGGCTTTCAATTCGACCAATTTATGCCCGGAAGAACCCAGGGTTATACACAATTCAGTATTAAAAACGATTTTTTGCCCGAAGGATGGACTTTTGCTTATGATGCTAAAATACCTACAAATCGGAAAATAAAGGAGGTCTACCAACCGGGAACGACCTTTGAGACCCTCATAGATTTCTACCTGCTTTCTCCCAATGTTAAACTCAGAAATATTGCCGGTGAACAGTTAAATTTTGAATTCAGTGACCACCAACCGGTCTTGATGCAAGTAGAGTTGATGAATGATTAATCACCACCCAGCAACCGAAAATCCCAGGTAAGTTTTCCTGACTCCGGAAAATATTTCAAATACAAAATCTCATCCGGAGCAGTAGTCCAGACGTAATCTGGAAGGTACCTTTTATCTACAGAATTATTTATACCGGAACCAAGGAACCAAATTCCATCCGGGTTTTTATATTCCAGCTTTTTGGCATGCATTCCTACATCTCCTCCAATAAAAACAACTTCAACTCCTTTGTCTTTTATTTTTTTAAAAAGAGGATAATAGACTTCTTCAAAAGTTCCCCGGGATTCACAGGAAACCCAATATTCAGGATGTGCCTCATTGAAGATGGAATCCGGATGCAAGGTGTTCCCTGATAAGTTTTTGGTAAGAAGGCAATGGTGATGCAAAACGACAAGATTTGAGATCTCCGAAGTTGAATCTAAAAGAGATTTTATCAAATCAAGCTGTTGTTCTTTTTCAGCACATCTCTCTGGTGTTGGTTCACCTCCTGGAAAAAAGAAAATATTGGTATTTAAAACCAGAATTCCCAGATGACCAATCTTATCAAAATAAAATCCTGGTTTTCCTGTTTTCTCAATTAAATAATCAGTATTTCCATAAACCAAATCATGATTGCCCCAGGCCCAATGCACTTTTCCGGAATCAAAATCAAAGAGTGAATCAACATACTCCAGGGTTTCTTTGTCCTTGGTTAGTCGAGCACAAACATCTCCTCCCAACCAAATCATGTCAAGGGAGTCATAGTTTATTTTTTCGAGACGGGGATCGATTCTTTTGCCTTCCGACATCCAGTCGTATGGGTGGCCCAGAAAAATAATATCAAGGGTTTGTTCCTCTTTTTTACAAGAGGAAATTAAGATTAGGACCAGCAGAAATAGATTAAATCTCATTGACCATTTTTTCCAATTCCTTGTGCAAAACTTCAGTATCTCCAATGGACTCCGTATTTAAAACCCTAAGCGACAATTGGTCAAGGGATTCAAAAAAACCTTGCTGAAAACTGAGATCAGAGCGAAGGGATTCCATTTCTGCCAAATCTTCATAATGGCTTTCTTTCAGTTGTTTTAACTGATTGACTTTTTCTTTTAAAGCGAGGGTAAGCGTATGGTTTCGATCCAGCATTTCCAGTTTTTCTTTGCAAGATTGGTAAAACCGGATTTTTGCAAGCCGCAATTCTTTTTCCTCCAGAAAAGAATTAAGCAGTTGTTCCGTCTTTTGTCGGGTAGCCAGGGGAATGGCTTCCGGCTTCACCAATTCTGCTTGCAACTCTGCTATACTGTTGTCAATATTTTCAAGTTCAGATTTGAGACTTAATATAGATAAATCACATTGCTCCTTCCTGAGTATTAGGGCTTTCTTTTCTTCGGGTCTGTCTGCCTTAAAGTCCTTTCTTTTTTCAAATCTATTTTTTAAAAAATAAACCAAGCCAACAACCGGAAGCAGGAAAATCAGTCCAAGTAAAAAAAAGCGGCCTACCGGAACAAACCTAATCAGGATGAAACCCAAAAACATGGCTCCAATTAAGTACCAGAAATTTGAACTTGCCCAATTTTTTTGCTCCATAATCGATCAACACACTACCCTGCTGGCAGGTTTAGGAATTTATTTTTCTTTTAAAATTTTCTTTTCAAGTTCTTCTAAAGAGACTCCCTTTGTTTCCGGCATCATAAACAATGCAAAGAGCAATTGAAATACCATCATAACTGCAAAAAATGCAAACAACGGCCAAGGGTTATTGCCAAACATATCCATAAAATGCAAAGTAACTAAGGTAATCAATGCCGCAAAAACCCAATGCGTTCCGCAGCCAAAGGATTGGCCTTTTCCTCTTACATCGTTTGGAAAAATTTCTGAAATAAAAACCCAGATAACTGCACCTTGCCCGGCAGCATGACTGGCAATAAACAGAAATATAAATGCGATGGTCAAATTTCCTCCGACACCCGAATAAAAGCTCCAGGCAACTACGACCAATGACACTATATATCCAATAGACCCGTAAATAATGAGTTGCTTGCGACCCAATTTATCAATCAAGGCCATTCCTACCAGGGTGAAAATTAAATTAACAACTCCGATTCCGGTTGTTGATAATAATGCGATATCAGTACCCAAACCTGCCGCTTCAAAAATACGAGGCGCATAATAAATGACGAAATTGATACCGGAAACCTGATTGAAAAAAGCAACCAGAAATGCCAGGGTTAGGGCAAAATTGTACCGCCCGCTAAATAAAGGTTTGTTGCTGCTGATTTTGTCTGCTTCCTGGATTGCCAACACCTCCTTATCAGGATCACTATGTCCCAACCGCATTAAAATACCACGAGCTTCTTCCACTAAATTTTTATGAGAAATCAACCAACGCGGGCTTCTTGGCACCCTAAAAATCATCACCAGGTACAAAAATGCCGGAATAGCTTCTACACCCAGCATCCACCTCCAGGAATTGGCCCCGATTCCCTCCAAAAGGTAATTGGAAAGAAAGGCAATCAAAATACCTAGCACAATATTGAATTGATATAAGGCAACCAGATTTCCACGTCTTTCCGGAGTGGAAATTTCTGCTATATAAGCAGGGGCAGCAATCGATGAAGCACCTACGCCCAGTCCACCAATAAATCTTAAAGCTGAAAAGGTGTAAGGATCAGGAGCCAATGCCGAACCAAGGGCTGACACCAGATACAAAACTCCAATCCAAATCAAAGTCTTTTTACGTCCAAATTTATCTATGATTACTCCACCTGAAAGTGCTCCAACGACCGTACCCCACAAGGCCATGGACATAATGAACGTCCCATGAAAAAGGGCCGAAGTATTCCACAATTGTTGGATGGGTTTATCAGCTCCGGAGATTACTGCTGTATCGAAACCAAATAAAAAACCAGCAAGTGCAACCACCAAAGACCAAAAGAATAGATTATTCTTGGTATTCATTTATTTTCGGTTGTTCGTTTTGTAAAATAAGGCTCCAAAATAGAAATATTTTGAGGTTTTAAACCGGAATATTTAGGACTTAAAACTTTTATGAACGGTGACTCTGTAATTCATTTAAAATCAAGCTAATAAAACATCTTTATTGAATTCTTTGAATTGCAACCCATACAAATAACTAATTTTCAATATATTACACAGTTCTTTATCACCTATTTACAAACGAAAAACTCTATCCTCATGAAAAAGGCATTAATTGGTACACTGGTAGGAGGTCTCATCATTTTTATCTGGCAGTTTTTGTCCTGGTCAGCGCTCAACATCCACGGCTCTGAACAGCAGTACACTGAAAATCAGGATATCATTCTCGAGTGTCTAGGCGAAAATTTGCAGGAAGGCCATTATTTTCTTCCTACCGTTCCTCCTGGAACCAGTAATGAGGATGCTCAGTCCTTAATGGAAGAAGTTATCGGCCAGCCCTGGGCTCAGGTTTCTTATCACAAGTCATTTGAAGCAGATATGGGTATGAACATGTTTAGGGGACTAGTTATTGACTGGTTGGCAGTCTATTTACTGATTTGGGTCTTTATGAAATCTTCAGAATTAAGATTCTCTCCAATTTTTATAGGATCACTCTGTGTTGGCTTCGTTGGATATTTAACCATACCCTACCTCAATAGTATTTGGTTTGAAACGCCAACCTGGGGATACATCGTAGATACTGCAGTGCAATGGGGATTGGTCGGTGCCTGGTTAGGATGGTGGTTGCCGAGGGAATAGGAGAAAGATCTATTTACGATTTACGATTTACGGTTTGCGGTTTGCGGTTTGCGACTTGAATTGGGTGTAAAGGGAATTTAGCCGTGGTAATTTGTTTTGAGAACGAAGGTCTTTTTGATTTCTATAAAAATTAGAAAGCCGGATTGTCCCTCAACAATCCGGCAAGAAGCAATGGTTCTATCTCTAAAAGTCCGTATTCATTTCCGCAAAAGCGGAGTCAAATTTTAATCGGTTTTGGGATTTGATGTTCAGGGATAAAAAATAGTAGTGAGTCAAACGAGTTCTTAGGAACTTTTTTTCATGTTTCTCTGGTTATCACTTCCGGTTTCGGTTACAGGGCTTGCGCCAATGGTAGAAATGAAAGAAACGATCACCAATGCGATTGACAAAATGATAAAAAGCTTCATAGTGTGAATTGTAAAAAGTTTGTAATATGTTCTGGATTTGGGAATTAAATATTTAAATAATCAGCAACTAAACAAATATATGGATTTTTTGCGTATATGTTTCACACTCTCAAAATTTGTGTGACTGATTACTTACAGAGGCAAACCTAAGAGGAAAATTGATTGGAAATCATCAGGATTTTAGACTGGTCATATCTATTTAGGAAACGGTCGATTTGAAATAGAAAGCGGTTTAGGACTCTAAAAATTGTACAATAATGACCAGGTTGCGGCAAAACAAATGTGACATTTTTTCATACATCAATATTTTTATCACTGTATCGGCGATTTTAAATAGTTCGATTGGCAGAATCTAAATTTGGTTTATATTTGCCGCCGCAAATTCCTGCCCAGATGGTGGAATTGGTAGACACGCCAGCTTGAGGGGCTGGTGCTCGCAAGGGTGTGCAGGTTCGAATCCTGTTCTGGGCACTTTTTAAGGGTTGAAGGATTGAAGGGTTGAAGGATTGAGGGATTGAAGGGTTGGAGGATTGAAGGGTTGAGGGGTTGAGGGGTTGATTGTGAATGAGTGAGTTTTTTCATTTTTGTTATTTCCACCTATAAGATTGTTAGTTTTAGTGCTGTTGAGATCCAATCAAGGGTCGTAATCGCGACCTTCCTAATTTCCAATACAAACAAGCTCTCCCATTTTTCTGTTAGATTAGCATCTTAAACAAAAAAAGATGGAGAAAGTCACCTTTGCCAATCTGGAAGGAGAGAAGCTTACCGGGATACTTGAAATGCCGGTTAATCAGGCACCACATACCTTTGCGCTTTTTGCACATTGCTTCACCTGTTCCAAGAATTTAAATGCCATTAGAAATATATCACGGACACTTAATCAGGCCGGGATAGCAGTCTTAAGTTTTGACTTTACAGGATTAGGCGAGAGTGAAGGTGAATTTGCTGAAACCAATTTTTCATCCAATGTACAAGACCTGATTGCTGCCGCAGGATTTTTGGAAGATAATTATACAGCTCCTACCATGTTAATTGGCCATTCTTTGGGAGGTGCAGCTGTGGTATCAGCTTCTGCCAGTTTGGAATCAATCAAGGCAATAGTTACCATAGGTGCTCCTTTTGACCCCGGCCATGTAAATCATCTTTTAAAAGAAAAAGAAGAGGAAATTAAGGAAAAAGGAAAGGCCACGGTTGAAATTGCCGGTCGTTCCTTTTCCATTAAAAAACAATTCCTGGAAGATATTGAATCTCAAAAATTGGAAGATATTCTTCACAATTCCCGGATTGCCTTGCTCATCATGCACTCACCGCAGGATGAAATTGTAGAAATTGACAATGCCAGAAAGATTTATACTTCAGCCTTTCATCCCAAAAGTTTTATTTCTTTGGATGGTGCCAATCACCTTTTGACCAATAAAGATGACGCAGTTTATGTAGGAGAAACAATTGCAGCCTGGTCTAAAAGGTATATTTCCATTCCAAAACAAAAAGAAACTAAACCTCCTAAGGAAGTCGCAGTACGCCTTGGCTCAAAAGGATTCACCACAGAAGTCATGGTTCGACACCATCAACTGGTAGCTGATGAACCTGAATCTGTTGGTGGAAATGACCTGGGCCCCTCCCCTTACGAATTGGTTAGTTCCGGCTTAGGTACTTGTACGGCTATGACATTACAAATGTATGCCCGGAGAAAAAAATGGGATTTAAAGGAGGTGGTAGTTCATGTCGAACATTATAAAGATTACACTGAAGACATGATGGAACCCGATAAACCCGCCAACAAAATTGACATTTTCGACAGGGTAATTGAAGTCGAAGGTGACCTGGATGCCGACCAAAAACTCAAACTCCTTGAAATTGCCAACAAATGCCCCGTCCACAAAACGCTGGAAGGAAATATAGAGGTAAAAACAAGGATGGGGTAAACGCGAAATGCGCGATGCGAAGTGCGGGATGCGGTTTGTGTATCAAAGTCCATCCCTTTTCTCCCACGTACCCAGAACCTAGCACCCAGAACCCAGAACCCAGAACCCAGTACCTAGCACCCAGCCCCAAGAATTGGGTATTTTCAATTAAATTCGGGTACATTACTTTCATTATCGGTCATTTAAGACGATTTTTACACACTTAAAGACGGAAGCCTCCCCCCTTTCAGGATTCCTTTCTGAAAAATTTCCCCCTTATTAACTTGTATTCTGCAAGCCTGGCTTGTATGAATCTTGCATTAAAAAACAAACACTACTGAAAAACACGAATTCGGAATGGATATTCGGTATTTCCTGCATTTGATATGGCAGAAAAAATGGTTACTTATCAGCATCTCAATTCTGAGTGCTGTAGCCGCATTCCTCTTAATGAGCCGTCTGCCTGAAACTTACAAATCCAACGCAATCCTCTCAACTGGTATTATAGAATTCAAAGGGGCCAAACTTTCTCAGGACAACCCTTTTTATCAACAGTTTCAGGTTGACAATGCATTTGACAATTTGAAAGAAGGAATTCAAAGTCGTACTTCCATTCAATTGCTTACCCAGAGTTTGTTGTACCATGACTTAAATCCTCAAGAAGGAGAAGTTCCCTTTAGAAGTATTGCTGCAAATGAAGAAAGACCTGAAAATGATGCCATTGCAAGCTTCGTCAACAATATCGACCCTCAAAAATTTCCATTGGGTGACAGCCTAAGTCCCAGTGACAGGATCTTATTGGCCAACCTGGCCAAATCGCTTAAATACGATTATGAGTCGATTCGAAAAAATCTTGAAGTTCAACGAATTGGAAAGACAGATTACCTTAAAATAGAATTCACTTCAGAAAAACCGGATTTATCCTATTTCGTAGTAAAGACCTTTTGCAAACACATCCTGGAACTGGACAAGGATGCCCAGAATTCGGAAGAAAATTCAACTGTTAATTTCTATTCCAGTCTCGTTAAGGAAAAGAAACTGGAGTTGGATACCCTTACCCGCAAACTGAACCTTTACAATGCCAATCAAAACCTGGTAAACCTGGAAGAACAGGCAAAGTCTACTGTTGGACAACTTAAAGAGCTCGAGCTCCTAAGGGAACAGTACAACAAAGAAATACCGGCATTAGAGGCGAACATCAATAATCTAAACCATTACATCAAACAAACCGCCAGGATAAATGCTGACAACTACGCGAGTTCAATATTTTTAAATGAAGATGTAAAACAAATAACCGAGCAAATTCGCAGGTTGAATGAAGCTTTTGTGAGTGGAGGAAGAAAAGACCCTGATTTAGAAAACCAAATAAGTAAATTAAGGGAAGATCGTCAGAAATTGATAGACCGAGTAGCGAACAATGAAACCAAAGATGCAGATGAGGTGGTTAAAAGAAACAGGGAATTGCTCGATAAACGTCTTGAAAAAGAATTGGCACTTGGCACAGCTAAAGAAGGCGTTCAATCTCTGGATAAAGAAATCAGCCGACTAAAGTCGAGACAAAAAAGTCTTGTCTCCAACGATGCCTATGTTGGAAATCTTGGTCAGCAAATTGAGATTGTAAGAAAGGAGTATTTTGACCTCGTAAACAAACTTCAGGATGCAGAACAGGTTTCTAAAAAGCCTGATTCCAGACTTTCTGTAATGGAGCCGGCACAAATGCCTGACAAACCGGAAGCAACACACAAAGCAGTAGTGTCTGCCTTTTCCGGTGCTTCTACAGGTATTTTAGGAATTCTTTTTTTGTTTCTTGTTGCATTCTTTGACCGGTCAGTTTCAAGCCCATATAAATTGGAACAAGCGACCCAATTATCAGTACTCGGTTCCTTAAATCAGCTAAAACTCAAAAAATCCGATTTAAATCAGGTCTTCAGTGGAAATTTGAATTCAAATGAAACCTCCAGTTTTATCGAATCCTTAAGAAAGATCCGTTTCCTGGTGGAGTCTTCCGGAGGAAAAACTTTCCTGGTGAGTAGTTTGAATCCGGGAGAAGGTAAATCCTTTTTTATGCTGGCCCTGGCTTATGCTTTTAGTCTTACTCATAAAAGGGTTTTGTTGATTGATACCAACTTTAGAAACAATTCCCTTTCCAACTTAGCAACAATAGCAGCGGATCAGGTTCCATTTGAAAGTGGCATTTCAAACAGCGCAAACAACTCTAATAAAAATCCTCTACCTGTAAGTCCTGGATTTTTACCGGCTACCGTCGACGTTTTGCCCAATTTTGGCGGCAATTTAAGTCCTACTGAAGCCATGGCAGGCAAGGATTTTATCAGAATACTATACCAATATCAACAACAATACGATTATATTTTCCTGGAAGGTCCGGCATTAAATCATTATGCCGATACCAGGGAGTTGGCTCAAATGGCAGACAAAGTAATAGGCGTCTTTTCAGCTAAATCCTCTGTTGAAAGCAAAGATGCTGAAGCACTTGCCTATTTGAAACATCTGGAAAATAAATATTTAGGAAGTGTATTAAACATGGTTAAAAATCAAGACCAGGTTTAATCACGCCTACTCACTCACCAAAGCAAAATTGAATGATCGTCACCTTTGGGTGATACAAATATTTGTCTGAAAGACAAGGTTAAAATGCATTTGGCTTGAGAAATTACTGGGTAAAATCAGGAGCGCTTAGTTTGCTTGAAAAGTTGTCGGTACAGCTCTTCGCCTTTGGAGCTGTATTCTTGCTTTTCAGAGCACTAAGCAAGGAATCCTTCGGTACCTGGGCCATTTTTCTAACCATAGCAGCCATCATAGAAGTTGCCAGGATAGGATTACTGCAAAATGCTCTGGTGAAATTTTTATCAACTGCTTCCAAAGAAGATTATGCAAAGATTTCGACTGCATCTTTGGTCCTAAATGTTTTGATAACTGCGGTCACCATAAGTTTTCTATGGATTATTGCATCACCGGCGGCTTCTTTTTTTAAAATGCCTGAATTGGCTATTCTTTTAAAAATATATGCGCTCACAAATATCTCGCTGATTCCATTTTTTCAAATGAATTACATCCAGCAAGCCAATCTTGATTTCAAAGGAATTTTTTGGAGCAATTTTGTACGGCAGGGCTTGTTTTTCAGTTTTGTTTTGTGGTTGTTTTTTAGTCACGGAAATATTTCTTTGGAAGATTTGGCTTATTTTCAAATCATTGCCGCCCTTGGAGGTTCTGTTGTGGCTTATCTCTTTGCAAGAAAATTCCTACGATTTAGCAAAAGCATAGACTTTGATTGGATGAACCGTTTATTCCAATTTGGGATTTATGTTTTTGGAACCAATGCCGCCACCCAACTTTTTAAGAGTACAGACAAATTTTTATTGGGTAGAATTCCCATCGCCGGACCGGTAAGTGTGGCATTGTATGAGGCTGCCATAAAAATTACCAACCTTTCGGATGTACCAACCTTTTCAATGGCATCCATTTTATTCCCACAAAGTGCCCGGAGGGCTTTGGAAGGAAAAACCGCCATTAAAGAATTGTATGAAAAAGCAGTAGGCGCCATTTTATCCATCATGGTTCCTATCATTTTATTCGTCCTGATTTTTGCGAAACAGGCAATTTTGATTGTCGCAGGCGCACAATACCTGGATGCTGTGCCCATTTTAAGAATCACCATCCTATTCGGGCTTTTCATGCCCTATGCAGTACAATTTGGTACAGTACTGGATTCGATTGGAATGCCAAGGGTAAACTTTTTATTTACTGCAGCCAGCCTCGTAGTTTTAGCAATTATAGACTATTTCCTGATTTGGGGATTTGGAACCATTGGAGCAGCATACGGAACCCTTGCTACCTACATCCTCACTTTTGTAGCCATGCAGTTTTTTTTACATAAAAAATTAGGAGTCAATCCGTTAAATCCAATATTACACATCCCCTATTTCTATAAAACCATTTTTAAAAAGGCCATTTCTTTTTTAAAAAAAGAACCTGAATCGAAAGTTACGTCCAGCAAAACCGGAAAACCAATTCCGGTGGAAGAACCAAATATTTAGCTTATGACAAATGCACTATTTCTCGAAGGGATGACTTATGCAGAGGGAAATTTTTTGGATGACAATGCACCTCATTTGAAAGTTGATAAAAAGCTGATCAAAGAACTTTTTGACCTAAATGGAAAAACCATTCTTGATTTTGGCTGTGGAATGGGTGGAATGAGTCTTTGGTATGCCAGCAATTGGGACTGTAAGGTGCATGGTCTGGACATTGACCAGCATCATGTTAATGTGGCCAATAAACTTAAAGAGAAGTACCAGCAAAGCAATGTGCAGTTTGAGTGCAGGGATGTACTGAAAAATCCAATACAGGAAACTTATGATTTCATTTTCATGAATGATGTGGCAGAGCACATCCCTCTTTCGGTGTTGGAAGCCATTTACAAGCAGTTTGCCAAAATTTTAAAACCTGATGGAATCCTTTTTGTGACTTATCCGCCCTGGAAAAGCCCTTATGCATCTCATGTTAATCATGTAATAAAATTGCCCTGGGTTCAATTTTTACCCCAAGCCATTGTAAAGGCCTGGATTAAAAAGAAAAATCATCCTATCGTGGGTGATTTGGAAAGTGATTTAGTAGAAGCTTATGATGGATTGAATCATCTTACACATACTAAACTAATGAAGGTTGCTACTAATGCAGGATTGGAATTAAAATATAGAAGAAGTCACTCCTTTTTTAATAAATGGGGAATAAGTAAAAATCTTCAGTTAAGGTTTCCACCATTTGACTTCCTGATAACCAAAGAATTTGCACAATTTCAAAGAAAATAAACCTCCCTTCAAAACCGAAAAATTATGAACAACACAAACCCCGATATAGTCCTAATGACGCTTTTCAGGTCAGACCATGAATACTCCTCAGTATCGCTGTCCTGGTCAAAGGAATTTGCTAAAAATAACCGTGTCATTTATGTCAATCATCCTTATTCTATTAAGGATTTTGTATTTGGACTATTTAATAAAAAAATTTGGAAGCGTGCTTTTAAATTATTGACCTTCCAGACCGGATTCGAAACCATCAAAGAAATACCGGATAATTTTATCGTAGTACAACCGCCACTCACCTTACCCATCAATTGGTTAAAAAAGGGAAAATTGTACAATACCCTTTATGGTATCAATAATGAGATAGTACTTCGATCTATCAGGCAGGCCATAAAAAAATACAAGGTCAAAAATTTTATTTTCCTGAATTGTTATGACCCCTACTTTGTAGGATCCCTGCCAAAGGATTTCGGTCAGCAACTCAGTATATATCAGAGTATTGATGATATTACGCAGGATCCCTACAGCGACAAACATGGAACACGCCTGGAAGCAATTGCCATCAGGAGGTCCGATTTGGCTTTGGTAACTTCCAATCAATTGAGAAAAAACCTGAAAAAGTACAATCCAAATACTTTCACAGCCTTTAATGCAGTCGATATTTCCATTTTTGAAAAAACATTAAAAGAGGATTTTACCAGACCCGAAGAACTGGAATCAATCAATACTCCAATTATCGGATTTACCGGCAACCTGGATGCTTTGAGGATTGATTATGAACTCATAAAAAAGACAGCTCTGGCGCATCCGGATAAGACAGTGGTGCTTGTTGGACCAATAAACAGCAAATCATACTTCGATCTGGGTTTGGATAAAATCAAGAATATTATCTCTACAGGTCCAAAGAAGATTTATGAACTTCCAAGGTATTTGAAATACATGGATGTGTGCATGATTCCATTTTTGTGCAACAAACTCACAGAAAGCATTTACCCATTAAAAATAAATGAATACCTCGCAGCAGGACGACCAGTTGTTTCGACCGGATTTAGTGACGATATCAGAACTTTCCGGGATGTGATATACCTGGCAGATAGTCATCATGAGTTTATTAATTTAATTGATCGTGCTATTGAAGAAAATTCTCAGGAAAATATCTCTTATCGATTGGAAGTAGCACGCTCCAATACCTGGGAAGCCCGGGTGCAACAATTTTGGACTCTTGTAAATAGATTTTTACCTCGAAAAACTTCGAAAACTTATGAAAAGGATTTCACCTCGTGATTCCAAATTGGAATTAAGAGAGCAAATAATAGAATTTATTGGATATGCAGCCATCACGCTTTTGGTATTAGGCTGCTTTTTAAAAGTGGTCTTTTTGTAGATGCAGGGATTAGGAAGTCATATCAACATTTTCAACTGGCTGTCAGAAAGGCGCTTAGACAATCCTTTGGCTTATATTTTAATGGGTTTAGTGGGAATTTCACTAGCCTTCCTGTTTAGTCAATTTGGCCTTACGATAGGAATAGCCGGTGTTCTGGGCATGATTGCTATTCCTGCTGTGATTATAGCCATGTTCAATCACCAACTGGGTATTTCACTCATGTTGGTATTAGGATTTGTGGTGCACCTTTTAAGTAAATATACGGAAGCACCGGTTGGTACCTCCATGGACGGATTGTTGTTTATTATGCTTTTTGGAATGTTGGTACAGCAATCCAGAAAACGAGACTGGAGCTTTGCAAAAAGCAGCATAAGCCTATGGATAGCACTTTGGATTGTATATAATTTACTTCAAGGATTAAACCCTGTAGCGGAGTCGAGAATGGCCTGATTTATACCGTAAGGACCATGGCACTGTTGACGATGTTATACTTTATAGCCTGCCATGCATTTAATTCCTTAAAAGCCATCAAACAAACCATTTGGCTCATTTTAATTCTGCTCACTGCCGCAGGATTGTATGGTTTAAAACAAGAATTTATAGGGTTCTCTGCAGCAGAAGAATCCTGGATTTATGCAGACACTTTACGATTTCAATTGCTTTTCCAATGGACCAGAATGCGGATATTTTCGGTTTTGAATGACCCTACGACTTTTGGAATCATGATGGCTTACGGTGCAGTTTTTTGCACCACCATGCTCATAGGTCCATTTTCAAATCCTAAAAAAATACTTTTTGGACTAGGAGCTGTTATCATGTTTTGGGTCATGGCCTACACCGGTACAAGAACAGCCTATGCTTTGGTACCCATAGGACTAATTATGTTTGTAGCCCTTACCCTCAGAAAGAAAATCCTTTTACTGGGATTCTTTGGTTTGATTTTAGGTGTGGGCGCGATGATGAAGTCAACCTCCAATCCTTTGATTTACAGAATACAATCTGCCTTTAAAGTTACCGAAGATGAATCCATGCAGGTTAGGTTTGAAAACCAGAAACTCATACAGCCATTCATACAAAAACATCCTATTGGAGCCGGATTGGGCAGCACCGGAGTTTGGGGAAAAAGATTTACGCCCAACTCCTGGCTGGCAAATTTCCCACACGACAGCGGTTTTGTAAGAATTGCAGTTGAACAGGGTTGGATAGGTTTGATAATTTACCTGGGACTGCTATTTGTTGCCTTACAAAAAGCAATTTATTACTATGTAAGGGTTAAAAACCCTGAAATCAAGATTTTGTATTTAGGAATTTTCCTTGTTTTATTCATGCTTTCAGTTGCCAGTTATCCTCAGGAAATTATTGTTCACCTTCCATCCAGCCTTATTTTTTACATTTTTTTGGCAGCAATAGTCCGTTTGAAGGATTTTGACCCGAATTTTGCTACTACCCATGAAACAATCCATGATAAACAATCAGAAACATAAAGCAACTGAAAATCAAAAGAACTTTGGTTTCCTCCAACCTTTGGGGGTGATCCTAGTTTTGTTGTTCTTTAGTTTTTCAGCCTTCAATCAGGTTAGTCCGACCATTGCGGCCAAAAGAAGTTTTGAAGATTATTTGATAGAACAAGCCTGGCAAAACAATCCGGGAGCAAAAATATTGGATTCTAAATTAGTCATAGCTGAGGAAAACCTAAAATATACTAAAAAAGAATGGTTGAGAAGTTTTCAGGTGAGCGGTAGTATTACACCAAGAGATTCTTCTATTTTATTATTGGTACCCGAAGACAGGCTAACTCCGGGCACTGTATTTCCACCTCTCTATAATTTTGGTTTAGGATGGAATATAGGTTCGGTATTTGGTCAAAAGAATAAAAACAACATCAGTAAACAGGAAATTGAAATATCGAGACTGGAAATAGATGATGAAAGATTAAGATTTAACCAAGAGGTACTAACAAGGTACCACAAGTTCATTCTAGCGCAGGAAGTATTAAAGGCAAGACAGGCTGCAGAGGAAGACGCCAATGCAAATTATACCCTTCTCTCCAGCTTGTTTCAAAAAAACAAAGCGACATTCGAAGAATACAATGAAGCTTCCATCTCCTACCACAATGCAGTTGAAAAAAGATTAACTGCAGAAACCGAACTCACCCTCAACCGAATCTATCTTGAAGAAATCGTAGGCATCCCCTGGGAAAGTCTGGAAAGAACCAAAGCCCGAATGGATGGCAGATAACTTATAAAAATCTTAGTACATTAGTGTGCCTGATTTCAGGCTATGTTTAGACTTTAATATTCTAGCAATGGAAAATTTTGATGAAATTATAGATCTTCAGCAAGATGAAAATTTTGAACCTGACTATGCAGATTTTGGTGAAAGACTGGTTGCCCTACTCGTAGATTCAATCATTTTAACACTATTATTTGGATTCAGCTTTTTTGTTTTGATATTTATCAATGCCTCAGTAGTCCAAAGCGTTTTGAATTATACGGCTACCCTGACCATTATATTTATCTTTCTTGGAATTCCCATCCTGACTCTTGTTTACCATGCCTATTTTGAATCGTCACGACATGGTGGCTCTCCCGGTAAAATTTTATTAAAAATCAGGGTAACTGATTTAAGGGGAAGGCGAATATCCTTCATGCATTCCATAGGAAGGAATGCAGGTAAAATTTTATCTCAGATGATTTTTTATATTGGTTATTTGATGGTTTTATGGTCACCAAGGAAGCAATCCTTGCATGATAATATTGCTAATACTTTGGTAATCAGAAATAAGCACGAGACAATCTATCGAAGAGAAGAAATGGACACAGTTTGACGACCCGGAAATAAAAAAAGCGCCGTTCTCTTTCGAAAACGGCGCTTTTTTTATGGATGAAATCCTGTTTATTTCTTTACAGAATCAACAACTGATTTGAAAGTTTCAGGGTGGTTCATGGCCAGGTCAGCCAATACTTTACGGTTCAATCCGATTCCTTCCTGAGACAATCCGTGCATCAATTTGGAATAAGTGGTTCCATTTAGACGTGCACCTGCATTGATTCTAGCAATCCATAAACGGCGGAAAGCACGTTTTTTCAATTTACGACCAACGTAAGCATATCCTAATGCTTTTTCTACTGCGTTCTTAGCTACGGTAAAAACCTTGCTTCTGGAACCCCAGTAACCTTTGGCCATCTTCATAATTTTGCGTCTTCTATTTCTGGACGCAACTGAATTCACAGAACGTGGCATATTTACAATTTTAGTTCAGCACAGAGGAGATTTTCTCACTTTGACCTGTACTCTCGTTAAAAAATAAAAATTACTTAACGCAAAGCAAGCGCTTGATTCTTGCTTCGTCTGCTTGTGATACTACAGTAGCATCACGAAGCCTCAACTTCTGGCTTTTAGAGCGATTTCTCATACGGTGAGAAGTGTTCGCCTGAAAGCGCTTAACTTTTCCTGAGCCGGTCAGCTTGAAACGCTTTTTGGCACTGGAATGTGTTTTCATCTTAGGCATAATAATACTATTTATTTAAAAGAGGCGCAAAGGTAATCCAATTGCCTCTAATTTCAAAACTAAAAAATGCGATTTATTTTGCTTTCTTCTTAGGAGTTACGATTACAGTCATTCTTCTTCCTTCCATCTTTGGAAGCATCTCTGCTGAACCGTATTCTTCCAGCTCCTTAAGGAACTTCAACAACAAAAGCTCACCTCTTTCTTTAAAGACGATTGAACGTCCGCGGAACATAACGTAAGCCTTTACTTTTGACCCTTCCTCCAGGAATTTTTGAGCGTGACGCAATTTGAATTCAAAATCGTGGTCATCAGTATTGGGTCCAAAGCGGATTTCTTTGATAACTGTTTTTGAAGTCTTTGCTTTTAATTCTTTTTCGCGCTTTTTCTTTTCGTAGAGGAACTTGTTATAATCTATGATTCTGCAAACCGGAGGGTCTGCATTAGGAGAGATTTCAACCAGGTCCAAACCCAAATCTTCTGCCCATTGACGAGCAGTTCTTGTTTGAAATATACTTCCCGCCTCAATTTCTTTTCCGGCTACGCGACTTATGTCATCCATGTTGTCACCTACCAGCCTCACTTGTGGTATGCGAATATTTTCGTTAACCCTAAATTGGCTTGTCGTTTCTCTACGACGATTGTTTGAATTGTTTGCTCTTGCCAAATGAAATTTTGTTTTATGAAAAAATTAATCTTAAATATCCAGTATATATAAGGGATTTATAGCTGGAAGGTTCAAGTCACAAAAATAATTTCCCAAACCTAATATTTTCCCTTTAATTTAAGAAATAAGCTATTATTTAAAAAAAAAGTGAGTACGAATGCGCAAAGCAGCAAACGTACTCACCTTTTTATGTATTCCTATTTATTCGTTGACATCAGACTTTGCTGTATCCTGGATGGAAATTATCAATTTGTTGTCATTTTCATCCAATTCAGCTTCCAATACAGAACCTTCAGCCGGGCCTTCACCCAAAATAAATTCTGCCAATGGATCTTCAATGTATTTCTGAATTGCCCTATGCAATGGTCGTGCTCCAAATTGAGGATCAAAACCTTTTTCTGCCACAAAAGTCTTCGCTTTGTCAGTCAGAAGAAGGGTAAAGTTCATGCCCTCCAGACGTTTGTGCAAACCTGCCAGGGTAATATCGATGATTTTGAAAATCTCTTCTTTTCCTAGCGTATTGAAAATCACCACATCATCAATTCTGTTTAGGAACTCAGGAGAGAAGGTACGCTTCAAGGCATTTGAAATAACACCTTTTGAAACTTCTTCCTGATTGTCAACCTTAGCCTGGGTAGTGAATCCAACACCTTGCCCGAAGTCTTTCAATTGTCTTGCACCGATATTGGAGGTCATGATGATAAGGGTATTTTTGAAATCTACTTTTCTTCCCAAACCATCCGTTAATTGACCATCATCTAAAACCTGAAGCAACACATTGTATACATCAGGATGCGCTTTTTCGATCTCATCCAGCAATACAACAGAGTATGGTTTTCTTCTTACTTTTTCTGTAAGAATACCACCTTCTTCATACCCTACGTAACCCGGAGGCGCTCCTATTAATCTTGATACCGTGAATTTTTCCATGTACTCACTCATATCAATTCTAATCAAGGCATCTTCTGAATCGAAAAGATATCTTGCCAATGCTTTTGCCAATTCCGTTTTACCTACACCGGTTGGTCCAAGGAATATGAAAGACCCAATTGGTTTCTTAGGATCCTTCAAGCCTACCCTGTTCCTTTGAATGGCTTTGGTAATCTTATTGATGGCTTCATCCTGACCAATGATGGCTTTTTTCATATCAGCCGCCATGGTGAAGAGTTTCTTGCTCTCATTTTGCGCCACACGTTTTACCGGAATACCGGTCATCATGGCTACTACTTCCGCAATATCTTCTTCATCTACAGGATAACGCTTGGTTTTTGCTTCTTCCTCCCACTCGTTTTTGGCAATCTCAAGGTTGCGTGCCAATTTAGATTCATTGTCACGTAAATCTGCAGCCAATTCGTACTGCTGATTTTTTACTGCCTGATTTTTTTGCTCCTTCACATCTTCAATTTGTTTTTCCAAATCTTCGATGTGTTTTGGAACGTGGATGTTTTTAAGGTGCACTCTTGCCCCTACCTCATCCAAAATATCAATTGCTTTATCGGGAAGAAATCTATCGGTGATGTATCTGTCACTTAATTTCACACAAGCCAAAATCGAAGTGTCGCTATAAGTCACATTATGGAAGGACTCATATTTTGGTTTGATGTTATTAAGAATATGTACACACTCTTCTGCTGATGGTGGATCTACCATTACTTTTTGGAAACGACGATCCAAAGCTCCATCCTTTTCAATATACTGACGGTACTCATCTAAGGTTGAAGCACCGATACATTGCAACTCACCACGAGCCAGGGCTGGTTTAAAAATATTGGAAGCATCCAAAGAACCGGTTGCTCCACCCGCACCTACGATGGTATGAATCTCATCAATGAATAGGATTACATCTCTTGATTTTTCCAATTCATTCATGATGGCTTTCATCCTTTCTTCGAACTGACCGCGGTATTTTGTTCCCGCCACCAATGCAGCCATATCCAACATCACGATTCTTTTATCGAAAAGGGTTCTGGATACTTTACGCTGATTGATTCGAAGGGCAAGACCTTCAACGATAGCAGTTTTACCTACTCCGGGTTCACCTATCAGGATGGGGTTATTTTTCTTTCTACGGCTAAGAATCTGAGAAACCCTTTCGATCTCGTTTTCACGTCCGATGATGGGGTCCAATTTATCTTCTTCAGCCAGTTTGGTAATATCTCTACCAAAATTATCCAAAACAGGGGTTCTTGACTTGGTAGAGCCTTTACGAGGATAACGAGTTTGTTCTTCTTCCTCGAATGGTTCTTCCGGGTCGGTAGGACTTTGAGCATATGGATCCATGAAGGAGGCATTGAAATCCTGTTCCTGACGAACAAATTCCAATTCAGCTTTATATACTTCATAATCCACATCAAAATCTGTCATCACCTTAGAAGCCTGACTTGAATTTTCTTTTAAAATAGAAAGCATCAGGTGCTCAGGATTGGCAACAGCAGCTCTCATATTTTTTGCTTCCAGAATGGTAACCTTCAACACCTTTTCAGCCTGACGGCTTAAAGGAAGGCTTCCAATTTCCAGAGATGTATGATTGGTAGGGGCAATTTTCTTAATGGAATTTTGGATGCTTTCTACCAAATCCTCCAGGTCAACCTCCAAAGAATCCAGCACTTTTACAGCCAAAGAATCCCTCTTTTCAACTATCCCTAACAACAGGTGCTCTGTTCCAATAAAGTCGTGGCCCAATTTCATGGCAACTTCTCTACTGGTTTTAATAACCTGTCTTACTTCGGGAGAAAATTTTTTATCCATTGTAAATAGTTCAGATTAAATTTGGATCCTTGTTTGGGTTCCAAAATTATTTTAAAAACAATATTAGGAGTTATTTTTCAACTTTACAAAGTTTGGAGTGCAAGTAAAGTTTAATTTAACCCTATATAGTAGATCGAAAAAAACATGCCACCTGGCATTTCCTGCCAAATAATGTAAAAAATAGATTTCTTAGCGGTTTTATTGTGTCAAAAAGGCAGGTGCATTCCGATTTACATATGGTTTAACAATCATTTAAAAATTAAGTTTCACCCAGGAGGTCGAATAAAAGAATTGGAAAGAAGTATCGGATAATTTCTTTAAAATGATATTTTTGCATTCCTACGAATTGAATACAATCAATATCTGCGATTATGAAATATGCATTAGACAAACAGGATAAATATGCGGTCCTGAAATTAGAGGAAGACAATTTGAATTCAATGATCGCCCCAGATCTGAAAAGCGAATTCGTATTCCTGTACAACGAAGGGGTGCGCAACCTCATTCTTGATTTATCTCTATGTAAGTTTGTGGACTCTTCGGGATTGAGTTCCATCCTGGTGGCCGACAGGCTTTGGAAGAATCTTGGTTCTTTTATTCTTACCGGGATTGAGCATGACTCTGTCAAAAAGTTGATTGAAATCTCAAGACTGGATACAGTGTTGACCTTGATTCCAACTTTAGAAGAAGCAATCGAGTATGTTCACATGGAAGAAATTGAAAGAGAATTGAATGCCGATGTAGACGTTGAGGACAACGGAACAGGCGGGTAAGCATAATCTTTTTAAAAAATAAAGAAAAGGCATTTTCATTCATTTGGAGATGCCTTTTTTATTTCAACTAAAAAAAAGCGCCACCCGAATTACGAATGGCGCTTTTTTTATTTTTTAGGAAGAATTAATTTCCTGCCGCTGCAATAATCTTCTTCACATCTTCCAAACTTAGTTCTTCCGCTTCTTCCTGAGTCATTCTCTTTCCATCCACCTTTGGAAGGCTTATCATTTTCTTACCGCTACGAATAAACGGTCCCCAACGACCATTCTCCAAGGAGATTTTTTCATCTGTCCATTGTTTAATATAACGATTGGCTTCTTTCTCCTGCTTTTTCTTAATCAATTCAATCGCATCTTCAACAGATAAATTATCGAAGTCGTACTTCTTAGGTACGTTGACAAACAAACCCTCATATTTAACGAAAGGTCCAAATCTGCCTTTACCCTTTGTGATTGGTTTTTCGTCATAATATCCGATGGGAGCATCAGCCTTCAATTTCTCATCAATCAACTCCTTAGCTCTTTCAAAAGTTATGTCAAGCGGATCTTCAGAACGTGGGATGCTCACATAACTTCCTTCATCATATTTCACATAAGGGCCATACCTTCCTGCTCCTACTGAAACTTCCTTGCCTTTGTATTCACCTAAAACTCTTGGCAGTTTAAACAAGTCAAGGGCTTCTTCAAAAGTTATCGACTCCAGAGATTGCCCCGGTCGAAGATTGGCATATTTTGGTTTTTCATCTTCCGCCAATTCATCCTGGCTACCAATTTGAACTACCGGTCCTAACCTGGACATCCTTACCAAAAGCTTCCTACCCGTTTCAGGGTCTTCCCCCAAAATTCGCTCTCCAGAAGCTCGCTCTGCATTTTCAACGGTATCTTTTACGGTATCATGGAAAGGAAAATAAAAATCCTTCATCATCTTGGTCCAATCCACTTTGCCATTTGAAATATCGTCAAACTGCTGTTCTATATCAGCTGTAAATTTGTAATCCATGATTTCAGGGAAATGCTCATCCAGGAAATCTGTAACGATGGTTCCCATATCAGTTGGGAATAGTCTGTTCTTTACGGTACCGGTTATTTCCGTATCCGTTTTAGAACTAACTTTTCCATTTTCAAGGGTAATCACCTTGTATTTTCTTTCCTCCCCTTCCCTACTCTCTCTAACTACATAACCTCTTTTCTCCTCCATGATTCTACTAATGGTAGGAGCATAGGTAGAAGGACGACCAATTCCCAACTCTTCCAGTTTCTTTACCAAGCTTGCCTCAGTATATCTTGCAGGAGGTCTTGAAAACTTTTCTGTTCCTGTCATTACTTTTAGAGGAAGGTGTTGACCGATTTTCAAAGGAGGCAACATTCCTTTGGTCTCTTCATCGTCATCGTCGTCCTTTGATTCCAGGTATACTTTCAGGAATCCGTCAAATTTCAAAACCTCTCCTTCTGCTTGAAGGAAGGCATCTTTTATTGTTGAAATTGCAATCTTTACAATGGTTCTTTCCAATTCCGCCTCGGACATTTGCGATGCAACTGTACGTTTCCAAATCAATTCATACAAACGCTCCTGATCTGAATCTGTACCTGCCAATTTTAAACTAAAATTGGTTGGACGGATGGCTTCGTGCGCCTCCTGCGCATTGGCTACCTTGTTCCTATATTGTCTGGTCTGCAAATAACGCTGACCGAAAGATTGCAATATTTCGGTTGAAATTGCCTGGATGGCAGTATCACTCAATGCAGTAGAGTCGGTACGCATATAAGTAATGTGTCCCGCTTCATACAGTTTTTGTGCAGTTCGCATGGTGCGACTTACACTGAATCCTAATTTTCTACTGGCTTCCTGTTGTAAGGTTGAAGTTGTAAAAGGTGCAGCTGGTTTCCTTTTGGAAGGTTTAACTTCGATATCATTGATATTGAAATCTGCACCGTTACATTTATTGATAAAGTCCTCGGCATCTTTAACTCCATCAAACTTTTGCGGTAGTTCTGCTCTAAGCTCCACGTTTTTTCCCTGGTCATTTTTTACAAGGAATATCGCGTTTATTTTAAAATAAGGCTCTGCTTTAAAATTGATGATTTCACGCTCACGCTCCACTATCAATTTTACAGAAACAGACTGTACCCTTCCTGCGCTCAGGTTACCTTTAACCTTTTTCCACAGGACTTCTGATAGTTCATATCCTACCAATCTATCTAGAATTCTTCTGGCTTGTTGTGCATCCACCAGATTCAAATCCAAATGCCTTGGGGATTTTACTGCATTTTGAATGGCAGGTTTGGTAATCTCTCTAAACACAATTCGTTTGGTTGATTTCTCATTTAAGCCTAAGACCTTGCAAAGGTGCCAGGAAATAGCCTCTCCTTCGCGGTCCTCATCCGTTGCGAGCCAAACTTCCTCCGCCTTTTTCATCAAATCCTTTAGCTCTTTTACCACCTTTTTCTTATCAGGAGAAACCACGTATTTTGGTTCGAAGTTGTTTTCTACATCTACCGAAATATTACTTTTTTCCAAATCACGGATATGACCATAACTTGACTTCACGGTAAAATCTGAACCCAGATATTTCTCTATGGTTTTAGCTTTGGCAGGAGACTCAACGATGAGGAGATTCTTCGACATATGGTGTGTTTTTCTTTGATTGGGTGGAAGAATTTGGTGCTATTCTATCATTTTTCCACCGGCATTTTTGGTTTATTTGGGATGCAAAAGTAAAAAAACCGTGACAACCTGATAGAAAATTGTAAAAAGTACCCATTAAAATAAACTACAAATCCACCGTGGATGGAATTTTAATCCATTTTTAAAAAATTTCAAAATAAACCAATCACTACCATATTAGTTACGATTTTAAAGAAATTTCAAGCAGTATTGTGTCTAAAACACCAAATTCAGACTGTGTATGGAAATCAACAAAGTTAAAATAGAGGCTGGAACTTCAAAGCTAGTAAAAATCCCTGTGGGACGGCTACCATCAGGAACGCCCATTTCGCTCAATGCCTTTGTCTTTAGGAGTAAAAATCCCGGACCGGTTGCATTAATTCAGGGTGGCGTGCATGGAGACGAGATCAATGGAGTTGAAATTGTAAGAAGAACCCTGCAACAAGGCTGGTTTGAAAATCTGAAATCTGGATCAGTTATAGTCATTCCACTTTTGAATATTTTTGGATTCATCAATTTCAGCAGGGATGTTCCGGATGGAAAGGATGTGAATCGTAGTTTTCCCGGAAGTTCAGCTGGCTCTCTTGCCTCCAGAGTTGCCTGGAATTTAAGCAAGAAAATTGTACCGCTTATCGACTTTGGCCTTGACTTCCATACCGGAGGGAAAAGTCTTTTTAATTACCCTCAGGTACGTATCGCCCCTAAACATGAGGCAAGTATTGAACTAGCAGAAGCATTCAATGCTCCGCTAACAGTTTCCACCAAATTAATCTCTAAGTCCTTAAGGAAATTTGGAGTTGAAAACCATAAGCCCATCCTTGTTTTTGAAGGAGGCGAATCCACACGTTTGGATGGATTTGTAATTCAAAAAGGAATGGAAGGAATTAAGAATGTACTGATTTCAAAAGGAATGATGACAGGGCAAAAGGTTCCAAGTCAAAACCAACATTTTGAAAAAAGTACCTGGCAAAGGGCTCCGAGATCCGGAATTTTCATTTGGACAAAATCAGCAGGAAACTTTGTAAACTATAAAGAGCAAATTGGAACTATTGGAGATCCATATGGACAGGAAACAGAGCCAATTTTGGCAAAAAAATCTGGTTTCATCATAGGTCACAACAATGCCCCGGTTGTAAATCAAGGGGATGCACTTTTCAACATAGCTTATTCCTGACCCTGGTCTTCCTCTATAATTTGAGGTACCTCTTTTTTCGTAGAATTTTTATCCTGAATGTATTGAAAAGCAGTTTCAATGATATTGTCGCGTCCAATTTGAACAGCTAAGGGATCCAAACTCACCTCCACATCTGGTGGAATGCCCAGCTCGATATCACGCCCTTGCGCATCTTTGGTAATTGAAGTACTGATTCTAAAATTCCAACCATTGGGCAATTCCAAATGGTAAGGAATTCCTCCCCCACCTCCTGAAGTGTCTCCCATAATGGTTACGTGTGGATATGCACTCATAAGTGCCGGAAAAAAAGTTGCAGCAGAATAACTTTTGCGATTGGTTAAAATCACTATAGGTTTTGTAAAGGTCGTTTTGGTGGAAGGTTTAATTTTATAATCAAAAGGACCTGCGAAATCATCCTTACCTGGTCCTGATTTGAAATAAAATTGGAGCGGTACACGAGTAGTGTCTGCGAACCTGGATGCAAGCATTTTTACATTATTCAATTTTCCACCTCCATTGTTTCGAATATCAAAGACCAAGCCTTTGCATGGTTCAATCCTTTCCAGCAAAGCATTTAGATATTTTCCAGCAATCGGAGTCGAGAAACTTCCATAATAAACATAAGCGATGCTATCGATAATGGTATGAAAGAATGGTCCTGTGCGCCAGTGTCTTTTACCTAAATAATTCCGTTCGATAATTTCCATGTCAAAGTTAGACGGATAATCGAGGTACCAATCCCAATTTCTTGAATAGTCAAAGTCGGTATAAATGTTTACATGTCCATCTTGTAGTTCACCCAAATAAGCTCCCAAAACCTCCAGCAATTCTTCACTGGACATGGAGTCTTTTATTTGGCTTTCGTAGGTAGCAGAAATGGATTCCCAATCAAGATTTTTGGTTTCAAAGAGACTGTAGCGCTGACCGACTTCTTCTTTTAAATACTCAAAACTCTCTATAGGTGAACCTTCAGGATCAGGCCCAAAAAATAAGCGAGAACAAGAGGTAAGCAAAATGAAAAAAAGAAAAAGATAGGCCGCTCGGGTCATTCAAAAAGATTTAGGTTTAAATATTCACTCAAATCTATTTAATTTTCCTGAACTTGAGAAAATCTTATCATATCCCCTTTTTATGAATTTTTTAAAAAAATGGAAAGCAACCTGGAATCCGGACATGTATCATGGCTGGGGAAAGCAAAAGTCCTTTTTCGAAGGTTGGTATTTTAAAATAGTTGATGAAGCAGAAAACCATGTTTTTGCTATCATTCCAGGAATCGCTATGGATGAGGTGGGTCAAAAACATGCCTTTATCCAGGTTTTGGATGGCAAAAACAACAAGGCCCTCTATTATGATTTTGATTTTAAAAAATTCAAAGCGTCTGAAAATGGCTTTTACATTCAAATTGAGGACAACCATTTTTCAAGTGAAAAAATCATACTACAACTACCCGGATTAAATGGAGAATTAAAAATCAGCCGCAGCATTCCCTGGCCCAAAATGCTGGGAGCGCCTGGAATTATGGGCTGGTATTCTTTTGTTCCATTTATGGAGTGTTATCATGGAGTAGTAAGCTTACACCATTATTATAAAGGTGTTTTAAAAATAAATGATGTTCCAGTCCATTTTGACAAAGGCAAGGGTTACATAGAAAAAGATTGGGGTATTTCCTTTCCTCAGTCATGGATATGGATGCAGTCCAATCATTTTGAATCAAATGAGGAGGTTTGTGTGATGGCCTCAATTGCACATATTCCCTGGCGTGGTTCACATTTTATAGGATACATTGTTGGATTCTGGTGGGAAGGAAAGTTGTATCGATTTGCAACCTATACTGGCGCCAAAATGAAGGCATCCTTATTTGAAAAAAAAGTAGAAGTAGCTTTCAAAGATGGGACTTACCAATTGGAACTAACGGGCATCCATGCTGCAGGGGCTGATTTGGTTTCGCCAATTTCAGGTGACATGAAAGGAAAGGTCAATGAAAGTATGCAAGGAAAAATTGAGGTCAAATTTTTTAAAAAAGGTGAATTGGTTTTTAAAGGCACCGGTAGAAATGCCGGAATGGAACTTGCCGGTAAATTAGAAGAATTGCTAACTGAAAATTGGCGTAGATAATTATCGCAGGATCGCAATATCTCCTTTAAATAATTCTGTATTCCCATCAATAAATTGTACTTCCAAGATCCAAACATACACCCCGGGATCTAATGTTTTTCCCTGGTAGGTACCATCCCACCCCATGGATTCATCATTGGTTGGAAAATCATTTGCTTCAAAAATCAGAGAACCGTACCTGTCAAAAACCCTTAAATAATTTACTTGTGCGACACTGTTGTCTGAAAAGGCAGTGAAAGAATCATTGATGCCGTCTCCATTTGGAGAAAAGGCATTGGGAACATATACTTTGAGGTTATTGATTACATTGATATTGATTGCATCGGTAGCTGTACAATAGGATGCGCTATCAGTCACTTCCACCAAAAGCGTTTGGTTTTGAATGGGTTGGAAAGATACCTGACTGCAATCCGCATTCAAACAATTGATATTACCGGCGCCATTCCAAGTGAAGGTGGGATTTGGGCTATTGGTTTGTGCGGTTATACTTACATTTTCTCCTAGATCCAGAGATACATTATCACCAATAGAGACTTGAATATCCGGTGGCGGAAGTACAGAAAATGGAAAAGACTTTTCACAACCCAAACCATCCTGAATCCATAAATCATAAGATCCCGGACTTAAATTTTGAATCTGTGGGTCGGTATTAAAAGAAACACCATCGATCGAATAAGCATAGGGCCCTTGCCCTCCTGAAGTATTTTGCACATTGATGAATCCTCCGTCAACCGGGTTAAGGCAATTCAAATCGGAAACAGAAATTTCAGTTTGAATTTCTTCCGGCTCTTTCAGCTCAAAGGTGTCTTTGGCAGTACAACCTTTTTCATTTTCGATTTCAACTGTATAAATTCCTGCGCCAACATTTGCCAAGGATTGATTTGTTGAGCCTGTACTCCAGGTATATAAAAAATTATTTCCCGGCCCGATGGGTTCTGCCTGCAAACTACCATTTTCATCACCAGCACAGATGATGGGTTCCTGAATTTGGATATCGGCAATCAACGGGCTGGTTGGTTGAGACAAGATAATATTGGCTATTGAAATGCAGCCATCCGCGTTTCTCACAGAAACAGAATAATATCCAGTGCCAAGGTTTTTAATGGTGTCCGTTCCGGTGACATTTTGTGCCCAATTCCAAGCTACAGGATTTCCATTGGTTCGCACAGATATGACTCCGGTGCTATCGCCAAAACAAGCAATCTCCTCTTCAATGATTAATTCAACCTCAAATTGTTCAGGTTCATCAATTATGAACAAGGCTGTTTTCCTGCATTGATTTTCATCGGTTACGGTAATGAAATAATTCCCCGCACACAAACCACTAATGCTTGTTCCCGGGTCTCCATTGGACCAGTTATAATTCAACAAACCGGTTCCACCGGTTGCTATTGCTTCAAGGCTTCCATCACATTCTCCAAAACAGGAGGCATCTGTTTTACTGACTTGTTGAATTCTTATGTCTGTAGGTTCCAGGACTTCAACTTGAAAAATGGTGTCTTCAAATGCATCCCAAATCCTAAAATTATACGAGCCGGCAGGTAGAAAATCTATGGTAATTATTTCATTGTCATTTTGAATGGATCCGTTTCCTGCAAAGGACGGATCGTTGGCTGCTGACCAAATATATTGATACGGTGGTTCTCCATTGGAAACGGAAAAATTAATTTGTCCATCATTTCCACCAAAGCAAAGTACATCCGTTACATTAACAGAAGGGATAATCGGAGTGATATACTCTACATAAAAACAAGTATCATTTTGACATCCAAAATCATCTGTTGCAGTCACACAATAGGTTTGGCCTCCATTAAGATTTGTGGCAACAGAACCGGTTTGACCATCATTCCATAAAAAACTGAAATTTCCCAATCCACCTTTTGCACTCACCTGAAATTCGCCGCTAGGATGGTTCAATCCTATTGCTCGGACTGTTTGGGTACCATCAAAATGTATGGGAGGCAAAACGGTAAGATCCAAATAAACAACACTGTCACAACCACCCGGAAGTAATAAAGTGTCGGTATAATTACCGGATTGATTGTAGGTGCTGGTTCCTACAGGATATGAGTCTCCAGAGCAAATGGTATCTTTTAAAAAAGTGAGAGGGGTATCATCACCCAAATCTGTAATTTTTACATTGAAAATCCCGGTACTGTGGTTTCCGTCTCCATCCACCAATAAAAAATATCGCTTTCCAGGCACAAGACAGGACAATTCCACGGACTCATCCAGATCCCGATAATCATATGCTGAAACCATTTGAGAGAAAAAACCAGTACAATCATCATTACTAGAACGATAAATTACAATCTGAGCACCAATGGAATCAACTACTCTGTCTGAGATGACCTCCACATTAACATGACCGGAAGGAGGAGCATTGAAGGCAAAATAAACCGATTTTTGGACCACGAAACCCGTTGCGGGAGGATCGCCAATATTGGTTGCACAGTAATTGGTATAAGGAGTAAGGGTTGCAGTATAACTTCCATTTGGCACCGGACCAAGGTCTATAAAATCGCATTTGAGGTCACCGGCTTCAGGCAGCCCTATATCAATAGCTTCAATACCAAAATATCCACGCTGATCAGGAAAATTCCAATCCCAACCATCTACTAGGACATAATATTTGGTGGATGGTTTGGGGCATCTTAAATTCAAAAAGCAATTAAAATTATTCCCGATGTTCCTTGACTCGAGCATGGTGAGGTTGCCGGTACAATCGCCGGTTGAAGATTCAAAAAGAGCCATCTGAAGATGGATGCTGTCTCCCAAATTGGTTGGATCATTTAATCCCACGATAGCAATCATTCCCGAAGGATTCGCATCTGTTTCAAAGGTAAACCATACCGCAGCATCATTTCTCCAGTCTCCCGGATTCAGTGCTCTAGGATTTGGGTCATTGTTGGGTGTACCACAAAAATTATCATATCCTCCCAAAAGGGCATTTCCGGTTCTACTTCCATTTGGAACCACACCAAGGTCTACTGCATCACAAATCAGGTCATTGCCTTGTCCCAGATAGTTACCGGCAATAACAATTGAAAATTCTACAAATCCTTCACTGGAACCACCAGCAGGCAAATCCAGTCTGAAATCGAATTGTCCTGAAGTAGGCACGGGATAAGTTTGGCAAATTTGTTCCGTACAAGATTCGGAAATCTGACAACCAAACAATCCGTCATTTTCAAATGCTTTAAAACAAACATCAATGGTTACCGGCAAATCAAATGGGCAATTATAATTTTGACTATAAGCGGTATGAGGGAAGGTATTGAAGCAATTGTTTACAAAAGGATAGGTATTCCAGCCTGCATTATTGACATTCACCTGCCAGAGCGGGTCTGGAGCAGAAAAAATATCGGTACAGGAGGTTGTTGAATTTCCACCGGTCACGATGACTTGCAAGGAAGCCTGACCAAAACCAATTGTGGAAGAAAATATCCAACCTAAGAAGAGGATGAGTCTTTTTGCGTTCAATACAAAATCTTTTTTATACAATACAATTATCAGCAAAAGCAACCCAATAACGGGAATAATTTGCTGATTCTTATACGTAAGAGATTAAAATCCAGTTTAAATGGATTTTGTTTTTTATTAAATAAAAATGCCCGGTGAGCACATTTCGTTCACCGGGCATTTCGCTATTTTTATAAAAATCTATTTCAAAATCGTAACGTTACCTCTTAATATTTGACCTTCTGACACATTTAAACGAAGGATATAATAATAAGTGGCCTGAGGAAGTGGTTTACCATTTTGATTGGTTCCTTTCCAATCATTCAAATAGGGTTTTGCCTGATAAACCACATCACCCCATCTGTTGAAAATGGTAATTTCATTGCGCTCAAACTCTTCCGGGAACTCATCCAGGATATCAAAAATCAAGGCATCATTCAAACCATCCTCATTTGGTGTGATGGCATTTGGCGGAAGGGAATCCAAGCTAACCGGTCTTTTTTCAACCAAAATACTTACAAAGGCAGTATCACAGAAGTTCGGACAATTATTATTACAAATAGTATAAAAGAAGTCATCTGTTCCTTCAAATCCTTTGGAACGCTCGTAGGTGATTATCCCACCATTGTTATTGATAATAAAACCAGGGTCCGGATTTGAAATCAATGAATAGGTGAAATTATTTATCCCTCCAAACAAATCATCATTTGCCAAAATATTGATATCGATGGTATTTTGATTTTCCGGTAAGGTCTCAAAATCATTCCTTGCATCCGGTTTTCCTTCTACCACAATGGTTACCGTATCCGCTGAATAATTAGGACAATCATCTGTCGAAAGGGTCCAAATGAATCGGTTGCTTCCTCCAGGCAGATTGGTCACTTCGGTGATGTTATCATTTGGAAACTCAATCACAGCACTTGAATTGGTGGTCCAAACCCCTGAAACTCCGGAAGGTAAATTAGCATCTAACATCCCAAAGTCTTCACATGTACCGGCAGAACCATTTGCATCTGCATTCGGAAGATTGAATCTCAAAATGATCTCAACCGTGTCTGTTGCTATACATCCATTTGTCTCATCGGTACCTGTAAGAATATAAACCCCAGGTCCATCTACTTCAGGATTGGCAGATGTTGGATTGGAAATCATTCCTCCATTGATTGAAGACCAGAGGTAAGAAACATTGTTTCCACTGGCAGTTACGTTTCCGGAAAGACTTGTATTTTCAAAAGAGCAATTGAATTCTACATCCTGCCCGGCAGTTACTGTGGGAGGAGTATTATTCAAGCTCACCACGATGGTATCCATTGAAGTACAGCCATCTGTTGTATCACGCAAGCTTAAAATGTAGGTTCCCTCCATATCTGTCATCCAACTGGTATTTGAATTTACAGCAACACTATCTGTATTTAACCAATTGATAGTAGCTGTACCAGGAATATTTGAACCTGAACCATCAAGGTTCACCATAGGATTCGAACAGGTAATTTCCTGGTCATTTCCAGCAATGGCATTTATTGGATTTGAATTGGCTACTACAGCAACACTTGCACTGTTTTTACAGCCATTGACACGGCTGGTAATTGTCAGCGTATAATTATCGGGTTGGCTTACCTGAGGTCTCAACCCGTTAGGATTTGTTATCGGACTACCATTTGCAGCGGTCCACTGATTGGTGAAACTTGTACCACTATTTGAAGCTAAAGCATCCAGTTCAAGAAAGTTGGGTTCGCAAGGGATTTCAAGTTGGCTTTGGTCAATTACTACGTTTGGCTTCATAAAATTAGAATCGACCTGCACGGTTCTGGAAGACAAACAGCCGTTGGAAGTATCCAAGATAGTAAGCCTGTATATTCCGGCTTTGTCTACCTTAGGAGTAAGAGAATTGGCACCTTGGGCAGGCCTTGGCGTCCATGAAGGAATGAAAGTTCCTCCATTGCTGGAACCGATAGCGTTCAATTGAACTAAAGTGTCCTTACAAGTAATATTTTGCACAACCGGTGCTATGGTAACCACAGGTCGCATGGTTGTGTCCTGGATAATGGTTATGGTATCAATTGCAAAACAACCATTGATGGAATCAGTAACTCTTAAATAATAATCACCAAAACCATTTACAATGGTATTCAACGAATCAGGATCTTGAATGGTACCTGAACCATTGGTTGTCCATTGGTAAAATAAGGTTGTATTGAATGCATTTGCTGTCCCTTCCAAAGGAACATCGTCCTGACGGCATCCCATGTTAATATCGGCTCCGGCACTTACACTTGGCTTTGAAAGATTTTGGCTAATCACCACCAAATCCAAATCGTCACAACCTGTCATGGTATCACGCACTAATAATTGATAAACACCAGGCGTATTAATGGTAGGTTGAAGTGTGGTTTCCTGCCCTGCAGGAATAGTTCCACCAGAAAGTGCCGTCCACATATAAATGTATCGGACTCCCTGTGATGAATTAGAAGCATTTAATTGAATGGAAGGTCTGGTACAAAGTAGAATACTATCCTGTCCTGCGTCAGCAGTGGGTCTGTTTGGATCTCCAATTACTTCTACAGAGTCTATGGCTACGCATCCATTTATAGTATCACTTACTGTAAGTACATATAGTCCTGTTGAATTAACCTCCGCAGAACTTTCTGCCACTGAACCAATGATGTTTCCGCCATTCAATTCGGCCCAGTCATAAACAAATCTTGAACCCATTGAAGTATTAACCCCTCCAATAGTTATTGTATCTGCGATACAAGGTAAGGACATTTGAGGACCTGCATCGGCAGTAGGAATGAAAGCTCCGTCTACTACCGTTATGGTATCCTTGGATGAACAACCAGTCCTGGTATTTAATACGGTTAGCATATATCGGCCAAGTCCTGTTACAACCGCTATTGAAGAAGATTCAGTTCCCGGGCGTATGGTTCCACCATCCAGGGCTTCCCACATAAAGGAATTATCCGGTGAAATAGCCATGCTTGCATCAATCTCAAGGTCTGAATCAATCAGGCAAGAAGTTGCTACATCATCAATTTCCGGAATATCCGGATATGAAGGAGATGTTACAACGATGGTATCAAATGAAGAACACTGGGTATTTGTATTTATCACTTCCAGCAAATAGGTACCTGGTCCGGTAATAGTAGGTCGCAGGGTTCGATTGCTTGGTGAAATTACACCTCCGGTATTCAGAGTCGTCCATTGATACCTAATGTTATTACCGGTACTGGAGCCTGATCCATCTAAAATTACCGGAGTAGTGTTACAATTCATTCCTCTATCCGGTCCAGCTAGCGCCAAAGGAGCATTATTGGAAACATCAACCCTAAAGGTCGAAGTTACCGTTCGCTGAGGACTTGAATTATCTGTAATGGTTACAGTATAAGTGCCTGGAGCCAGATTTGAAATATCTTCTGTTTGTTGAGTAGTATTGTCCCAGTTAAAGGTGTAAGGACCTGTTCCTCCAATAACACGAAGGAAAATTTCACCATCATCCGTACCCGGACAATTGACATCTACAATGGTACTGTCTTGAATTCTCAAATAATCGTTGGCACAAATGCTTCCATCGAAACTATTTAAACCAATATCGTCACCATTTGAAAATGCATTAGTAACAAAAATGTCCAATGGGTTCTCTGCAAATCCTATATCTGTACATTCATTGGCATTTCCAATTACTGTGTAACAAACTCTAAAAATGACGGTGCTATCAGGAAGTGTTACTCCATTTCCAGTCGGATCGGACCAACTGAAGCTGAGAATGTTTACGCCGACACTGGTCACATCAAAGTTTGAAAGAGTCAAACCGGGGATAGCAGGGGTTACTTCTACCCTTTCATAATCCGCAACCAAGCCCAAATCATTCCAATCGATGGAAAACTGAAGTCCATTGATAAGGTTGAAATTCAAGACACTGATGTCCACACAAACCTCTTCACCTAAATCACCTGTTTCATGAGATCCATAAATGGTAAAGTCACCCTGGTTAAGGATACATACCTGACCCGGGTTTTCATTCAATCCTATGTTAAAGGTTCCTCCTTCTTCAGTTGTGATATTGATTGGAAGAGGATCGCCTGTGAAGTTGATTCCTGAACAATTGTCATTTCCTCCCTGACCCGGCATTCCAATTACGGTAAAACAGAGCGTAAAGGCTGAAGTTCCATCCGGAATACTTTCTCCAAATCCAAAAGGATTTTCCCAATCGACAGTGATATTGTCACCACCAGCATAGGTAAAGTTGGCAGCAGTCATACCGGGCACATTGATATTGGTTACCTGGTCAAACTGTAGATTAACAGAACTGAAATTGATAGAAAACTCAAGACTATTGATTCCGTTGAAATTTGCAACGGTTACATCTACACAAACCTGTTCACCGGGGAATCTTTCATAATCACCGGCAGAAAGAGTCAACCCAGGAGGTGCATCAACAATCACACAACCATTGTCAGGATTGATGCCAATATTGTTACTACTTCCTTTTCTTTTTACAACCGGTGGTGAACCAGTAAAGGAAACAGAAGTATTCAAAGTTCCATCGCCTATTACTCTAAAACAGAGTTCAATAATATCCGTTCCGTCTGGTAAGGTCACACCTGCTATAGGTGGCCGGACCCAATCAACACCTAGGGTTCCAGTGGAAGCCCCGGTACTATTGAAATTAGGAGAATAATTCCCATTCAAGGCCGTAGCACTTACAAATTCCAAAACGTTGGGATTCCACTTAACCAGGTAATGCGTTTCAACCAAATCATCAAAATCATTGGCCTGAACGGTCAAACAAACCGTCTCCCCTGGCATCGCGATTGGACAATCTGCAACCAGGTTAAGACCACCATTATTATTACAAGGATTGATGCGAACCAAAGCATTATCAACGATTACGCCGATATTGGTTCCAGCATTTGGATTAGGATCTTTTCCCGAACCTACTGCAATGCTTGTATAATTACCTGTAATATCAACAAAAGAGTAATCTTCACAATCTCCAATCGCTCTGAAACACACACTAAAAACCACAGTAGAATCTGGAACCGTAGTTTCATCACTATTGAACCAGGACCAGGTGACTACCCCGGGTTGGAGGTTGAAGAAATCAAAATTGGGATTCAACCTTGGAAGTGCTCCCGGATTATTGATTCCATCAAATTGCAAAACTGTAGGGTCATACTCAATGGTGAACTGGCCATAGGTGATCCTAAAGAAATTCTCCACTCTAAAATCGACACAAAAGAAGTCTCCCTTTTCTACATTTTGATCAGACAAATCAAATTTGACAGGCAATACATCTGTGCCGATTAGGCCTTTTATTTGAGTAAGACCAATATTGGTTCCCATGGTTCCCGATCGGGTGATGACCGGTATCGGATTATTTTGTTCTATGCAAATGGGTGAGTTTTTACCAAATGAACCTATTGCCGTAAAACATATTTCAAAAAGGCTGTAGGGTTCTAAATTGGGTGGAATATCAACGCCCAACATGTCCAAATCTGCCCAACTAAGGGTTAATCGACCATTGGCAACATCGCTTTGGTCAAAATCACCCATATCAAAATCATCCACAAGGGGTGAAAGATTTTGAACACCGGTGAATTGAATAACATTCGGATCCCAAACGATTACGAAATCAATGGTAAGCAGATCAGTAAAGTCTTCTGTCTTTACTTCAATGCAAAAATTATCACCTGCAGTTACTTCCAGGGTAGGAAACATGAACTGAGGTTGGGCCTGTACTTCTTGAGGACTAACAAAAAATGAAATGAAAGCCAGAAAAGAAAGTAGGGAAAGAAGTCGGGGGTAGATATGTTTTTTTAAAGCCATTTGTTCTAAAGATGTCCTTGAAGCTTTTTTCATGGTCAAATTATTTCGGCAATCGGTTTTGATAGAAAATGGGATATATTTTTACTTACCTTTCAATAGAAAATGTAAGGTTCAATTCATGTGAAGGACCTGTAAAAGGACCAAAAGTGGTCAGGTAATGGTCAAAGCCATATCCGATTTTAAGATTATTATCGAAACCGGCATTGGCACCCAAAATAAATCCTGCTTCCAAATGAATAGTACCTGAGGAGGAGAGACCAGCTCCACCCCAAAAGTTGCTTTGCATTTGGTAACGGACATTCAAATCGACGTTTACAGGCGTATTGACTGCATATTTCACCCAAGTCGAGGTTTCCAGGAAACTCTCATCTGAAAAATAATGATACAATCCTGCTTGTGCATAAATGTGTTGAACCCTTTTGGTATAAAAGGTACCATCAGGGTTTTCAAAAGTCAAATCCAAGCCCATAACCTGTGGAATGGAAATTCCTCCGTACAGGTAATCATCGTCAAAAAATCCACCGTCCAGTGCGGTATAGGCAAACACACCTAATCCGGCATCCGGATACCATTGTGCTCTGTTTTCCATTCCGACTACATCACCTTCGTCTCTGAATCGCAAGTCATTACCATCGATTCGGTACTGAACTGCTCCAAGATTCAAGGCTACAGATATACCACTGAATCGTGGATCGCTGGAGAAAATTCCTCCTATTCGTCCATAGACTCCCGTAAATCCGGTGGGTCCGGTTTGGTCATTCAATAAATAACCTCCGGTCAGCAAATTGAAGCCGCCGCGTTTTTGCTGAAAATACTCTCCCCAAATATTTTGGGTACGAGGATTTCCTTCAAAACCAGTCCACTGATTTCGATACGAACCTCCAAAAGAGAAGTTGTGCTCGTCAGAAAAATAATCGCTATTGAAAGCTGCGGGATTGATTAACCCCTGGTTGGATCGATACTGTGTAAAAAGAGGAAGTTGTTGACTATAACCTAATTGCACGCAAAACACTACCAGCGTGATGAGGTGTAACCTGTTCATGGGATAATATTTTTGAGGGGTGGGAATTGTAAATGGGATAAAATACAAGACCCAAGATGTCCTCGGTTTTTTTAACGCTGCAAAATTACCACTTTTTAGTGATGCAGGGCATAACGTAAAATGGTTATTTTTTTAGATTAAAAATTTATGCCAAATATCTGTTTATACGAATTAAAATAAAGGTTTAACAAATCATAAGACATAAAAAGAAAAAACATATGTATTAACTCAACATGATTAACGTATACTAATCAATAAGTTACAAGTTTATTTTCTTAAAATAAGTTTTAAAAAAATAATTAAGCTTATAAAGTCGGAAGGGAAATACAGTTGATGATGGAATTAAATATGAAACTAAACTGAAGCAGGTTGCTTGCTTTTATTAAAATACTTTCCAAAGGCCCAAATTGATAGCAATGAAAGTAGAACGCCGAGCAAAGCGCCGGAATAAACATCCTCAAAAAAATGTTGAACCAAATATATCCTTGAAAGACCAACCAGGACCGCTAATACAAAGAAAATCAGTGGCATCCAGGATTTATTGGGAGCGATAAAACTTATAAGACTGAACAATGCAAACGCCCCCATGGTATGACCACTTGGGAATGCGGTATTGCCACTATTGATGTACACCCCTTCTACGAAATACAATTGCTCCAGGAGATTTTTCCCTTCAAAGAAAGTCTTAGGTCGAGGATGTTGAAAAAATGATTTCAATACAAAGGAAGTTAGTAAGACCAAAACACCCAAAACTCCAACCAGCCATGCTTCCTTCCTTTTTTTCATTATAAAAAAGACAAAAAAGACCATGATAAATGCGGGAACCTCAGCAAACCTGGTCACAATCGCGAAAAAAACGTCCAGGAAAGCGTTGTTTTCGGAATTTATTAGGAGCAATAAATCTCCTTTTCCCATAGTGGCCAAAGGATAAATTCCTAACAAAAGAAAAAGGACAAAGAGTCCAAGGAACAATTTATTGTCTTTAATTATTTGCCTCAAGTTTGTTCTGTTTTTTGGTCAAATTCCCTAATTTTTTAAATGCATCCACCACAATTGGCCACCACCTGTCTACATTCAATACTTTTGAGTCATTCATGGCTTTTACGGTGAGCATAAACCCTATCGGAAACAAGACTAGACATGGCATCCAGGCTGCTAAAACAGGTCCAAGTGTATTACTTTCGGCCAGTTTTTTACACATGATTGTCAAAATGATAAAAACCACAAAAAACACAATCGAAATCAAAATCGGGTAACCAAAACCTCCTTTTCTAATGATGGCTCCCATAGGTGCACCGATGAAAAGAAACATAAAACAGGCCACCGCTAAACTGAATTTTGAATGCATTTCAAAAACATGTTTCACTCGCTTCTCAACTGTCTGTTCCAAGGTACGTTGGGTGGTTTCAACTTGTGCAAGCAAACTACGTGCAATAGTTTTTGAACGCTCCAATAATTCGCTTCTTTTATAGACCGGGAAGGTGTTTACAAATGCATCCAAATCCCGCACATTGCCTGTAAAATTCTGCTCGGTAGGCTTGGGTAAACTTGCTTCAAAATCTGGACCTACCCTGCTTCTAGGATCCAGTTTGGTAGTATCCCCTTCTTCCTGAAAATCAGGAACAATCTTATAAAAGCGATTTACATATTTATTAAAATTGTCGATCCTCACCTGAATGTCTTTGTCAATAGTATCAATAGCTTCAGCCAACTGTCTGGTACTCAGCATGGTGTGATGGGACTTAAACAGCTCTTCATCCGTCCGTTGAATTTCAAAAGCACCCAAATCAAAAACTTTGGTCCACTCTTCAAAAGAGGTCCTTACAAAAGGATAATTCTGCTTCCCATCTTTGAAAGTAGGCTTAAGTTCGTGGTACTGATTACCATCAAAAAGGTCCATCACGAAATATTTACCATCTTCAGTGGTGTACATTTTACCTTCTTTGGCAATTACTTCAGTCAGGCGATTATCTGCAATAGAACTTTGATCGTAAATCAAAACATCTTCCACCGTTTCATTATCAGCTTCTTTCTTTCCAACCCGAATTACAATATCCTGAAAATCATCATTAAAAACGCCTTGTTCAATACTCAAGGCAGGACGCTGCTTTCTAATATCGTAAAGTCTTGATTTGAATTTCAGATTGGAAACCGGAATAAGTGAATCAGAACAGAAAAAAGAAAAGCCTGCAATGAAGAAACAAGCCAGAAGCAAAGGCATCATTACCCGAAACAGCGGAATACCTGCTGACTTCATACTTGAAAGCTCGTAGCGTTCTGCCAGGTTTCCAAGCACCATTACGGATGAAATCAAAACCGCAATAGGTAAGGCCATCGGCACCAGGGATACTGTCATGTAACTCAACAATTCAACCAACATGAAAAGGCCGGCACCTTTTCCTACGATGTCATCAACATACACCCACAAGTATTGCATCATCAGCACGAAGATCGCGATGAAGAAGGTGACCATAAATGGTCCCGCAAAACTTGACAACATGAAACGATCAATCTGTTTGAACTGCACTTCGAATCTCCTTTATAAATATAAGCCGGGCATAAAACCCGGCTTTTGACTTTTTATTTCATTTCAGAATAAAACTGATAGAAATATGGTATTGTTTCTATGCCTTTGTAAAAATTGAAAAGGCCGTAATGTTCGTTGGGTGAATGGATAGCATCACTGTTCAATCCAAAACCCATTAATACAGTTTTTACTTTTAAAACCTCTTCAAACAAAGCTACAATTGGAATACTTCCTCCTTCTCTGCTTGGCAAAGGACGCTTTCCAAAAGTTTTTTCCATCGCAGCTTCTGCAGCCTTGTACTCCGGAGTATCGGTCGGTGTAACAGATCCTTCTCCTCCATGCAAAGGAGTAACTTTCACACTTACATAATCAGGAGCAACAGATTCGAAATGTTTTTTGAAAAGCTCGGTGATTTTAACTGAATTTTGGTGAGGCACCAAACGCATACTGATTTTCGCCTGTGCTTTGCTTGGTAAAACTGTTTTTGCACCTGCACCGGTATATCCTCCCCAGATTCCGTTGCAATCTAAAGTTGGTCTGATGGAAGTTCTTTCAATGGTGGTAAATCCTTTTTCGCCTTTCAAAGCTTTTACACCCAAATCCTTCATGTAGGCTTCTTCATCATGAGGCGCTTCGTTCATCAATTTACGCTCTTCAGCCGGAACTTCTTCCACATCATCATAAAACCCGGGAATATTGATCTTGCCATTCTCGTCATGCAAATCAGCAATCATTTGAGACAAGACATTGATGGGATTGGCAACACCACCACCATAAACTCCTGAGTGCAAGTCGCGATTTGGTCCGGTTACTTCTACCTCTACGTAAGCCAAACCTCTCAATCCGGTAGTGATAGACGGACAATCATTTGAAATGATGCTGGTATCGGAAATCAGGATTACATCGCAGGCTAGTTTTTCGGCATTTTCTTTACAAAAGGGATACAAATTAGAAGATCCTACTTCTTCTTCCCCTTCTACCATGAACTTCACATTACAAGGTAACTCATTGGATTTCAACATGGCTTCAAATGCTTTCACATGCATGAATGCCTGTCCTTTATCATCACAAGAGCCACGTGCAAAAATGGCACCATCGGGATGCACTTCTGTTTTGCGGATGGTTGGCTCAAAAGGAGGAGTTTCCCATAAATCCATCGGGTCTGGTGGTTGCACATCGTAATGCCCGTAAACCAAAACTGTTGGCAGGGAAGGATCAATTATCTTTTCGCCATACACGATTGGATGGCCAGCTGTAGGGTGAATTTCTACCAGGTCACAACCTGCTTTTTCCAAATGATTCTTTACGGCATCAGCAGTTTTAGCAACATCCTCTTTGTAAGCAGGATCGGCGCTGATGGATGGGATTCTAATCAATTCAAACAGCTCTTCCAGGAAACGGTCTTTGTTTTCCTGAATATACGCTTGTGTCTTTTGCATATCGATTTTATTTGGATTTGACATATAATAATGGAGTAGCGGTAAAGATAGAGAAGTAAAATAAAATCCAATGCTGATCTCCTGATACCTTTTGTCCAAAAATGGTACTAATAGTAAAACAAACAGTTTATGAATACTAAAACAGACTTCAATTTGGGCAACTGGGCGGAGGACCAGGCCGAGATTTTCCTAATCGGAAAAGGTTATAAAATTGTAGAAAGAAATTATCGATATGCGAAGGCCGAAGTAGACATCATTGCCTGGGAAGACCATGTACTGGTTTTTGTAGAAGTAAAGGCCAGATCTTATGATTCGCTAGGGACTCCGGAATCGTTTGTAGATCGCAAAAAGAAACGCCTTTTGGCAACAGCAGCTTCTGCTTTTATGGAAGAAATTGGCCATGATGGCGAACTTCGATTTGACATCATTTCCATACTAAAAAGGAAAGATGGAAGCACCTACACCAAGCATTTTGTGGATGCCTTTTTTCCCGGTCTTTAATCCAGAAGATCCTGGTTTACAAATTTCATCACCATGACCACCGTTTCTGGAGATTCGAATGAAGCTTTCATTTCTTTTTGCAAAATGGAATGAACTTCTTCGTATTCACCAAAAATTTGGGTCGACATGGTATTGGATCTAACTACCAGTTCAGGGTAAGATTTTAATCTTTCTATAAAAGAAAGGATAGGATTTCCGTAATCGGGTGTTAATGGATATTTACTGATTTCGACTGAAATACGCATGGTCTTTGATTATTTATCCCAAATATGGCATTTACCATCAATTTGAGGTTTGTTTTGCTTGAAAAAGTGGAATCCAAGACAAATATGAACTATTATTGTAATCAGGTGCAGCCTTCCATTTTTGTTCAAAACTTTCTCAAATGGAAACCGTTAATTGAATTGCAGAAGTTGGGATGCATTATAGTGGTCTTAATATTTAGAAGAATATAGTTTTTTAAGAAAAATCACGTTAAGACTGTCACCCGAAATTATTAAAGATTTGAATGGCCATGGCGCAAGATAACTATCAATTACTGATACAAAAGCTGGACGGATTTATCCGCAAATACTATATGAATCAACTCATCAGAGGTGTTTTGTACAGTACTGCCTTGATCCTTGTTTTATTTTTAGGACTTAGCTTGCTGGAGAACTACTATTATTTCCATTCCGGGACCAGGAAGTTGATGTTTTGGTCTTTTGTGTTGGCAAGTGGTGCAGCACTTACTACCTGGGTATTTATTCCCTTGTTTCATTATTTCAGACTGGGACAAATCATCAGTCACGAGCAGGCAGCTCAGATTATTGGAGACCATTTTCCTGATGTAAAAGACAGACTTTTAAATATTCTTCAATTAAAAAACCAATACGATAAGGATTCAGGTCAGGAATTGATCCTGGCATCCATCAACCAAAAAACGGACAAAATAAAACTAGTTTCTTTCCAATCTGCCATCGATTTAAGTCAAAATAGAAAATATTTAAAATACACACTTCCTCCCCTACTCCTGCTTTTATTGATTTTAGTAGTAAATTCTAGTTGGATAACTGAACCAACTTTTAGATTACTTCAAAACAATAAAGAATTCGAAAAGCCGGCTCCATTTCAATTTAAAATGGAAAATGAAAATCTGGAAGTAGTGCAATTTGAGGATTTCCCCCTTACAGTTAAAGTAGAAGGTGATGTGTTACCCAATGAGGTTTTCATCGACCTGGATAATGTCCAATACCGTTTAAATAAAAAAGACCAGAATACCTTTACCTATACCTTTAGCAACGTCCAAAAAAATATTGATTTTAATTTGTTTTCAGGTCCGGTTCGTTCGACAGACATGGAGCTAACCGTTTTGAAAAAGCCAAATATTGCCAATTTCGAGGTAAGTTTGGATTACCCGGCATACATAGGAAGAAAGGATGAACAACTAAATAATATAGGAGATTTGGTACTTCCTCAAGGCACTCAGATCAATTGGATCTTTCAGGCGGAAAATACCGACCAAATTTTGATGGATTTTTCAAATGGTGAAAAAACGCCTTTGGAAAGAAGATCAGATGAGCTCTTTACCTACAAAAAAAGAGCAATGAAGGATGAGGCATATAAACTTTACGTATCCAATAAAAACCTTCCGAATGCAGATTCAATAAGCTACTCTCTTTCTGTGGTACCTGACCAATATCCAAGTATCAGTGCTGAATTATTTAAAGATTCAACCGATAAAAGGGTTCAGTTTTTTGCCGGAGAAGCCAGCGATGATTACGGCTTAAAAAGTCTAACCTTTAATTACAGGGTTAAAAGAGAAGGGAAGGAACAACCAGATGCTGCCCAAAGTGAGAAATTAAGAATCAGCGGTGATAAACAAGCCAGATTTGATTACACCTTCGATATGTATCAACTGGATTTGAAACCAGGTGATGAGGTAACTTATTACTTTGAGATTTGGGACAACGATGGAGTGAACGGCAGTAAATCATCGCGTACCAACCTGATGTTGTTCAACATGCCTACAGTCGAAGAACTGGAGAAACAGGAGCAACAAAACAATGAAGAGATCAAAGACAAGTTGCTAGACGCAATGAAGGAGAGTAAAAAAGTGCAGGACGAAATGAAGAAGATGCGCGAAAAACTCCTTCAGGAAAAAGAATTGAAATGGCAGGATAAAAAAGAAATGGAAAAGTTGATGGAGCGTCAAAAAGAGCTTCAAAAACAAATCCAGCAAGCCAAACAGCAATTTGAAGAAAATCTTCAAAACCAGGAAGAGTTCTCCAAAACGGATGAGCAAATCATGCAAAAACAGGAGAAACTGCAAGAGTTGTTTGAAAAATCCATGAGTGAAGAAATGCAGCAACTTATGGAAGAAATTCAGGACCTCATGGAAAAAATGGAAAAAGATGAGGCACTGGAAATGATGGAGGACATGCAGATGAATGACGAGCAACTGGAAATGGAATTGGACAGAATGTTAGAGCTTTTCAAACAGTTGGAATTGGAACATGAGATGCAAAAAACCATCGACAAGCTTGAGGAGTTAGCCGAAAAACAGGAAGAGTTGAGTGAAAAGACCGGTGAGGAAAATTCTGAAGAGAAACAGGAAGAATTAAAAAAAGAACAAGAAGACATCAATAAAGAATTTGAGGACATCCAGGAGAAAATGGATGAACTCGAAAAGAAAAATGAAGAATTAGAACGCAAGAAAGACCTGGCAGATACGGAGGAAGAAGAGAAATCCATCGAAGAAGAAATGGAGCAAAGCCAGGACAATCTGGAAAAACAGGAAAACAAAAAGGCCAGCAAAAACCAGAAGAAAGCTTCTGAGAAAATGAAGGAAATGGCTCAGAAAATGTCCAGTTCCATGCAATCCGGTCAAATGGAACAAATGCAGGAGGACATGCAGGCCTTGAGGCAGTTATTGGAAAACCTGGTTACCCTTTCATTCGATCAGGAAAATCTGATAGATGAATTTGGTGTCACCGAAATCAATACTCCACGTTATGTGGATCTGACTCAACAACAATTTAAACTGAAGGACGATTTCCGTCTGATCGAAGATAGTTTGCAAGCATTGAGCAAGCGCGTATTCCAAATCGAAAGCTTTGTAACAGAAAAGGTTACAGAAATCAAATCCAACATGAAAAGTGGATTGGATGATTTAGAAGAACGTCGCAAACCACAGGCTGCTGATCATCAGCAAAGGGTCATGAAAAATGTAAATGACCTGGCACTTATGCTTTCTGAAACCATGGAACAAATGCAACAGCAGATGTCAGGCATGATGCAAGGCAATCAAATGTGCAACAACCCGGGTGGTCAAGGTAAATCTGGTAAAGTTCCAAAGGATAAAATCAGCCAGGGCCAGAAGAGTGTGAATGAGATGATGAAGGATATGAAAAACCAGATGCAAAATGGTAAAGGTGGTAGTAGTAAACAGTTTGCAAAAATGGCGGCTCAGCAGGCAGCCATTAGGGAAGCTTTAAGGAAGAAACAACAGGAGTTGCAGCAAAGAGGCCAAGGAGATCCTAAGCTGCAGGAGGCCATCGACGAAATGAATAAAATCGAAACTGAATTGGTCAATAAAAATCTGACCAACGAAATGTTGAAACGTCAGGAAGAAATCCTTTCCCGTCTGCTAGAGCACGAAAAAGCAGAGCGTGAAAAAGACATGGACGAGAAACGACAAGCTCAAACAGCCAGACAATACGAAAGGAAACCACCTCCATCATTGGAAGAATACTTAAAGAAAAGAGAAGCAGAAATCGATCTTTTCAAAACAGTTTCTCCGGCTTTAAAACCATATTACAAAAATCTGGTAGAGGAATATCATAAGTCGTTGAAGAGCAAGTAGGGATTGGCTGTTGGCCATTGGCCGTTGGCTGTTGGCTTTTTGTAGCGGCGGGCTGCGCCCGCCTTCCAGCAGAGTGGATCTTGATTTTAATTATTGACTTTAGGATTTAACCACAAGTTACTGGAGTTTTTCGCCAACAGCCAATGGCAAACAGCTAACGGCCAAAAAAGCACCAAACTCCAATTGTATACTTTTGGTTTTATCGCGGGCATACCAGCTTTGTAGGGCAGACTGGCTGTCGAGTTTGATTTTCTTTTTTAATTCTTCTGAATCTGCATTTTCGGCTGCAAGCTTGGCATCCATAACCATGGCTTGTGCTGTTTCTGGTCGCGGCCCCCAATGGCCCAACACTTCAAAAGTAGTTGCATCCAAAACTATGACGATAGGAATACTCCTTGCTCCATTTGTAAGAAAAGCATCAATTACTTCTGGATGCTCGTCCCTAAAAATAACATTATGTTCGATGTGCTGACTGCTGGATGCTATTTTATCGATAACCGGTAAAATCTGTGCTCCATCACCGCACCAAGCTTCTGTGATACTCAGAAAAATGAGGGGTGATTGGATGGTAGAAAGCAAAGATTGTATTTCCTCATTTAAAACAGTGGTTCGGTCCAATCGTTTCATTCTGAAATCGTTGATTTCAGTGTATTGCAACATGATTGGACTTTGATTGGGTCCACTGGTAAATCCTTCCAATACCATTTTTGCATTCAAGGCTCTGAAAGTTTCATAAGAAATGGCCTTGTCTAAGGTTTCTTTGGCGATCTTTTCCATCTTTTTAAATTATGCATGGAATAACGCCAGGCATATTGAAAAGTTTATTCGTTTTCAGACTCCTCCAATAAATCGCGGAGCTGTTCCAAAGCTAATTGATTGAAAGGAAGATCATAGGCCTGGATGATATCCGTTTTTTCCCTGCGAGTCAAATGAAAGGTCATGGAAGCTCTTTCAGATTCAGGTCCGGGCAGATAATGGAATCGAACAATATCAAAATAATCCTGGCCAAGGATATCATACAAAAATCCAAGGTTGGCATCTCGTTCAAAATCCTGAAGTCGGATGATATGTCCCAAAATACCCAATGGATTGGTAAGTGATTCAAGGAAACCCTGGTTGTTGGAAGGTGGTATCTCGTTGGGCTTTTTAATACTTGAAATTTGAATCAGCACTACCCCACTGGTATTTTCAAGAATCCATTTTTTGTATACCTGGAGGAATCTAGTTGCAGATAACAATCCGAGATTATCTCTAAAGCCTGCGTCCATGAGTTCGACTTCCGGATCGCTGGGCATGTGTACATTGGGCAAAATATAGGGATAGGTTGCATTCATTCTAAGGGCAGTGGTAAACCTTAAACTATCCGCACCTTGGTCTGCAAAAACTCTTCTGAAATCAACTGCATCGTACTCTATTGCTCTTTGACCATAGACTTTTAAACGACTACCCGTAAGGTAAGAAATCCCAATGGGGGAAATCAACATACGTCGAGCATCATTTACAATGGAAGGAGAAACAATCAGCATAGGAATCTCTGCTAATCTTTCCGGAGTAGCATAAGCAGACAATGGCTTATCCAAAACTCCGAAGGTATTTTCATTCAATTGTTTTTCAAAAATATATCCACGATCCCTTACATAACTCTTTCCTCTATAATCAAAACTGCTCAGGGGCATGAACAGGTCATTGGAAACTATTGAAAAGGCTACAGAATTCAATAAGTCTTTTGAAATATTATCCAGGTGTGCATGTCCGTAAGGGTGAACCCCGGGATTTGTAAGCTGTCTTAAATACAACTCCCTAAAGTAAGAGGCACCAATCATTCCCCCTGAAGCTCCAGTAAACAACACTGAATTATTCATCAGTTTACCATTGGTGAGGCTGTCTGTTTTTTGAAGCACATTCATGGTCCACACTGACGCTTTCAGACCACCTCCACTTACAGTGGTGATGATCATTTTTGGTTTTTTCTCTCCAAATTTCCTCCTCCAATTATTGAGTATTTCCAGGGTAGCATCAATATCCTTTTGAACAGTGATTGAATCATTTACAGCAGCAAAAATTTCAGTTGAATATTGAGCTTTGTTTTCATTATAGGTTAATCCATAAGCTCGGTTAGGATAATTAAACATCGGAATTTTGGACAGATAGTTCAGTCCAAATATCATCACAATAAGGAGGGTCACCCTCCATTTATGCAACCAGTAATTGACCGCACCAACCAAAGCCACAAAGATGGATGCCAGTATAAAAACACTTGCTCCGGCAGGAATCCTAAACACAGGATAATCCATCATCCTGCCCAAAATGAGTAACAAAACAATTGAACCCAATTGGACTATCAAAGCGTTTTTATGATTTTGTCGAAATATTCCCAGTAATAACACATTATCATAATGTTCAACAGATCGAACGGCTCTGGGTCGAAGGGCCTCATTTAAAAAAGTATCTACACGCCAGCGATTTTTATCCTTTTTAATGGTTTCCAAATCAATTCCCTTATGGCCGGGAGTCAGTCCCTTTTCTCTTTTTTCTAAAACAGCTACGACTACCTTTTCAAAATTGGAAATATCCTTATTGGTTAGTTGAAAATAGAGGGCATACAATAAAATGGTGGCAACGGTCCCTCCAAAAAAGGCAAATAGATTGTAGGCTATAGCATTGGCAGGCCAAAATTCATAATTGGCTTGGAAATGTGCTGCATACCAAAGATAAAGAACAAAAAAGGCCAGGGGAATCAGAGAGTTATTGAGGCAAAACTTTGTAAAAGGTCTTTTTAAAGAAGCAAGAAAAGGGAAAAAATGAGTGGACAATAAATATACTGTAAGATTCCAACTCATGTAAAAAGCTCCGAAGGCAAGACCTAAAATAAGGAAGCTGACCGGATTTACCTCTCCAAGGTATTCCGGATCCAGAAAAAGGTACCTTATTCCAAAACTCTTTCCTAGGACCCCGGTCATAAACAATACCAAGAGAATCCAGATACCCATTAACAGATGATTACTTCTGATGTGTAATATCAGCAACTGAACAGGGAAAGAGTAAAAAACATCGGACCACCAACTTTTAATCCTTTCGCCTAGCGACATGTCTTGAGGGGTTAGGGCCAACAAAGCGTTCTAAATCACTAACGTAATAAATTAGCTGAACGCTTCATAATTCCATTCAAAATTCTGTCCAATTCATTCCATTTTCGGAATCAAAGTCATATTTAAATTAATCTACTATTAATTATTACACAATATCTTGATTTTACAACATCCAATTGAAAAATGGTTTCATTTAATAGGAGGATAATTTACCTTTGCACGGCTTTTTAAAAACCTTAAACGAAATCAAATGAATATTGCCGTAGTAGGTACAGGATATGTAGGTCTTGTGACCGGAACCTGTTTTGCCGAAACTGGAAACAACGTGATCTGCGTTGATATAGATGAAAACAAGGTAGAAAGAATGAGGAACGGAGAAGTCCCCATTTATGAACCTGGCCTTGAATTATTATTTGAAAGAAATACGAGACAAGGAAGATTGAAGTTTACTACCAATCTTGCTGAAGCTATCAAAGACGCTCAAATCATATTTTTGGCATTGCCTACTCCTCCCGGTGAAGACGGTTCAGCAGATTTGTCTTACATTCTAAATGTAGCAAATGATCTTTCTACCATTATTACTGATTACAAAGTAATTGTTGATAAAAGTACAGTTCCTGTGGGGACTTCAGAAAAAGTGCATGCTGCTTTGGCTGCTAACCTTGACGAGTCCTTATTTGATGTGGTTTCAAATCCTGAATTCCTAAGAGAAGGGGTTGCGGTAGATGATTTCATGAAGCCAGACCGTGTTGTAATAGGAACCAGTTCAGAGCGTGCTCAAAAAACAATGAAATTGTTGTATGAGCCATTTGTGAGACAAGGCAATCCGATCATTTTTATGGATGAGCGCTCTGCTGAGATGACCAAATATGCAGCCAACTCATATCTGGCAGCAAGAATTTCGTTTATGAACGAAATCGCAAACCTTTGTGAAAGAGTAGGTGCCAATGTAGATATGGTTAGAATCGGAATGGGTTCTGACTCAAGAATTGGAAAGCGTTTCTTGTTTCCAGGAGTTGGTTATGGTGGGTCTTGTTTTCCAAAAGACGTGCAAGCACTGGCTAAAACTGCAGAGGAAAACAACTATGATTTCAAAATTTTGAAGTCGGTGATGAATGTAAATAGCATTCAGAAACATCGTCTGTCAGAAAAAATTGATAATTATTTCAAAGGAGATTTGAAAGGAAAAACCATTGCTTTGTGGGGATTGGCTTTCAAACCAAATACTGATGACATCCGCGAGGCTCCGGCATTATACATTATTGAGGATCTTCTGGCAAAAGGAGCAAAAGTGAAAGCATTTGATCCGGAAGCAATGGACAATGTGAAGAAGATTTTTGGAGACAAAATTCATTTTGCATCAGACCAGTATGAAGCATTGATTGATGCAGATGCTTTGGCCATTGTTACTGAGTGGAGCGTATTCCGCACACCAAGCTTCAAAGTTTTACAGGAGCTGATGGCAAATCCGGCGATATTTGACGGGAGAAACCTTTATGATATTGACAGTATGAAAGATTTAGGTTTCTATTATGACAGTATTGGAAGAAATAATATTCAAGGATAATATTTCTTTTCTGCGATAATAAAGATTAAAAAAGAAAGCCGCTTCGAGAACATCGTAGCGGCTTTTCAATTTCGTTGGATTAATACTCCAGCCTTTTCAAAGGTTGGATTTCTTTTATGTGAAGGGATTATCCTCTTGAAACGTTCAATTTTTCTGTAAAAATAACTCTGTTTTGAAGTACAACATTTACTACATGCATTCCTTCATGTACATTTTGAATATCCAATGGCTCATCGCCCATCACTGAAAACTTACGAACAAATTTTCCGTCTTCACTTGTTACATGAACTTCAGCACCTTCTACATTTCCAAGGTTTTCTATGTACAATTTACTGAAGGCATTGTTTGGAATAATTTTGATAGCAGACTCATTCTGAGTTTTAACTACTTCTTCTTTGTTTGGATAATTCATATCACCGAACAACCAGGTGTAGGCATTGGTGAATTCCTGTCCCCAGAAAGTTTCGCTGTGGTTTCCTGCATTATGGATAACCTTTTTTACATTGGAAGCATAACCTACCTGAGTCATTTTTTCGGTCATTTTATTCAGACCTTTTACCATATCGGTGCCTTCACCCTTACCAGCAAGGACATAATATTTTATGTCTTCTGTTTTGTTGTGATTGGCAGTATGGTTGTAAGACTCAGGAGCGAACCAAAAAGAAGGAGATAAAACCCCAACCTTTCCAAAAACATTTGGATGCTCCATTGCAGCATAATGTGTAATGAGTGCTCCCAAGGAAGAACCCATGATACCGGTATATTCTTTTGATGGTAATGTGCGGTACGTCGCGTCGATATAAGGCTTAAGTGTATTTACAAGGAAATCAACATAATTTTTACCTTCTCCCCCTGCTTCCAATTCAGCATTGTACCATGGTGAATATTCGTCCATTCTTCTCCAGCCGCCATTGTCGACTCCAATGATAATGGCACCATAATCTCCATTTTCAAACAATTTATTCATGGACTCATCTACATTCCATTCTTCACCAAAGGCAGTTGATTTATCGAATAGATTCTGACCATCCTGCATATAGATCACAGGATATCTTTTTTCTGAAGTTTCGTAATCTGGTGGAAGGTAAACCCAAACCTTGCGTTCGCGGCCCAGTTGAGGCATATTGAAATGATAACTCATGATGTGCACGTTGGAAGTAGCTGTGGAGTTGGCTCTTTTTCCATCAAGGTCTTCCCATGATAGAATCGCTACGTTTACAACTGAAGGTTTGCCATCATATTGATAAACACGGTTTGGAACATACTCACCGTCTAAACCTGCTTCTGCACTTTCCCAACTTCCTCTTGTGAATTTGTATTCAACTTTTCCAACTTGAGGGTACAAAGAAATGGACTTGGTTCCATCTTCATTATCTGTAAGCTGATAGTTTTGATCATCAGCTTGCCATTTATTAAAGTTACCGGCTACGTGAATGGAAGAATTGTCAGGAGTTGAGGAGGGCAGCGAAGTTACTCGTACCACAAGCTGTGCCTGAAGAGGCACGGCAAGGCTTAACCACAAAAAGATCTTAATCGCGAATTTCATGTACTGCTTTAATTAGGAGTGAACAAATCGGTTCTCCTTTTTTTTGCTTTTTAGCCTTGAGCTTTTCCCACAAAGCAGCTAAGAAGCATTTCTAAAAAAAAGATGGTTTGTACACAGTCCTTATTCCCACTTACAATGATTGATGACAATTTCCCACATTGTCCCCAACCAAAATTAATTCAATAACCGTCTTACTGACAGTCACCTTTTTTGTTACGAAAACCTATTACGGGTTTCCTGATTTTTTGTTCGGCTCTTGGGAGATCTTTAATTGGGCGAAGAAAGAATTTTCTTCTGAGGTGCCCCAAATTTCAAAAAATGATTTGGTAATAAAAACTTTTTTCATGAAAAAAATAATTAATACATCAATTTTAAGAAATCGAACCCAAAATCCTTAAAAATAAAGGCTTAACTGTAATAAAAAGGACCTGAACCGGCAACTTTTTGCCGTTGGGAATAAAACAAAGTGTAAGGCAAACCTTAAGAACCCGTTTTATCAATGCTGAATGCATTTTCCTTTTTATCGCAAGACTGGAAAAAAGGTCATCAAAAATTTCCCAAAAATTGAAAAATCTTTTTTCCGAGTGGTGTCAAATGAATTGTGGAAGACGTTTCAAACCGACAGTTGCTATAAACTCAAAAACCGAACCGAAAATATATTTGAAATACATATTTAAGATTATCATTAGTGACTTTAACAATTGACTGTTTTGGAAAATCTTAACTTGATAAAATAATTGTTTTGTAAAAAACTATTCATCATGAATCTGAAAGGAAACAAAACCGGAATTTTACTGAATAAATTATCTTTGGGGAACTTCTATTTTAATCAATTAAATTCAACGCTATGTTAAAGGCTAATGCTATCCTTTTATCCTTGATTTTTGTTCCTCTTTTTTTAGCAGCTCAGGGCAAAAAATCCGGAGGAAATTTTCCTTTGAACCACACCATTTCGCTTAATTATCAGGGAGGATGGTCAGAAACGGATGATTTTGTTCTGGGAGCAGGTTTAAGGTATCAAATCGCTTCTCCATTGAATGACTCCTGGCAAGTCGGATTACAAACTGGAGCTGAGAATTTTAATATTGCTGAAGGTGAGTTGTTGTTTCCCATTTTTGGGATGGTTACTTATCAATTCAATGATGGCAAACAAGCTCCTTTTATCGCAGCAGGTGGAGGATATAGTTTCGTGGCCCTGTTTAGTGGAGAACCTGACCTGGGGAGTGAAGGAGGACTGGGTGGTGAGTTTCAAGCCGGGTTCAGGTTCAAGATTACCGAATCGGTAAAATTGCTAACCTCTATGGGTTTTCGCTATCAGGAAGCAACCTTTTTAAAAAGAGCAGTCTTTACCACCAATGATGTAATTTTTAGGGATTACCAATACCGCAGAATCATGTTGAATTTAGGTCTTAACTTTTAATTTCTAATGGAAGGAAACAGGGAAACGTGGGAGAAGGATCTAGTAGATGGCTGCCTGAAAAATGACAGGTTGAGCCAGGAAAAGCTGTATCGCCGCATGTTTCCCGTAATGTTGGCCTACTTAAAAAAAAGAGTTAAAGACGAAGAACTTGCTCTTGAAATCCTCAACACAGGCATGCTTCGTGTTTTTAAAAAAATCCATTTATTCTCTTTCAAAGGTTCTTTAGAGGGTTGGATTCGACGCATCATTTATCATGCTTTGGCAGACCATTTTAAGTCCTCCAAATCAGGAATGTATTTCCTTGCCCTGGAAGATTGGGACGAACCCTCTCCCTCAAGAGCGAACGAAAATTTCTATGTCGAAGACATCCTGAAAATGGTGGATCTTTTACCCAACGCCACCCAGGAAGTTTTCCGTCTATATGCAATTGAAGGATATACCCATGCAGAGATTGCAAAAGAATTGAGTATCAGTGACGGAACTTCTAAATGGCATTTATCTGAAGCCCGAAAAAAGCTAAAAGAGCTATTCGCGCAACATCAAGAATTTAAGCATTATGTCAAATAATACCTACAACAAGCTGGAAGATCAAGGCTGGGAAAAGATGAAGGCGATGCTGGATGCTGAAATGCCGGTTGAAGGCCAACCTAAAAGAAGGGTACTGTTTTGGTGGTGGACTGGTGCAGCAGCTATTTTGGTTTTAGTTGCGTCCATTGTATTATTTGACACCAACCGTAATACAGAAGAAATTGCATCTCAGCTTGAAAATGAAACAAAAATATCCACAAACAACCAAGCAGAAATATCTGATAATCAACAACCTACTAATAAATCATCCTACAATTCTATTGACCCAAACCTTTCAGATGAATTTTCTAAAGCTTTAATTACATCTGACAAATCAGAGAAAAAATCTTCAAATCTCAACAACACGAATTTTTCATCTGCTACCAATCCTATTGCATCGACCCCCTCTGCATTTACACCTGAAGAAAGAAATTTTCCTGCTTCGGAAATCATGCAGGAAGAAAATAACGACCTTCAAACGGAATCAGCGGAATTAACTTTTCAGTCTTCAAAATCAGAGGAAAAAAGAGATGCGCTCATACCTGTTGCTGCCCTGAATGGGATGCAAAATCAAGGTGTAAAAATGGAGCCCGGCTTAGCTTCAAAGCTCGCTGTCGAACCAGTTAAATTCAAAAAAACTGTTTGGCGGGTTCAGTCCGGAGTCTTGATGGAGGATTTTAGTCAATTGCGTGGTTGGAATTTAAGTTTTGCCGGAAACTGGATCCTCAAAAATCCCAGATGGAGCTTGCAGGCAGGCTTGGGGTATGCTAAAATCAACCAGCCTATGGCTTATTTTTCAAACACAGATGAAGATAGTTTTCTGGAAGAAAAACTGAATGGACCTGATAGCATGGAACTAGCCGGATACAATAATTACGACATTTCAAGAATCAGCGGCAGGGAAAGATTTTCAATCAATCAGTCTTATCATTTCCTGGAAATTCCACTAAGAATCAATTACAAGATTAGTCCGAAATGGGAACTTTATTCAGGAATCAAACCTTCCTTCAGGTTTGAATTTCCGGAGAAATCCAGTGCTGAATATCTTTCGGTAAGTGCCGATTCAGGTTCATTTAACAACTCCGTTTATACCATACCTGTAGAATTCCCGACCTTCAACCTTCATGCTTTGGGTGGAATTCAATTCCATGCTGGTAAACACATCTATTTGTGGACCCAATGGGAACAAAATATCCCTACTCAGCAAAGACTGGTTAGTTTTGTCAACAGCAGACTTGCAATTGGCGCCGGATTTCAGTGGTAAAAGTTTTTTATTCAAATTTTAAAAAAAATTTACCTTGCTGAAAAAATTAAGCCTTGGACCAGCAAAGAGATAAATTTTACCTTCCTGAAGATGTAGTTTATTTAAATAACGCCTTCATGGCTCCCAACCTAAAAGCAGTTGAGGCAGCAGGTCATCAGGGAGTATCCAGAAAAAATCTTCCCTTTGACATAAAGATTGATGACTTTTTTAAACCAGTTGAAAAGGTTAAACAATCCTTTTCAAAAATCATCAACAATCAGGAGATTGAGCGAATTGCCATTATTCCTTCCGTTTCTTACGGGATAGCTTCGGTTGCCCGTAATATCAAACCCAAATCTTATGGAAATATCGTAGTGGCTGCGGAACAATTTCCCAGTAACTTTTACGCCTGGAAAAGATTTGCTGACACCTACGACTTACAGATTAGAACCGTTCGTCCACCTGAAACACTTGAAAAGGGAAAGGGCTGGAACCAAGCAATAATAGAGAATATTGACAAGCAGACAGTTGTTGTTGCCATTGGAAATGTACATTGGGCAGATGGTACTTTATTTGACCTCAAACCTATCAGGCGGGCATGTGATGAGAATCAGGTGTATCTGGTAATTGATGGGACGCAATCTGTGGGTGCTTTACCTATAAACGTAAATGAAATCCAACCTGATGCTCTGATTTGCGCAGGATACAAATGGCTTTTTGGACCTTACAGTATGGGTTTGGCTTACTATGGACCAAAATTCGACAATGGTATTCCCATTGAAGAAAACTGGATCAATCGAAAAGGCAGCGAAAATTTTCAGGCGCTGGTTAACTATGAAGAGAATTATCATCCGCTGGCACGAAAATACAACATGGGTGAATGCAGTAATTTCATTTCAATACCAATGATGCAGGCTGCATTGGACCAGATTAATGAATGGACGGTTGAAAAAATAGCAGCATATACGAAAGCTCTGGTAGATCCTTTTTTAGATGATTTGTCCAGAATTGGAGGTCATATTGAAGACCCTGCATATCGAAGCAATCACTTATTTGGCATTAAGCTGCACAAGCATTTCAAAATTGATAAAATCAAGGAGGCATTTGCGGCGCGCAACATTTATGTATCCTTTAGAGGAAATTCCATGCGGGTCTCTACACATTTATACAACAGACCTAAAGATTTTGAAATACTGCTGGATACCCTAAAGGCTTGCGAATAACTACCGTACCCTGGTTGGCTTGCGTCCTGCTTTTCGACCTACAAGGAAAATACCGAACAAGACAAAGACAGTTCCGACCATTTGCCACCCATTCAGGGTTTCTCCAAGGAACCAGTAGGCAAGGAAAATGGTAGCGATTGGACCGATGGCAGCTACCAAAGAAACATTGCTAGCCCCTATACTTCTTATACCTTCTGAAATCATAAATACAGGAATGAAAGTAGAAAGAAGGGACATGCCTAAAAACATCCAATAGACTTTGGGAGGTAAGTTCAGATTTGAAAAATCGCCAAAGATTAAAAAGTGAATCCAGACAAGCACAGTGGCCAATAGCATTACATAACAGGTGAAAAGCAGGCTTCCATATCTTTGGATAAAGTCCCCCACCCTAACCATGTAAATTGAAAATGTAAAAGCAGACCCTAACACCAACAAGGCACCTATTAAGAATTCCGATTGAAAACTTTGAAGGTTGGGAACCAGGGAAATTACAATACCGCTATAAGTCAGGAAGAGGGCCAATAGCTGAAATTTGGTAATTTTTTCTTTTAAAAAAAGAGCAGACAGACTCAAAACCATGGCTGGATAAGTAAAAAGAATTACCCGCTCCAAGCTGGCAGTAATGTGCTGAAGTCCGGAAAAATTGAGAAAACTTGCTCCATAATATCCCAGGAATGCAAAAAGGAGGAAGTGCAGCCAGTCATTATTTTTAATTAGGACTTCTTTTCTTTTTTTAGAAAAAATAAGGGCTGCTATGGCAAAAAATGGGAAGGCAAAAGTCATTCTTAAGGTAATGACTGTAGTAGGGTCGACATCGTAGGCAAAAATAAGTTTTGCAAAAATTGCTTTGGTAGAGAATAGGATATTTCCGAGAAGGACCCAAAAAATACCCATTTGCCGACTGGAAGCCAAAATCAGAATTTTAGGGTGTTAAGTTTCTTTCCTGTTCGAATCTTTATTCAAGATTTCGTTTGATTGCAAGTTAGAATCAAAACCAATAAACATTCAATGTTACTGTAAGTTTCGAGTCTTTTTAAATAATCCTTAAATAGCTAAAAAAAGAACGGCGCGTCTATCTTTGCAGCAGGTTCGATTTGCGGGATGCGATTTGCGGTTTGCGGACATATTATCGAAAACCGAATAGCGAATAGCGAATAGCGAATAGCGAAAGTGCCAAATTGAAACTGATGCTGTTTGGTATCGTAATTGTCATATGAAAACTAATTTTAAATTGAGTTTCCAAAAACTGAGTAAGCAGTTATATGAAATATATCCTTTTTACACTCTCCATACTGGTTTTTTCTGTTAGTGCTTTTAGTCAGACAGCCTTCGTTGAAGGTTCCATAACCGACGGAATGACTGATGGCCCGATTGAGTTGGCCAATGTTTTTATAAAAAGTAAAAACCTGGTCGTAGAAACCAATGCCAAAGGTTATTTTAAAATTGAAGTTCCGGCCGGAGAAAGGTTCATTTTGGGTTTTTCGAGAATTGGTTATAAAGAAACAGCGGTTCAGGTGGCCCCACTTTCTGAAGGTTCTACCAAGCGAATTGATGCTACTTTGGTTCCGATAGAAAGTAATTTGGAAATTGTGGTGACCGAAAGTAGAATGGAAGATGCGGGTATGATCAAAGAAAATATGGAGCAACTTAAATTGTTGCCCACTACAACCGGAAATCTTGAATCAGTTTTGCCAAGTATTGCACTGGGATTAAGTACCGGTACCGGTGGTGAATTGAGCTCACAATACAATGTTCGAGGTGGTAATTACGACGAGAATCTTGTTTATGTCAACGATTTTGAGATTTACCGTCCTCAGTTGATCCGCGCCGGACAGCAGGAAGGTTTGACCTTCGCCAACATGAACCTGGTACGCGACCTTACCTTTTCTTCAGGTGGTTTTGATGCAAAATATGGGGACAAACTTTCCAGTGTATTGGATATTCGATACAAAAGACCGGATAGCTTGAAAACTTCTTTGGAAGGATCACTATTAGGAGCCTCGGCACATTTGGAAGGAAGTTTGGGTTTGAATAAAAGTGGTTATCGGAAATTGAGATACCTGGTGGGTGCACGTTACAAAACGACACAATACTTGTTAGGCTCTCTGGATGTAAAAGGTGAATACCTTACGGATTTTTATGACATACAGGCATATGTAACCTACGATATCAACCGCGACTGGCAGTTAGCCGGAATAGGAAACTTTAATAAGGCTATCTACCGATTTACTCCGGAAGAACGTAGTACAGGATTTGGATTGATCAATTTTGCGCTGCAATTGTCAAGTGATTTTGACGGTCAGGAAATTGATGATTTCACATTGGGAATGGGAGGAGTTTCTCTTACCTATCTTCCTGACAGAAGACACAATCCTTTCTTTTTAAAATTCCTTGCCTCTACCTTTCAAATCAATGAAAATGAGCGTTTTGACATCCTTGGAGATTACAGGTTGAGAGAAGTGGAAAGTGCCTTGGGTAGCGATAATTTTGGAAATGTAATCAGAGAATTGGCAGAAGGAACCCAGCACCAATATGTGAGAAACTTTTTGTATTCCAACGTGACCAATGTTGAACACAAAGGTGGATGGGAATTGGAAATGGAACCTAAGGATGAGGAAGCTACTGCCAGCCACTTCTTGCAATGGGGAGTTAAATACCAGCATGAATACATTTATGATAAAATAAACGAATGGGAAAGACTGGATTCTGCAGGTTATTCTCTTCCTTTTGACACCAACCAGGTATTGGTCAATGAAGTTTACAAAACGAGAAATGAGTTGTCTTCTAATCGCTTTTCTGCTTACATGCAAGACACCTACACCTGGAGAAAGGACAGCGTGTCCGAGATTAAACTATCAGCAGGATTAAGAGCCTTTTATTGGACTCTAAACAATGAAATTCAGGTAACTCCACGTGCTCAATTATTGTATAAAAACCTTAGATCCGGTAAAGATGTAACCTACAAATTGGCTTCGGGTTTGTATTATCAGCCTCCTTTCTATCGAGAATTAAGAAATCCTCAGGGAATCGTAAATGAAGGTGTACTGGCGCAAAAGTCGGCACACTTTGTAGCAGGTGTCAATTGGGATTTCACTGCAGGCAAAAAGGACATTCCTTTCCGATTCATCATGGAAGCTTATTACAAGCATTTTTGGGATTTGGTGAGTTACGAAATAGACAACGTAAGAATCAGATACGCAGGAGTCAACAATGCAACCGGCTATGTTACGGGTTTGGATATGCGCTTGAATGGAGAGTTTGTTGATGGCGCTGAATCATGGGTTAACTTATCCCTCCTTAGAGCCAGAGAGCGTTTGAATGGAGTCACGCATATGATTAGAGAAGTTGGAGACACCACGGGTACAGTTGTAAACGATGTTCCAAGACCTACTGATCAGTTGATGACCCTTTCTGTTTTCTTTCAGGATTACCTTCCTAAAAATAAAAACTTCAAAACCCACGTGCAGGTGACGGTTGGAACCGGGCTTCCATACGGATTGCGAGGAAACAATGAAGTGTATAGAAATACTTATCGCTTTTCACCTTATCACAGGGTGGATATAGGATTTTCATTTTTGTTGTGGGACAAAAGCAGAATTGCCGACAAGCCTAGACATCCCCTGAGATTTTCGAAAAGCACCTGGATGAGCCTTGAGGTTTTCAATCTTTTGAAAGTACAAAATCAGGCTTCCACCACCTGGGTAAAAACTATTTTCAAACAACAATACGCCGTACCAAATTACCTGACTTCAAGGAGGATTAATTTGAGGCTGAGGATGGAGTTTTGATCTGGGTGCTGGGTACTAGGTGCTAGGTGCTAGGTACTAGGTGCTAGGTGCTGGTCTGGTTCTTGGTGTGAACGTGTATGTAGGGGTTGGCTGCGCCAACCCTGGAACGATCGAATGAATAAAAATATGCAGAAAATCTACTTAAACGCCTGATTTTCAAAAGCCAACGGCCAAATTCCGATCCACATTCGAGACGACATCCGATTTTTCAAGCTAGCAGAGATCTTTAAAGCTCATCCAGCATCTAAAGACCAGCATAATAATTAAACTAAAAAACTTAACTTCGCCCAATACAAACAAATCCGCTTGACAAACTAAACCTGATATGAAAAACAAAACACTTCTTTTCTCCCTGGCAATTTTATTTTTATCCATTTCAAAAGTTGATGCACAGGATGCCTTTTTCAGACAATGGGAAAGTATGCCCTTGCATTTCAATCCGGCTTTGACCGGGAACTTTGATGGCATGATGCGTTTTCGAGGAAAGTACAGGAATCAATTTCAGTCTTCATTAAGAGATGCATCCTTTAAGACTAGTGCAGTATCAGCAGAGTATAAGTTTAATAATGGAGCAAGCAGAGACCTAAGTTTAGGAGCTTATGGAATAATTGACAAGAAAGGAAGTCTTGATCTTACTGATCAATCTTTAAATCTTTCAAGCTCTATCGTCCAAAGGTTGGGAAAATCTGAAAAAGGGAACCATTTCGTGGGTGTGGGAATTAACCTTGGTTTGGCTAAAAGGAGTATTGATTACTCAAAAGCAAGGTGGGCACCCGGTCCTATTCCTGATACAACTTTTAATAACAAAGCAAATTTCATAGACCTCTCCTCTGGTCTTTATTGGCAATACCAATCAAGATCCCATTTTTCCGCCCAATTGGGAACTGCATTGTCTCATTTAAACCGACCGAATGTGTCTTTAAGTGAAAATCGTGAGGATAAACTTTACTTGAGATTCAACTTGCATGGAAGTGTTGAAATTCCAATTACTCAGAAAATCTCCATCATTCCTTCATTTTTGTATTTAAGTCAGGGACCATCTGACCAATTACTTTTTGGTGGAAATACAAAATGGTATTTAAACAAAGAAAATAATAACAACCTCCAATTTGGCTTCTTTGCCCAAACCATAAATGAACTGAATGAAACTCAAGTAGGAGCCTATGTATTTACCGCGAGTACAGAAATTAAATCCATTTTGGTGGGGTTTGCTTATGATCGGTTTAAGTATTTTAATAGGGATGCCTATGAACTGACCCTGGGCTATATCATTGGAAGAAAAAATCAAACCGATTAACCCGCAAACCGTTTTCCGCATCCCGTACACCGTATCCCGCAAACCGCTTTTACCTCATATACCCCCATGCACTCTCATATAGTCCTTCTTTTTCAACATAGTCGATGAAGGCTCCATAGAAGGGATCCAGACCGATTGTTCCACTATCTCCGACTACAACCAGTAATTTCCTGGCACGAGTCATGGCAACATTCATCCTTCGATAGTCTGAAAGGAAACCTATTTCGCCTTTGGTATTGCTTCGCACCAGGCTGATGTAAATGACATCTCTTTCCTGACCTTGAAAACCGTCGATTGTATTTACCTGAACTTTTTGATTGGCAAGTCTTTCATCTTCAGCAATGGAGGTTTTCATATGAATGACCTGTTCCCGATAAGGAGAAATCAGTGCAATGTCATTTTCTATTTCCGGGTCCAGACTTTCTTTCAACTGATACAAATGCTCACATAAAATCATGAACTCCTCCGGATTGAATCGGCTTTGGGCTTCTACATTTACCTTTTCTTCAAATCCACAACCGGCAGTATCTATGAAAATTACAGAAGCCAATTGCTCAGGATGTAATTGATGTGCAATGACCATTTCATCAGCCTTCAATTGCCCATTGTAAAAATATTGATTGGAGAATCCCATGATGGCCTGATGCATTCGATATTGGGTGGTCAAAAGAGAAACCCTTTCCTGATTTTCAATGCATTTTTCAATGAGGGTCCTACCCAAACCCCCTTTTTGTGCTTTGTATGATTTTACTGTTGGAGGCAATTGGAAGGGATCGCCAGCCATGATTACTCTTTTTCCTTTTGAAATGGCAATCCAAACGGCAGGTTCAAGGGCTTGTGCTGCCTCGTCTATAAAGACAGTTTGAAACGGTCTTTTATTTAAAACCCGGTGGGTCACACCGACCAAAGTACAGACAATAACCTGGGCAGCATCCAATACCATCTCAACCAATCGGTCTTCCAACTGATTGGCCCAGGCAGCCAGTTCACGGGATTGCTGATACCAATGGTCTCTTTCCCTTCTTGCTTCTCCATCAAATGTCCGCTTGAATTTTTTGGCTTGTCGGCGGGCTTCGGCAGCTTCAATTTTTATCTTTTTGATGTTTTTAGATTCAGGGTGCTGGGCAATTTGTGCTTCAAGTGTGTGACTCACGATGGATTCATCCACCCTTGAAATATGTCCAATTCTTAAAACAGACAAACCTTGTTCGCTTAAACGCTCTGTCAAAACATCGGCAGCAGTATTACTTGGAGCAGTGACCAGGACCTGATTTTCATATTGGCAAACCAGGCGGATGGCTTTGACCAAGGTGGTAGTTTTTCCCGTTCCTGGAGGTCCGTGAACAATCGAAACATCTTTGGCGCTAAAAATATTTTGAACAGCATTTTGCTGGGACTCATTCAGTTCTTCAAGAATCGGTGCTTGTTTAAAATCATCAAATCGGGCTGGCATGTGACCGTAAAGAATCTCCCGCAATTCTGACAATCGGTTATCCCTGGCGTTCATCACATTTTTGAGGGCATTCTCCATTTCCACATAAGTCCTGCCGTCAAAAAGCATGTCTACTCCAACCTGATCCTGATGCATCCATTCCGGTAAATCCTTGGCATTTAGAACAATTTTCATCCGATTGTTCTCTACGAAATTGATTACTCCGGTACGCTCAGGTTTATCTGCATTGGCATAAAGGGTATAAAAACGAACCGGCATCCCGGACCGAAATTGATGCCTTTTGTTGAGTTGATTGCTCCTTTCAATAATTACAAAAGCTTTTTCGCCAATGGTGTACCCGGACTTTACCACTTTGACCGGCATCCAGGTGTAACCTTCTTCCCGCCTTTCAGACATGGAAAGGCTTTCCACCATTTTTCTAAACTGGTAGTAATCCTCCTGTTTCTCCAATTGGAGGAGCTCCATCAATTCCTGTAATTCCTCAACCGATTTTTTCAATGAAATTCTTTTTAGGTGGTCGCTTCTTCTCTAATTCCGGCATTCAGCCAGTTGATTAGGTTTTTATAAACTAAATTCTGCTCCATTAGTTCCGGATTGCCTATCACAACCAGATGTTGCCTTGCCCTGGTTAGTGCAACGTTGAGCTTTCGATCCGTTCCGTCTTCAGACATACTCATCATGGAAAGTAATTGGGTATCTGTATTGAGACAAAGGGATAAAATTATAACATCCCTGGCGCCTCCCTGATACCTTTCGACAGTATCGACGGTAAATTCATCCGGATTTAAACCTGCCTTTTGTAATTCTTCACGAATCAGGGCAATTTGAGCACGGTAAGGTGTAATTACACCAATGTTTCTTTTGATTTGGTTGAAGTCAAAAATTTCCTGATAGGCTTTTATGATTTTGACTACTTCGATGGCTTCGAATAAATTGGTTTTCCTATAACCATCATCCATATCCACCGGCGTCGGAATAAAAACCTTACGACGTTCGGACAATGACCTGGTAAATTCATCTGCGGTATCAGGAAGTCTTAAATTAAGAGTTCCATGTTGTCTTTCATATCCTAAAGTCCCTTCGGGCAATGTTTTTAAAAAACCTCCATAAAAATAGGAATTCGAAAACTCCATGATTTCGGCATGCATCCTTCCCTGGTGACTCAATTTATCCAAGGCCCATTCCCATCCTTCAATTTCACATTTCCGGAACAATCGTTCAAATAGGGAACCTCTTAAATTATCGATACCAATTGCTTTCATATCCTGTTCTTCACAACTTGAAACTTTTTCATCCTGCACTACTACTGCCGGCAGTTGTTTGTGGTCGCCAATCAAGGTAAAATGTTCAAACTTTGGCAGCAAGCCCACCAACATTGGTTCAGGTATTTGAGAAGCTTCATCAATAATAACCCGACTGAATTTTTTCAATTGAAACAATTCATCTTTCCCAAGGAAGGAAGCGATGGTTGAAACAAAAATTCGATGATGACCTAGGATTTGTTTTAGTTCATCTCTGGTTTTGGCTTTTCCAATTTTTGCATCCAACAATTGGCCATGGTACTTTTCATCGGTTCCGAATTTTGAACCGATTCTGGTATAAATATCCTTGACTTCTTCCCCTACATTTTCAAGCGCCTCGCATATCTCATCAACAGCACGATTGGTGTAGGCCAATAATAAAATGTTGTCATTTGTTTCATGAAGGAAATAGGCGGACAAATGTTTGAGCATCATGCTCGTTTTTCCTGTCCCCGGAGGTCCCCAAAGCAGGAAATAATCCTTGGAACCAATCATTTTCAAAAGCACATTTTGTTGCTCTGTAGTAAGTTCCATTGCAGGTTGAAAATCAGGAAGAATTCCTTGCTGAGGTGCTTTTATTCCCAATAACAATTCCCGTTTTTCCTTTTGGGCTGATGAAAACTCAAACAGACTTCGATACATGCTGTTAAAACTGGAATCAAGGAGGTCGTGTTCCAAATTCCAAAGGCAATTTCTTTCAAAAATAGAGAGATTGTTTTGTCTGGAACGCAATCTCACACTTATGTGATCCTTTCCTAATCCAATGATGGTGACCTTAAATACCTGGCTTCTTAAAACCGTATCTTCCAGTTTTTCGAATGGATAAAGTGCTGCAATGTCCCCTACCCTGAAATTAGCCAGCGGATTTGTTTTTTCTGTTTTTCTAAAAACAATAACCGGTTCTTCTTCGCCTGCCTGATTCATTTCAATTTGTAGGTGAGAAATAATATCAAAAGCGGCTTCTTTTTCTTCAAAAGAACTCAACCACAAGGACGCTACCCCATTGGTTCCTTCCAATCCCTGCGCTCCAATTTTTGCTAATTGGTGCTCCCTTGCAATGAATCCGGTAAAGGACTTTAAATAAGTTTTTTCAAGTTTGTCTAAACCTGCAAACGTCTTTTCTAACATCTCCAAATCCCTTCGATGAAAACCTTTCAATTGAGGATATCGATCTGTTCTCAATGCATCCAGCACTCGGACCGGACCATACGTCCATATCCCTTTTTCAGGATGATCCTCATCTTTCATACATGTCCAACCGGTCAGCATTCTTTCCAAAGCGACCAGGTGATTCCTCACTCCCATAGCCTCCATTTGTTGGGCTTTTACGGGAGGGGCGTATCGAAGCGGCTTTTCATAATTAGAAGAATATAAGATATAATTGGTAGGGATCAACTCATTTTGATAGACTGATTTCACCAATAAGTCATATAATATGGTCTGTATGAAATGATTGTTGCTCAAACCATAAAGATTGGGCATAAAAGGTTTGCCACTTTTTAATTCCACGATCTTTGAAGCACCTTTTTTATCCTGAAACAAGTCCAATCGTCCTTGTATCCCATAAGTTTCCGAATAAAAAGTTGGTTCCAAATAACAATGCTCTCTTTGAATGTCATTCTCTTCAAAGTCCTTATAAACCATTTTATGAATCACCGAGAAATGTCCTTTGGCCCTTGACATGATATCCCGAACCTCCTGATCATTCATGGTGGCAAACTGCAGGGGATACATTTGAAAGACTCTGGGAAATAATTCTAAGAAGGATATTTCAGGATTGGCCATCAATTCATCGAGGAAAAAGTTGGCGATGTTTCCGGCTATCAAGGCAGGTGTAGCCTGAAAAGGAATTAATTTTTTTAAAAGGTATAAAATGGGTTCCTGGCCGGAAGGTTGAAAACATTCTGCGATGGCCGTTACGTCTACTAAAAAATCAGGCTCGATAACCAATGCTCTCGGCCTCAAAATCCCTTCCTGGTCCACCTCTACTTCAAGAAGATTAACGGTCACCGGAAATCCAAAAACCGCACGAATCAGCCGGATGGAACTGTCAAAATTTTCATTTCTTTCGGCTAGACTGTAACGAACTTTGTATTCCAGCCCTGTTGACTCTTCTACTCCTTTTAGGCAGGATTCTTCTTCAATATCCTCTGTTATGACCATTCGAACCTTAGCATGAAATCCTTTTATTTCGACTGAAGGAGGAAAAAGTGCATCCAAATCCGGCAAAGCATCTCGGAGCTCAAGAGGAATTTCAGCCTTTTGCATTTCTGCCCATAGGTGGACTGTCACCCCCAAAGCCTGCTCAAATAAATTTTCCCAATTTCTGGAATCTTCATTGGCACCGGATTCCTGAAATTCCTTGCGAAATCGATGCAGTCTATATCGGAGACGGGGAGAAATTTTGTACTTCTGACTTACATAACTGACTCTGGCAAAAAGGTTGGAAAATGGTATCCTTTCTTCTTCGGTTGCAAGGATGAAAATTTTATTCAAAACTGCCCAGAATGCCTCGGTCTTCACCTTGTCCGACAAATCCTGACGGCGAAGTATTTTTTGCATTTCTTTAAAAAAAACCGGAGTGTATTCTGCACGCATGAAACTTCATTTTCCTATCCTATAACAGCTCGAATAAATCCATGACTATCTGAACGTTACGTTAATTGCTATTCGCTTTTCGTTTTTAAAGGCCACGTAAACCGTAAATCGTAATCCGTAAATTCCACAAGGGTCCTTTCAAGTCTCTTTCATAAAGAAATTCGACTTTCCACCTATGAATTTCCCATTCAAAAACTACTGGCTTAAAAGTAATCAATCTAAATAAAAATGCACTCAACTTAACCTTTAAGTCCACGAATCGTACACTTTTAAAGGTCTTTGCCGCTACCAAACAATCATGGCTTGAAGGATATGATTTGGAATTTCATTTCATTCAGGCAAAATTTTGGTAAATTAGCCATCGCTAAGTTTGATTATCACCGAATATTTTTTGGAAATTTGAAACGCAGATTTCCTAACCAAAATGTAAAATCGAAATGTCTAAAAATCTTACTGCCCTTTCCGGAAGGAAAGGCCTTACCAACAATCTTTTTGAAAGGATAGGCCAGGAAGCTGAGGAAAATGGAACTCCGGATAATGAAGCCATCAAAGCCCTCGCAGAAGAATTTTTAATGGGAACTGCCAATATTTATGGCGCTGCTTCTTTTTACGACTTCACCAAAGCATCCAATAAAAATAAAAAAGCCTATGTCTGCAACGGAACTGCCTGCATGGTAGCCGGTACCCAAGGCAAGGTCAAATCTGAACTTTCCAAACATTTCAAGGAAGAAGAAATCGGAGAAATGTGCTGCCTGGGCAGATGCCATGAGAACAGTGCATTTCATATTGGAGGCAAAAACTATTCAGGCGATGACCTCAGTTCCATCGATCATTTGGTAAAAGAAAAACCGGAAAAGGAAGACTCTTATGCCCAGGATTGCTACGGAACTTGTGTACTCACGGCAGATCCTTATTCCATTGAAGACCTAAAGGCCATTTGTAAAAGCCTTTTTGAAAAAGGAAAAGAAAATGCACTTCAGGAACTCAAGATTTCTAACCTGAGAGGACGTGGGGGAGCAGGATTTCCCATTTGGTTTAAACTGGATGCTGTAAATAAAGCGGAAGGTGATCCAAAATTCATTGTTTGCAATGCTGATGAAGGCGATCCGGGAGCATTTTCAGACCGCTATTTGATGGAAAAAAGACCTTATTTGGTTTTGCTTGGAATGTTGATGGCAGGTTATGTAGCAGGTGCCAACCATGGAGTTATTTACATCCGTGCAGAATACCCGGAATCGGTAGACATTATTAACGACGCCATAGTCAATTTAGCAGAAGCCGGGTTAGCAGGTTCCAACATTCTGGGTTCTGGTTTTGACTTTTATTTTAAATTGATCAAAGCACAAGGCGCCTACATCTGCGGAGAAGAAACTGCCTTGTTGCAATCGATAGAAGGAAAAAGAGCAGAAGTCAGGGTCCGACCACCCTACCCTGCCCAGGAAGGTTTGTTTGGTAAACCTACGGCCGTCAACAATGTAGAAACCCTGGCTTTTCTTCCCTATATTTTTAAAAACAGTGGCGAAGCCTTTTCAAAAATAGGAACTGAAAAATCCAGCGGGACGAAGTTGATTTCCCTTGACAGTTCTTTCAATCGTCCGGGTTTGTATGAAGTTGAGATGGGGACACCTTTGGCTAAGGTTGTTGAAACCCTTGGTGGAGGTTTTTCTAAAAAAGTAAAAGCCCTTCATATCGGAGGCCCGCTTGGTGGAATCGTTCCGGTCGATAAAATACACGAATTAACGGTTGATTTCGAATCCTTTCAGCAAAACGGATTTTTGTTGGGCCATGCTTCAGTAATCGGTATACCTGAAGAATATCCAATGGTGCAATATTTGGAACATCTTTTCGAATTCACTGCGCATGAAAGTTGCGGGAAGTGTTTCCCTTGCAGATTGGGTTCTGTAAGGGGTGCAGAGATGTTGGCCCTTGCCGGGAAAGGAGATTATAAAATTGACCGCACCTTATTTAATGATTTGGTGGATACTCTTCAAAAAGGATCCCTTTGTGGCCTTGGTGGAGGAATTCCATTACCGGTTAAAAACGCTTTACAATATTTTGATAATGAATTGAATGAATATTTCCGGTAAGGAAATGAACCCTATTTTTTTACCTGATTTATTTTAAAAATAATACCATGTTAGTCCATCCATCTAAAACTGAAAACAAAGCTGCCAATCAGCCTGCTGCCTATATCAACGGTACTCCATTTCCTATTGAAAAAGGAGAAACCATTTTAAGTTTTTTAAAAAGATATAAAGGTGAAAAATACGTCCCCACCTTATGCGATGCCCCCAACCTCGAACCATTTGGTTCTTGCAGGGTCTGTAGTGTCGATGTAGCCAGAAGTGGCAATGGCGGTATCAAAACTGTTGCCTCCTGTCATACTCCTATTGAACCGGGAATGGAAGTTTTTCCACATTCTGAAGGCGTTCAAAAGCTTAGAAAAAACATCATAGAATTGGTTTTGACAGACCACCCTTTGGACTGTTTAACTTGTGAAGTGAATGGAAATTGTGAGCTCCAGGATGTAGCTGCTCAAGTCGGCATCAGGGATGTAAGGTATCCGGAAGGAAAAGTACATACCGACAGGGAAAAGGATTTGAGTCATCCTTATATGACCTCTGACTTGTCCAAATGCATCATGTGTTATCGCTGTGTAAGAGCTTGTGATGAGGTTCAGGGACAATTGGTATTGAGTGTGATGGGCCGAGGATTTGACAGTAAAATCATCAAAGGGCAGGATGAATCATTCTTTGATTCTGATTGTGTTTCCTGTGGAGCTTGTTCGCAGGCTTGTCCTACTTCGGCCATTTCAGACATTTATCAGTCGAAGGCAGTCATTGCTGAGAAAAAGGTTAGAACTGTTTGTACTTACTGTGGTGTAGGATGTAATCTGGATGTAAAACTTCAGAACGATAAAATAGCCAGTATACAAGCTCCTTATGATGCAGAAGTCAACAGTGGGCATACCTGTTTGAAAGGAAGATATGCCTTTAAATTTTACGACCATCCGGATCGATTGAGGTATCCTTTGATTAAAAAGAATGGTCAGTTTGAAGAAGCTAGTTGGGAAGAAGCCTATGATTTTATTTATGAAAGACTAACCGCATTAAAAGAAAATTATGGACCAGATTCTATTGCAGGAATTGCGTCAGCAAGGACTACCAACGAGGAAAACTATTTGATGCAAAAATTCATTCGTGCGGTTATCGGTACCAATAATATTGACGGTTGTGCCAGGGTTTGCCACTCACCTACTGCTCTTGGAATGCAAAGAACCTTTGGAACAGGTGCTGCTACCAATTCCATTGAAGATTTAAAATATACGGATTGTATCATGGTAATCGGAGCCAATCCGACTGCTGCCCATCCTGTTACCGGGGCTAAATTGAAGCAGAAAGCAATGAAAGGCACCACTACCATTGTAATCGATCCAAGGGAAACCGAAATGGCCAAATATGCCACCCACTTCTTACAATTAAGACCTGGAACCAATGTGGCTGTTTTGAATATGATGTTGTATTACATTATAAAAGAAGGAGTTGCCGATGATTCTTTCATTGAAAATCGTACCGATGGATTTGACGATTTTAAAAAGCACATCCTCGCTCTTGATATTGATAAAATGGAAGAGGTATCCGGTGTTCCAAGGGAAAAGGTAAGAGCTGCAGCTGTTGATTATGCAAAAGCAAAAGCTGCCATGTCCTTCCACGGATTAGGCGTAACCGAGCATTCTCAAGGAACCTATACCGTTATGTTGATTGCCGACCTGGCCATGATTACCGGTAACGTAGGAAAACCGGGATGTGGAGTAAATCCTTTGAGAGGTCAGAATAATGTGCAGGGTATGGCGGACATGGGTGTTCAACCATATCAGGGTGCCGGCTATTTTGATGTTACCAAGGAAGATGTAAAATTGAAATTCTCAGAATTTTACGGTCTTCCGGTTTCTGATAAAATTGGTTACACCATTCCCGAGATGTACGACCAAGCGCTTGAAGGAAAATTGAAGGCGATGTGGATCATCGGTGAAGACGTGGTGCAATCGGATCCTAATTCGCAAAAAGTTGCACAAGCGCTGGAAGCATTGGATTTCCTTGTCGTACAAGAAATCTTCTTCACAGTAACTTCTCAATTTGCAGATGTAATCTTGCCCGGAGCATCTTTCCTTGAAAAAGAAGGAACCTTCACCAATGGAGAAAGAAGAATTCAAAGGGTCCAAAAAGTTGTTGAACCAATCGGACAATCCAAACCTGACGGTCAAATCATCAGTGAGATCATGAATCGTTTTGGATATCCGCAACCTCCTTATACTGCTAAAGGCATGTTGGAAGAAATTTCACAAATTGTTCCTTTCTTCGAAGGTGTCAAATGGTATGAGTTGGGTGAGAATGGCAAGCAATGGCCGGTTAAAAAAGATGGTACTGATACCAAAATACTTCATGAAACTTCTTTCAAACTAGGCAAAGGACAATTTGTCTTCAAAGAATTTGAAGAAAGCAAGGAATTGACCGAACATCAAAGTGAATATCCATTCATTTTGACCACCAACCGGGTTTTGGAACATTACAATTCGGGTACCATGACGCGTCGTACACCCAACGTTGATATCATCACTGAAGATGTCTTGATGGTTCACCCAAAAGACGCCCGAAGGAACGATATCGCTGATGGAGAAATCGTAAGGTTATCCAGTCCAAGAGGACATGTGGACATCAAAGTGACCATTACAAAAGAAATCAAACCCGGAATCCTAAGCACCACCTTCCACTTCCCTGAACTGATGGTCAACAACATCACTTCAGACGTTCACGACTCTGAAGCTAATTGTCCGGAATATAAGGTAGTGGCGGTGAAGATGGAAAAGTTGGCTGTTGGCGGTTAGCCGTTGGCTATTGGCTGTTGGCTGTTGGCTGTTGGCGAATAGCTACAAACACCCATATTACAAGGTAGATAACTTTTTAGCGGAGCTGTTGAATTTACGGTTTACGATGTACGGTTTACGAGGGTCTTAAAAATCGAACGTCGAACACCGAATAGCGAACAGCGAATACCGAATACCGAAATTATAAACCAGCCCCGCGTTTTAACGCGGTGGTTAACGGAGGATCATCAAAGGGCTGAACGGTTTTAACCGTTTTAGGGATCGTGAAATGATCCTTTTTATAGGCTTAAAATTGTGAACTGTATGGGACAGATTTTTTATCACCGCATTGAAATACAGTTAATTACGCCAATAGCCAATGGCCAAAGGCTAATAGCCAATAACGACCTGCATGTACCCTAGGTACAATTTTGAAAAATTGTACCAGCATCCCCATTTTTTGCTAATGGCCAAAGGCCAACGGCCAATAGCTAACAGCCAACAGCTAAAAGATCCTTACATTCATCTGCAAAGAAAAAACCATATTCTTAACACTTAGGGATTCGCCCTTAATTACCGGTGTGAGGTCGCGGTTGAATTCAAATAAGAAGGATAAATCTTCGCGTATTTCAAGTCCCAGGGAAATGAGATAGGCCAATCCATAATTTTTAACCGGTTCAAATCGATCGAAAGGATAGCTTTTGTTCCAAGGGTCGACATCGGAGCCTATTTCATGGTTGATGAGAAAGGAATTTTGAAATCCAAGTCCAATAACCGGAGTGATATCCTTTTTTAAAATACGATAATGGTAAACCAGATCCAGATTCAGGTAATCAAATTTATTTTTAAAATCGCCGGAAGGAGTAAAAGGATTGGAACCAACTATCAATCCATTTCCTGCATCCAAATTTCCTTTTCGAATATATCCCAATCGGGTTTCAAGACCATGCCTTTCCGTGAAAAGCGTATGCCCATAGATGCCGACACCGGTAGTAAGAAAACTTTCGAATTGGGATCTTCCCTGCCCAGGAGCAGCAGGATTTCGATAGGTTTGGGTAACCCAATTTGCCTTCACATAAGCACCAAAATGCCAATCATTTTGTCCAAAAGAAAGAAAAGGAAAAATAAAAAACAGGCTTAAAACAGTCAGAATCAGCTTTTGCATAGAGGTTATTTTCCTGCAAAATAAAAAGAATCGTTCTTAGACCTTAGATTTTAAGTTTTAGATTTTAAATCTGGTGAATGGTCATTACCGTGGTATTATTTTAGATTGGAATATTCTTAGGATTCCCAATCCTGCCTTCATTCAATGAAGGCCTACATAATAAACCTCTAATTTGATCATTCTACATATCGCCACCAGATTCATGTTCAAGGCCGGAATGACGTTTTACTTTTGGTAGATTCCTAATCAAACCAGCATCAAGAATCCAGCGTCTAGAAACGATCCTCCGTGCCACGAGCCAACGAGCTCCGAGCAAACGAGCTCACGATCCCCCGAGCTACCGAGCCTCGAACCAACAACTAAAATGTCTCAAAAATTTGGGCTGTTTGGTTA
>JAWKLG010000011.1:0-191474 GCA_041392845.1 Saprospiraceae bacterium | reverse complement strand
ATGTGTTGCACGCAAATCAGAAGCCCTGGAACGGACGCACAAATTCCAAACCTGCTCCACAAGGAGTGTATACTTTTCAGTTTAAATACCTGAATAAAAAGTCCGGAAAAGCAGAACAAATTTCCGGCGATGTGACCATACTGCGCTAAGTTTTTACTCCGCAGTTTCCAATTTAAACGAATAGGTCTCCATGATCACGTTTGCCAACAATTTGCGGCAGGCAGTATCAACTTTTTGGTTGGCTTCTTCTTCCGTATCAGCTTCCACCACCATATGAACATGTTTGCCAATGCGCACATCCTCGATGCCCGTCAGGCTAAGGTTTTTCATGTTTTTGGTCACTGTTTTACCTTGTGGGTCCAACAGTTCTTTATGTGGCATGATGTTGATTTCTGCGTTGAATTTCATCTTTAGGAAGCTATGGTTTTTAAAGCTGCAAAATTATAATTTTTCGATGGTTAGTCGATTTTGCACCCAATTAAATGTTCCCTTCTTTCAATTTTTTTTCAAAAAGGCCCTTAAACGATGATGTCCTGGAAAATCCTTTTGATTCTGACTATCAATTCCGCAGGTTTGAAAGGTTTGATGACAAAATCGTTGGCACCTTCTTTAATGGCATCCAATATTTCATCTTCATCGTTCATTTCAGCCGCAATAATGATGGGCAATTCATTTTTCATGACCTGTCTGACATAACGAATGGCCTCAATGCCATTGATGTCGTCACTTTTTAAATCGGTAACCAAAAGGTCAATGCTGCCGGTTTCCAAATGCTGGACTGCTTCGTCGTTGTTTTGTGCGGTAATCAATTTGAATCCGTGCTTTTGAAGTCTGAATTCAATGGCGGTCATCATGATTTCTTCTGCGGCGCAAACAAGGATGTTCATATGCTGGTTCGTTTGTTGTTCGTAATTTTTTCGTGTGTCTTCGTTCAAAGGGAATTATAAGCCAGGTCCAATTCGTATTCGACTCTGGGTTGCAATTCGTTGATTACTTGTAACAATTGCGGTACGGATTCTGTTTTTTCCCTGACTTTGCTGATTTGCTCCACTTCCCGGTTGGTATCGGTGAGCAATTCATTTCCTACAAAGGCCAGGGTCGATTTGAATTTATGGGTAATGTTGTGAAGTGTATCCCAGTCACCTGAAGCATGCAGTACACTGAGTCGTGGCATGTCATTCCTGATTTCATCTATGACCAGTCCCAAAATTTCCTTTTTCATCTCAGGATCACCATCTGTGACCGTCTCAAGGTATTCCAGATTGATGTACTGAAAGTCCGTTTGCTTCATTGAGTTGGTGTCATTTATTCAAATACTCTGCAATTTTAGTAAAAAGTTCTTCCGGTTGGAAAGGTTTTAGCACGAAATCGTCCATTCCGTACTTTTTAAAATTGCCGTCTTTGGAAAGATGGGCGTGAGCCGTCATGGCTAAGATAGGAATTTCAGCCAGTTCTGCACTCATTTTATGTCGTATATGGCTGGTGGCTTGATAGCCGTCCATCACGGGCATTTGGACATCCATCAATATTAGGTCAAAGCGCTCATTTTCAAGTATTTGAATGGCCTCTTCTCCATTTTCTGCAATGGATACTTCTACATTCTCCCACTTCTTTGTAAGGGTCTTTTTGGCTACCAGTTGATTCATTTTATGGTCTTCAACCAACAGGATTTTATGGGTTTTTGCTTGCCGCAAAATGGTTTTATCTTCTTCTTGTCCTTTATCGTCTGATTCTTCCCTGGTTTCAAAAATAAGGTCAAAATAAAAACGAGAACCTTTGCCCACTTCGCTCTGCGCTCCAATTTTTCCTCCCTGCTGTTCCACCAAACTTTTAGCAATCGACAATCCCAATCCGGTCCCTTCAAATACCCTGTCCTTTTGACGAATACGGGTGAAGGATTCAAATACAGCATCAATTTTTTCTGGTGGAATTCCGATTCCGGTATCTTCTACCTGGAACCTTAGATGGATTCCCCCTTCAAAATCGGTCAATTTTTCAACCTTGATACAAACCTTCCCTTCATCTGTAAATTTGATCGCATTCCCCACCAGGTTGAACATGATTTGATTCAATCGAAGTTTATCGCCCAAAATTTCCTGTGGAATGCCTTTCTCAATATCCAATTTGAATTCAAGGTTCTTTTCCCTGGCCTTGTATTGCATCACATTCACCAGATTGTACAACACTTCATGCAGGTTGAATGGCTCATTCTCAAAGGTAATTTTCCCGTTTTGAATGGTCGCAATTTCAAGGATGTCATTCACAATTCCCAGCAAAACCTCCGAAGATTGTTTGATGGAACTGACCAGTTCTTTTTGTTCTCCATCCAGACTGGTATTGTCCAACAAATTGCTCATCCCAAGAATGGCATTCATCGGAGTCCGCATTTCGTGACTGATGCTTGCGATAAATTGTTCCCTCAATTGGGCAGATTGGTCGGCTATGTCACGGGCCTTTATGAGTTGTTCCGTCTGTTTTCGCTCGGTAATATCACGAATGATGGCACTGTATCCTTCAAAATTGTCTTCCTTTTGCAGGTTGGCAGAAATCAAACAGGATCTGATTTCACCATCTTTTCTTTTCACTTCTATTTCAAAATCACGCACCGAACGCTGATACCTGAGCTTCAATAAAAACTCATTTGTCCTTTCCAGCGGTGTCAAATAGTGGTGAATATTTTCACTTTGTAAAAGTTGGTCTTTGTCGACCTGCAACAAATCAGAAGTAGCCTGATTGCAATCCACCAATTTTCCGGATAAAGAACCGATGTAAATCGCATCTCTGGATTGGGTGAAAATTTGCAGGTAGCGTTCCTTGCTTTTGGCATATTCCCGTTTGGCAAATTTCCTTTCGGTTACATCCTGAATGAATGCCCTGAAATACTTTCCTACCTTCTTCCCCTTTGGCAGAGCAGCGTATGAAAAGCACCTTTTCAGACTTGCCTTCTTTTGCCGGAACCTGCACATCTTTTTTTACAAATCCCTTTTCATTGGCTTCATTGATAAATTGAGAAAAAAGCTGAAAAGGGTGTTCTTTTTGTAAAAAATTGAGAAAAATAGGGTCAGATTTCTCCGGAATCAGGTCAAAAAGGTGAAAAACTTCATCAGACGCCTGCAAGACATCATTGGCCTGATGATATTCCCAATGGCCCAATTTGGCAATGCGTTGGGTTTCTTCCAACCTGCTCAAAATGGCATTTCGCTCCATCGAAAAACGCAAGCTTTTGGCGAGCGTATCGCTATCCAGATTTCCTTTGTCTAAGAAATCCTGTGCACCGGCCTGCACGGCTTTCAAGCCAAGTTCTTTATCAGACTGACCGGTTAATACGATGACATTGTTATGAGGATATTTCTCCAGCAACAGTTCAAGGGTTTTCAAACCCATGCTGTCCGGCAAACTTAGGTCTAATAAAATAGCGGCAAATTCTTTTTCAGATTCCAGTGCTTTGAAGCCTCCTTCAAGATTGGCTTCTTTCAAAATGGTACAACTGGACAGCTCCGATTCTTTGAGCAGGATCTCAATCAAACGTGCATCACCGGCATTGTCTTCGATGATGAGCACATATTTCCCGTTCAAATCATAACCGCCCATAAACCTGGTTTTTTAAATATAAAACCAATATAAAGCCAAAATGAAATTTGGAATGACGAGTGACGAATGATGAGTTAGGTTTGAACGTATTCGTCACTCGTCATTCGTCACTCGTACTTTGCATATTTACTCGGGCAGGAAAACAAAATCCGCACCACCTTCCGTTACCAAAAACAGGCAGATTTGGTTTTTATGGCTCTGGTACAGAGAGCGGAAACTCTCCAGTTTTTCTTCTTGTATTAGGGATTTGGCGATGAATTCTTCCATCGTGGATGCGCTTACTGACCAGTTGCCGGCCACTTTATCTCTTTCAATTACCTCTATGCCAATTTCAACCGGTTTTTGATGCAAAACCATGATGGGGAAATTGGAAACATTTTGCTCTACGATGGTTTCGCAAGCTTTTTTGAGGGCAGGTTTGTAATTTCTTAATTCTAACTCCAGCAATTTTAGCTGCTTTTCGTTCCTTTCGTCCATTAAATCTCTAATTTTTATGACCTTAATTTCAACAAAGCGACCGTCTCGATATGATGAGTATTGGGAAACATATCGACGGGCTGCAATTTTACTACCTCGTATTTTTCATCCAAAAGATTCAAATCTCTGGCCTGGGTAGCAGGATTGCAACTTACATAAACAATCCTCGGAGCCTCAAGTTCTAATAGGGTTGCAACCACCTTTGCATGCATCCCTGCCCTCGGTGGGTCAGTGATTACCAAATCCGGCTTGCCATGTTTTTTGGAAAATTCTTCGTCCAAGACATCCTTTACATCGCCGGCATAAAAAATACAATTGTCAATCTCGTTTAGCTGTGCATTTTCTTTTGCGTCTTCAATTGCAGCTTCCACTTCTTCTACTCCCACCACAGACTTGCATTTGTGCGCAACATACTGCGCGATGCTTCCAAGTCCAGTGTACAAATCGTAAACATTTTCATCTCCTTGCAAATCCGCAAATTCTACTACTTTATCATATAGCACTTTTGCCTGTCGGGTATTGGTTTGAAAAAAGGATTTGGGTCCAATCTTAAACTGTACATGACCCAATTGTTCCTTAATGAAACCCGGTCCTGAATAGGTAATCATATCCAAATCGCCCAGGTAATCATTTACCTTTTCATTGATACAATATAATAGTGTGGTGATTTGAGGAAATTTCTCAGAATTGCATCGAGGTAAGCCTTTATTTTATCCATTTCCGGAGCTGAAAAAATGACTACCAGCATAATTTCTCCAGTCGTCAAAACCCGCATCATGATGTTTCTCAAAAATCCGGTATTCGCTCGTGCATCCCAGCAAGACAAATCCTGTTCTCTGGCCAAGTTCAATCAGAAAATTACGGATATCATTGGATGGATCCTCCTGGTGATAACAATATTGGATATCTATAATCTTGTCAAAAGCTCTGGGACGATGATACCCCAAAACTTTTTCTCCATCGGCAAGCCCCGCATCCAATTCTCTTTGGTCAACCATTGTTTGTTGGAGTAGGCGTATTCCAGTTTATTTCGGTAGAAGGTTGTTTGTTCCGCACCTACGATGGGCAAAATCTCATTAACCTTCACCTTTCCAATTCGTCTGATGGCAGCATCTACCACATCCTGTTTGTAAGCCAATTGAGTGGCATAAGATAAATGTTGCATCTGACAACCTCCACAAACCTCATAATGCTGGCAAAAAGGTTCGATCCTATCAGAGGACAATTTTTTATAGGTAAGCGGAAAGGCCTCGTAATAATCCTTGTTTTTTTTTGAAACCTTGACATCCACCACGTCACCTTTTGCAACTCTTTCTACAAAAATCACCCTGCCATCAGGAGCCAGACCAATTCCTTTTCCCTTGTCGGCAATGCGGGTAATTTCCACATCATCGAATTGCATGATTTTCCATTTTCTTCTCCTTCCCATAAAAAGGTTTCTATTTATCTGGTGAGGACGATGTAGTCCTTTAATAATGTTTTTAAAAATTTGATTTTCCCTTTGGGCACTTCTTTCATGCCTAAAATTTCAGTCAACCTTTCAGTCAATTGAACAATAGCCTCCTGATGGGCCTTGTTTGGAAACTCCTGGTATCTCGAAATAGCATTTTTAATCAGTAGCATTTCCTGTTCATTCAGTCGGGTTACTTCTGGATACAATGGTTCATAGGTCTCCGTATTTTGAATTCCCAAAATATCCATGAGTTGAAATTGCCTGGAAGATCTTTTTTTGATGACTGTAGTATTGGCTGCCATGTCACCCAAACGCTGGGTTTTGTCGGTGGAGGCAATTAAAACTACACCCACTACTCCGGCAGTAAATAATGTATCTACTAAATGGAATACACCGCGCAGCAAAAAATCAAAAAGTCCAGGCTCTTTTCCATCGATTCTAACCACTTTTATGCCTAAGGCTTTTTTTCCAATGGATTGTCCATTATTAAAAATTTCAAAAAGGACATGGTAAAAAATCCAACCTACATACAAACCAATAGAAATGAAAGTCCAAAGGAACTCGCCCATTTCCATAATAACACGTTGGGCGTTGAAAACCAGGAAGATCATTATAAATGTAAAAACCGTATAAATGATACCATCAATGAAGAAAGCGATGACCCTGTCACGGACCCCTGCCAGCTCATAATCGATGGTTACATTTTGTGTAGTTAGAATTTCTATGGTCTTCATCTTTCAAAAATAAGTCGGGCAAAGGTAAAATTCTGTCAATATCCGTTCAAAAAAGCTTTAAAATTCTGAATTTCTTATTTTTGCAAACTTTTTCGGACTGAGCAACCTTAGTACTAGGTTAGATAGCTTATTTTTAGAAAAAGTATTCATAAAATTTTAGAAATCAATGTTTCCAGAATACGATGTAATTGTAGTAGGAGCGGGTCATGCGGGATGTGAAGCGGCAGTGGCTGCTGCGAATTTGGGTTCGAAGGTGTTGTTGGCTACAATGAACATGAATACCATCGCTCAAATGTCATGCAATCCTGCCATGGGTGGGGTAGCAAAAGGGCAAATCGTTCGTGAAATTGATGCATTGGGCGGTTATTCCGGAATCGTGACCGATAGTACCATGGTGCAGTTCAGAATGTTGAACCGCTCCAAGGGACCTGCCATGTGGAGTCCTCGCGCCCAAAGCGACCGCATGTTATTTGCCAATAAATGGAGATTGATGCTGGAAGCAAACCCTAATATTGATTTCTGGCAGGAGATGATTACCGGTATTGTAGTAAAAAATGGTGTTGCCAAAGGTGTTCGTACCGGAATGGGAATTGAAATTCCTTCAAAATCTGTAGTACTGACCAACGGTACTTTTTTAAACGGTATCATCCATATTGGAGAAAAGCAGTTTGGTGGCGGCCGTGCCGGAGAAAAAGCTGCAAAAGGAATCACTGAGCAGTTGGTGGAGCTTGGTTTTGAAGCCGGAAGGATGAAAACCGGAACTCCTCCGAGGGTAGATGGCCGAACACTGGATTATTCCAAAATGGAAATCCAGGACGGTGATGAAGTTCCAGGTAAATTTTCCTACACCGATACTCCAAAACTTGAAAAACAAATTCCTTGTCATGTCACCTATACCAGCAATGAGGTACATGATCTTTTAAAAGAAGGATTTGATCGTTCGCCCATGTTCAATGGTCGAATCAAGGGCTTGGGGCCTAGGTATTGTCCAAGTATTGAAGATAAAATTGATCGTTTTGCAGACCGCGACAGGCATCAGTTATTTGTAGAACCGGAAGGTTGGGATACTTGTGAGATTTACGTCAACGGGTTTTCTTCTTCCTTGCCGGAAGATGTTCAGTACAAAGCTTTGAGGAAGGTACCCGGCTTTGAAAACATGAAGATGTTCCGTCCTGGATATGCAATCGAGTATGACTTTTTCCCACCTACACAGTTGGGGATTAATCTAGAGACGCATTTGGTAAAGAACCTTTTCTTTGCCGGCCAAATCAACGGCACCACCGGATATGAAGAAGCCGGATCGCAAGGATTGATGGCAGGAATCAATGCTCATCAGGCAGTAAATGATTTGGAGCCATTTGTTTTGAAACGTTCTGAAGCATACATCGGAGTATTGATAGACGACCTGGTAAACAAAGGCACCAAAGAGCCCTATCGAATGTTTACCTCCAGAGCAGAATACCGAATTTTGCTTCGTCAGGACAATGCAGATTTGAGACTTACCCCATTGGCCAAGGCCTTGGGTATGAACAACATGGATCAAAGAATGGAAAGGGTTCAGACCAAATTGACCTCTTCTGCCGAAATTGAAAAATTCATTCGTGACTATAGTGTTTCTCCTGATCAGGTCAATGGCTTTTTAAATGAAATCGGCTCTGCACCTTTGACTCAAAAAGTCAAATTGCACAGCATTTTGGTCAGACCTCATATCGGTCTCGACGACCTGACAGCAAAGATTCCTGAACTACAATCATTCCTTGACAAGTACGATCGCGAAATAGTTGAATTGGCTGAAATCAATATGAAATACGAAGGCTACATTCAACGCGAACAGGAAATGGTAGACAAGATGAACCGCCTGGAGGAGGTAGTCCTAATAGATAACTTCGATTACCGTGCATTAAACGCATTGTCTTCTGAAGCCCGTGAAAAATTAGCCACTCAAAAGCCCCGAACTATTGGCCAAGCCAGTCGAATCAGTGGTGTCAGCCCGGCAGATATTTCGGTGTTATTGATTCACATGGGAAGATGATTTGAATTTACGAGTGACGAATTACGAGTTGAGAGTTGAGAGTTGAGAGGAAAGACTCAATCCACGTAAACCGTAAACCGTAAATCGATTTAACAAACCCCGCTATTTATATTTAGCACCAATGGTTTGTACACCCAAATATTCCCGGATATACCCTAAAAGGCTTACATAAACGCCTTATTCCATTCTAATTTTCAAAATTAATAAGTTACTTTTGCCACGCTATATAGGAGTGGGAGGCATGACTTTATCGAAAGTCATGCTTTCTTATGTAGTGATACAAATTCATCAAAATTAAACGAGTAACAATTATGAGTAGTACTACTATTATTTCCATTATTCCTGTTTTGGGTGTAGTGGGATTATTGTACACCTTTTGGAAATCCTCCTGGGTTAGCAAACAAGAGGTAGGTACCGATAAGATGGCACGCATTGCAAAGAACATTTCTGACGGTGCCATGGCTTTCCTTAATGCCGAATACAGAGTATTGGCAATATTTGTTGTGGCAGTTGCCATTTTGCTTGGTATCAGTGGTAATACTGAAAATTCATCTCCTTTGGTAGCCCTATCCTTTATTTTGGGTGCTATCTGTTCCGCTTTGGCTGGTTTCATTGGTATGAAAGTAGCAACCAAAGCCAACGTAAGAACCACCAATGCTGCCCGTACAAGCTTGGGTAAAGCATTGGAAGTTGCCTTTGCAGGAGGATCTGTAATGGGTATGGGAGTAGTTGGACTTGGAGTATTAGGACTGGGAGCCTTGTTTTTTGGATATTCAAGCATGGGTTGGGATGTAAATAAAGTGATCACCGTAATTACCGGGTTCTCTTTTGGTGCATCTTCTATCGCACTTTTCGCTCGTGTAGGTGGTGGTATTTATACCAAAGCTGCCGACGTAGGAGCAGACCTTGTAGGTAAAGTTGAGGCTGGTATCCCGGAAGACCACCCTTTGAATCCTGCGACCATCGCCGATAACGTAGGTGATAACGTAGGTGACGTGGCTGGTATGGGTGCTGACCTTTTTGAATCATATGTTGGATCCATCATCGGTACCATGGTATTGGGTGCTGCATTTATCGGATTGGGTGGTTTTGAAGAAACCAATCAGTTTTCCGGTTTGAATGCGGTATTGTTGCCAATGGTTTTAGCTGGTGTTGGTATCCTTACTTCTATTTTGGGAACTTTCTTCGTGAAAGTTGCTGAAGGTGGTGACCCACAAAAAGCATTGAACAGAGGAGAATTTATTTCTGCCGGTGTTATGCTTGCAGCTACTTTCTTTATTGTTAAATGGTTGTTGCCTGCAACCTGGACTTTTGAAGGAACAGAATATTCTTCAATGGGAGTTTTCTGGGCTGTAATCTTTGGTTTGGCTGGTGGTTTGTTGATTGGTATCGTTACCGAGTTTTATACTGGTACAGGAACCAAGCCTGTACAAAGCATCGTTGACCAATCATTGACAGGGTCTGCAACCAACATCATTGCCGGTTTGGGAGTAGGTATGCAGTCAACTGCAATTCCAATTTTGATTTTGGCAGTTGCCATCGTTGGTTCTTACTCTTTTGCAGGTTTGTATGGTATCGCTATTGCAGCGGTAGGTATGCTTTCTAACACAGGTATCCAGTTGGCAGTAGATGCTTACGGTCCTGTTTCTGATAACGCTGGTGGTATTGCAGAAATGGCTGAACTTCCAAAAGAAGTGCGTGGTCGTACCGATAAATTGGATGCCGTAGGTAACACTACCGCAGCAATTGGAAAAGGTTTTGCTATCGGTTCAGCTGCTTTGACTGCATTGGCATTGTTTGCTGCATTCATAACTGCGTATAATCTTTCTCACCCAGATGCAAGATTGAATGGTATTGATGTAACCAATCCTTACGTTACTGCTGCTCTATTCGTAGGTGGTATGTTGCCATTCCTTTTCTCTGCACTTTCAATGGGTGCTGTAGGACGTGCAGCGATGGATATGATCAAAGAAGTTAGACGTCAGTTCAAAACCATCCCTGAGTTGACCAAAGCTTTGGATGTAATGAAAAAGAACGACGGAAAAGAATTCAAAGATTGGTCAGATGCAGATCAGAAAACTTTTGAAGCTGCAGACGGAAAAGCTGAATTCGGAAAATGTGTTGAGATTTCTACCAAAGCATCTATCCGTGAAATGGTTCGTCCTGGTTTGTTGGCGGTATTGGTACCGGTTGCAGTAGGTATGGTTCCAGGCTGGTTAGGTTTGGGTAGTGATGTAGGAGCTGAGATGTTGGGTGGATTGTTGGCAGGAGTTACCGTTTCAGGTGTATTGATGGCCATCTTCCAATCCAACGCCGGTGGTGCTTGGGACAACGCTAAGAAAATGTTTGAAGAAGGAGTAGATATCCAGGGACAAAAATTCTACAAAGGTTCTGACCCGCACAAAGCAGCGGTAGTTGGTGACACAGTAGGAGACCCTTTCAAAGATACCTCCGGACCATCTTTGAACATCTTGTTGAAATTGATGTCTGTGGTTGCATTGGTAATTGCGCCATTGTTGTAAACACAGAAGGTTATAGATATTAAAAAAAGGTCGCTTCTTTAGAGGAGCGACCTTTTTTTTATAACTATTAGCTATTGGCTGTTGGCCGTTGGCTTTTTTTCGCTGTTCGCTATTCGGCATTCGGCGTTCGCATTTTGTTCGTGACTTGGCTCAGGAAAATTAATATTCGACCCTCCGGGTCGTGTGGGATGGAATGGATTTCGGGGCTATGGAGATGGGACCCTACGGGTCCGTGGGCAGTGTCATTAAGTTATGAGATCGAAAGGTTAAATCCATTAAAATCTTTGTGTTGCGTCCGTTGCGCTTAACCTTCGCGTACGTCGCGTGAACCAAAAATATTAGGAATTGAAATAGAAAAGAATTTGAATATCAGGCAATTCGGCTATTGAAGACAAATGACTCTGCTTTTTATTACTATTGGCTGTTAGCTGTTGGCCGTTGGCTTTTTTCGCTGTTCGCTATTCGGCGTTCGCTATTCGCTCGAAATCTGGTCGGGGTAAAATAATATTCGACCCTACGGGTCGTGTGGGATGGAATGGATTGCTGGGCTACTGAGATGAGACCCTGCGGGTCCACGATAAGTCAAGGACCCGAAGGGTCCCATCTCCGTAACCAAAATGATAAGTAGGGGAAAACCCGACCCCCAAAGGGTCGCATAATTTTATTTCGAAATGCGGTATAAAAGAGGCAAAGTTCCCAATACCCCCGTAAATCGTAATTCGTAAACCGTAAACCGTAAACAGCCAACAGCCAACAGCCAACGGCCAATGGCCAATTGCCAACGGCTAACGCCCATTCAATTCCACCAACTTCGCAAACAGCTCGTCTTCGTCACCAAAACTATATTTGCGATGGTGGTACACGATTTTACCGTCTTTGTCGAGGATGAAGGTTTGAGGGAGTCCGTTGAGTTCGCCGGGCATGACGTGCATGAATTCGCGATTGACATCATTGTAGGCTTCCCAGGGCCAGTTCATTTCGTTGACTCTTTCAACAAACTTCTCGTAGTTTTTAGGGAAGTCAGTAGAGATAGCGTAGAAATTGAAATCAGCCTTTTCTTTCCATCCGGCATATTTCTTTTCAATTTCTGCCAATTCGTAGCGACAGGGGACACAGGTGGTCAGCCAAAATGCAAGTACGGTTGGTTTGCCGTTCGTTTTTAGAACTTCATTGGACTTAACCACTGATCCATCTGCTTTTTTAAAATCTATATCGTAAGGATAATCCTTTTTGATTTCGCTGGACGGCCTTGAAGTAGAGACACTGTAAGGTCTTGGTTTTGGAGGAGGAGTCGTACTGTCTCTCTTTACCCAAATAGGTTTGCGGGTTTCTACTTTGGTTTGGTTTACTGCTTCTGTCTTGTTAGCTACCTGAACAGATTTGCTTTCTTGAGCGGTTTCAGAAGTCTCTGCTTTGCAAGCAAAAAACATAAATGCAATTATACCAAGGCTGGCTAGTAACTTACTCATGGGAATATTTTTTAATCTGTTCGCCAAAAAGCAGGCCGAAAATCAGATTTAAGGCGCAAAAGGTCGAATCTTAAGAAAATTTTATTGGCTGACTCTTTCCAAAGCTTCCTTCGCAGGTTCATACTGAGGAGCAAAGGCGAGGGTTTGTTGATAATCCTTCTTGGCAGCTTCCAGATCTCCCTGTATTTCTTCAATTTGACCTCTTTTAAAATAAGCCATAATGTAAATGGGCGATGTTTTAATTAAAATGTCAAACTGCTCTTTTGCCTTGTCCAGGCTGTCCATGTTCATGTAAATGACACCTGCATTGTAGTAGGCATCTTCGTATGTCGGAGATTTTATATTGATCTCACGGTATAAATCCAAGGCTTCCTGTGTTTTTCCCTGGTTGTAATAATAATCTGCCTTTGCATGCCATGCGGCCATATTGGTAGTGTCTACCCTGATTGCATTGTCAAAATATTGCTCAGCAATACGGTCGCCTAATTGCGCATACATTTGCCCTAAAATGATCCAGGCATCTACATTTTCAGGGTCGTTTTCAACGCTCGATTGAAAAGCATTCATGGCACGAATCGAGTCACCCTGCTCTTTCAGATTCAGACCCATCATAAAATATGCTTCCGAATTTTGAGGGTCTTTTCTAAGTATCTGATCGATGGTTTTATAAGATTCCTGGTATTTTTTGAGGATATATTGAAACTCTGACAGCTTTAATAAGGTAAGAATATTATCAGGAAACTTTTGGGCAGCCACTTCCATTGTCTGCAATGCATTATAGGATTTGAAATAATCCATATAAGTATCGGCCAAAAGATGGTAATAAGCAGGTTGAGTGGAATCAATCATCATCGCTCTTTGCAGATCTGCCAAAGCCTGGTCATAGCCTTCCAGTTCATAATAGGTCTGTGCCCTTTGAAAATAAAGATTTGCATTGGAGGAATCGGCTTCAATTTTGGAAGATAGTTCCTGGAGTTTTGCCATTTCCGGAGACTCAGGCGTTTCATTTTTTTTATTGGCTGTTTCAGGCTCAGTGGAACAAGCTAGAAAAGACATAATTGCAATTGAAAGTAAAAAAAGCAATCGTGTGATGTTCATATTGACAGTGTTTATAATCCAACTCAAAATTACCAGGCAGAATTTTCAAATAATGAAAAAATAGATATTTAAAAAAGGTAATATAGTTTATAAAAAAATAACCGTACTTTTGCTATTGTTCAGTGCTTTTACTAATGAATTGATGATAACCAAGGTATCTAAATACACCCCTTACCAATACCCTATTTCTATACTCTTCTCGATTGTAGCAGCACTTGTCATTTTTACACCCAACGTTTTGGTCTTTAAATTGGGCGCAAATTACGCATTTCAAATAATGCTGTCCTATCTTATTCTTGGTTTTGTCTTTTTACTGCTTGACTATACCAAGTTGATGTTCACGAGTTTCGGCTGTTGCGCTGCTTTATGTATTTTTATCAATAACCAATCAGATGGTCCTTTCCTGGCAACTTCTGAAGAGCAGGTAATAAAAATTGCCCATTTCGATCTTTCTTTTTCGAATGAAGGCCCTGATGAAACAATGGATATTATTGAATCAACCAGTGCTGATTTGGTGTCTATCCATGAAGTTACTCCCGAGTGGGAAGCAACTTTGAAAGATTGTTTAATGGATGAGTTTCCGTATCAATACGCCTTGCCTGGTATTAGTTTGTATGGCATGGCAGTTTTGTCCAAATATCCACTTGATTTTGTAGATACTTTCGCAAATAATGGCATTCCTGCCATCATTGGTTGCGTTTCAATGGACGGAGGAGATTTCTGTTTTATCAATATTCATAGCCATCCGGTCTTGACGGATGCTGATTATATCTGGCAAAAAGTCTATTTGAACGAGGTAAATAACAGATTACAAAAATTGCCGCCACCCATCTTAGCTATCGGAGACTTTCAGGCTGTTGCCTGGTCAGAAGAAATGAAAAGTTTTAGAGACCTGACAGGGCTTAAAGACAGCAGAAGAGGTCTCAATCCTACCTATCCTCATGGTGATTTGAATATTTTTGAAATTCCGACCGACCATATTTTGTATACCAAAGAATTTTCCTGTTCTGAATTCAAGACCCTGAGTGGTCCAAATTCCAGGCATTTGGGTATATTTGGAAGCTTCCATATCAAAGAACCTGAAAATGAACTTTCAGAAATTTATCGCTAGTTTTTCATTTGCATTTAAAGGTGTTTTTACCCTTTTTAAAGAAGAACAAAATGCGAAATTTCATCTCACAGCTTCAATTTTTGTACTCCTTTCAGCCTGGTATTTTCATATTGAAATCTATGAATGGTTAGCTTGTATCATTTGTATAGTCATGGTCTTTGCAGCTGAAGGATTTAATACCGCCCTTGAAAAACTAACCGACCTGGTTTCTCCTGATATCCATCCCCTTGCCGGCAAAGTAAAAGACCTGGCAGCAGGTGCTGTCTTAATGGTTTCGATTGGTGCCCTGGCTGTCGGTTTGCTGATTTTCTTGCCAAAGTTTCTTAAATTATTATTCTGAAATCAGCTTATGGCAACATTTTGGAAGTTTAAGGCGTAATATTTGCTCTTTTTGCCTTATTCCACCTTTAGAGACCCAATTTCCATTTTAAAAAAAAAGGAAATTACATGACCAGAAGAATCCTTGCTGCCTTGCTATTTATTAGCTTTTGGACCCTGTTAAATGCCCAGCAAAACATTGAATGGCGCAGTGATACGTATGCCGGTATTAACAGCATCTACCTCAATCCTTCTTTTTCCTCTCAATATCCTTTAAAATGGGATCTCAACCTTGTGGGAATCGGTTTTTTATTGGATAACAATTATGCCTACTTCCGGGCAGCAAGCAACCTGGATTTTATCAAAAGGAGAAATAATTTAGACTTTCAATTTGCCCCTGACTTAGATGAAGGAATTATTCAGCCGGACCCAAACGCGCTTGTTCTGGATTTTTTTAAAGGAGATAAGGGCAGATATGCCATGACCAATCAAAGAATAGAAGGCCCTTCATTTTTATTTCAAATTAATGAAGAAAATAGTGTTGGCTTTTTTACCGGTTTTAGAAATATGTTCAGCACCCAAAATGTTCCGGGTGCATTCTCCTATTATACTTATGATCCTTTTCCACTTTATACAGCCTTTGAAGTCGATAAATTGGATGGGGCCATAATGAATTGGGCAGAGTATGGATTGCATTACAGCCATAAGACAGCTTTTGCCGACGGAAATCTTTCATTGGGAATCAATTTGAAATTGCTGAAGGGGTATGAAGCTGCATATTTTAATATTGAGCAAGGTTTCAACTATACAAAATTGCCAAATGACTCCATCCAGGGCGATCAGGCAGCCATCGCATTTGGTCTTACCAGATCAGCACTTGACCAGCAGGGAAATTATAGACCAACTGCCAATGGAACCGGTTTTGGGATGTCTTTGGGCATGAATTACACCGCTGATGCCTACGATGGAGATAAACCATATCAGTACAGAATTGGATTTTCTTTGCTTGATTTTGGTGCAATTGGTTTTTCTCAAAATGCTGAATCTCATTATATGTCTACCAATAATTTGGTGGACGTAACCTCACGTGATTACCGCGGATTGAATGCTCAGGAGGATATGGATGAAATGATAAAAGTTTTTAGCTATCAGGTGCTGGGAGATTCAACAGCTTCGAAAATAGACGATAAATTCAGTGTCTGGCTTCCGGGTGCTCTTTCACTTCAGGCAGATTATGCTATTACTTCTTACCTGTTTGCTAGTGCAGCCATCATCCAAAGGCTTCCGGTGGGAGCTGTAAAGGTACGTCGTGATAATTATGTGAACCTGACTCCAAGATTTGAAAGCAGATGGTTTGGTGCAGGTATTCCTGTTTCTCTTTATAATTATGATAAGGTAAAAATTGGTGCTACACTTAGACTTGGTTATTTAATTATTGGTACTGAAAATCTTCGTTCCTGGATTACAAAAGCTCCTTATTCCGGGACCGACTTTTATGTAGCTTTAAAAGTCAATCCTTTTAATCTGGCCTGGGGTGGTTTTGGTGGCAATTCCGGTCCTAAAAGAAAGCGAGGAAAGGTCAAATGCTACGATTTTAATTAAGGACAATTTGTAGGAGGGTAGCGATTGATTTCCCATCTTTGTTTTCCAACAGTGCTATAATTTTCATGTCTTTAAACCTTCAATTAGGAACCATACCTTCCAAAGTCCTGCTTTTTGGAGAATACACCATTCTTCAGGGCAGCGATGCTTTGGCGATTCCTAATTTTGATTTATATACTTTTTGGAAAGATAATGGTGATAAAAAAAAGCAATTAAACCTATCTGACTTTGCCGCTTTTCTGGCTCAAACCTCCCTTCCTTTTTCTTTGGATTTGGCTGCATTTAACAATGATCTTAAAAATGGATGGTATCTGCATTCGAATATTCCGACAGGTTATGGATTGGGGAGCTCGGGAGCTGTTGTAGCTGCAATTGTGGAAAAATACGGATCCAATTATGAAGGTCTCGACCTTGAGGTTTTACACCAGTCCCTGGCCAAAATGGAAGGCTTTTTTCATGGTGCCTCCAGTGGAATCGATCCATTGGTTTGTTTGTTGAAAAAGCCGGTATTAATAAAAAATGGAGGCCAAATTGAAGTTTTGAATTCCTTTATTGAAAAATCCCACCTTCCAAATACCTTTTTACTGGATAGCAAACAATCCAGGAAAACCGGCCCCTTGGTAGCGCATTTTAAAGAAATGGCCGAGAAACCTGGTTTCCAATCCATGCTAAAGGTTGGTTTGATTCCTGCCCAGAATAGGGCGATAACAACTTTTTTAAATGGTGAAATGAAATCCTTCTGGCAGGCTTTGGAATCCATCAGCAGCCTGCAATTTGAATTTTTTCAAAAGATGATTTTAAAAGAACAGCTGGAATATTGGAAAGAAGGATTAGAAAATAAAAACTACTTTTTAAAATTATGTGGAGCCGGAGGCGGAGGGTTTTTACTTGCATTTTCAAAAGAGGAAACATTGACCTCTCCATTTCCAGCAAGGAAGATCAATTTTGATTTTAGTCCTTTTAAATAAACTTCTTTTCGAAAACAAAACGCTTCAGATAAAAATTATAGAAGAAAACCAGACCGGTCGCAATCAACTTGGTGATAATTTGATTTTCCATAAAGAAAGAATCGCGGGTAAGGAAATAGATGATACCAGTGCTAAGAAGCAGTCCCCCCAAGGAAACCAAAACCGATAAAATAAAGGCAGTCCTTACCCTGCGCTGCAAATCAAAAATGTATTTTTTCTGCAAGGTAAAATTGATAACCACAGCAATGGTATAAGAGATGATATTGGATACCACAGGGCCAAAAAACCAGGTCACCAGGGCCATGTAAAGTGCATAATCTACAGCTGTTGCAATTGCCGAGGTCAATGCAAACCTGAATTTAAGGCGGAAAAGTTCCTTGAATTTTCCCTTCCATCCCCGGTCCGTATGTTCTGATTTTTCCACTGATTTATTCAGGTGCATTTAAAAGTGAAAGGTATAAATCCATCATTTGAGTAGTGACCCCTTCCGGTTTAAATCTTTCGATATAAGCTTTTGAATCGCTCACCATTCTTTGTTGCAAATCTTCGTTTTCAATAACCTTCAATATTTTAAAAGCAATTTCTTCAATATTGTAAGGGTCGATGTAAGATGCTCCAGGACCTCCAGCTTCGGGTAAGGATGATAAATTGGTAGTCATTACCGGCGTTTCGCAGCAATGTGCTTCCAATAATGGAATTCCAAATCCTTCATAGATGGAAGGATAGATAAATAGTGTTGCAGCACGGTAAATCTCTGGTAATTCTTCAAAACTGGGTTTGATAAAAAGCACCCATTTTTCCAGATCTTTTCCTTTGATGTATTTTTTTACTTTTTCAAAATATTTCTTCCCTTCACCTACTACCACCAAAGGAATTCTTTTTCCTGCCGGAATCAATTCAAGCGCTTTGACCAGGTTCAGCAGGTTTTTTCTTTCTATTACAGAACCAACATAAAGCAGATAGGATTCCGGTAAGTTGTATTTTTTTACAATAGAGATTCTGTTTTCCTGATCTTCCGCTGCCCAAAAAATCGGGTCACAAGTTTGATAAATTGTATGGACTTTGGCTGGAGCCACCTCATAAAATTTCAAGACGTCCTGCCGAGTACTTTCACTTATCGCAACAATGCTGTCCGCCCTCTCACAAGCACTCTGAAATTTTTTATCATAAATTTTCCTATCCATCCAGGGAAATAAATCCGGATGGGTTTTGATGACCAAATCGTGCATGGTCACTACCTTTTTCACTTTCAATCTTTCCAATCCTTCAGGCAATTCATGACTCAGGCCATGGTAAAGGTCAAGTTTATCAGAAGCGATTTCTTTTACAACGCCATAGGTCCGCCACCAACTACCGAGCACTCCTTTATAAATGTGATTTTTAAAATCCGGATTTTCCAAAAAAGGTAGGGTAGCAGGATTTTTTTTAATGCCGGGACTGTAAAGGTGGTATTCATGATCGGGGAAAAGGCTGTTTAAACCGGAAACAAGGCTGCGGCTGTAATTACCCAGTCCTGTGAAGTTTTGGTACAAACGTTTGGCGTCAAATCCGATTTTAAACATGAAATAGCTTTGGGTGATTTATCGAAGCACGATGATGTTTAGTTCCTTGGCAAGTTCATTGCGCATGGTCATCAATTTCATCTGCACCTTCAAAAGAATATCCATCTGTTCCTTGGTCTTTACATCTCTTAGTCTTTCCTGATTGGTGGTATAAAGCTTTTCTATTTTTTTTAGTTTAAAAAGTTTCAATGCGTGGTTGCTGTCTCGGAAGTAATTTTCATCCGGCATTTTTTGGGACTTCAAATGAATGTTCCGTTCTCCCCAACCAGGACTGTATTCAAATGGACTATGAAGTAATTCAATGGCAATATCCGCGATATCCTTGTCTTGATGATTGATGAAATACTGAGGTGAAATTCTGGATTTTTGATCCAACAACTCCTTTGCTTCTTTTATGATATTTTGATAATTGCTGTTTTCAAAGGATTCGACAATTTCTTCGATGTTTTGCAATACAAATTCACCAATGGTTAATTTCTGCTCTTCATCATACCATTGGTCGCCGGCTGAAACTAAAATCCTGACAATATCTCTTTCCTGAAATTCATTGCCACTAGCTTTTCTGCCTACGGTGCCATAAGGTTGAACCGACTGATCCTTTTCAGGAGCTCCTTCAATATCCGGCGTTGAAGCATCTGATTTTCGTTGTTCGTTTTCCTCTTTTTTTCTTTTGTTTTTTGCTTCCTGACCGAGCATCTTATTCAATTCGGCCATCAGGGATTCTTCTTCCATCTGCATCAGACGGGAACATTCCTGGATGTAAATGGAACGTTTGATGTGGTCGGGAATCTTGGCAATACTACCCAGAATATCCTTAACCAGCCCGGCTTTCTTGATAGGATCTCCTTGTGTTTCTTCAAGGAGTAATTCTATTTTGAATAAAATAAAGTCACGACTATGGCTGTCAATGTATTCCTGAAAAGCTTTGGCACCCACCCTTTGAAGGTAAGAGTCAGGATCCTCTTTTTCTGGCAACAAGACAATCTTGACATTGAGGTCTTGCTCTAAGGCCAAATCCATTCCTCTTAATGCAGCTTTGATTCCGGCAGCATCACCGTCAAAAAGGATTTTTAAATTGGGCGTAAAACGTTTTACAAGTCTGAGCTGATCCTGCGTAAGAGAAGTCCCGGAAGAAGCAACCACATTTTCAATCCTGGCCTGGCTAAGGGTCATCACATCGGTATAACCTTCTACCATGATGCACTCATCGAGTTTTCTGATGGCGGTTTTGGCCTGATAAAGTCCGTAAAGGGTTTTACTTTTATTGTAAATCTCCGTTTCCGGCGAATTGATATACTTGAAGGCTTTGGCATCTTTTTGCATGATGCGGCCTGCAAAGGCGACCGGTTTGCCGGAAAGATTGTAGATGGTAAACATGACCCTGTTTCTGAAAAAGTCATATCCTTTGTCAGATGTCAGGCCCAGGTTTTTGAGCATTTCAAGTTTGTGACCTTTTGAAAGGGCATATTGGGTAAAGTCATCCTTGCTTTCCTGTGTAAATCCAAGACCGAACCTTCGGATGGTTTCGTCTCGGTAACCTCTTTCTTTAAAGTAGCTGAGGCCGATGCTTTTTCCTTTATCGGTTTCAGTGAGTTGTTTATAAAAATACTCCTTTGCAAAATCGTTGACGACGTATAAACTGTCGTTCCATTGGATGGCTTCGCGGTCTTCCTGACTGATTTCTTTCTCCTCTATTTCGATGTTGTATTTCTTAGCAAGGTATCGAATGGCATCCGGAAAGGCCATGGATTCGTGTTCCATGATGAAGGTAACCGGGGTGCCGCCTTTTCCACAACCAAAACACTTGTAGAGATTCTTGGAAGGTGAAACGGTAAAGGATGGGGTCTTTTCATTGTGAAAAGGACAAAGCCCTTTCATATTGGCACCCGTTCTTTTGAGGGTGACAAAATCCTGGATGACCTCCTCGATTTTGGCAGTCTCAATAACCTCCTGAACTGTCTTTGGTGCTATCAATGGAAAAGTATTTTAAAAAAGAAAGTGGGGCAAATTTAGCAAAATGAAAATTGGAAATGGAGAATTAACCCTTCGCTCTCAAAATTGATTCAGAACCCGAATGAATTGTCACTTGACTGTCAAACCAGCCTACGAAAAGCCTAATAAAATGTGAACAATTCATTAGAGAATCAGGTTTAAATTGCTGATAATCAGTTGTTTGTTTTTTTTGACTATTTTGATTGTTAAAAACAATAACATTTAACTGAATAACAATTTGTACCTCTCAGGCGTATTATTTACGCCTTTTTTATAAAGGCAAGTTCTTATTGTAAAGGCTGAAGGAATAAAGCGTCTTACTCACGTTTAAAATTGATTGACCCTTCGTCTTTACATAAACCCGGAAGGAGGTTGGTTCATTTTAATTCCGAAAACCGAGTTAAAATACCCCTCATACAATCAGCCTTCTTCCATTTTTAATTGATTAAAGTAACTCATAATTGGGTGTTCTCATAGTGTGTGGTCTGCCCCGTGTCTCCCCAAAGGCACGGGGTAGTTTTTTTTAGGCTGGTTGGTCCACCTTATACATGATGGACGGAAATCCTTTGAAGGTTACACTTTTCCAAGGTAGCATCCCATTTCTGATAGCGACCTTTTGGGAAGGCAGATTAAAAGGGTGGATTAAAGAAACCACATAGGGAGCCATATTTTTTTCAAAAGCGTATCTTTTGCTGGCTTGGGCAGCTTCACTTGCGAAACCTTTGCCCCAGTTTTCAGGTAAAAAATGATAGCCGATTTCCAGATATTCTTTTCCTTCAACTTCCTGCCATATGAGGCCACACTGGCCTAAAAAAGAACCGGTAGATTTATCTTCAACCACATATAGTCCGGTTTTTTTATTCTGATATCTGGCAATATTTTTAGTGACCCACAGGTGGGCATGTTTTTCAAGATTTTCTGGCAGGAAAAGAAATTCACCAGCACCGGGACTTTTTAGATAATAAAGCACATTTGAAAAATCGTCTTCATTAAGTTCTCTGAATCGAAGTCTTTCAGTGGTAAGCAGGTGCATGTTGTCTGGTATGAAAGGTCTTATTTTTTACAATGGTACACGTGTTCGATTGGGATGTTGGGAACGACCAATACTTCACATTTGCTGAAGTGTTTCTTGAATCTTCTAAGGTGAAATTTGGAATAGAGAACCTGGCTAAAATACCCTTCTTCTGCTAGCAGGTCATGAGATTGTTTAATAATAGCATCTCCTTCCTCTTTAGAAATAAGGGTGAAAGGAATAGAGGAGATAATGTTATTGACCGGAATATCTGCATATTTCGGAAGTTCAACGGCAGAACCGTTTACCACTGTCAGGCGCGGATCCTGAAATTTTTCTTTTACGGTTTTTACAAATTCAGCATTTACTTCAAATGCTACCAATTTCCCGTCTTCCGGAAGTGCTTCCAATATTTTTTCAGTGATGTTTCCATATCCGGTTCCAAATTCGACTACCAGTTTGGAGTGGGGTCCTATTTTAGAACACAATTCCTTTTCAACCCTTGAAGAAGTTTCGAAAACTGCTCCGGTGGTTTTGATATTTCTGGTAAAGTTGAAAATGGTTTTAAAAATGGAAGTACTCATTAGCATTATTTGTGGTAAAAGTAAATAAAAAAAACGGGTCCGAAAGTGGATTCGGACCCGTTTTAGGTTCTGCTGAATCAGGCTATCTTATTTGATGCCATGCATCCAGCGAGAAATCATTGGACCGAGTAAGAATAGTACTACTCCTGAACCAATAGCAAAAAATCCGATACTGTTAAACACCGTCATTGCCTTACTCAAGGTTTCAGCTGCGGTTACATGGTCAGCAGCATCTACAGCAGTAAGTTTTGCAATGTGTTTACCGGCCTGGTGAGCTATCGAAGAAGACAGGAACCAAATACCCATCATAAATCCTACGATCTCTGCCGGAGCCAGTTTGGTTACCAAAGACAAACCTACCGGAGAAAGAGAAAGTTCACCCAAGGTATGCAACAGGTAAAGCATAATCAGGAAGAATGCAGGTACCATGCCGTTTACCGCACTTGCTTCACCAAGGTTCAATACAAGGAATCCACAACCAAGTAGTACCAAACCTACTGTAAACTTATAAGGTGCCGCAGGTTCTTTCCCAGATTTGGCTAATTTGATCCAAAGCCAGGAGAATACCGGTGCAAATATCATAATAAAAAGAGGGTTAACCGCCTGGAAGAAGGTAGTGGTCAACTCAGTACCCATGATGTTTTTATTCACGTTCCTTTCTGTAAACAGGTTCAATGCTGATCCTGCCAATTCGAAGAAAGTCCAGAAAACCGTTGTAAACAACAAGAGGATAACTATAACCCAAATTCGCTGTTTGTTTTTTGTCTCATATTTTGGAGCAACTACAAATAACAGGTACAAGATAACTCCACCACCAACGATTGCCAGCATGAAGTCAACAATATCATTTTGTTTGATCAACAACCATGCAATAGGGACCAAAAGGATGGTAGCAACATATGGAAAAATGTTTTTTCCCATACCCGCTATCTTCACATCTTGATTTGCTTCTGGTTTCAAACCATAATTTTCATACCAGCCTTTGGCCTGAGCCCAAAGGAAAATCAGATATCCTAAAAACATACCGATACCGGCAGTTAGGAACCCATATTTCCAACCTTCGATTTCTCCAATGGCACCACAAGTAAGTGGTGTTAGGAAAGCACCGATGTTGATACCCATGTAGAAGATGGTAAAGGCACTATCGCGACGAGGGTCACCCTCCGGATAGAATTTACCAATCATACTGGAAATGTTAGGTTTAAAGAATCCGTTTCCGATAACCAATAATGCAAGACCTATGAAAAAGGTCATTTCTGTATCGAGAAACAGTGTAAACTGACCGGCTGCCATCAAAAGGGCACCCCAGATAATAGCCTTTCGGAATCCCATCATCTTGTCAGCAAAATATCCTCCCAGGATGGGAGTAAGATAGACCAGTGCACCATAGGCACCATAAATACCAAAAGCAGATGCATCATCATATTCGAAACCTCCTTTTGCGATCTCGGAAGTCATGTATAGTACCAGAATGGCGCGCATTCCGTAGTAACTAAATCGCTCCCACAATTCAACCATGAACAATGCGAACAAGGCTTTAGGGTGCACCTTACGGTTGGTAAAAATTACAAACGCAACCCAGGCTGCAACTCCCAGCCATGCGAAAATCATTAGCTTATAAGCTGGATTCATAAATAGATTAGTTTAGGTATAAGACGAAATTTTGAAATTTTATTTGTTTAAAGCGCGGCTAAAGTTAGTTTTTTATTTGAAACCTCCTTTCGCTTTGCGCTAAAAATTGTCTTAATGAAATTCAAAATACAAAGCATTGATTAAAATAGATGAACTTCATTATTCTTACAGCTGGAATGTATTTTATCACAAAAAAATACAAGTGAATAAAAAAAGAGTGCAAGGGCTGTAAGAAAATCCTACCTTTTCTATTTTTAAGAAAAACAAAACCGCAAATTGAAACTTTCGGGACTACAAAAATCATTTTATCTGGAGGTCAGTGAGATGTCACTGGCTTTTGCCAAAGGTATTTGTAGTTCTCAATCGGGTGTCGATCCAAAAGATGTGGCACATGATGTACTGGTGAATCTTTTAAAGATTCAATTGTTTGAGAAAGTCCATAATTCCGAAAATTTTAAACTGCAAGCTTATTTATTCAAGGCGGTGAAAAACCAATTTCTGCTTGCATTGAAGGAAAGAAAACACCCGCTTCCGCTTTCCGAAGTTCAAATTGCCATAGATCAAAAAACGGAAGAGAAAATTGACAGTCCCGATTTGGAAGCTTTGATTCAGGAGTATATGGATACACATCCCGATCACAGTCAAAAGATAGAAGCTTTTTTAAAGCAACATCTGGAAGGAAAATCGGGAGATGAAATTGCACTGGATTATGGCATCAGTCCAAATTTAGTGTACCAATGGATATCCAGAGCCAAGCTTCATTTAGGAACTTTTTTAGCGAGCAAAGGCATTTCACCGGAAAATCTGATGGAATAATTTTTTTTAATAATGAGGAAGAATTTGTTGAAATATATCAAACGGTTGGTGGTAAAAGGCAAGATTCCTTTTGGTTCTTCTTTTCCTTTTGATGAAGGTGAAGGCTTGCCTGAATTGATGGAGGGCTACAAAATTTGGTATGATCAAAGCGCCTCTACTGCCGATTTTTATAAGAATGTAAAAAACGAAAGTCACCTCTTATTGGAAGATGCCTTGGCCAGTCTCCCTGACCATAAAGTATCAACCCAAAAATCCAATTCTACAGAAAGTATGCTTGTCAAAGCGTTCCTTTATTTATTTCCACCACAGTCAAGTATTACGATGGGGACCTGGCAGATGAGATTGTGAGCTGGGTGCTAGGTGCTGGGTGCTAGGTGCTGGGCACTGGGTACTGGATGCTGGGTACTAGGTTCTTGGTGCTGGTTTCTAGATACTGGACCTGAACACCTGAAGAAGGATTTTCCTAAGAGGTATGGTCATTCCGGCCATTGAGCCGGAATCTCCTTGCGTTGGGTAGGATGGATCGTGAGGGGGAGGGCTCGTTTGCTCGGTTCTCGTTAGCTCGGTGCTCGTTTGCTCGTAGCTCGTAGCTGGCTTCTGGACGCTGGAGGCTTGATTTGGGATTTTCCTAAGAGGTATGGTCATTCCGGCCTTTGAGCCGGAATCTGCCTTCGTTGGGTAGAATGGATCGTTAGGGGTTAGGGCTCGTTAGCTCGCTGTTGTCTTTTTGGATTAAGAATCACCCGGTTTAAAAATATGGCGAGATTTCTAAATCATTTTGTCGTTCCAGGGTTGGCGCGGCCAACCCCTACAATGGCCAATGGCCATTTGGTTAATCGTATCTAGAATCCTGAAACATTCGTAAATCGTAAACCGTAATTCGTAAATAAACTACCCTCTCATCGCCCCTTCCAGGCCTACTTCTTCTTCATTGGGAAAAACCATGAGTTTCCAACCTTCGCTTTCTACGAGGAAACGGAGCATTTCGATCATTTTTTGGCCTTGATCGCGGGCGGCAGACATGAGTTCGCTTTCTTCGGCCTTGGCGCGGATGAATTTTTTAGCCCTGGAGTTGAGTTTGGTGTAGTCGCTGGCTGTGAAGTTGTTGAAAGTGCCTTCTTGCACGTCGTAATAATCGATATCGTGGTCGATGGAAAGGATTTCCGGCTCGGGGATGCCGCGAACGTAGACGGTTTTGATATCTGGCTCAAGTTGTATGTCTAAATCTGTTAGGTCAAGTCCTGCAGATACTTTGGCTTTGACGCGCAAAAGCGCTTTTTTTCTAAAAGGGCTCCAGTCGTAACCGTAGTATTCTTTGTAGTCGTAAATTTCAGAGAGGTAGCCTTCGACTGTGATAAGCTTGCTGACGGTTTTGATTTTTTCCATCAGGATGACAGCTTCTTCTTTTTCGTTGGGTTGACTCTTTTTAAAATACCAGGTGGTAATACCAATTCCAAGACAAAAAGCAGCAATAATAAATAGAACCAGGATGATACGTTTGGTCATCTTTTGTTGAGATTTTGGGGTCAGTAATTTGGGGTAAGGTGCCTGGTGTTAATCAGTTTTGGATGCGAGTGAATATTTCAAGCCCTTATAATCTTTAAGAACTGCTTTGACAGAACCTACTGAAACCGGAGATTCAATCAAGAGTGGGATGCGGTTGAAATCATCGCTTGCATAAATGGTCATTTCCGTGCCTTCTTCAAATACATTTCCGGCGATCACCTCAGGAGAAAATTTTAAAACATTGAAATCGCCTAAGCCTTTGATTTTTTTCTCTTTTTCTTTTCCCTTGTATTTCACGCCCAATGGCCAGATTTCATTGTCAATGAAAATATTGATGGGAATGGTTTCATTGACACGCATGGCGTTGTAATTGACATTTCGCATGTAATATAAAATAGAAAGAACGTCGTGCACACAATTGTCAACTTTGGTGACTACTGTTTTGGTGTCCTTTCTGGTTTTTCCTCTTCTTGAAGTTACCTGCTTGTTGGCGTGATCAAAACTCAGGTGGTCAAAAAGTTGGAAATCTCCTTCATGCACATCTCTGATGGATTCTTTTGGAAGAAGCGTTTCCTTTTCCAGAAAAACCTGATAATGATCCCTTACTTTAAAAAACCACTCGTAGGAAGAGTAGGTTTGTCCTACTGCAGAAATATGATAGGTCGGGCCAAGGTCAGTAACTTTGAAAGTTACCTCACCTGCTGAAAGCCAGATGAAATTCCAGTTGTAATATAATTTGTAGGTAAGTTCTTCTCCTGCTTTAAAAGTGCTATTGTAAATCGAACAATCATTCTTAATAGAATCCTGGAAAGTCGCAGGTATTGGATCGGGAAAACTGAAGGAACTGGAAATTCCAAAAATGAAAACTAAAAAAAGATGTTTAAGGACGGTCATTCTCATACCCGAGTGATTTTAATACATTTATTTGGACAATAAATACTGCTCCAAGTAACGAGGGGATAAGCAAATTTATTACAAATATACTATAGGTGGCAGCCAATACACTCAGTTCGTTACCCCCGAAAAACTGCCATACAAACAGCGCAACCTGACCTCTTGTTAATAATCCCAAAACGGGAGGAAGCGGGATGGATGTTTGCACCAAAAAGACAGTAGATATTCCTGCAAGTGCAGCTAAAAAAGGTGCTTCAATTCCTAGAAACCAAAGTAGGAGGTAGAATTGAATTGAAAATGTCAAATAGCGTAAAAAAGAGAGCAGCAAGACCCGAAGTAATTCTCTGGAAGTAAAGGTTTTTAAAACTGCCAGATGTCGCAAAGGCTTTTTAAATCTTTGGATAATCTTAATCCTTTTGGCAATCGGAATGATAAGGTCAATATTGAAAAATCCGAAAATCATCAAGACCAAAAGGCTCAGACCGAGTATTAAAATTCCCAACAGTAAATAGGTCTCCAGGTTCAGAAACATCCAGGCGAAATACATCAATCCTATCCAGCCACATGTTAGTAAAGCCACCAATTGACTAAAACTACTGACCAAGGTCGCAATGACTGCATCCCAATTGTATTTTGATTCTACCTGAAGGAGTCTACCTCCAAAATCACCTACCCGATTGGGCGTAAAAAAGGAAATGGTTACCCCTGAAAGAATTGCTTTCAATGCTTTCCAAAATGAAACCGGTAACACATGTTGCATCAATTTTTTCCATTTCAATGCCTCCAATCCCCAATTCACCGGCATTAATAAAACCGCTGCGAAAAGAAAGGTCAAATTTCCTTCTTCAACCTTATTTAAAAATGTCGCCCAAATCTCTTCCAAATCTTCCTTCCCCAACAGCTGTGCCCATATGGCCCAGGCCAAAAGGCAAAGGACAATGAGTTTGATGATGGTGTTGGAGAAGGTTTGGATGGGAGGAGGATTGAATGAGTGAATAGTTGAAGGGTTGAATAGTTGAATAGTTGAATAGTTGAAGGGTTGAAGGGTTGAATAGGTGAGGGGAAGTGTATTCAATTACACTCAACCCTTCAACTATTCAACCATTCAAAATTGTTACCCCGTAGCCACAGCTTGCATCAAATATGCGCAAATCAGAGCGCCATAGGTACCTAGTGCATAGCCTAGAACTGCTAAAAGTACGCCAACGGGTGCAAGGGCCGGACTGAAGGCCGAGGCAACGATGGGGGCGGAGGCTGCACCACCAATGTTGGCCTGGCTACCGACGGCGACGAAGAAGAAGGGAGCGCGGATGATTTTTGCAACCGTAAGCAACAGGCCTACGTGTACGAGCATCCAAACGATGCCGACTGCAAAAAGACCGAGATTTTTAACCACTTCTCCGAGGTTCATTTTCATACCGATGGTAGCCACCAGGATGTAAATGAAAACGCTGCCCCAGCGGCTGGCTCCTACCCCTTCCAATTTTCTGAGAGAGGTGAAAGAGATGATTAATCCAACCGTAGTTGCAATAACGATGAGCCAAAAGAATCCGGACATAAGGGATTCAAGGCCTATATTTTTTAAAGTAGCTTCAAATTTTTCCATAAAAGGAACCATGATGTCTGCTCCCCAATGTGCCAGGGCAACGGCACCAAAAGCTACTGCTATAAGTATAAAAGCGTCAGTCGTTGTTGGGATTTTCTGAACCTTGGCTCTGAAGTTCTCAACACGATGTTTCAAGTCGGTAATGGCAGAGTTGTCTGCTTTGAGTTTTGCATCCAGTTTGTCGCTGATGTTGGCACCATACAGTAGGAATGCCATCCAGATATTTGCAACCGTTACATCTACGATGATCATGGTTGCGAAAAGGTTGTTGTCTACTTCAAATATTTCTTTCATGGCAGTTTGGTTGGCACCACCGCCAATCCAGCTACCGGCAACGGTAGCCAAACCTCTCCACAATTCATCAGCTGTAACCGGAATGATGCCTGGCGCAATGTATTCAACCACCAACAAGGCAATCGGGCCACCTAAAACAACTCCTAAGGTGGCAGTTAAAAACATGATGAGTGCTTTGGGCCCTAAATTGACAATTCCTTTAAAGTCGATACTCAAACAAAGGAGCACCAAACTGGCAGGCAAAAGGTATCTGGACGCCACAAAATAAAGCCTTGAACTTTTTATAAACACTCCATATTCTTCAGCAGCTACTCCATTCTTTTCAAGGGCAACTTTGATCTCTTCAAAACTCAAAGATGGAAGGGATGAGGCCAAGTCACCCATGCCATTTTGCTCCAAAAATCCAATCAAACCATTGTCAAACCATTCCGGAGCAATCAAACCTAAAGGCCAATGCAATAGTGCAGGTAGGAAATAACATAAAACCAAAGAAGGGATGTAGGTATAAAACTTTTTCCATCCGGGTTGTGCACTTGAAGCAGTTTTAAACACCAGTGCTAATACTGCAAGCAGCAATCCCAGTACAATCGCATCGTTCGTAAAAACGGGTTCCATAGGCAAACAGGTTTACTCAATTATTTTAGGTAGCCGCTAAAATAATTGAATAAACCCGGTCGGGTGGTATTTTGGGTTTTAGATTTTAGATTTTAAATCTTAGATTTTAAAATTCAGGTTGATTATTCACCTTATTCTAGTTTAAACCTTGTTTTTGAAAGGGTACTCGTAAAGGTTTCTCAATCACCTTTCGATTGTTTGTAGGCCCAGAAAAAAACACACAAACATTAAGTCAAATTCTAATTATTCGACCTGCGATAACGGAGCTTATCATTTAAAATCAAAAATCAAAAACCTAAAATCAAAAATCTAAAGTTACTCCTTCTTGCTTCCAAACATTTTCCACATGGCTACAATAGGGATGACGATGAGGACAACGATGGTGCCTACGGTTACGATGGTGGCCATATTCCAGTCTACTAAGAACATATATTTTTTCTTTAAGTGGGTTTAAGAATTATTTTTAAAAAGCGTTTCATTGATTTCTGCAAAGAGGTTTTCGGTAACCTGGAGAAAGTCTTTTTCGGTTACCAGGCCTATCATTTTTCCTTTTCGAACGACAGGTAAACAGCCCAGGCTATTATTTTTTAATAAAGGAATTGCCTTTGCTGTTTCTGTTTCAGGACTTACAGTTGGGAAATCTTTTTCCATTACCATTCCTACTGAAGCTTTGACCGGGTGGTTGGAATCGTGGCTGTAAAACCTGCTGAGCAATTTGCAATTCAGTATGCCGACCAACTCTCCTTGAGCATTTTCTACAGGCAAATGGCGGATGTTTCTCCAATCCATCACATTGGCAGCCAGGTCGAGCGGATCTTCTTCGTTTACCGTGAAGATATCGGTGCTCATGAGTTGCTCAATTACCTTGTAGCGATTTAGCCAGGATCCGGCATCTGAAATATCTGCAAGTTTCCATTCGTGTACAGGCTTATTCCCTGCTTGTCGTTTTGCCATGGCACCTGTCATGGCAACCAGTGCTTCATCTTTGGTAGCCATATTCTTTATTTTATTGTAGGAACTCAATTGCCATTGTGAGCCGGTTCTACCTGACTTGACTCTTTGTTCAATAATGTCCAAATAGTCGGTTCGGTCTTTTTCATTAATCCCGGCTCTCTCCAAACCTTTGCGTGCAATTGGCAATAATTCGTTGAGTATTAAATCGGTAGCTGTTATCCTTTTATGACTGTTGCCATCATGCCACATGAAATAGGAGCCCAATCCATGCCTTGCTGCCTTGAAAAAGTTTTCCTTGGCATAATCAAAATCCATTCTTTCAGAAAGGTTTTTGTATTTCTCCGGAAGACCGTGCATCATTCCTATCCAAAAAGCTGCATTGGCGATTTCGTCTTTAATGGTTGGACCGGCCGGCATAACACGTTGTTCGATTCGGAGGTGTGCCTTCCCATCGTTGACTCCAAAACAAGGTCGATTCCATTTGTAAACCGTTCCGTTGAAAACTCCCAGGGCATAGAGGTGAGGGAGTTCCCCGTTTTGTAATTTCTCCATGGCATCTTCATATCTGGTGGAGGCCAGGATGGATGGATGTCTGGCGATGTCGTCCTTATACACCTCTAACACAGAATTTTTAACCCAGCCAGTTCCGAAGCAAACCCTTGGTGTTCTGTCGCGATGCAATTCGGAAGTATTTCTTGTATCTACCGATTGTTGGAATAGGGCTATGCGTGTTTCCCTCCACAATCTCTTTCCAAGTAGAAATGGAGAATTGGTAGTAGCCGCCATTAGTGGTCCTGTGATGGCCATGGACCAATTGTAAATGGAGGCAAATTCTTCAGGGTTGACCTGATAATGAACCTGGAAACTGGTATTACTGCCTTCAAAAAGGGCAAATCCATCGTTTAACATTAATGAATCCGGGCCTTCTATGAAAAATTCAAAATGGCCGCCTCTCAATTCATGCAGTTTTTCAGCAAGGGAATGATATCGTTTTAAGGGAGTAAGGTTTTCCAGTCGGATGTCACTAAATCGGATGGTTGGAAGGATTCCGGTAAGCAATATTCTCGCACCTTGACGGGCTGCATTTTCTGCTCCCTTTTTTAAAAAATCATCGAGTCTTTTTTCCATTTCAGAAAAACATTTGCCTTCCAATTCAAGTGGATCAAGATTGATTTCCATGTTGAATTTGGCAAACTCTGTGGTGAAATGATCGTCGTCGATGTCTTTTAAAACCTCCATTAAAACTGGTGCAGGCCGATGAAGGCTGTCGATGAAACACAATTCCTGTTCGGCGCCCATACGGGTAGTGCCGGATTCAAAAAGGTTATGATCCAGCATGTATTGAAGTGCTTTCAGATCGTTGAGCAATTGTTTGCTGTGCAATTGTCGATCGGAAAGCGTTTCAATCAATTTTACTTTTTCGGCACCCATTTTCAGGAAATTGATTTTACGACCAGGATATACTCGCCGCAATTTTCCTGACAAGGATAGCTTTCAATTGAGGATAATTTTATGAGGCAGGTCACAGAAGTCAATGACAAATGTCAGTTGCTCAATGTGTTAGGAGGGAATTCGAATTTTTGGTTCAAACTTTTTTCTAAAAAAAGGATAAGAAAAAACTGAAGCAAGGATGATGGCCAAGCCCCAATAAAAACCGGAATTGAGCTCTTCGTTCTCATTGAGCAGGACCACAGCAAGGGCGATTCCGTAAACGGGTTCAAGATTTACAGTAAGGTTGGAGGCAAATGCTGAAATGTGCATCAGCGAACGGATGGAAAGTACATAAGCAAGGGTGGTACAAAGTAGCGCAAGTACCAAGATATAAGCCCAGTTTTGCCAATCTGGAGGAAGGAAAAGTGTTTCAGGATTTTTCCAAAAATAAAACGGGATGATAAGGCAAAGGAAGATCCACGCACTAGAAAGCTCTAAAAAAGTGATGGCTATAGGATTGGCTTTTGTAATGAGTTTTTTATTTAAAATAGCAAACAAACTCGCCAAAAATGCAGCAATCAATCCTACCCATATACCACTCATCATACCAGGAGAACTGGTGTTTGCAATCAGCCACATACCGGGAATTACGAGCAAACCTAAACCTACTTCATACCAACGAAACCGATAGCGCATAATGGCCGGTTCCATCAGCGAAGTGAAAAATGAAGTCGTCGCCATACAGACGAGGGCAATCGAAGCATTTGCCAGTTTGATGGACCCATAAAAAGCCAGCCAGTGTAAAGCTACCAGGATGCCTATGCCAGCAAACTGTAAGATTCGCTTCTTTTCCATGGTTTTGAAAAGGCGAATTATTTTTATAAAAAAGATGAGGCTGATACTGGTTAGCAGGACTCTCCACCATACCAAAACCAGCGCATTTAATTCGATGAGGTCTCCCAAAATGGCGGTAAAGCCGAATAAAAAAACGGCGATATGAAGTTCTAGGTAAGCGCGGCGAACTGGATCCATTCTCGAGGGATAAACCTTTTTATTTAAGTGGTGTTTGAGAAATGCAAAAGAACAAATTTAACAGGCAATTTTTACCTTTGAGGAGGTTTTTAAATTCCCTTATTTTTTATCAAATCATACAAAACGATTAAGCTCATGTCTTTAAAAATTGGAGATAAAGCTCCGGCTTTTACCTTGGTAAGTTCTGACAAAAATCAAGTTTCACTTTCTGATTATGAAGGAAAGAATCTATTGGTTTTATTTTTCCCATTGGCATTTACAGGAGTTTGTACTACCGAACTTTGTAATACCCGCGATGATATTGCCAGCTATAATAAAATGAATACCGATGTAGTAGCTATTTCGGTGGATTCATTTGCTACCCTTGGTAAATTTAAAGAAGACCAAAATCTTAATTTTCCATTGTTGTCAGACTTCAACAAAGAAGTGAGCCGTTCATATGACTGCCTTTACGACGAATTTGTGCTAGGTATGCAAGGTGTTTCCAAGCGTTCTGCATTCGTAATCGACAAAGAAGGTAAGATTCAATACGCTGAAGTGTTGGAATCCGCCGGAGATTTACCGAACTTTACAGCTATCAAAGAAACTTTGGCCAACTTGAACTAATACACTTTCAAAAGTGTAGTTATAATAGTTAATTTTGGTTTTAATTTGTGTTTATGTTTAAAAATGGATTTCAGGAAGAATTAGAAGAAATACAACTCGAAGAGGTACTGGACGATACCGGTTCAGGTGAAATCTCTGAGTTGTTGGTTTATAATGATGATCACAATACATTCGATTGGGTCATCGATTCTTTTATGGAAGTCCTTGAACATAGCCACGAACAGTCTGAACAGCTAGCCCTTATCATCCACTTCAAAGGAAAAGCAACTGTAAAGACGGCACCTTTCCGCGAATTAAAACCAAAAAAAGACGCTCTGATCGAACGCGGCTTGAGTGCTGTGATTGAGAAGAGGGAAGTTTGATTAGTCTTTGGCTATTGGCCGTTGGCCGTTGGCTTTTTTGTGGCTACGCCTTTTGATCTTTGGTAGAATAAATTCGGTCTGGTAGAGCCGCCATGCTTGGCGGCTCTACCAGGTGAAAAGAACGGATCATAGACTTCCGAATGTTGACAAAAAGTTTAAAATATACCGCCGGATAATTTGGCTTAAGTCCAGTGGTCCTATCAAATAGCCAATGGCCAACAGCCAACAGCTAATAGCCATTTCCAAATTCCACTCCCTCCAACAACCTCTCATCATTTATAGGGTTTCCGAATTTCGTTTCTATCGGTATGAGTCCGGCCCAGTAGGGTAGGGCGTAATCTTCTTTGTCGTCGTTTACTCCTTCCGCTCTGATTTTTGCAGAAGCTTCTTCGATGGTGAACTCCAGGACGGTAGTAGCTTTCAATTCTTTTTCGTTGGGCGGACGAGTTTGTTCCCAACGGCCTTTGAGTATTTGATCGGAGATGGCTTTGAGTGCGATTTCCTTTCTTTCCACTTCAACTGGTTTTGCAGATCCGAATGCGATTACTGATCTATAATTCATGGAATGATGGAATGCAGAACGCGCTAAAACCAATGCGTCGATATGGGTTACAGCAACGGTTGCTTTGAAACCTTTTTCCAGATTTCCAATCATACGACTTGTAGTTGCTCCGTGGAAGTAGAGTTTATCGTCTATGCGTCCGTAGGCAGTGGGTATGATGAAGGGTTGTTCGCCCATTAAAAAGGAAACATGACAAACGAATCCTGCATCCAATATTTTAAAAATGGTTTCCTTGTCGTAATGTCCTCTTTTGGGGATTCTTTTTACGGTATTTCGGGTGGTTTTTTCAAAGGAACTCATGATGCGAGGTATTTTTCCTGGGTGATACGAAGATGGTGTTCGGCGTGTCCCGCCAAAATAAAAGCGATGGCTTTTACGGATATTTTATGGTTGCTGGCTGTGCCGGTTCTATTCCATCCTTCTGCATCCAGAGATTCCAATAAGCTCAAACTGGCTTTTCTGATGGTAACAAATTCTTCAATAATGGATTCGGCTGATCTATTTTTTGCACTATAAAAAGGAACATAATCGTCCTGTTCGAATCCTGGGAGCGGTGTTTGATCTCCTCTGGAAATGCGAAGTGCGCGGTAAGAAAAGATGCGCTCAGTGTCATTTACATGGATCCATGATTCGGCTAGGGTCCATTTTCCTTCACCATAGGAATAGCTCCATTTTTCAGATGGAATTTCTTTTAAAAAGACCTCCAAATCATGTAATTGTTTTTTTAAAATAGGAAGGATATTGTTTCCTTCCACTTTACTGATGTAAGTTCCAAAATAGGGATTGTAGGTTCCTTCTGCTGGTCGGTTCATAGTATAAATTTTTACCAAAAGACAACCCAGGTTTTGAAGTCTTTTGAAAATGATTCAAATCGGTGTGGCATATGTGCTGGTACATATAATACATCTCCTGTTTTAACTTCCAACATTTCTTCATTTCTGGAAAAAACAGCATGGCCTTCAGCTATTAAGTATAGTTCCTCCTGTTCATGCGGGGTTTGAAAATCTTTTTCTTTAGGCATATACAATTCGACACTCGCATTACCGGACCTGAATAGTATTTTTAAAATACCGGGACCAAAATTTTCAAGTTCATTTTTGTAATGGAGATGCCAGGGGTAATCTGGAATTTCATTGGGAATTTCTTTAAGAATTTGCTTCAGGTGGTGTTCCATATGTTCGAGGTAGTCTTTCATCCAAAACGAGACAGTGTGCATTGATCCATCCTCAAGCAGGACCTCTTTTTTAAGAATTTCTTCATCATAATCTTCCCATAAAAAAATGATTTGCTGGTTGATGGATGACCAGAGTTGTAGAATGTGACCGAGTGTTTTGGAATTCCAATTGTTGGATTGAACCAAGTCGTCCTGTTGGTAAGGTTTTATAGGATAAGGATTTTCAGAAAATGGAATTTCTGCAAACCTTTTCCAATTGTTTAGGGCAGAGTCGCATAGGTGGCCCATGATTTCGAGCGGCGACCATTTGTTTGGAGCTGGTTTGATTCTCAGCAGATTTTTATCCAGATCCAGTAGGGAAAGAGGGGTGATTTCTTTTAAAAAAGACAACCTTTGAATGAGGCTATTTTTCATTGTACAGGTTTAAGGTGTTTTCTGAGGTTAAATTTATAAACAAACCGGCTTATCTTTGTACTCCATTTTTTAATCATTCAATGGTCCGGTTATGTTGCCATGGAAAACCATTATTCAAATAGAAAGGCAGGCGATAGTTCCTGTTTATTTGCAGATTGCCAATGCAGTAATCAGAGAAATCAGTCAAGGCAGGTTAGAGCCGGGGCAGAAAATTCCGGGCTCGAGACAGATGGCCGGTTTGTTGGATTTGAATAGAAAAACGGTTTCCAATGCCTATTCGGAATTGGAAGGGCAGGGGTGGTTGGAGGTTCGACCTTCGAGTGGGGTTTTTGTTGTTTCAAGTCTTCCCACGGTTCAGTATCAAAATATTGGTATTGCTAATAATGGCCCCGTTCAAAAAGTAGATTTAGAATTTAATCATTTTAAAAGTATTGAACCCTACAGGAAACTGGAGAAGTATCAGCATATGATTGACGATGGTTCTCCGGATGTTCGATTGGCACCTTTGAATACTTTGATGAAATATTGTCGCTCGGTGGCAAACAGCAGGTATGGCAAAAAACTGCTTTCCTATGATGATGTGCAGGGAGAAGCGACATTACGGACGGTGCTTTCTCAATATTTGAGGGAGACAAGAGGAATGGATTGTAAGCCTGAGAATATTGTCATTACAAGGGGAAGTCAAATGGGCATTTATTTAGTATTCAATATGTTGATTTCCAAAGGAGACAAAGTAGTAGTGGGTAATCCTAATTATGATGCTGCCAATTGGGTGATGCAAACAGCCGGTGCTGAACTGGAAGAGATTCCGGTTGATAAAGAAGGAATCAGTATAGATGCGTTGAAGGATAGGTGTTCTGAGTTTGATATCAAGGCGACGTATATAACACCTCATCATCATTTTCCTACAACTGTTACCCTCAATGCTCAACGCAGGATGGAATTATTGGAGCTGGCAGAACAACATCGCTTTGCCATTGTAGAGGATGATTACGATTATGATTTTCATTACAATTCGGCTCCGATATTGCCACTTGCGAGCGTAGATAAAAAAGGTCTGGTCATTTATATAGGTTCCTTTTCAAAATTGCTGGCTCCGTCGGTTAGGGTAGGGTATATTGTTGCTCCGGAAGAGATGGTTGCAGAAATCAATAAGTTGAGAAGGATAGTAGATAGACAGGGAGATCCCATAACTGAGCGGGCTATTGCTGAAATGTTGAAGGATGGAGAAGTACAGAGACATTTAAAAAAGGCAGTAAAAGTATATCGGGAGCGCCGGGATATTTTTTGCGATATTTTAGAGAAGGATTTTGCAGACCATTTTGACTTTCAAAGACCGGAAGGTGGAATGGCGGTTTGGGTTCATTTTAAAAAGAAAATTGAAGACAAGGTATTTTTTGAAAAGTGTAAGGAATTTGGTTTGTATAAAAATGTAGACCGCGAATTTCTAAAAAAATGCGGAGCGCTCAGAATGGGATTTGCGAGTTTGAACGAAAAGGAAATCAAAGGTGCTCTTGGCGTTTTGAAATCTGTGATGGAAAGTCTTGTTTGATCAGATTTTATTCATCTCCAAAAATCTTAACAGCTCTTTCATCAGGTTTGGCATAGGCGCGGTACATGCCCGGTGAATTGTGTGGCATAGCAATATTTCCATCCTTATCAACAGCAATGATTCCTCCTTCGCCACCTTTTTCAACCAGTTTTTTCATGACAATGGCATCAGAAGCTTCTTTCAAGGATTCTCCAAGGTATTCCATGCGGGCTCCTATTTCTCTTGCTACGGTATAACGGATAAAGTACTCCCCATGGCCAGTTGAAGAAACTGCGCAGGTTGCATTGTCGGCATATGTACCTGCTCCGATGATGGGAGAATCTCCTATACGGTTCCATCGTTTGTTGGTCATTCCGCCGGTAGAAGTTCCTGCTGCCAGGTTTCCGTCTTTATCCATCGCTACGCAACCGACGGTTCCAAACTTATATTCTTCTTTTGGCATTTCGAGTTGTCCGGTGGCATCTTCTTTTTCAAGTGCTTTTTGCAGGGCATCCCAACGAAAGTCTGATTTGAAATAATCGGGATCTACTGTTTCCAGATTTCTTTCACTTGCAAATTCTTCAGCACCTTTTCCTACCAGCATAACGTGGTTGGAATGTTCCATAACAGCACGAGCAGCACGAATGGGATTTTTGATGGTGGTGACTCCACCAACTGCACCGGCCATTTGGTCTTTGCCATTCATAATGGAGGCGTCTAATTCGTTGGTTCCATTGTGGGTGAAGACGGCTCCTTTTCCGGCATTGAATAAGGCATTATTTTCTAAAAAGATGATGGTATTTTCAACGGCATCCAAAGCAGTTCCGCCATTTTTTAAAATGGTTTCTCCCACCAAAAGGGCACTATCCAGTGCCGCACGGTATGCGGATTCTTTCTCAGGAGTCATTCGATCTCTGGTGATGATTCCTGCACCTCCATGGATGGCAATGGCAAAGTTTGGTCTGGGCATTTTATTTAGGGTCGTTGATGAATCTTGATTGGATGAAGTTTGATTACATGAAGAAAGCATAAAAATGCCAGACAAAATAAAAAAAATGGGAAATAAAAAAGCAGGCTTCATGAAGTAGGTTTTAGAAAGGGAAGGTACCCAAAAATCTTAATTTGAAGTATTCAAGACAAAAGATTGTTGTCATGAAATATTTCAATTTGTGACAAGGAATTTAGGGGGTCAAGCTGGCTTATTACCTAAAAATGTTTAAGTAAAGGATAGTAAAAAGATTAATTTATTGTATTTGATACATTTTTTTAAAAAATAAGTGTTTTAAATATTATTTGTAAAAAATTGATAGTCAATTTTTTTTGAAACTATATTTTTATTTTATATAATGTGTGATTGGTGTTAATTTTATATCAACCAAATTCAGGTAGTGACTTGAAGCATAGAATAGCCTATTTTTGCGACGTATTCCCCACTAAGATTTCCCCCTTTTAATTACTGGTTTTAGAAAGCCTATCACTTTGTGATTATTGCTTGCTTTCTTCCTCATTCACAAAATGTCGGGTAAACCCGGCTGACACAATTTTGCTCACCCCCTGCCTTCGAACACTGCGTTCGGACTGGCGTGTCATACACCCATTTAAACCAGACCAAACAGAACCTTTCACAAATAATGTATTTGGGAAAGGCATTGCTATTTGGTTCAAACAATTAAAAACAAAAATAACCGGCGGGGTTATGAGGAAACATTTACACCAGGGCAAAAGCTTGGTTCAGAAACACAACAGACTAAAAGAGATAGCAACTACTAAAAAGAGAAAGGTACAGTACGATTCAAAAGTTCTTCAAAAAGTATCCTTCCTTTTCTTGTTTTTTCTTTTGTTAAACATTCCCATGGGTGAGCTTCTTTCACCTTTGATGGCTGCATCCATTAAACCTACTCCAAAGAAATCCAAGGTAGGTCTTAGTGCTGCTGATTTTACCGATGACGGTATTTTAAAGTCATTCATGTTTGCACCGAATGAGCCATTGGCAGTGATGAGTGGTTTTAACGTACTTGCAAAGGGAAGTATGACTTTACAAAATGGTGAAATTGAAGGACCGATTGCGATGTGGAATGATTTGAATATGGATGGTACCTTTAATGTGGCCATTAGTAATCCGGGAACCTTTGTGGTATCGGGTGATACACGTCCTACGGGTATGGTTATAGAAGGTAGGGTTAACTACATTAGTGGAAACGGAATCAATCTATTGAGCAACTCCTTAGTAAAGATTAAAGACCTAACAGGGAGTGTAATCCATGATTTGGACAATGGTAATCCGACCAATACCAGAATCACTCCCAATGGATTTAATGATATTCCTAAAATTCAGGTAAGTCTGCATCAACCCGCTGCAAATGTAGGTCCGCTGGATGTATTTAATTTTTCTGGAACCTTTAATACGCTACAAACAGAATCTAATACTTTAAATTCTTATACTAATAATGTAAATACACAGGTACAAGGTGCCGGGCGTATAAAACTTTTTTTAACCAATAATCGAGTCAACGTCTGGAATGTGGATGCTGCGACACTAGGGTCACTTATTGAAATTTCATTTAACTCACCCCCCGACCTCTCGAAACCCCTGTTGATAAATGTCACGACAGGAGCCAATTTTACATGGACCATTCCTAATTTGCCCGGGATCAGTGATCTTCAGGGGCCTTTTATTTTATGGAACTTTGCAAATACATCGGGTACCATTACCCTGCAGGGAGGAAGTACCTTAATCGGTAGTATTCTTGCTCCACAAGCAAATTTGATCAAAGGAAATACGGGAAATTTAAACGGGCAGATAGCGGTAAACAACTATACCCATGTATCAGGAGAGGTTCATTATTATCCTTTGGAAGCCGATTTTTCGGGTGGACCAGTCGATTGTGGTTGTGGGAATACCCTTTTTACAAATGGTGGATATGAAACCTTTGATCCTACTACTACTTTCCCGGTTAATTTCAGAGGTAATAATGCAAGAGACCTTACCAATTCAAGCACAAATGTGCTAACTGAATGGCAACCTGCCCTTGCTACACCCAGGATGTATTTTATCAACGATGTAGTGAACAGGGTAAATAATCCCGATGGGAATTACTTTGTTTGGTTACCGGCTTTAAATGATTGTTATAGAACAAAAGATAATATTGGATTAACCCTTGGCCTTGAGCATGGTGTTGAATATGTTTTATGTTTTTATGCCTCTCCCTGGACAGAAGTATTGGACGCAAACGGTTATCCAACCGGAGCCAATTCTCCTCAGCAGGATGGGGCTATAAAAATGGAATTTTTAACGCAATCAGGTGCTTTTATTGAAACCAATACTTTTCAACTAGACAAAAGTAACAATTGGACCAATCAGAATTGGGGTCAGTATTCTGTTAGGTTTACCTATGATAGTTCCGACCCAATCCGTCAAATATTTTTTACCAATGCAAGCGCAGATGCAGGGGTGAGTATAGATGGAGTTACGCTCAGAAAGGTAGATTGCAATGCAGGTAATAACTGGTCTTTTGATTGTAATGATAATAGAAAGGTGGATATATATGGAGCAGGTCGACAATGCCAGTCAAATACAACGATTAGCATACCTAATCCTTCCAATTTATATCAGGAAATTGTAGAGATAGTTTATAAAGGAACAAAACCTGGCTCAAGCTTGAATGTCACAGCTGGTGGAAATACCTACAATTTGCCAGAGGTTCCGGTATCGGGAGGTTCTTCATCAGTATATGTTTACAGAGGAAGAATTCCGGTAGGGGTGTCAAGTGTTTCGTTTAACAATGCTCCTTCAAATTGTAGTTTACAGTCTGTTTTGGTTTATGCTTTTAGAAATAATGTCATGAGCATGAAGCAATCCGGAATTTTGACTGAAAAAAGTGGTTACAATAATATTCAAACCATAACTATTCCTGTACCTACAGCTTCTGCTCCTCGAAATATGAATATTACCGTTCCGATTTCAGAACTAACGGCAGATGGAAGGTATTTATTGATCCAAGCAGAAGCGGGCGGAGTTAGTACTCAAAGGTTTTTATATGGCCCCAATACTGCTTATGGGGCTTGTTGTTTGGACATCGTCAATCTGACACTTTCAGAGGTGCCGGGTTCTGCAAATATGGTTACACTGACTATTGATACAAGAAATTGGAAAAATGGTCACACGGTCAATGGCCAATCCTATGTAGTGGCTGGATCTGTAATGGTAGATACGGAATGTACCGAGATATGCGGAAATGGATTGGATGATGACGGAGATGGACTTGTGGATTGTGACGATCCGTATTGTACTCCTGCTTCACTAGAGATTGATGGAGATTTAGATATTTCCTGCGGAGAATCCACCAATTTGAAAGCTTTGGTTAATGGAGCTTTGGATTGTGATGTGAATCCGTCTTCTGTTGCACATTATACTGGGAGGATCACCAATCAGAATGCCTCCATCAATATGGCGGACAATGTTGGAACTTATTTTTATGCCGGAACTTCAGGAATCTATACGCGTGTGGTTTGGGATTTTGGTCAGGTGATGCCTGTAGGGTCTAATATCTGTTTTAGTGCGAAATCAGAAAATAGCTCCAGTCCTTCAAGACTGAATGTTTGGTTGTTGACCAGTGGAGTACCTGCAACCGGTGCCTATGATTTGATCACTTCTTTTACTTTGGATAATACCGATTATGAAAGCTTCTGTTTTATAATGCCAAAAGCTTCCAGGTATGTGAAAATAACCGATGAAGGAGGTAATCCATTTTATATAGATGCATTGAGTTGGGATTGTGATGAAAATGGGGTATTGTATTATCAGTGGAATACGGGTGCAACTTCCAATGCTATTTCTACCGGTCCTTTGACTGAAAATACGACCTATTCAGTTACAGTTACCAATCATAGAGGTTGTAGCAAAAGTGCAACAGCAACTGTAAATGTTACAGGATGTGTAGAAATTTGTGGAAATGGATTGGATGATGATAACGACGGATTCACAGACTGTGATGATTCAGATTGTAGGCCGGATGTTCCGGTCATTGATGATCCGGGAGGACTTTGTGCTGATAATCCATCTATTTTTCAAACAGAAGATTTCGGATCCGGGTTTACTTATACATGGAACTTTGGGCCTACTGCCAGTCCTTCGACTGCTACCGGCCCCGGGCCACATTATGTAACATGGCCAACGGAAGGTGTGGTGAATGTGAGTCTAACTGTTTCTAATGGTTTTTGTTCAGCTACAGCTACAGATCCATTTTTAGTAAAGACTTGTGTAAATACCCAATGTGGTATCATCTCAGCAACGGTAAATAAAGAGGCCACTTGTACAGACCTGGATGGAGAAATTCTGGTTGATGTTTGTTTGACATGTGGTACTGATTTTCCATTGACAGTTCATTATTCCTATGCTGGAAATGATTATACCGCCGGACCCTTTAACAGTGGCCCTGTCATTATAACAGGACTTCAGGCTGGTATTTATTATAATATTTACCTGACAGATGCCGGGGGATGCCAATCCAATAAGGTAGGACCCGTTAGATTAAATGCGACTTCCTTCTCGGGCAACAATAGTGCGGAAACCTGTCAGGTAACGGAATGTGTAGTAACCGGATATGAAGATCCGGCCGGACACAGAGCCTTCTGGCTTCCAGGTATTCCGGATGTAAATAATGTTCGATATGACTTCGATTCAGATCAGGGTACTCTTACAATTTTACCAGGAGGAAGAGCATTGCTAACCGGTAAAATTGTAAGTCTATCTGATCCTACCTGTGGATTTGATGTGCATATTGAATTAGAAAACAGAAGAAATTGGACTCAGTGGTCTGCTCTGGGTAGAGACTGGAAAGGAGTACCGGCTGTAGTTGGGACTAAATATCAAAATTGGGATTATTATGAAATGGACAATTCCAATAGTTATCTAACCGGCTTTGGCTGTTTGTCAGGTACCATTCAATTACAGCATAAACCTGCAGATTACACTTACGGTGTCCAGGTTGGAGAAGCTGCCAATGCTAAAAATGAATTGCCGGGTATTTCCGGTTGGTTTATGTATAGTGGTGTGATTAACGGACAGGGCGTAAATGGATCCGGAGATATCAATGCAGAAGGTGGATGTGGTACAGGCGTAGAGCCTCCTCATCCTGGGACTCCGGTTATGACTTGTCCACCATGTTTGACCATCAATTGTCATGATGATAGATCTCCAGCTACTCTGGGAAGTCCTTATATCAATTGTGCCAACGAAAACTTCACTGTTACTTATTCAGATATCGTTTCGGGAGCTTGTCCAAAAGTGTTGACAAGAACATGGACTGCAACCGGTTCTTTTACAACTGCTTCATGTATTCAACAAGTGGTTCTTTTGGATCCGATTGCGCCTGAATTAATTGGGGTGCCAGTAGATCAAACTGTGACTTGTTCTTTGCCTCCAGCTCCGAATGTAACTGCAAATGACTTATGTGATGGTAGTGTAAGTGTTTCAATGTCTGAGCAAGTCATTACTACTTTCTGTCCAAACAGTTATGTTGTGAGAAGGACATGGACAGCAGAAGACGATTGTGGAAATACGGTTACCAGAAGCCAGGATATAACAGTTACAGATAATGTTGCTCCGGTATTGTCGGGTGTGCCTGCGAATACCACAGTTGAATGTAGCAATATCCCCGCTCCTGCCAATCCAACCGCAACTGATAATTGTGGCGGAAGTACTTCTATTTCGTTTAATGAAACAAGTACCAGAGGTACTAATCCAAATAATTGTAATTATAATAATTATACCTTAACCCGTACCTGGATAGCCAGTGATGCTTGTGGAAATCAATCTACAAGAAGCCAGGTCATTACAGTAGTGGATACGCAGGCTCCGGTATTGAGTGGAATACCTTCCAATACAACCATAACTGGTTATCCGCTTCCAACTCCTCCGGTTATCGGGGTAGGTGGAGTTACTGCTTCTGATAATTGCGATAATGATGTGACCATTGTTTATAATCAGGTAAATGGTCAGGGCTGTAATTATCAGGTAATACGCACCTGGACCGCAACAGATAATTGTGGAAATACCAGCTCAAGGTCTCAGGTAATCACTGTTGACCTTTCTGCTGTTGATGCGGGTAATTTATCAGCTTCAGATCCACTGGTATGTCTTGCTCCGGCTGGAAATGGTCAGATAAGTGCAACTCATGGTGGATCAGTGGTGCCGGCAGGATACAGTACTGCCTATTTATTGGCCAGATTGAATGGTGGAAATTATATTCTGGAACAGCTCAATAACAGTAGCCCAAGCTTTACAGCCGGGCTGGAAGGAAGTTATAAAATTGTTACCCTGGTTTATGCCAGCAATCCTTCAAATTCCAATTATTTTAATATTTCAAATATAAGTTTGGGAAGTACCACCCTAGCACAATTGAATGCATATTTCCAATCCGGAGGAGGAAGTCTTTGTGGAGCATTGGATATGACCGGCTCAGATTATTCTATCGATGATTGTGATGCAAAAATTGGAAACTTTGCCTGGGAAGATTTAAATGGAAATGGTATTCAAGATGCAGGAGAGCCTGGTATTGAAGGCGTGGAAGTTCAGTTGACTGGAAATGCAAGTGACGGCGACGCTATTAGCAGCACAGCGACAACAGATGCAAATGGAATGTACATGTTTTCAAACTTGCCTCCAGGTACTTACAGGGTTAGGTTTATCACTCCTGGTGGATATGTAAATACCTATAGAAATCAAGGAGCAGATGATGCCCTTGATTCGGATCCAGTGGCTAATCCTGCAAACGTAAATTATGGCTTAACTCCTAATACTACCATCGTGAGTGGGCAAAACTATCAGGATTTTGATGCTGGCTATTACAAACCTGCGACCATTGGTAATTTTGTTTGGAATGATTTAAATGGAGATGGTATTCAAAATGGTGGGGAACCAGGAGTTGGTGGTGTAACTGTAACATTGACAGGTACAACCGGTAATGGAACGGCAGTTAATTTGACTACCACTACCAATGGTTCAGGTATTTACTTCTTTGATGGACTTGTACCCGGAACCTATAAAACTACCTTCACTTTACCAGCAGGTTTCACTTTCAGCTATCAAAATGAAGGGGTAGATGATGCATTGGATTCTGATGCAGACCAGGCAAATGGAATGACTGCCAATGAAATTATTACTTCAGGTGAAAATTATCAGGATTTTGATGCTGGTTTGATCAATATTTCCAGTACTCAGATTGGTGATTATGTTTGGGAAGATTTGAATGGAAATGGTATTCAGGATGCAGGAGAGCCAGGAATTGAAGATGTAACCGTTCGTTTGACCGGATTTACCGGAAATGAGACTCCTGTTGATATAACAACCACAACGGATGGTGCCGGATATTACCTTTTTGGAGGAATGAGACCGGGTACTTATAAAATTACTTTTACGGCTCCGGCAGGCTATGCATTTACTTACCAGGATGAGGGAGCAGACAATGCTAAAGATTCAGATGCGGATCAGTCTACCGGTATGACGATTAATGAATTCCTCGAATCAGGTGAGGACAATAGAACTTATGATGCGGGTTTGGTAAACCTGATTGATACCAAGATTGGTGACTTCGTATGGGAAGACACCAACGGCAACGGCATTCAGGATGCTGGAGAACCAGGAATCGAAGATGTAACCGTTCGCTTGACCGGAACAACCGGAAACGGAACAGCAGTTGATTTGACTCACCACTACCGATGGAAGTGGAATGTATATGTTTGGAAATCTATTCCCAGGTACTTATAAAACAACTTTCATTACTCCGGTAGGATATACCAATTCTTATCAAAATGAAGGTGGAAATGATGCCTTGGATTCAGATCCTGACGGTGATCCATTCTCACCGAATTATGGAATGACTGCTACCACCGTATTGGTAAGTGGACAATACTACCAGGACTTTGATGCAGGATATTATCAGCCAGCAACTCTGGGTAATTTCGTTTGGGAAGACCTGAACGGAAATGGACTTCAAGACGGAGGAGAACCAGGAGTTGGGAACATCACCGTTACCCTTGATGGAACAACCGGAAATGGAACCATTGTAAACAGAACTACCACTACCAATGCATCAGGAATTTACTTCTTTGATGGTTTGGTACCGGGTTCTTATAAAGTAACCTTCGATCTTCCAACCGGCTACTCTTTCACCTACACAGATGAAGGAGCAGATGATACCATCGACTCAGATGCAGATCAGGCCAATGGAATGACGATCAATGAAATCATCACCTCAGGAGAAAACTATCCTGACTTTGACGCGGGTATCATCAACACCGCGAATACCAAGATTGGAGATTTTGTATGGGAAGATGTGAATGGAAATGGTATTCAGGATGCAGGCGAACCAGGTTTAGAGGATGTAACGGTTCAATTAACAGGTAATACCGGAAACGGAACGCCGGTTGATTTGACCACCACTACTGATGGAAGTGGAATGTACATGTTCGGTAATTTGTTCCCAGGAACGTACAAACTGGCCTTTACCACGCCAACGGGTTACTCTTTCACTTATTTGGATGAAGGAGCAGATGACACTGTAGATTCAGATGCGAATCAGACCAATGGAATGACAATAAACGAAGTACTGGTATCAGGTGAGTACAATGATACTTACGATGCCGGTATGATCAATACCGCGAATACCAAGATTGGAGATTTTGTATGGGAAGATGTGAATGGAAATGGTATTCAGGATGCAGGAGAGCCAGGTTTGGAAGATGTAACGGTTCAATTGACGGGTAATACCGGAAACGGAACTCCAGTTGATTTGACTACTACCACCGATGGAAGTGGAATGTACATGTTTGGCAACCTGTTCCCAGGAACGTACAAACTGACCTTTACCACTCCAACGGGTTACTCTTTCACTTATTTGGATGAAGGAGCAGACGATACCGCAGATTCAGATGCGAATCAGACCAATGGAATGACGATAAACGAAGTACTGGAATCAGGTGAGTACAATGATACCTATGATGCCGGTATGATCAACACTGCAAATACCAAGATCGGAGATTTTGTATGGGAAGATGTGAATGGAAACGGTATTCAGGATGCAGGAGAACCAGGTATAGAAGATGTATCTGTTCAATTAACTGGAACAACCGGGAATGGAACTGCTGTTGATTTGACAACAACTACCGATGGCAAGTGGAATGTATATGTTTGGAAATCTGATACCAGGGATTTACAGGGTAAGATTTATTACTCCGATAGGTTATAATAATACCTATAGAAACCAAGGAACAGATGATGCTCTTGATTCTGATGCTAATACAAACTCTGGAAGTGCGAATTATGGATTAACTGCAAATACCACACTTGTAAGTGGACAATACTACCAGGATTTTGATGCGGGTTATTATCAGCCAGCCACCCTTGGAAATTTTGTATGGGAAGACCTGAACGGAAATGGCCTTCAAGACGGAGGAGAACCAGGAGTTGGGAACATAACTGTTACCCTTGATGGAACAACCGGAAACGGAACCATTGTAAACAGAACTACCACTACCAATGCATCAGGAATTTATTTCTTTGATGGTTTGGTACCGGGTTCTTATAAAGTAACCTTCGACCTTCCAACGGGTTACAGCTTCACTTATTCCGATGAAGGAGCTGATGATACCATCGATTCAGATGCAGATCAGGCTAATGGAATGACGATCAACGAAATCATCACCTCAGGAGAAAATTATCCTGATTTTGACGCGGGTATCATCAACACTGCAAATACCAAGATTGGCGATTTTGTTTGGGAAGATGTGAATGGAAACGGTATTCAAGATGCAGGTGAACCAGGTTTGGAAGATGTGACAGTTCAATTGACGGGTAACACCGGAAACGGAACTCCGGTTGATTTGACTACCACCACTGATGGCAGTGGAATGTACATGTTCGGAAATCTGTTCCCAGGAACCTACAAGCTGACATTCACAACCTTAACCGGTTATAGCTTCACCTATAGAAATCAGGGTTCTGACGATTCAATCGATTCCGATGCAAATCGTTCGACTGGAATGACAATAAACGAAGTATTGGTATCGGGTGAGTACAATGATACCTACGATGCTTCGGTATCATCAACACATGCAAATACCAAGATTGGCGATTTTGTATGGGAAGATGTGAATGGAAATGGTATTCAGGATGCAGGCGAACCAGGCTTGGAAGATATAACGGTTCAATTAACGGGTAACACCGGAAACGGAACGCCTGTTGATTTGACAACTACTACGGATGGCAGCGGAATGTATATGTTTGGTAATCTGTTCCCAGGAACCTACAAGCCGACATTCACAACTCCAACAGGGTTACTCATTCACTTATTTGGATGAAGGAGCAGACGATACTGCAGATTCAGATGCGAATCAGACCAATGGAATGACGATAAACGAAGTACTGGTATCAGGTGAATACAATGACACTTACGATGCCGGTATGATCAACACCGCCAATACCAAAATTGGAGATTTTGTATGGGAAGATGTGAATGGAAATGGTATTCAGGATGCCGGCGAACCAGGCTTGGAAGATGTAACGGTTCAATTGACGGGTAATACCGGAAACGGAACCCCGGTTGATTTGACGACCACTACGGATGGCAGTGGAATGTACATGTTTGGTAATTTGTTCCCAGGAACCTACAAACTGACCTTTACGACTCCAACGGGTTACTCATTCACTTATTTGGATGAAGGAGCAGACGATACCGCAGATTCAGATGCGAATCAGACCAATGGAATGACGATAAACGAAGTACTGGAATCAGGTGAGTACAATGACACCTATGATGCGGGTATGATCAATACAGCGAATACCAAGATTGGAGATTTTGTATGGGAAGATGTAAATGGTAACGGTATTCAGGATGCAGGCGAACCAGGTTTGGAAGATGTAACCGTTCAATTAACAGGTAATACCGGAAATGGAACACCGATAGATTTGACGACTACTACCGATGGAAGTGGAATGTACATGTTTGGCAACCTGTTCCCAGGAACCTACAAACTGACCTTTACCACTCCAACGGGTTACTCTTTCACTTATTTGGATGAAGGAGCAGATGACACTGTAGATTCAGATGCGAATCAGACCAATGGAATGACGATAAACGAAGTACTGGTATCAGGTGAATACAACGACACCTACGATGCCGGTATGATCAATACAGCCAATACCAAGATTGGTGACTTCGTATGGGAAGACACCAACGGCAACGGAATCCAGGATGCCGGAGAGCCAGGCATAGAAGATGTAACCGTTCGCTTGACAGGAACGACTGGAAATGGAACTGCTGTTGATTTGACTACTACCACCGACGGTAGTGGAATGTATATGTTTGGCAATCTATTCCCAGGTACTTATAAAACAACTTTCATCACTCCGGTCGGATATACCAATTCATATCAAAATGAAGGTGGAAATGATGCCTTGGATTCAGATCCTGACGCTGATCCATTCTCACCAAATTATGGAATGACGGCAACTACCGTATTGGTAAGTGGACAATACTACCAGGACTTTGACGCAGGTTATTATCAGCCAGCCACACTGGGTAATTTCGTTTGGGAAGACCTGAATGGAAACGGTCTTCAAGACGGAGGAGAGCCGGGAGTAGGTAACATTACCGTTACCCTTGACGGAACAACCGGAAACGGAGCGGTAGTAAACAGAACTACCACTACCAATGCATCAGGAATTTATTTCTTTGATGGTTTGGTACCGGGTTCTTATAAAGTAACCTTCGATCTTCCAACCGGCTACTCTTTCACTTACACAGATGAAGGAGCGGATGATACGGTAGATTCAGACGCAGATCAGGCCAATGGAATGACGATCAACGAAATCATCACCTCAGGAGAAAACTATCCTGACTTTGACGCGGGTATCATCAATACTGCCAACACCAAGATTGGCGACTTTGTATGGGATGACACCAACGGAAACGGCATCCAGGATGCAGGAGAACCGGGCATCGAAGATGTAACTGTTCGCTTGACCGGAACAACCGGAAATGGAACTCCAGTTGATTTGACTACTACCACCGATGGAAGTGGTATGTATATGTTTGGAAATCTGTTCCCAGGAACCTATAAAACAACCTTCATCACTCCGGTAGGTTACACCAATTCTTACCAGAATCAAGGAGCAGATGATACAATTGATTCAGATCCGGAATCAGATCCATTCTCACCGAATTATGGAATGACTGCTACCACTGTTTTGATAAGTGGACAATACTACCAGGACTTTGATGCAGGCTATTATCAGCCAGCCACCCTTGGTAATTTCGTATGGGAAGACTTAAACGGAAATGGCCTTCAAGACGGAGGTGAGCCGGGCGTTGGCAACATTACTGTTACCCTTGATGGAACAACCGGAAACGGAACCATTGTAAACAGAACTACCACTACCAATGCATCAGGAATCTACTTCTTTGATGGTTTGGTACCAGGTTCTTATAAAGTAACCTTCGACCTTCCAACCGGCTACAGCTTCACCTACACAGATGAAGGAGCGGATGATACGGTAGATTCAGACGCTGATCAGGCCAATGGAATGACGATCAATGAAATCATCACCTCAGGAGAAAATTATCCTGATTTTGACGCGGGTATCATCACCGCGAATACCAAGATTGGAGACTTTGTATGGGAAGATGTGAACGGAAACGGCATCAGGATGCAGGAGAACCAGGCTTGGAAGATGTGACCGTTCAATTGACGGGTAACACCGGAAACGGAACACCGGTTGATTTGACTACTACCACCGATGGCAGTGGAATGTACATGTTTGGCAACCTGTTCCCAGGAACTTATAAATTGACATTTACTTTGGTTACCGGATATGAATTCACCTACGCAAATCAGGGTGGTGATGATAGCATCGATTCAGATGCGGATGTAAATAATGGAATGACATCCAATGAAGTCCTTACATCCGGAGAATATAATGATACTTATGATGCGGGTATGATAAATACTGCGAATACTCGTTTGGGTGATTATACCTTCTTTGATTGTAATAAAAATGGTATTCAAGATGCTGGGGAAGAGCCCTTGGCAGATGTACCTGTGAGATTATTCGGAACCACCGGAAATGGAACTCCGGTAGATGAGAATACTACATCAGATGGAACCGGAAATTATATTTTTGAAAATTTAAGACCTGGTACCTACCAGGTAGAATTTGGAATGCCAGCAAGTCCGACTGGATTGGATTATTCACCACAGGATCAGGGTGGAGATGACACCTTGGATAGTGATGTGAATGGATCTGGTCTTACGGCACCAATAGTGGTAACCAGCGGCAATGAAAATCTAACAGTTGATGCAGGATTTATGGATGTTACCAGTCCTGTATTCATTACACAAGCTGTGAATCAAACTGTAGAATGTGACGGAGCTGGAAATCTTGCGGCATTAAATGATTGGTTAAGTACTAATGGTGGAGCAACTGCTTCTGACAATGTATCTGCTTCAGTAAATCTAACCTGGTCCAATAACTTCACAGGATTCTCAGATGATTGTGGATTGACAGGAAGTGCTACTGTAACATTCACTGTAACAGATGAATGTGGAAACAGCAGTCAAACAACTGCAACCTTTACGATCGAAGATACTACGCCTCCGGTTATTTCAGTTAGACCAACTCCTTTATCCGTAGAATGTGATGGTGCCGGAAATCAGGCTCAATTGCAAAATTGGTTGGATACTCAGGCAGGTGCAGTGGCTAGTGATATTTGTGGAGGGGTAAAATGGACCAATAATTTTGTGGCTTTTAGCGATGATTGTGGAGCTACCGGTTCTGCAACCGTAACCTTCACTGCCACAGATGATTGTGGAAATGCAACAACTTTCAATGCAACCTTCACCATTATTGATACCACCAATCCTAGCATTGATACTGAAGCTCAAAATGAAACTGTAGAATGTGATGGTGCGGGAAATCTCGCCCAACTGCAAAGCTGGTTGACAAGAAATGGAGACGCCGTTGCATCTGATGTTTGTGGTGGAGTTACATGGAGCAATAATTTCAACGGATTAAGTGATGATTGTGGAGCTACGGGTTCAACAACAGTAACCTTTACTGCAACGGATGATTGTGGCAACTTCAGCCAAACAACAGCAACCTTTACAATAGAAGATACAGCATCTCCAATTATAAGCACTGAGGCTTCAGATATTACCCTTGAGTGTGATGGAGCAGGAAACCTTACTGCTGTTCAAAATTGGTTGACTGCAAATGGAGGAGCAATTGCTAACGATGTTTGTGGAGGAATTACCTGGAGCAACGACTTTGGCGGATTTACCGGAGATTGTGGAAATACGGGAAGTGCAGTTGTAACCTTTACCGTTACAGATGATTGTGGAAACAGTAGTCAAACTACTGCCACTATTACTATTGAAGATACTACCGCTCCAACCATTACAGTTGAGGCTTCGGATGAAACGGTAGAATGTGATGGCGCAGGAAATACTGCGGCTTTACAAAATTGGTTGGATAACCACGGTGGAGCTGAGGCAGAAGATGATTGTAACAGCTTTACCTGGAGCCACAATTTCACTGGATTAAGCGATGAATGTGGAGCTACTGGAAGTGCAACTGTCACCTTTACAGTAACAGATGCATGTGGCAATAGCAGTCAAACCACTGCAACATTTACCATTGAAGATACAACATCACCATCGATCGATCTTGCTGCTTCCAATATGACAGTGGAATGTGATGGTGCCGGAAATCTTACTCAACTTAATACCTGGTTAGCATTCAACGGTGGCGCTGTTGCAAGTGATGTTTGTGGTGGCTTTACCTGGAGTAATAATTTCTCAGGATTGTCAGACGATTGTGGATATACAGGAAGTGCTATTGTGACTTTCACAGCAACTGATGTTTGTGGTAATTTCAATACCACTACGGCAACCTTCACCATAGAAGATACTACTAATCCTGAAATTGATGAAGAAGCCCAGGATGTTACATTTGAATGTGACGGAGCTGGCAATACTTCGGATATTCAAGCCTGGTTGGATGCCAATGGAAATGCAGCCGCCAGTGATATTTGTAGTGGAACAACCTGGACCCATAATTATACTGGATTAAGTGATGATTGTGGAGCTACGGGTTCTGCAACTGTTACTTTTACAGTTACTGATGATTGTGGAAACTTTAGCCAGACTACCGCAACTGTAACAGTAGAAGATACCACCAATCCTACCATTGATACAGAAGCATCTGATATGACAGTTCAGTGTGATGGTATCGGTAATGCACTTGCTTTGCAAAATTGGTTGGATAACAACGGTGGAGCTGTTGCTAGTGATGTTTGTAGCAATGTTACCTGGACCAATGACTTTACATCGCTTAGTGATGATTGTGGAGCTTCAGGTTCTGCTATTGTAACCTTTACTGCAACCGACGATTGTGGCAATAGCAGCCAGACCACCGCAACCTTTACCATAGAAGATAATACTGCTCCAACGATTGATGAAGAAGCACAGGATGTTACTTTTGAATGTGATGGAGCTGGAAATACAGCAGACATTCAAGCATGGTTGGATGCAAATGGAAATGCATCAGCAAGTGATATTTGCGGTAATGTAAGTTGGAGTCACGATTATTCAGGATTGTCAGATGATTGCGGCGAAACAGGAACGGCTGTAGTTACTTTCACTGCAACCGACGAATGTGGTAATAACAGCCAAACTACTGCAAACCTAACCATTGAGGATACCACTCCTCCGGTTATCACAGTTCGACCAACACCTCTTGTGGTAGAATGTGATGGCGCGGGCAATTTAAGTGAACTTCAAACATGGTTGGACAACTATGCAAATGCATCAGCAAGTGATATTTGTAGCAATGTAACCATCACCAATAATTTCACCGGTTTAAGTGACGATTGTGGTGCAACAGGTTCTGCAACAGTAATATTTACTGCAACGGATGATTGTGGAAATGCAACCACTTTCGATGCAACCTTTGTTATTGAAGATACTACCAATCCTGTTATAAATGTAGAAGCTCAAGAATTGACCGTTGAATGTGATGGTCTTGGAAATACAACCGAACTTCAGAATTGGTTGGATAACCAGGGAGGAGCTTCTGCTTCAGATATTTGTAGTGGTGTAAGCTGGACCAATGACTTTACCGGCTTGAGCGATGATTGTGGTTCTACAGGAACTGCAACCGTAACTTTCACTGCAACGGATGATTGTGGAAATAGCAGTCAGACCACCGCAACCTTTACCATTGAAGATACAACAGTACCTGATATTGATGAACCTGCACAGGATCTTGTTTTAGAATGTGACGGTGCAGGAAACCTTACTGAAATTCAAGCTTGGTTGGATGCCAATGGAAATGCATCAGCAAGCGATCTTTGTAGTAATGTAAGCTGGACCAATGACTTTACAGCCCTTTCGGATGATTGTGGAGCTTCAGGTTCAGTGCTTGTGACATTTACTGTTACCGATGAATGTGGCAATGAAAGTCAAACAAGTGCAACCATTACCATTGAGGATAATAATCCACCTATGATCGATGTGGAAGCATCGAATGAAACGGTAGAATGTGATGGTTCAGGTAACCTAAATGATTTACAAAATTGGCTTACCGCCAATGGTGGAGCTGTAGCCATCGATGAATGTGGAGATGTAAGCTGGAATAATGATTTCTCTGGTTTGAGTGATGATTGTGGAGCAACAGGAAGTGCAACCGTAACCTTCACAGCAACCGACGAATGTGGCAATAGCAGTCAGACTACTGCAATCTTTACAATAGAGGATACCACTCCTCCAACATTCTCAAATGTACCTGCAGATATTACTATAGAATGTGACGAATCGGTTCCGGTAACTGCTCCGGATGCCACAGATATTTGTAGTGGTTCAATAGTTAACATTGTTGAATCGCAGCAAATACTACCTGGTTCCTGTCCACAGGAAACAGTAGTAATTCGCACCTGGACTGCCACAGATGATTGTGGAAATTCAGATTCTGTAAGCCAGACGGTAACCATGCAGGATTCAGAAAGTCCGGTATTTAGCAATGTTCCAGCTGATGTTACCATCAGTTGTGATGATGTTGTGCCTACAGATGAACCTGATGTAACCGATAATTGTGATTTAAATGTGACCGTAACACTTAATACCACAAGAAACGATGGAACCTGTCCTTACAACTACACCCTTGTGAAAGTTTGGACCGCTACTGATGCTTGTGGAAATAGTGCAACGACACAACAAATTATAACAGTACAAGATATCGACGCTCCGGTTATTAGCGGAGTGCCGTCAGACGAAACTGTTGAATGTGATGCTGTTCCTCCAGTGCCTCAATCAGGTGTGGATGTAACAGTATTGGATAATTGTGATGCAACACCTGTTTTGACCTTTGCAGAACAAACCATCAATGGTGGATGTCCAAATTCATATCAAATCATTCGTACCTGGACCGCTACCGATATTTGTGGCAACACAAGTGAAGCATCTTATACATTAACGGTAGAAGATACTCAGGCGCCAGAATTTAGCAATGTTCCATTCGATGTGACCATTGAATGTGATGATGCATTGCCTACCGATGATCCGGATATCGCCGATAATTGTGATCCTGCTCCAAGTTTGACCCTTGTTGATACAGAATTACCAGGTGCTTGTCCCCAGGAAATAGTAATCACTCGTACCTGGACAGCAACGGATGCTTGTGGAAACAGTGCAACAATAAGCCAGGTGATCACCATTCAGGATACGGAGGCTCCGGTATTCAGTAATGTACCTGCCAATGTTACCATTGAATGTGATGATCCACTTCCAACGGATGAGCCTACGGTATTGGATAATTGTGATAATAATGTCAGCCTTGTTTTAAATGAAGGCGAGACAATGGGTGCTTGTCCTCAGGAAAAAGTAATCACTCGTACCTGGACAGCAACGGATGCTTGTGGAAATAGTGCAACTATAAGCCAGGTGATCACCATTCAGGATACAGAAGCTCCAATCTTCAGCAATGTTCCGGCTGATGTGACCATCGAATGTGACGAAGCATTGCCTACCGATGAACCTTCGGTTTCTGATAATTGTGATATTGATCTTCCTTTATCTTTAAATGATGTGGAAACTCCTGGTGCTTGTCCGCAAGAAAGAGTAATTACGCGCACCTGGACTGTAACTGACGATTGTGGTAATTCTAATTCTGTTAGTCAGGTAATTACCATCCAGGATAGCGAAGCACCAGTTTTAGCCAACCTTCCTGCCGATGTTACCATCGAATGTGATGATCCACTTCCGACGGATGCACCAATTGCAACTGATAATTGTGATGCTGATGTTACTATTACAGTTAGTGAAACTGTTTTGGCAGGTTCTTGTCCACAAGAAAGAGTAATTACCCGTACCTGGACAGCGACTGATGATTGTGGAAACAGTAGCTCAGGAAGTCAGGTAATTACCATCCAGGATACTGAAGCTCCATTGTTCAGCAATGTACCATTAGATGTAACCATCGAATGTAGCGATGCTCTTCCAACTGATGAGCCTACAGTATCAGATAATTGTGATATAGATCTTCCATTGACGGTTACCGATTTGGAAACTCCTGGTGCATGCCCTCAGGAAAGAGTCATTACAAGATTCTGGACTGCAACGGATGATTGTGGAAATACCAACTCGGTTAGTCAGGTGATTACTATTCAGGATTCTGAAGCTCCGATTTTGAGCAATGTTCCAGCAGATGTAACCATCGAATGTGATCAGCCATTGCCAACAGACGAGCCAAGTACTTCAGATAATTGTGATAATGATGTTACCCTTACGGTAAATGATACAGAAGTTCCCGGAGCTTGTGCCTCTGAAAGAGTCATTACGCGTACCTGGACTGCGACCGATGACTGTGGAAATTCAAGCACAGCATCTCAGGTGATTACACTTCAGGATAGCGAAGTTCCGGTATTGGCAAATATTCCGGTGGATGTAACCATTGAATGTGATCAGCCACTTCCGACAGATGAGCCAACAGCCACTGATAATTGCGATACGGATGTAACCATCACTTTGGTTGATACAGAGGTTCCTGGTGCATGTCCTCAGGAAAAAGTAATCACCAGAACCTGGACAGCTACGGATGCTTGTGGAAACTCAAGTTCTGCATCTCAAGTTATTACCATTCAGGATAGTGAAGCACCAGTATTGGCAAACATTCCAACGGATGTTACCATCGAATGTGATCAACCACTTCCTACAGAAGAGCCAACAGCTACTGATAATTGTGATAATAATGTAAATATCACTTTAGTAGATACTGAAGTTCCTGGTGCATGTCCTCAAGAGAAAGTTATCACTCGTACCTGGACCGCTACTGATGCTTGTGGAAATGCAAGTACCGCAAGTCAGGTGATTACCATTCAGGATAGCGAGGCACCTGTCCTTGCAAATATTCCAGGAGATGTGACCATTGAATGTGATCAGCCATTGCCAACGGATGAGCCAACGTCTACCGACAATTGTGATAATAATGTAACGCTGACTGTATTGGATTCCCAGCTTCCGGGCGCTTGTGCATCAGAACTGGTAATTACCAGAGTATGGACTGCGACCGATGCATGTGGAAACGCTAGCACTGCTTCGCAGACGATTACTTTACAAGATAGCGAGGCTCCGGTTCTTGCAAATATTCCGGTTGATGTTACCATTGAATGTGATCAACCACTTCCAACGGATGAGCCTACAGCAACCGATAACTGTGATACCGATGTAAGCATTACTTTGGTTGATACAGAAGTACCTGGAGCTTGTCCGCAGGAAAGAGTAATCACCCGTACCTGGACTGCAACCGACGATTGTGGCAATGCAAGCACTGCCAGTCAGGTGATTACCATCCAGGATAGCGAAGCTCCGGTATTGGCAAATATTCCGGTGGATGTAACCATCGAATGTGATCAGCCATTACCGACTGATGAGCCAACTGCAACTGATAATTGTGATAATAATGTAAGTATTACATTAGTTGATACAGAAGTACCTGGTGCATGTCCACAGGAAAGAGTAATCACTCGTACCTGGACCGCAACGGATGCATGTGGTAATTCAAGCACAGCATCTCAGGTGATTACGATTCAAGATAGCGAAGCGCCGGTATTGGCAAATATTCCGGTTGATGTTACCATTGAATGTGATCAGCCATTGCCAACGGACGAGCCAACTGCAACTGATAATTGTGATAATAATGTAAATATCACTTTAGTTGATACGGAAGTACCGGGTGCATGTCCTCAGGAAAAAGTTATTACCAGAACATGGACTGCAACAGATGCTTGTGGAAATGCAAGTACTGCTAGTCAGGTGATTACCATCCAGGATAGTGAAGCGCCAGTATTGGCAAATATTCCGGTTGATGTTACCATCGAATGTGATCAGCCACTTCCAACGGATGAGCCAACTGCTACAGATAATTGTGATAATAATGTAAGCATTTCACTAGTAGATAACGAAGTACCTGGTGCATGTCCTCAAGAAAGAGTAGTAACCAGAACCTGGACTGCAACAGATGCTTGTGGAAATGCAAGTACTGCTAGTCAGGTGATTACCATTCAGGATAGCGAAGCGCCGGTGATGGCAAATATTCCATTTGATGTGACGATTGAATGTGATCAACCATTGCCGACTGATGAGCCAACGGCGACTGATAATTGCGATCCAAACGTGACCATCACTTTTGTAGATGCTCAATTGCCAGGAGCTTGTGCAAACGAGTTGGTTATCACCCGCACCTGGACTGCCACCGATGCATGTGGTAACGCTTCTACTGCTTCCAGCACTATTACGCTCCAGGATAGCGAAGCTCCTGTATTGGCCAATGTTCCATCTGATGTAACCATCGAATGTGATCAGCCATTACCAACAGACGAGCCTACTGCTACCGATAATTGTGATAGTGATGTGGATGTAGTTCTTTCAGAAACAGAGCAAAACGGAGCTTGTCCACAAGAAAAAATCATAACCAGAGTTTGGACCGCTACAGATGATTGTGGAAATGCAAGTACAGCTTCTCAAACGATAACAGTTCAGGATAGCGAGGCACCGGTATTGGCCAATATTCCATTCGATGTTACCATTGAATGTGATCAGCCATTGCCAACAGATGAGCCAACGGCTACCGATAATTGCGATAATAATGTAACCATAACGGTGGATGATTCAGAATTGCCAGGCGCATGTCCTGAAGAAAGAATCATTACCAGAACATGGACGGCAACAGATGCATGTGGAAATGCTTCAACAGCATCACAGGTGATTACACTTCAAGACAGTGAAGCTCCTGTAATGGCAAATGTGCCTCAGGATATCACTATGGAATGTGATGCAACCTTGCCAACAGACGAACCTACTGCTACCGATAATTGTGATCCTAACGTTTCAATCACTTTAGATGAAACAGAAAGACCTGGTGCTTGTCCTCAAGATAGAGTCATAACCAGAGTTTGGACTGCTACGGATGCTTGTGGCAACGCAAGTACTGCAAGTCAGGTGATTACCTTACAGGATACCCAGGAACCAACCTTGTTGGGAATTCCTGCCAATGTAACGGTAGAATGTGATGATATTCCAAATGTTCCAACCAACATCACTGCAACGGATAATTGTGATGATTTGGTAGATATTCAATTTACAGAAACTACCCAGCCTGGTCTTTGTGAAAACAATTTTACCATTATAAGAAGATGGGTAGCAACAGATGATTGTGGAAACACAACCATAGGAAATCAAAGAATTACCGTTCGTGACTTAACGCCTCCTGTTTTGACGGGTGTGCCAGCAAATGTTACGGTTGAATGTGATTCAGTACCGGCTCCTCCAGGTGCAGGTGTGATTTCAGCCACCGACAATTGTGATGATCAGGTGGATATTACCTATCAGGAAATCACCAGTCCTGGTATTTGTAACCAAAATATGATTCTCACCAGAATCTGGACAGCCACAGATAATTGTGGTAATGCAACAACCGGATCTCAGGTTATTACCATTGGTGACGGAACTCCTCCTGTATTGTCAGGAATTCCTTCTGATGTTACAGTAGAATGTGATGATGTTCCATCTGCTCCGGTGACTATTACGGCAACCGATAATTGTGATCCTCAGGTGGATATAACCATGGATGAAACTGTGCAGCCTTTAGGTTGTCAGAATGATTTCAGATTGATTCGTACCTGGACCGCGACCGATGATTGTGGAAATGTAGCAACAGGCTCACAAATCATAACCGTACAGGATACAGAAGCTCCTACCTTGATGGGAGTACCAGCCGATATTACAGTAGACTGTAATAATATTCCTCCGATTTCAGGAAACGTAACAGCTTCCGACAATTGTGATGATCAGGTTCAAATAGATTTTGAAGAGATTGTAAATGGAGGCGGATGTGCTGCCAACCAAAGCATCATGCGTGTTTGGACTGCCACCGATAATTGTGGTAATACAGTTTCACAAACTCAAATGATTACGGTTGTAGATGATGAAGCTCCTGTTTTTGCAAATGTGCCTTCTGATATTACAGTTGAATGTAGTAGTATTCCACCTCCAGAAACTCCAGATGCAAGCGATAACTGTGATAATGACGTTCAAATTGACCTGGATGAGATGACATTCCCAGGTGCTTGTCCTCAGGATTACGTCCTAATTCGTACCTGGACAGCCACTGACGATTGTGGAAACAAATCCACAGCAAGTCAAACGCTTACAGTCCAAGATACAGAGGCGCCAATCTTGGTCAATGTACCATTGGATGTGACCATCGAGTGTGATCAGCCTATACCATCAGATTTGCCAACAGCTACTGATAATTGTGATATGAATGTAGTAGTGTCGGTTGATGAGACTGAAGTTCCTGGCGCATGCCCTCAGGAAAGAGTTATTACAAGAACCTTTACTGCTACGGATGCTTGTGGAAATTCAAGTACCGCGAGTCATGTGGTGACACTTCAAGATTCTGAAGCTCCAACCATTACAGGAGTACCTGCAAATACATCTGCAGATTGTGGAACTGTTCCACCAGCTCCAAATACGGTTGCTGCAACAGATAATTGCGATAACAATGTAGAAGTTATTCTTACTGAAGTAAGCAATCCTGCTCCATGCGGAGAAGAATTGATCCGTACCTGGACTGCTACGGACGATTGTGGAAACACAGCCACAGCCTCTCAAACCATCAATGTGACAGATGGCACACCTCCGGTGTTTGCCAATGTGCCATTTGATGTTACCATTGAATGTAGTGAGGCACTACCAATTGACGAGCCGAGCGTTTCAGACGATTGCGATCCGGATGTTGACTTGACTTTCGTTGATACAGATGTACCTGGTGCATGTCCTGAAGAAAGAATCATTACCCGTACCTGGACAGCTACAGATGATTGTGGAAATACTGCAACTGTTTCAAGAGTGATTACACTTCAAGATTCTGAAGCCCCTGTTTTAACAGGAGTACCTGCAGATATAACTGCCGATTGTGGAAATATTCCACCGGTACCATCCAATATCACTGCTACTGATAATTGTGATACAGATGTAGACATCACTTTTGAAGAAATTGCTAATCCTGGTGCTTGTGCAGCCAATCAAAGCATCATGCGTGTGTGGACTGCCACAGATAACTGTGGAAATTCAGTTTCACAAACTCAAATGATTACGGTTTCTGATGATGAAGCACCTGTATTTGCAAACATTCCTTCAGATGTAACGGTAGAGTGTAGCAATATTCCTGCTCCACAGACACCAACGGCTACTGACAATTGCGATACCGACGTTCAAATCGATTTGGATGAATCAACCTTCGCGGGTGCATGTCCTGAAGATTATGTTTTGATAAGAACATGGACTGCCACCGATGATTGTGGTAATTCAACAACGGTAAGCCAAACATTGACCGTTCAGGATACTGAGGTTCCGGTTATAACTGGTGTGCCACAGAATCAAACAGTTAGTTGTGATAATGTGCCTTCAGTTCCAAATAATGTTATCGCAACCGATAATTGTGATCCGGATGTGGATCTAACTTTCGAAACACAAACCATTGCTGGTACTTGTCCTGAAAATTATACTTTGGTTTGGACCTGGACCGCGACCGATAATTGTGGAAATGAAAGTACTGCATCTTCTGAAATCACAGTAGTCGATGATGAAGCTCCTGTAATGGCTAATATTCCATTCGATGTAACCATCGAATGTGATCAGCCAATACCTTCCGGCCTTCCGGTTGCAACCGATAATTGTGATAATGATGTAGACATTACCGTTACTGAATCAGAAGTACCTGGTGCTTGTCCTCAGGAAAGAATCATTACCAGAATGTTTACTGCTACCGACAATTGCGGAAACAGTAGTACAGCATCTCAGGTAGTTATTCTCCAGGATAGTGAAGCTCCGGTCATTTCAGGTGTACCAACCAATACTATTGCAGAGTGTGGAACCATTCCACCGGCACCGAATACAGTAACTGCGACTGATAATTGTGATCCAGATGTCGAAATCACTTTCGACGAAACATCAGTGCCTGGTCCTTGCGGCGAAATTCTTACCCGCACCTGGACAGCTACCGATGATTGCGGAAATACCGCTACTGCATCACAAACCATCAATGTAAATGATAGTGAAGCTCCGGTATTTGGCTCTATTGATAATCTTACTTTAAATTGTACAGACCCAATCCCAACAGATGAGCCGGATGTAACCGACAATTGTGACAACGATGTCGACCTGAGCTTCACAGAAACTGAAGTCCCTGGCGCTTGTCCTCAGGAACGCATCATCACGCGTACCTGGACTGCCACCGATGATTGTGGAAATGAATCAACCGCAACTCAAACCATTACTATTACTGATTCTGAAGCTCCGCAATTGGTGGGTGTGCCATCAAACATCACTGCGAACTGTAGTGCTGATGTTCCACCTGCTCCGCTTGTAACTGCCAATGATGATTGTGATACGGATGTTGAGGTTGAAATGGATGAGGTAATGACGGGAGACAACTGTAGTGGTACGCTTACCAGAACCTGGACTGCCACTGACGATTGTGGAAATACCAGCAGTGCTACTCAGTTAATTACCCTTGGTGATAAAGAAGCACCGACAATTACTTTTATAAATCCAACTTTGATCAACCTAAGCATGTTTGATTCGCTTGATGTTGATTGCGATAACATCCCTGTATTCAATGTAGGAGATGTTGAAGCACTGGATAATTGCGATGATGATGTAGATGTTACGTTTACCGACATCCAAATCGGTTTGGGTAATTGTGAAATCCAGGGTTACTTGTATTTATTAGAATGTAAATGGGTAGCTACTGATGATTGTGGAAATGAGTCAGAGTTGATTATCTATTTGAAAGTGATTGACGAGTTAGCTCCAATATTAGCAAATGTTCCATTTGATGTAAGTATCGAATGTGGAGATCCACTTCCAACTCAGACGCCTACCGCAACGGATAATTGCGATCCGGATGTAGATATTTATACTTCAGATACTCAACAACCGGGTGCATGTCCTTCAGAAGTGGTTATTACCAGAGTATTTACCGCTGTAGATGATTGTGGAAATCAAAGCACCGCTTCTCAGGTAATTACTGTCCAGGATTCCAATCCTCCAACAATCGTTGGAGTGCCTGGCGACATCACTGTTGACTTAACCAATGGAGGTTCAGTGCCTGGATTGCCAAATGTAACAGCGACTGATATCTGTGATCCGGATGTAGACTTGATCTTCACGGAGACCAGAGATGACATTGATAATTGTTCTTATAAATTAACCCGTACCTGGGTTGCTGTGGATGATTGTGGAAATGAAGCCACAGAAAGTTATATGATAACTGTTATCGATGGTGTGAATGTAACCATCCAACCTAGAGATATTACGCTTTGTCAGGGTGAGGATATTCAATTAACAGCTCTTTCAAACGCGACCGGTCTTTCATACAGCTGGTCTTCAAACGGAGGTACATTTGATGACAATACACTGGCTAATCCTGTCTTTACAGCAGGAACAAGTATTGGAACCTATCAAATTGTACTGTATGTTGAAGATGCAAGTGGCTGTTCAGGAAGAGATACGATAGATGTGGAAATCAATGGTGGACCAAGATTGTTTGCCAACAACAACGGTCCATTGTGTCAAGGTCAGGATCTTCAACTTTCTGCGCCAGCCGGTGCAGACAATTACAGTTGGACTGGACCGAATGCATTCATATCCAACGAACAAAATCCGTTGATTCCGGCAGTAACCATGTCTTTGGCAGGTCAATATACCCTACAAGCAACTTTTGGTACTTGTACCGCTACTGCCAATACTTTTGTAGAAGTTAATGATGAGTTGACGACTCAAATTACTTCCAACAGTCCAGTTTGTGAGGGAGACACCCTTGAAATCAGACTAAGCGGTGATGGAGATGTGTTCAGCTGGGAAGGTCCAAATCGATTTACTTCAAATGATAAAGACCTAATCATTCCGGGAGCGATGAGAACCCTGCACCAGGGAACTTACAATGTTACCGTTAGTGATGGTTCCGGATGTTTCACTGAATTGTCCATTGATGCACAGATCAAACGTCCTCCACTTCCGGTGTTGACAAGTAACAGTCCGGTTTGTGCCAATAGTAAATTGAATCTTTACGCAAGTGGTGGAGCTACTTTCACCTGGACCGGACCAAATGGATTTGTTTCTACGGAACAAAATCCAGAACTGCCAAACGCACTGGGACTAAATCCAGGTTTCTACACCTTCTTGGTAGAAGTGATCAGTGTAGACGGTTGTGCTGCAATTGACAGTATTGAAATTCAATTAACCAATCCTGTATTGTTGGATGCAGGCGACGATATCGCTGTATGTATCGGACAGGATGTACAATTTAATATTACTTCTGATGGAGATGAATTCCTCTGGACAGGACCAAACAACTTTGTCTCATTAGAGGAAAACCCTGTACTTTCTAATGCACAGGTAACAGATTCAGGTGATTACATCCTTACCGTTACCAAAGGTGGAACCTGTGAAGCAGTAGACACCGTGCATGTGGAAGTCAGCCAGGGTATCCAATACGAGTTGGCCATTTATCCGGAAGAATGTACCCAGAAAGGATACATTGGACTGGCTATTATTGGAAACTCAACCGGATTTACATTTGATTGGGCAGACCTTCCGGGAGTCAACAATCCAAAAGACCGTACAGGTTTGAGTGCTGGTTTCTACACAGTTACCATTACCAGTCCTGCGGGTTGTGAGTTGATTCTACAAGATCTTGAAATCGAAAATGAGTGTATTTGTGAAACTCCAAATGTTCTGGGAGTAGTTGCAGTTCCTTCTTCTTGTGGAAACAATGAAGGTTCAGCTACTATCGCAGTTGAAGGAAATCTTGCTGATTTCACTTATGATTGGACTCCAAATGCAGGTGTTGCCAACTCTATTGGAAACAGAAGATCTCAACTTCCTTCAGGAGTGTACGAGGTTCTTATTTCAAGATTAGAACCTGAAAATTGTGATACTACCATCTTTGTTACCATCGGTAACCTAAATGGTCCTGAATTGGATACGGCCATTGTAACAGGTGCTGATTGTAACGAAGCAAATGGTACTGCAGAATTGTTGCCACTAGGTATAACCTACACCTGGTTGCATGATAATTTTGTTGGAAATATTCGAAATGACCTTTCTGCAGGAACTTATCAGGTTCAAATGGTAAATCCTTCCAGACCAAATTGTCCAAACGTGGTTGAAGTAATCATACCACAGGAAAATAACCTGGAAGCTTACATCAAAGTAACCCAGCAACCTACCTGTGGGGATGCCAATGGAGTAGTTTCTATTGAAGTTGTAAACGGTAGTGGAAATTATACCTTCATTTGGAGTGATGATCCTAATATCAATAGTGCTGACCGCTCAGGCCTTGAATCCGGATTATACAATGTGACCGTTGTGGATGATGGCGCATCCGGTTGTGATGTTACCTTGACCTTCACTTTGGCAAATGATGTTTCAATCGCTGAAGTAGAAATAATAGGTGATGTAATGGTTTCTTGTGCCGGAACTTCTAATGGTTTTGTAAACTTCAATATCCTTTACACCGGCAACTTTGCAGCACCGGCAGATACTTTAATTAGAAATGCAAATGGTTCTCCAGTATTGAATGGAAACCTTGCTCCGGGTGCATATTGTATCATGATTATGGATGCAAACGGTTGTTTGGCTGGTGAAGAATGTTTCAACGTTCTTGAACCGGCACCACTTCTTGCAAGTGCTGAAGTAAACAACATTACCTGTGATGAAGATGGAAGTATCCTGCTTACAGTTCAAGGAGGAACAGGTGCTTATGCATTTGACTGGGCAGATATTCCAGGAAACGACGATCCACAAAATCGTATCGGTCTTCAGGAAGGAACCTATCAGGTAGTTATTTCAGATGCCAATAATTGTACTGAAATCATTACCAACCTTGTAATAGAAGACGATTGTAACGGTTGTAGAACCCCTGCAGTGAAGAATGTGATTTCTTTAGACGCTGATTGTGGAAATTCCAACGGTCAGGCAACTATTGAAATGATAGGAAACGCAGCAGACTACACCTATACCTGGGCTCCAAACTTTGGTAGTCCTTTAACTCAGGTTGGAAATGCGAGAAACAACCTGAGTGCAGGATTATACAATGTAACCATTGCAGATAAAAATGATCCAAACTGCTTCACGGTTGAGTCATTTATTATCAACAATATCGATGGTCCACAATTGGATGAATTGACCATCACACCGGCTACTTGTAATGGTTCGAATGGTATTGTTGCCATGTTGCCTAAATTCTACACTTACTTGTGGATGCACGATGGAGTAATGTCGGGCAACAGAGATGACCTTCCTGCCGGTACTTACGAGGTTAGAATCATCGATCCTGCAAACCCGACTTGTCCTACTATTTTAATGATAACCATAGGAACCGAAAATCCTCTGATGGCAGAAGCCAATATCAGAACGCTTCCAACCTGTGGTGAAGCAAATGGTAGTGTACAAATCAATGTAACAGCGGGTGGAAGTGGTCAATACACTTACGAATGGTCTGATAATCCTTCTGCCACCACTTCATTGAGAAATGATCTGGCAGCAGGTGCTTATCAGGTTACCGTTACCGATACAGGTGCGTTTGGTTGTGAAACCGTAGTGACCTTCTCCTTGACAGATGATGTTGCCGGAGCAGTGGTTAATGCAGATGACGCCCAGGTAAGTTGTTACGGTGCAAGGGACGGTTTTGTAAACTTTACCATCGACAAGGATCCAAGCTTTGCTGGTCCTGAAGTGGTAAGAATCAAGGACCAGTCTGGAAACATTCAAACCAATGGTTTACTAGCTCCTGGTATGTATTGTGTAATTGTTACAGACGCCAATGGATGCGTTGCAGGTGAAGATTGCTTCATGGTAACCGAACCAGCAAGAATTCAGGCCAATGTGACCATGACCGATGCCACTTGTGACAACGGAGGTACCATCATCCTGAATATCTTAGGAGGTACCCAGCCATATAATTTCGAATGGAGCGACATCCTGGGAGCAGGTCAGCCTCAAAACAGGACTGATTTACCTGCCGGAAATTACAGCGTGACCATTACAGATGTAAACGGATGTTCTGAAATCATGACCAACTTGGTTGTGAATGATGATTGCCAAACCAACTGTACTCCACCTATCGTAGGAGGTATTACTACCATTCCTTCCAGCTGTGGAAACAGCACAGGTATGGTATTCCTGGATGTACAAGGAAATCCATTCAATTATACCTATACCTGGACGCCAAATGTTAGTACCAGCATGACCGCTACAGGTCTGACTGCCGGTACTTACAAGGTGAAAATTGCCAATGTTTCTGATCCAAATTGTTATACTGAAGTGACCGCAATTGTTGGAAACAACAATGCACCGGTTGCTACAGTGTCTAACCTTCAATCAGCAACTTGTGAATTGGCAAATGGTAAGGCCAGCCTGAGTCCGTTGAATTACAATTACCAGTGGCCAGATGGCAATACAAATGCTTCAAGAACAGATTTGGCAGCCGGTACGTATGGAGTTACTGTTTATGATGCCAACCCGGATTGTTTCAATGTGGTGAATGTAACCATCGAATCTGAAAACAATCTGACAGCACAACCAGTCTTGATTATCCAGCCTAGCTGTGGTGATGACAATGGTTCTGTAACCATCCAGGTTGATGGTGGAAGCGGCGATTATAACTTCTCTTGGGGTGCAGGTGCAACCAAGGATAACTTGAATGCAGGTACTTATGTGGTTACGGTGACCGACAATCAGACTGGTTGTGAAGCTGATACCAGATTTGTATTGGTAGACAATGTTGTAAATGCGATTGTAACAGTATCCAATGCATCTGCCAGTTGTGGTGGAGCAGAAGATGCTACCGTTCAATATGATGTTTCTCTTCCTCAAGGATTTGTAAATCCTGAAAGGGTAGAATTCAGGGATGAGAATGATAATATCGTTCAAAACGGTTCTCTTGGTGCCGGTGAGTACTGCTTGTTGGTATTCGATGGCAACGGATGTTTGGCAGGTCAGGCTTGTTTCTCAGTGAGTGAACCGCCTGCAATTCTGCCAAGCGTTCAGATTACCAACGAGACTTGTAGCAATGGTGGAACCATCAACCTGACTGTTGTTGGTGGCGGTGGATTCTACACCTACGACTGGGCCGATATGCCAGGTACTGATAATCCGAAAAACAGAAACAACCTTGTTGCTGGTACATATGATGTGACCATTACGGACAATCAAGGTTGTTCTATAAGTCTGAATGATTTGGTAGTTGGAAATGATTGTCAACCATCTTGTACCAAGCCTGTAATCACGGCTAGCTCAATCGGAGCATCTGATTGTGCTGAGGCAAATGGTAGCATCAATCTGACAATAGACGGTAATCTTTCTGACTTTACCTTCACCTGGAGTCCAAATGTTTCTACTAGCAATGTAGCAAGCGGACTTGCAGCTGGAAATTATGAAGTAACGGTTTCAAGAGCGAATGATCCTGCTTGTTTCACATCAGCTATCTTTGCTGTTGACAATGCAAATGGACCTACAGTAAGTATTGCAAATACGCAGAATGCCAATTGTAATGCTGCCGATGGTTCAGCAAGTTTGACGCCTGCATTATTGACCTACAACTGGTCAGACAATGGTACAGGTGCAAGCAGAAATGATTTGGCAGCCGGAACCTACCAGGTAACTGCAACCGATGCAGGTGGATGTATTTCCATAGTCGAAGTAGTAATCGGAATGAATTCTGACCTTACTGCATCTGCCAGCATCAATCAATTACCTGATTGTGGCGCATCAAATGGTTCTGTTACCATTAATGTAAATGGTGGAACCGGCGATTATAGCTACGATTGGAATGGTACTGCATCCAGAAATGACCTTACGGAAGGACAATACACAGTTGAAGTAACCGACAATCAAACAGGCTGTACTGCAACTGTTCAGTTTGCGCTTGCCGCAAATGTTCCTAACGCTCAGGTAACTGCCGACGACCTTCAAATTAACTGTTTCGGTGGTACTCCTGCTAAAGCATCCTACTCGGTTCAGCCGGGTACAGGTTTTGTTGGAACGCCTAGGGTAGAAGTAGTTGATGTAAATGGAAATGTAGTGGATGAAAATGCACTTCCTGCAGGAAACTACTGTGTAATGGTTTATGATGGAAACAATTGTTTGGCTGGTCAGGATTGCTTCGAAGTGAGCGAACCTGCTCCATTGAACATCAGCTTCAATACCTTCCCTGAAACCTGTGACAACATGGGTAGCATTGAAGTAATTGTTACAGGTGGAACTGCACCATTTGGTTTCGATTGGTCTGATTTGCAGGGTTCAAACGATCCTCAAAACAGAACAAACCTTAGAGCATCATTGTATGACCTTCAGGTGACCGATGCTAATGGTTGTTTTGCCCAGGTAACCGGAATTACCGTAGCCAATACCTGTCTTCCATCTGCTTGTGATAGTGTTGAAATTTCAAATGTTGCCATCAACCACTCTTCTTGTGGAAATCAGGATGGTAGCATTGAAATAACCATGAATATGGACCTTTCTGACTTTGACTTCAACTGGGCTCCAAATGTGAGCACCAGCAATGTCGCTCAAAATCTGCAGGAAGGAATTTATTACGTAACGATTTCAAGAGTAAGCGATCCGGATTGTCAAATTGATACCAGCTTTGTTATCAATAATCTGGATGGACCTCAAGCAACCATCGTTTCTACCAGTCCTGCAACTTGTCTGTTGCCAAATGGAACCGCTGAGTTGAGTCCGGCAAATTATACCTACACCTGGTTGAATACCGGTGCAAATGGTAATTTGAGAACCGACTTATCAGCTGGTACTTACGATGTACAGGTTAGAGACGATAATACAGGTTGTGTGAATTACCTGCAAGTAGTGATCGACCAGGTGAACCCATTGAAAGTTACACCTGTAATCATTGCTCAACCAACTTGTAATGCCTTCAATGGTGTGGTTAGTTTGAGTATTGAAAATGGATCCGGTGCCTACAGTTATTCTTGGGGTATCGATTCCATCAGTACGATTTTAGGAACTGGATTCCAGTCAGTAACCGTAGTCGACAATCAAACTGGTTGTCAGGCAATAGCTGAATTCACACTGGATGATACACCGGTTATGGCTACGGTTTTGGCCAATGATGTATTTACATCTTGCTACGAAAGTGCTGATGCCAATGCCGACTTCCTTGTTGAAACACCTTCAGGATATGCTAATCCTTATACCATTGAGATTAGAGATTCTTCGGGAACTCAGTATCAGGATGGCCAATTGGAAGCTGGTAATTATTGCCTGTTTGTAATGGATGCAAATGGTTGTGAAACCGGTATGGCATGCTTTGCTGTGTTGAATCCGGATTCCATAAGCATTTCAGGAATTACTAATCCTGAAACCTGTACCGAAGGTGGAAGCATTGAATTATCAGTGAACGGAGGTGCCGGCAATTATACATATGACTGGACCGACCTTGCTGGAACAAATGATCCTGCAAACAGGAATGACTTGAGCCCTGGTGACTATCGAGTTCAGGTAACAGATGAAAATGGATGTATCCAGTTTGCTGACTTCTCCATAAATGCAGCTTCAAATATTACTTTAAGTGGAACTGCTACCGACATGACTTGTCTTGAAAATGGTAGCATAAGCCTGGTTGTAGAAGGAGCAAGTGGACTGGTAACTTATGATTGGGCCGACCTTGCTGGAACAGATGATCCGGCTGACAGAACCAATTTGGATGCTGGCGTTTACGAAGTAACTGTTACCGATGAAACCGGTTGTGCTGCTTCAACCAGCTTTACCATCCAACCGGCACCTGTAGTAGGTGTAACTGGCAGCGTTACCAATGTAACCTGTAATGCTGGAGGTTCAATCAGTCTGAATTTGGTTGGAACTACCGGTCTTGTAACTTACGACTGGGCAGACCTTGCCGGTACAGATGATCCTTCCGATAGAAATAATCTTTCTGTTGGAAATTACAGTGTAACCATCACCGATGAGAATGGCTGTACGGCAAGTGAAAGCTTTACGGTGGCCGATGATTGCGGTGCAGTTTGTGATATCGAAGCAGGTGGAATGATTGCTGACTCAAGCAATATCTGTTTGAATGATACGGTAGTTATTTCAGCTACTCCTGACGGAAACGCCAATACGCCTGTAGGTTCAGACGGATACTTCCTTTTGGTTGATAACAATGGAGTTATCCTTGCTTATGATTACAATAATCAATTTACGGTTAGTGAAACCGGAACCTATTTCATACACTTCTTCGCCTTTGAAAATGGCGGATATGATATTTCCAGCCTTACCATAGGCGTAACGACCATCCAGGATTTGATTTCAACCTTTATTCCTGGTGGGGGAACACTTTGTGGAGATGTTGATGAAGTAGGAGCCGAAATCATAGTGAGCTCCTGTTGTACTGCTCCTGTAGTTGCCGGAGTTACAACCATCGAAGCTACCTGTGGATTTGCTAATGGTTCGATTTCAGTTGCAATGCCAGGCAATATTGAAGATTACGAATTTGACTGGACTCCATTGGCAGGTGTTTCCATTTCAACTTTTGGAAATAGCAGAGGAAGTCTGCCATCCGGTACTTACACTATTGTAATTTCAAGAGAAGATGATCCGACTTGCAGTACCACAATTGATGTAAATCTTGGAAATATAGATGGTCCTGAAGCACCTTCTGCCTTCACATCACCTGCAACTTGTGGACAAGCAAACGGAGCAGCAAACTTTGGTGTACAACCAGGTATGATGTTCTTGTGGCCGGATTCTGTGGTTGCAACATTAAGAACTGACTTGGCAGCAGGTGATTACAATGTAGAAATCAGAGATTCTTCTAATTTCTCATGTGTAACCTTTGCAACCGTGGTTATCACTGAAATCAATAACCTGACTGCTACAGCAAACGTTCTAAGCGAACCTGATTGTGCGCAGTCCAATGGTTCTGTTGAAATTGTAGTTCAGGGAGGTTCTGGTTCTTATAACTTCTCCTGGAATGGAGATGCTCAAAGAGATGACCTTTCAGAAGGAACCTACACGGTAACCGTTTCTGATGTAAATTCTGGTTGTGAAACCACTGTTTCATTTGTTCTTGTTGCTGGTGGTATCACCCAGGCGATTATTACCATACCTGATACCGTTAGCACCAATTGTGCAGGAGCCTACAATGGATTTATCAATCCTGATATCCAATTGCCATTAGGATTTGCGAATCCTTCTACGGTAGAAATTGTAGACGCAAATGGAAATTCTTATTCCAACGGAGACTTGCCTCCGGGTAACTTCTTCCTTGTTGTCTACGATGTAAATGGCTGTTTGGCAGGTCAGGCGCCTTTCATTGTAGTAGAACCAGCAGTGCTTGATTTGAACATCACTACCAGAAACATTACCTGCGATAGTGTCGCAAGGATTGATGTGGAAGTGATGGGTGGTGTAGGACCTTATACCTTCGATTGGTTGGATATCAATGGAGTGAATAATGTTCAAAACCGCGACAGCATCCCACAAGGAACCTATGTGGTCAATGTGAGTGATGCTAACGGATGTTTCATCTCCAGCGGACCGATGAACATTACCAATACTTGTGGATGTGAAGCTCAATTCCCAAGTCTGGTAGCACTTTCAAATGAAGTTTGTTTGATAGACAGCATTGGAACCATTGAAGTGGATCCACAAGATGATGGTGAAGTACCGTTTGGTTATGCCTTGGTTTACCTTGTTTTTGAAAATGGTATTTTAAATCAAATTAGTACAGATACCAGCATTCTGGTTGACCATACCGGTAATTTTGAAATCCATACCTTGGTTTACAATCCAAACCAATTGAGTCTAAGCATTTTTGAACCAGGTGTTGCCACTTTGTTCGACTTCAATGCTGCTTTGATTCAGGGTGGAGGAACACTTTGTGCTTCACTTCAATTGAACGGAGTTGACGTTAGGGTTAAAAATTGTATCATCAGACCGGTAACTACTTCTTATTATCCATTTACAGTCTATGCAAATAGTTCTGCAGAACCTTGTGATACCATCCCTGCTATCTTTGGTAGCAACCTTACGATTGACCTGGTTGATGGAGGACTTACTGGTTCTTCAACCTACGGTAATTACGCACTGGGTAACAACGGAAGTTGTCTTGGTTACATGGCTGGTGACTTAACTGGTCCAAATGTAGATACTATCTGTGTAAGGGTAGTGGATACCGATTCAAGCTGGACCCACATCATTTGTTACGTTGCAACCATCCTTCCGGATGTTTCGACGATTGATGTAACGACTACCATGAATACGCCAATTAAGGTTTGTGTTCCAACCTATCAGTTGTTCACAGATTTAGATTCGGTAGCAATTTGTGGCAATCCGGCAAATGGTACCTTGACCTTTGATCCACTGGATACCTGCTTCACATACACTCCTGATACAGGATTTGTATTTGGAATGGATACAGCTTGTGTGGTGATTTGTGACGATTCAGGTATTTGTGATACAACCATTATTATTATAACTGTAACAGACCAATGTCCTCCGGTATTCGATAGAGACAGCATCCTTCTTATTACGGATGATTGTGACGAAGGAGCGACTTATTGCTTGAGTGTTGGAAGAGAAGACATCATCAATTACATCCTGACCGACAATGGCGATCCATATGCCGGAGGATTTAAAGGATGTGACTTTAGAATGATTTTGGATGTTTCTTACTTCTCGTTTATCGATGCTGCACCAATTGGGCCATACGAAATCGACCGTTGGGTAATTGGAACAGATACCTTCTCGGCAACCGTACCTGATATCCAATCATTGGTAGATTCTATGAATGTTTGGGATCCGACTGGTGGATGGGAATTGATTCCGGGAGCAAGCATCATCCGTGGAGGAGATTTGAGCAAGTCTTATGGCGACATTAGAATCTCTCAACCATTGTTTGGTGCCATGGCTGACCTTCAGTTCCAATTGACATCAGTAGCCAGAGGAACTGAGTTGACCTTCACAGGCGGAGTTCACAATGTAATCATCACTGATCCGATAAACGGATGTATGGATACGCTGGTTGTTACCGTAAGCTGTGATACCTGTGCGATTTATGATGGTCCAAATACGATTGTAGCAACCGATTGTGATAGCCTTACCAATGTTTGTCTGGATATTCCGATGTCTGACCTTGGTAATTTTGCCATCACTTACAACAACATAGCTTACAACGGTCCATTCGAGACTTGCGATACCAATCATGTTGCGCTTGCATTGCCAATCGGTAACCATGAATTTGAGTTCCGCGATACCGTAAACGGATGTATTTCTCAACTGGATTTGATGATCATTTGTAATCCGGATACTACAGGAAATAATGGAGGTGATACCCTCATTACAAGTATCCTGACCGGATTTACGGATACCATCTGTCTGACCGGAAACAATGCTCCGGATACCATTTTCAATGCTTGTCCGGGCAACTCAGGAACTTTTGCAAGCATCACTCCGATACCGGGAACCAATTGTGTGGAATATACCGGATTGACAACCGGAACCGATACTGCTTGTATAGTGACTTGTACGAATGGAATCTGTGATACGACCTTATTGATTGTGAATGTGATTCCTCCGACTCCGGATACGGTATTCATCCAACTACAGGTATTGACAGACAGTATTTACTGTTTGGATGGTTCGGAATTACCAGGAGAGATAGTTTCTGTTACCAATATCTGTCAGATTCTTTCAGGTGAATTTGTAATCTTCAACATCAATCCGGATACACCATGCATCCAGATCAATGCCATCGAACCTGGATTGGAACAGGGTTGCTTCGTATTCTGTGATGCAGAAGGAAATTGTGATACTACCTACATCATAGTAGATGTACAAGATCAATTGATTCCTCCAATTGCAGTGCCAGATGATACCATGACCATGATGAATACTCCGGTGACCATTCCTGTATTGTTGAACGATACTATTTATGGTGCCTTGAATGGATTCTTCATCGTGACCGTTCCAACCAATGGAACAGTAACCGTCGATGGTGCCAACCTGATTTACATGCCAAGGGCAGACTTCTGTGGAGAAATAGACAGCTTCTCTTATGCCATTGGAAATGCAGCAGGTTTGGATACTGCCTGGGTTTATGTGCGGGTGATTTGTGAAGATATCAACGTCTTCAACGGATTCTCTCCAAACCGTGACGGAATGAACGAAACCTTCAAAATCCTAGGAATTGAAGAGTATCCAGATAATAAGGTACTGATTTTCAACAGATGGGGTAACAAAGTCTTTGAAACAGATGCTTACAACAACAACGACAGAGTATTTGACGGAACCTGGCAAGGTAAAGACCTGCCGGACGGAACTTACTTCTACGTAATTGAATATAAAGACAGAGAAGGCGTTGACCACAAACTAAGTGGTTACGTCCAGATACACAGATAAAAAGGAATAAGTCATTCCTCAAGCACAGGGTTATCAGGGGGTCTGAGCCATTGCTTCTGAGAATGACGGCTTTTAAGTGTGAAACACTTTGGAAACCGGGCGGGACAATGGTCTCGCCCGGATTTTTTTATAGGCACAGTTTTTGAATAATAAGATTGACTCGGCTTTTCGAGACCCTCCCATTGTTGTTACCCCCACGTGATGATTCCCCCGTATTCCAATAATGATGTCTTCCTATTTTATTTTTTAAAAATAGGAACAGGCTAAAACTATGTCTATGCGCAAGCTCTCGCTCCTTACCAGTATGTTCATCCTGTTCATGGCCTACAATGCTATGGGACAACAGGATCCAATGTTTACAAAATACTTTTTCAATACACTAGCCTTCAATCCTGCCTATGCAGGTAGTGCACAAAACCTTTCTGCTACCATCATCGCCCGTGAGCAATGGATCGGTTGGAACGGTAGTGCTCAAGACGGCAAAGGAGGTGCTCCAAGTACCCAGTCATTTACCATTCACAGTCCTTTTAAAGACAGGGTAGGATTGGGATTATCTGTTTACAACGATAGGGTAGGAGCGACTGCCAATACGGGTTTAAATGCTTCTTATGCTTATAAAATTCCTATCGGAACTTCAACTTTATCCATTGGTTTACAAGGAGGAGTTTCTTATTGGAGAGCCAATTGGGATGAATTGTTGTTCAAAGATTCAAGAGAATTGGACGAAGCTTTCAACGACAATGCACCTACCAGATGGTTGCCAAATGTTGGAGCAGGAGTTTTCTACTCCAACCCAAAATACTACGTTGGCTTTTCAGTGCCTCGTCTTTTCAATTACGACTTGAGAGAAGCTGATGAAAATTCCAACTCCTTGGTGAAAACTGCTCAGGCTTATCGCCACTTGTACTTCACAGGAGGAGCAGCTTTCCCGGTTAAAGGTCAGGATATCATTTTCAAGCCTTCTTTCCTTATCAAAAGTGTAGGTCTGTTCAGCGAGTTTGAAGCCAGCAACCAGGCAGTCACCAGAATCGGTGCACCAACTGAATACGAAATCGACGCTTCACTATTATTCTACAATAAATTCTGGATGGGACTTGCCTTCCGTTCTGCTTTCGAAAGCGAAAGCTCTCATGATTCTTTCGACATCTGGGCTGCCTTCTATCTTTCAAGCGGCCTAAGAGTAGGTATGGCTTACGACATCCCAATGTCAAGATTGGTAAGTCAAACACCAGGTTCCCTTGAAATCATGCTCGGCTACGAGTTTAATTACGGTGTGAACAGGGTGACGACTCCGAGATACTTTTAAGCTTGGTTTTTTAGGTTATGAAGAAAAGAGTAGGATTTTTGATTTTTGAGGTTTGATTTTTGAAATTTGATGTAAGGATTGGCCGTAACAGCCCATGATTACAAATATTTTGAAGAGCTTAAAGCCGCATGTATTTTGATTTTAACAAATTTGAAATTCGCAAAATCAAGAAATCAAACCTCAAAAATCAGAAATCAAAAATCCACTAATGCATCCTATCCCCTCGAACCTCCAGCTCTTCCATAATTTCCGCTTCCCTTTCAAGGTATTCCTGCCAGCGATCACGGACCATTTGTTCGGGTAGGTATTCTTTTGCAAGGTCTATGAAAAGACGATAGTGGCCAGCTTCCGAAACCATGAATTTATGGTAGAAATCCCTTAGTTCAGGCGCAGAAATATTCAAGGACAACAAACGGAATCTTTCACAGCTACGGGCTTCAATCAAAGCACAGGTAAGCAACTGTTCCAACAAGCGCTCATCTCTGGTCCCGCCTTTCTTTTGAAAAGCAAGCAATTTGTTGACATATTCATCCCTACGCTGTTTTCCCAACTTCAGATCCCGCTTCTTCATTTCATTCAACACCTGTCTGAAATGTCCCCATTCTTCGGTTACAATCGGTGCAACTTCCTCCACCAATCTTTCTTTCTCCGGATAACTTTGAATCAACGAAATACAAGCCGAAGCTGCCTTTTGCTCACAATATGCATGGTCTGTCAAAATCTCTTCCAAATCCATCTCCGCCAAATTCACCCACCGAGGATCAGTCACCAGTTTTAAGCCCAACATCTTTTTTTTTGCGGCAAAAATAAAAAGAAATGTCGGATTACGAATGACGAGTTACGAATGGAGAAGGACTTAAATTTGCTAGCTCTTTCAAACATTCCCAATCCTAGCTGCATGCAATGCGACCCTACATCTCAATTCAAAAAAAAACAATCCATAAATCATGTTTTCATAATTCATGTACTCTCTACTTATGACCTCCTTCCCCCAATCTCCCTATCCCACAATCTCCCTTGTCCCCAAATCCCATTTCAAAAATCAAACGTCAAAAACCAAAAATCAAAAATCCTCTATTCTAAACTCATGTACTCCCATCCCCCTCTCTCCCTATCCCCCAAACCCCAAATCTTAATTCAAAAATCAAACGTCAAAAACCAAGAATCAAAAATTCTCCCCTCTCTCCCTATCCCCCAAACCCCAAATCCCAATTCAAAAATCAAAAATCAAACATCTATCCTTCCTCACCTCAGCCTTCCCCTCACCGCCTTCACTTCCCTCACATTCTCATAAAACACTTCCGCTCTTTTATGACTTAGCGTCTGCTGTCCATCAGAGGCAGCCTGGTGCGGAGTTTCATGAACTTCGACAATGATACCGTCGGCTCCGGCCATGATGCCGGCTAAGGCAACTTGTTCTACAAATTTGCGAATGCCCACGCCATGGGAAGGGTCTGCAATAACAGGTAGGTGTGATTTTTCTTTTAAAATGGCGATGGCATTGACGTCGAAGCAGTTTCGATAGGCAGATTCGAAGCTTCGTATGCCTCGTTCGCACAACATGATGCGTTCGTTTCCATTGCTGAAAATGTATTCTGCGGCCTGCAACAATTCGTCAATCGTACCGGAAATGCCTCTTTTTAAAAGAACAGGTTTGTCAACTTCGCCCAAGGCATCCAACAAATTGAAATTTTGAGAATTCCTTGCTCCTACCTGGAAGATGTCGACGTAATCAAACATCTCTTCAATTTGCTCCACCATCATTACCTCTGTGATGATTTTTATGCCTTCTTTTTGGCAAGCCCGATTAAACATTTTCAATCCTTCAATGCCCAATCCTCGAAAAGAATATGGAGAACTCCTGGGTTTGTACACCCCGCCACGCATGATTTTAATATCATTTTTGACCAAGTGTGCGACCGTTTTTTCAATCTGCTCTTCAGATTCAATAGAACAAGGGCCAGCCATGATTTGAAAATGTCCGTTGCCAATTTTGATGTCATTTCCCAGGTCAATGCAAGTCTCATTTACCTTCCATTTCTTTGACACCATTTTATAAGCATCGGAAACCCGATGAATGTCCCGAACTCCTTCCATTCCGCCAATTCTCCTAATGTCGAAGGTGGATTGTCCGGTGCCGACCAGATAAGAACCGAATTGGGTATTTACAGCCGTGGGTTTGAATCCAATATTTTTCAAAGCAGATTTCAATTGATCCAAAGCGGCTGTTTCTATGTTGTTTTCCAGTTGTATGATCATGATTTATGGTCTTACTTGTTGAATAAATTGAGTGATGTTTTCCTCCAGGTTTCCTTCTTTTTCCAAGGCCCCGATAAATGCACTTCCGATGATGGCACCATTGGCATTTTTATAAGCATTTTCTACCCCTGCCTTATCTGAAATCCCAAATCCTATGAGGTAAGGATTTTTTAAATCCATTTCCTTTATCTTTTTAAAATAAGCCTCCTGATGGGCTTCATTAGAACCGGAACCACCAGTGATGATATTGGATGAAACCAGGTAAATAAATCCCCGAGTCAGTCGATCGATTTCCCTGATTCTAGCCTCTGAAGTTTGTGGACTCACCAAAAAACTAATTCCCAAATCCAGTTCCTCAAACAGATCCCGATACAATTTTTCATACATTTCAAATGGCAAATCAGGCAAAATGAAACCATCGACTCCAACTTCTTTTGCTTTTTTAAAAAATGCCTCATCGCCATATTGAAGCACCTGATTGTAATAGCCCATTAAAATGAATGGCACCTCCGTTTTACTTCGCGCCTCTTGTAGTTGTTCTAATAGAATATTCAATTTCATCCCATTCTTTAAAGACCTTGAACTACTCGATTGGATAACCGGACCATCGGCCATAGGATCTGAATATGGCATCCCAATTTCAATCAAATCCACCTTGTTTTTGGATAAGGTTTCAATGATTCTACCTGTGTCATTGAGCTCAGGAAAACCAGCGGTGAAATAGATATTGAGATTCCTTTCCGGTTTGTTTTTGAAGTGTTCGATTATCCTATTCATTTTCTTCCAGGTTTTTGATGTAGGTGTCCAAATCCTTGTCTCCGCGTCCCGATAAATTCACCACCACGACATCATTTTTAGAAAATTTAATCTCTTTCAAAGCAGCAAAAGCATGGGCAGTTTCCAATGCAGGAATGATCCCTTCTTTCCTTGTGACCAGCAAGGCTGCTTTCAAAGCAGCTTCATCCGTAATACTGACGGCCTCTGCTCTTTGGCTTTGAATCAAATTGGCCAACATCGGCCCGATACCAGGATAATCCAGCCCCGCCGAAATGGAATAGGGCTCGACAATCTGCCCGTCCTCCGTTTGCATCAGTAAGGTTCTCGAACCGTGAATAATCCCTTCAGTTCCTAAGACAGAGGTAGCAGCAGACTCCCCGGAGTGAATTCCCAACCCCGCTGCTTCAACCGCAATCAATCGCACTCTTTCTTCATTTAAATAATGGTAAAAAGCACCCGCTGCATTACTTCCACCTCCTACACAAGCAATGATAGCATCCGGATTTTCACTACCTGTTTGTTCCTTCAATTGAACTTTCATCTCTTCACTGATGACCGATTGAAACCTGGCCACCATCTCCGGATACGGATGTGGTCCAACTACCGAACCTATGATGTAATGGGTATCAATCGGATGTTGAATCCAATCGCGAATGGCTTCATTGGTCGCATCTTTTAAGGTCTGACTTCCACTGGTTGCGGCTACCACTTTTGCACCCAACATTTTCATGCGCGCCACATTCGGAGCCTGTCTTTTGATGTCCACAGCTCCCATGTAAACAATGCATTCCAAACCCATCAGGGCACAGACAGTAGCCGTTGCCACTCCATGTTGTCCGGCACCGGTCTCAGCGATAATCCTGGTTTTCCCCAGCCGTTTTGCCAGCAATATTTGTCCTACTGTATTGTTAATTTTATGCGCCCCGGTATGATTCAAATCCTCTCTTTTTAAAAAAATCTTCGTCCCATAATGCTCCGACAGGCGTGTGGCAAAATACAAGGGACTCGGCCTCCCTACATAATCCTTCAAAAGCGATTTAAACTCCTTTTGAAAGGCCGCCTCCGCCATGATATCCTGAAAATTGCCCCTCAATTCCTCCACATTTTTATACAACATCTCAGGAATAAAAGCACCTCCGAATTGCCCATAAAACCCCTCTTCGTTTATCTTGTAATTCATTGTATATCAATATTTTAATTCCTTTTAATTCAAGGTTTTTAAAATCATTCCCAATCCTGGGCGCATGCAATGCGACCCTACATCCCACTGTTTTTCCTTTATTTCACCAGCTAGTCGTTGTTCTTGGCATTTAGCCGGCAGGCATGCCGGCTCAACGGGCATAAAAAGAAATAACAATTCAAAAATCAAACGTCAAAAACCAAGAATCAAAAATCCACCATTCTTAATTCATGTACTCTCAACTCATGTACTCTTATCCCCCAATCTCCCTATCCCCTAATCCCTTAATAATCTCCCTCACCTTCCCCACCTCCTTCACCCCAGCCTCCACCTCAAACTGGCTATTCAAATCAATCCCCGCCCATTTCGGATGCTTGAATTTTTTTAAGTCTTCAATATGTTCAAGGCCGATTCCTCCACTCAATAAAAAAGGAATGGAACCATTGTATTTTTTCAAAACAGACCAATCAAATCGCTGCCCGTTTCCACCCGGATTTCTGCCTTTGGTATCAAAAAGAAAGAAATCGCAAACTGCTTCATAAGGCCTGGTTTTTTCAAAGTGAAATTCCTTATCAACTGAAAAAGCCTTGATGACTTTATATCCATTTTTCCTCAATTCCCTACAAGTCTCTATACTTTCAAATCCATGCAATTGAACCAATTCAACCGGGTACTTCTTCAAAAATGACTTCATATTTTCCATTTCTTCATCTACAAAAACCACCACCTTCTTCTGAGGAGTATCTTCTTTCAAAATCCCTTCATTTTTCACATATCTTTTCGAAGGTTCATATCGAATAAAACCAAACCAATCCACCGGTAAGCTGGACAGTTCCTTTAGATTTTCTAATTGTGTTATTCCGCAGATTTTGATGATCATGTTTTTTCAATTTTACCCCCCCGTAGAGCCGCCATGCTTGGCAGCTATCCATCCGGTGACTAGCTTTTTACACTAGTGTTTTAAGTGCTTTTACCAATCGCTCCGCCCTTTTATGTGGCTCATCATCTTCCATAAAATATCCACCGATGAGAAAACCTTCGTAGCCGGCATTTTTTAAACTTTGGATGGTGCTTGCCTGGCTGATTCCGCTTTCTGATACTTTTACAAAGTCAGGTGGAATTTGGTCCGCCAGCCGGAGAGAGGTTTCAATATTGGTTTGGAAAGTTTCCAAATCGCGGTTGTTGATTCCTACCATCGTGACTGGAGGGCAAATCTTTTGTAACTGTTTTTCCGAATGCATTTCAAGCAAAACTTCCAGATTGAGGCTCCTTGCAAATCCGGCCAATTGTTGCACTTCCTGAATGCTTAAACATTCTGCTATCAATAAAATAGCATCGGCACCAATCGATTTCGCTTCAATAATTTGGTATTCATCTACGATGAAGTCCTTTCTTAAAATGGGACAATAATTGAAATCACGGGCCTGGGTAAGGTCTTCATTTTTACCTCCAAAAAAATGGGTGTCAGTCAATACTGAAAGCCCTGAAGCGCCAGCCATCATATATCCAATGGAGACTTCTTCAATATTTGCATGCATATTGATTTCACCTTTAGAAGGAGATTTGCGTTTGAATTCAGCTATTATTCCTGATTTGTCCTGCCTTTGGAGGTAAGATTTCATACTCAGACAAGGGGTCTCGAAATAGATGCTTTTTTCAAGCAAAGCCACCGGATACATACTTTTCCTTTCAGCTAACTCCTTCTGTTTATGGTTGATAATTTTTTCTAATATGTTCATTGGATTAACTTTTGTAATTTTTCAAAAGCACGTTTACTTTTTAAGCTTTCCCTTGCTTCTTCTACACAGTCTATCAAACCCTTTACAGGATTCAAAAGATGGATAGCCAGCCCTGCATTGGCACAAACTGCAGTCTCCTGTTCCAAACTTCCTTCTCCTTTAAGAATGCTCACAAATACCTTGGCCGCTTCTTCCATGGAATTGCCGCCAAATAAGGTGGAAGCACCAACTGCCGGGCTTCCAAAATCTTCCGGTTCCATTATTTTATGAAAATCGGTACCGCTGATTTTTACCTTCCCAGTCATGGATACCTCGTCATAACCATCTTCAGAATAGACCACTGCATGACGAATTCCAGCATCTTCCAATGCTTCGGTATAAAGAGGTATCAATGCTTCAGAATAGACTCCTGCAAGTTGATGAGTGGGAGACGAAGGATTGGCCAAAGGACCCAGGATATTGAAAAAAGTCTTCACTCCCAATCCTTTACGAATGGGTGCCACATTGGCCATGCCCGGATGAAAAAGCGGAGCATGCAGGTAGCAGAAATTTGCTTTTTCAAGGTCAGCTTTTAATTTGCTTTCCTCATTGCTAAATTGATATCCCAAATATTTTAAAACGTCAGAAGAACCGGAAGTAGAAGACACGGCAATGTTTCCATGTTTAGTGACTTTATACCCTGCACCGGCAACCACCATACAAGCCAAGGTTGAAATATTAAAGGTATTTTTCCCATCACCACCCGTTCCTACGATGTCTATGCTTGGAGCATCCGTTAAATCCACTTTGTAGGCCAAATCCATCATGGCATCCCTGAATCCGGAAATTTCAGGCCCGGTTATAGATCGCATTCTGAAGACAGAAAGGAAAGCTGCAATCTGGTAATGATCCACTGCTCCCATTCCGATTTTAATCAGATTTTCTCTGGCTTCAACTTTGCTCAACTTTTCTCCATTAAACAATCTGTCTAATATCTTTTTCATTGCTATTTTTTAAAATGGTTTTTAAAGGTTGAGAAAAGAATGGATCCAGTTTTCCATCATCTTTTTCCCATCAGGAGTCATGACTGATTCAGGATGAAATTGTACTCCGGTCAAGGGTAAATCCTTATGCTGCATGGCCATGACAATTCCTTTTTCAGCAATCGCTGTTACTTCAAATTCATTTGGAATTCCTTCTTGTTGAACCACCCAGGAATGGTACCTTCCTACCTGAATTGTGTCAGGAAAGCCTTTAAAAATGCCTTTTTCTTTTTGAATGAGTTTGATTTCAGATTGGATGCCGTGATAAATCCTTTTCAGGTTTTTTAAGGTAGCACCAAATGCTTCACCAAGAGCCTGATGTCCCAGACAAACTCCCAGAATGGGCTTTGAATTTTTATATTTTTGAATCAATTCCGGCATGATTCCAGCCTGTGCAGGTAATCCCGGTCCGGGCGAAAGAATGATGGTATCATACACTCCACACACCTCTACCGAGATTTTATCATTTCTAAAAACCTCCACTTTCGCCAATGCCAATTCTTCTACAAGGTGAACCAGGTTGTAGGTAAAAGAATCGTAGTTATCTAATATTAAAATCTTCTTCATTTTAAATTTTTTCAGCGGCTTCCATGGCCTGTTTTAAAGCGCCTAGTTTATTATTGACTTCCTGCAATTCACTTTCAGGTTCGCTATCAACTACGATTCCCGCTCCCGCCTGGTAGTACAGTTTTTGATTCCTGCTTAAAAAAGATCTGATTAAGATGGCATGATTGATATCGCCTTTCAACCCAATCATGCCGATGGCTCCACCATAGAATCCTCGAGCTTGGTTTTCGTATTTTTTGATGAGTTGGATGGCTTTGAATTTTGGGGCACCACTCAAGGTGCCTGCCGGAAAGGTATCTGCAAAAACGGTGAGGGCATCTGCATTTTCTTTCAGTTGTCCTTCAACTTTTGAAACCAGGTGGATTACATGAGAGTAGAATTCAATCTTCTTCAATTCGGCTACTATGACCCTGGTTCCATGTTTGCTCAAATCATTTCTGGCCAGATCCACCAACATGATGTGCTCTGCATTTTCCTTTGGATCTGCAGATAGTTCCAAAGCATTTTCAGCATCCAGGGTATCATCGCCAGTTCGTTTATACGTTTCTGCAATTGGAAAAATGGAAGCTGTATTATCCTTTACTACCAGTTGAGCTTCCGGAGAAGAACCAAAAAGCCGGTAATCTTCAAAGTCAAAATAAAACAGGTAAGGAGAAGGATTGATAGAGCGCAGCGATCGATAAACATTGAAATCATCGCCGGAATAGGCCTGGCTGAATTGTCTGGAAAACACCACCTGAAACACATCTCCTAGCTGGCAATGTTCTTTTCCCTTTTCAACCATTTTTTTAAAATCAGCATCGGAAATATTGCTTTCTTCTGCTCCCTCCAAGCTGAATTTTTCATCTGGTGTACCAGACATTTTGCAAAGTGCCTGCAATTGGTCCAATTGGGAATTTTCACCTTCCGGAATATTTTCGATCAGGGTGAGTTCATTTTTTAAATGGTCGAAAGCAAGGAGGAATCTGTAAAATCGATATTGAAGGGTTGGAATTGAATCTTCTTCAGGAGCGGGGATATCATGCGTATCAAAATATTCAACCGCCTCGAAATTGCAATGACCAAAAATGCCATTTACTGCTCCTTTTGGGAGTGTACCTTCGCACTGAATTCCCGAGGTAAACCTTTTTAATTGTTGAAGAACCTCTTCATTTTTCTCCAATTCAAATTGAAGATTTGCACCTGTATGCAGTTTGATTTCAACTTCCCTTCCTTTTGCTTTAAAAATTGCCAAAGGACTCAAACCAATAAACGATCGACAATTTTCAAGACTGGCAAAATCATTGGATTCAAGCAACACCGAACCAGGATATATTTTCCTCAGGTTATGGTACAAACCAACCGGCGTTATCATATCAGCCAGTTGTTTTTTAAAAATGCTATGGGTATGTATCAATCTCATTTGTTCAATTTGGGAAAATAAAAAACGGCCTGCCGGGAATACCGACAGGCCGTTTTTGTATCATTAAAAAATACTATTGGCGCATCATCTCACCCAGGGTTCTGAATAAGTTGAATGCCACCACCAATTAGTATTTTGAAAATGCATTTCGTTGTTTTTTTAGTGGCACAAAGATAGTGGTGCTTAAACTTAAGATGCAAGTGGGAATGAGAGATTGGGAGATGGGGAGCTAGGGAGAATGGGTGTAAGATTCTAATATTCAGTGTTTTAGGGGTAGGTAATTTTTTCTACTAAAATAAAAAACCTAAACCATTGGCCTCCTCGTAGGGGTTGGCCGCGCCAACCCTGGAACGACGAAAGGATTGATTATATGAAGTAAATCTCTTTAAACGGCGATTTTCATAATGCTAACGGTGAACAGCTGGAAACCAACTTAGGAAAGATAAATTAGAAAGAAATTGTTCTCCACCTCCGTTGCCTTCGACAAGCTCAGGCAACTAGGATTTTCTTAATTATACAGAGATCATATCACGAGGGGCCTGTCGAAGGCAACCGGACAAAGTTTCCTCCTCTAAAAATGCCAGTAGCCAATGGCCAACAGCTATCATATAACGCCTTGAATAAGTTCCTGATTGTCTGAAGGTTACGCTTTTCGGTATTCGCTATTCGGCGTTCGCTTTTCGTTTTTTAAAGGCCTCGTAAATCGTAAACCGTAATCCGTAAATTCCACAAATACCAGTTGAAAAGCTCCTCCACCTGTTATCCTAATTGTAATATGGGAGTTTCTCATTTAGAAACTAACGGTGAACAGCAAATAGCCAATGGCCAACAGCTAACGGCCAATAGCCACCCCCCCCTACAAATGCGTCAACGCACTCTCCAAATCATCCATCAAATCATCCACATCTTCAATACCTACACTAAGGCGGATAAGCGAATCTGTCAATCCGGATTTGATTCTTTCTTCTCTAGGGATGGAAGCATGGGTCATAGAGGCTGGGTGTCCAATTAAAGATTCAACTCCTCCCAATGATTCTGCAAGGCAGAAAATTTCGGTATTGCTCAACACTTTTTTAGCTTCTTCGAAAGAGTCCAACATCAGGTCGAAAGAAACCATGGCACCAGGCATTCGCATTTGCTCCTTGGCCAATTCATGCTGTGGATGTGATTTCAAACCAGGATAATAGACATTGTTTACCTTGGGATGTGATTCCAAAAATTTGGCAATCTTCTTGGCATTTTTACTGGCTCTTTCTACACGGATATGAAGCGTCTTGATTCCTCTTAAAACAAGGAAACAATCATGAGGACCAGGAACTCCACCTACAGAATTTTGGATAAAATGTAAATCATCTGCCAATTCTTTGGTTGAAACTACTACCGCTCCCAATACAACATCGGAATGCCCTCCCAAATACTTGGTAGCAGAATGGGTTACGATATCCGCACCCATATCGATTGGATTTTGCAAAAACGGCGAAGCAAAAGTATTGTCCACACAAGTGAGCACATTGTGTTTTTTGGCAAGCTCACAAGCTGCCTTTATATCTACAAGTCTTAACAATGGATTGGTAGGAGTTTCAATCCATAACAACTTGGTTTTATCATTCATTTTATCCTCAACATTTTGTAAATCAGTCATATCTACAAAGTGAGCCTTGATGCCAAAACGCTCATACACTTTGGTCATCAATCGATATGAACCTCCATAAAGGTCGTTACTCAAAATCACCTCATCACCTGGATTCAATAGTCGGATCACTGCATCCATTGCAGCCATACCACTTCCAAAACAGATGGCATCAAATCCATTTTCCAGTGCAGCCAAACTTTTTTCAAGGGCAGTTCTGGTAGGATTTTGAGTACGGGCATATTCGTAACCTTTGTGTACTCCCGGAGCTTCCTGTGCATAAGTGGAAGTCTGGTAAATAGGAGTCATAACGGCTCCTGTGGTTGGATCTGGTTCTACTCCTGCATGGATGGCTTTTGTTCCAAACTTTGGCTCTTTCATGTAAAGACTTTTATCTTGGTTTTAAATGAGGGCGCAAAGGTAAAACAATGTTTCATTCGATGCAGACTTCGATTAGAAAACTTAATACTGGGTACTAGGTACTAGGTACTAGGTTCTGGGTTCTAGGTTCTGGGTGCACACCTAGTACCTAGCACCCAGCACCCAGTACCCAGCACCTAGCACCTAGCACCCAGCACCCAGCTACGCCCTCTCCATCAACCACCAAAACGGCTTCCGCCTTACCTTGAGCTTATAATTGTCTGAGATGAATTTCCGCAGATGATTTTCACAATTTTCGACACTATCGGTATAAAGGATGTATTTGAGGTCGGATTCGGAGATGGTACCTTTTTCAACCATGGTACCTACAAAATCCATCAAAGGTTGGTAGTATTCTTTGCCCATTAAAATGACGGGAAATGATTGATGATTCCGGTTTGGATTAGGGTGAGGGTTTCAAACATTTCGTCCATGGTGCCCCATCCGCCTGGGAGGATGACAAATCCGTAGGAGTATTTTAAAAGCAATACTTTTCTTACAAAGAAGTACTTGATATCGACCCACTTGTGCATGTAAGGATTCGGATGCTGTTCAAATGGTAAAATGATATTGCAGCCTACTGATTTTCCTCCATTTTCATATGCTCCTCTATTGGCTGCTTCCATAACACCAGGGCCGCCTCCAGTAAAGGTTGTAAAGCCCATTTGAGCCAATAATTTCCCAATTTCCCGGCCTTTTTCATAATAAATATGTCCTTCCTTAAATCGTGCACTTCCAAAAACAGTAATAGCTGGTCCCATGAAATGCAGGGCCCTGAAACCTTTGATGAATTCCCGAAACACCCTCCATGCAAATCCCAATTCAAAGGATCTTGATTTTGGTCCTTCTAAAAAATAAAACTACCTGGTTTAAGGTTGTTTGTTTTTTGCCATGTTGTTGGTCTTTAGTCTTTTTGTCTTTGGGACCGGCTTCGCCTTTTGGATTATAAAATCCTTTTCAGGATTTAATTTCATGTAACAAAAGAAAACCAAATACTGTTATTTTCTAGATTATGATTAAAAGTATATTCCTGCTAGGAATACTTTTTACCCAACAAATTTTTTTAATGCTTATTTTTAATTGATATTGGTGTTCTTCAATTTTGAATTAGTGAATGACTTAATTAGTGAATGTTAGATAAAAATACATTCTGGTAGAGCCGCCATGCATGGCGGCTCTACCAAGTGGCAGAATCTGAATCTGTAAAGAATGTTAATAAAATGTTCAGAAAAATCACCAAAATATTTGGCATAATTCACTGAAAATCAATAATTTAAAGACCAAAGACCAAAGACCAAAGACCAAAGACCAAAGACCAAAGACCAAAGACCAAAGACCAAAGACCAAAGACCAAAGACCAAAGACCAAAGACAAAGACCAAAGACCAAGGAACTCAAAGAAATTCACGCCTATGTTAACTAAATCTGACTACCCAACGTCCAAACCACCATCTTCACCATCATGTCAGGGTTGGCCAATGAATTGGGAGCCATCAATCTTTCACAAGGTTTCCCAAATTTCGATTGCCCTCGACCTCTGCAGGATTGGGTGACACATTTCATGAATAAGGGAATGAACCAATATGCACCCATGCCCGGAGTGCCGGTTTGAGACAAAGGCAGGCTGAGAAAATCAGACTTTGTACAACCTGGATCGTAAGCTGGGAAAATGAAATAACCGTAACTGCCGGAGCGACGCAGGCTCTATTTTGTGCGATTAGTGCGGTGGTTCATCCTGGCGATGAGGTTATCATCATCGAACCGGCTTATGATTCCTATCTGCCTGTTATTGAGTTGAATGGAGGTACGGTAGTTCCTTACGAATTAAAAGCACCGGATTTTAAAGTAGACTGGAATGAAATGGCCCAACTGGTAAGCTCAAAAACCAGGATGATTATCACAAACAATCCTCACAATCCTACCGGGACTGTTTTTGAAAAAGAAGATTTGGAAAAACTGGAACAGCTTACACATGGAACGGATATCATCGTGTTGAGCGACGAAGTGTACGAACATCTCATCTACGATGGTAAAAAACATCAGAGCGTTTTCTTGTTTCCCGAATTGTACAAAAGGAGCATGGTTACTTTTTCTTTTGGAAAAACCTTTCACAATACCGGTTGGAAATCAGGCTATTGTGTCGCTCCGGCTGAATTGACAAAGGAGTTTAGAAAAGTCCATCAATTCAATGTTTTCTCTGTTAATACACCCGTTCAATATGGTGTAGCAGAATATTTAAAAGACCCTGATACCTACCTTTCATTACCCGATTTTTATCAGGAAAAAAGGGACTTTTTTCAAAAAGCAATGATAGGAAGTCGATTTAAACCGATTCCTTGTGGAGGAACTTATTTTCAGCTATATGATTACAGTGCGATTTCTGATGAACCGGACACAGAATTTGCAAAAAGAATTACCCGAGAATTCGGAGTTGCTACCATTCCAATTTCAGTTTTTTACGAAAGTAAACGGGATGAAAAAGTAATTCGGGTATGTTTTGCGAAAACAGAAGATGTCTTGAAAGAAGCTGCCGAAAAGCTAAAAGGAGTTTAAACTTTAGTCAAATAAGAACTTTTTCCTTTCAAATTTTTTATTTTATTATCAGCTACCCAATAACAATTCGAGTAATTCACCGAATATCTATTGGTTACACTTTTCAGTGTTCCAAGTTTGCTTTTCGTTTTTTAAAGTTTTCGTAAATCGTAAACCGTAAATCCTAAATTCTCCTAGTATCTGGTCAATTTCCCGTTAACCATGCAATCTGACTTGCATTAAAGGAATTTCTTGACTAGAAACTAACTGCCAACTGACAAAATATGGATCTTTTAAAGAACTATGTTTTTGTTAGATGGTTGGGTATGTTAATTTTGTCCCTTTGAATAGTATTTCAATACTTTTTCTTTTTGTCTATTTTGTCTTTTTTAAAATAATCTTCTCAATGAGAATACTTTTTACGCTAACCTTAAGTATGATGCTGAGTGGTCTGTTTGCGCAAACTGCTCCAAACTTTTGGGTTTATACACCCGAAGCACAATTAAAATCGAATCCTGATTTGGAAAGGGATTTAATGCCAACCGAGTATTTAACATACGAATTGAATTTACCCGCCCTAAAAGAATATTTAAAAGATGCTCCGGAAAAAGGTAGCCAAACAGATTTCACCATGCGTTTTCCCCTGAAAAATGGTCAATTCACCACTTTTCGGGTATGGGAAGCTCCTGTTATGCATCCTGACCTGGCAGCAAGATTTCCTAATATAAAAACCTACGAAGGACGTTCATTAAAAGGAAATTATTCCATCTCATTTGGATATGGTGACCATGGATTCCACGGTTCCATCAGAGAAGGGAAAAACTTTACCTACATCGATCCTTATGCGATTTCAGACACAAGAAATTACCAGGTATACGATGTTAAAAATACCAATATCGATGCTGCTAATGGCCCAGCAGCTGCTTGTGGTTTTAATCCTGCAGTGCACGGTTCCGACCTAAATGAAAAGTTGGACATGACCTACCTCAAGGACGATGTTCAAGGAAAAGTAAATGCGGACAAAGTAGAATTGAGAACTTATACCATGGTGATGGCCTGTACAGGAGAATTTGCCAATCGCCAGGGTGGAACTACAAGTGGAGTGCTTTCAGCATTCAATACCATGATAGATCGTTTGAACCAGATTTACCAAATGGAATTTGCAGCCACTTTTATAATTCACCCTGAAACTGACAAAGTAATCTTTTTAAATCCGGTAAATGATCCTTATCCCCAGGGAAATGAGGGAGGAGAAATTCTCGGCATCAATGCCAATGTGGTGAATGCCAGAATCAATAGAAATTCCTACGATATCAGCCATTGCTTTACTGCACGTTGTAATGATGTTGGTGGTATTGCTTCTCTTGGCTCACTATGTAATCAAAATGCCAGTGGAGTAACTTGTCATTCAGGAGGTTCGGTAAGTTTTACTGTTGTAAACATTACTGCGCACGAAGTTGGCCACCAGTTTTCATGTTCCCATACCTGGGATAACTGTGGTTCGCCTCAGCGTTCAACCCCTTATGAACCAGGTAGCGGAACCACTATCATGTCTTATGCAGGTTTGTGCGGAGCCCAAAATATTGTTAATGGAATCAATGATGATTACTTTCATGTCAATTCGTTGGAACAGGCATATTTCTTTACGCATGTTGCAAATGGTAATAGCTGTGCCGATGTAACAGTAACAGAAAATCATTATCCTGTGGTATCGCTACCTTATATCAATGGATTTTACATACCAAATGGTACTCCTTTTGTATTGGAAGGTGCTGCAAACGATGAGGACGGAGACGATTTGACTTATTGCTGGGAACAATTCGATCAGGATCCTATAGTTGCAAATATTGGATTTCCCGTAGGCAATAGCCCTATTTATAGAAGTTACTATCCTGGTGAAGACAGCATTCGATATTTTCCTCGAATCGGAACTATTTTAGGTTATCAGGATACCCTTCCCTGGGAAATGTTGGCAAGATATGCCCGTGATATGACCTTCAGACTTACCGTTAGAGATAACGATCCTAATGCAGGTGGAGTTAGATGGGAAGAAGTTGCATTCCATCTTGATGACAACGTGCGTCCTTTTGAAGTGACCTGGCCAAACGATACAGTAGAAAGTATAAAAGTTGGCGAAAGAGTTAATATAACCTGGGAAGTTGCAGATTCATACGAATCACCTGTGAATTGTAAAGCAGTGAATATTTTACTTTCCCTTGATGGAGGATATACCTGGCCTATCACACTTTCTGAAAATACACAAAACGATGGGTCTGAATTGGTTTTCATCCCTGAAACAACACTAACCGACAGAGCAAGAATCAAAGTAGAAGCAGCAGACAATATTTTCTTTAATGTTTCTTCCAAAAATTTTGACATCTTGGATTCAGATGCTCCTGGATATACGGTTCAAATTAGTCCTACTTTCCATTACGCTTGTTTGCCGGAGGTTTATTCTTTGGATATAAAAACTGCCTCTTTGTTAAATTACGATTCAACCCTAAATGTGGAGGTAATCGGATTACCAAATGGTGCTACTGCTTCCTTTACAAATACAACCATTCAACCTGGTGAATCAATTAGCCTTGAAGTAGACCTTCCTAATGGTTTGGGTACAGGATTTTTGAATTTTGATGTTTTGATTTACCCAAATACCGGAGATACCATCCTTACCAGAGTGGATATGGAGCTAGTTTCAAACGATTTTGGAAATATTGCTTTGTTGACACCTGAGAATGGAGCGGATGGAATCCAGGAAGTACCTACTTTCTCCTGGACCGGTGCACCTGATGCTGATTATTACCAAATTCAGGTAGCGACCAATCCAAGTTTTGCTCCTGGAACCATTGTTTTTGATGTTACAAATCTGGTTGATACAACCTTCACGCCTACGGTTTTAATGGATGAGAATACACCTTATTATTGGAGAATTCGCCCATTTAATATCTGTGGAGCTGGTGATTATCGCACACCGGTAGCCTTTCATACTTTAGCAAAAGTATGTAACAGTTATATTGCTCTTGAAGATGACGATGAAAGAATTCCGATTCCGGGTCAAGGAACTCCTACTGTGGTTTCTCCTATTACTATTTTAACCAACGGGACCATCAACGATGTGAATATTCCTTACATCAGAGGTTCTTATGAGCCAATTACCAGCTTGAGAATCAATTTGGTGAGCCCGGATAGCACTTCTATCATTTTGTTTGAAAAACGTTGTAGTGGTTCAGTTTTCAATATGGGATTTGATGATGCCATTACAAACAGAAACCCTTGTCCGGCAAATACAGGTAGAGTAATTGGACCTCAAGATACTTTGAGTACCTTCAATGGCAAGCGCCTGGATGGAACCTGGAGCCTTGAGTTTGAAATCATCAATCCTGGTTTTGGAGGTGGAGGAAGTTTGGAAGAATGGGAGATTGAATTTTGTGCAGATTTGGCACCAAATGCTCCATACTTGATCACCAATAACGAATTGCCGGTTAAACCTGGCTTCGGAAGAATCGTGACCAATGCCTTCCTTGAAGTAAGAGATTCCTCTTCAGGACCAGATGATTTGGTCTTTACCCTTGTAACCATTCCTGAAAACGGTAAACTTTCTTTAGCAGGAAGAGAACTGAAAGTGGGAGACCAATTCCGTCAAACTTCAATCAACGTAAAGAATGTTTATTACGAACATGATGGTTCTTCCACCACTACAGACAACTTCACCTTCACAGTGCGTGATGATGAAGGCGGATGGTTGGCCACTCCTCAGTTCAATTTTGTAATGGATGAAAATGCAGTAGTTAGCACAGAAGACGCAGATTTCGAATCAGAAATCAAAGTTTTCCCTAACCCTGCAAATGAAATCATCAACATCGACCTGGGACTTCCTTACGATGCGACTATGACTGTTCAGTTATTGAACATCGCAGGTCAGGCAGTAAGAACAGAATACTTTGATGGAAGAAATCAGCGCCTAAGCATTCCTACAGCAAAAATTGCAGAAGGAATGTACATCCTTCAAATTAAAGGAGAAGATATTACGATTTCCAAAAAAATAAACATTCAACGATAATCAGCAGATGCTAAGTTGATTACGAAAGCCCCGGAGTGACTTGCATTCCGGGGCTTTTTTTTGGCTATTGGCATTTAGCCATTGGCCATTGGCTTTTGTAGGGGTTGGCTGCGCCAACCTTGGAACGACGAAAGATTCACAATATGCAGCATAAATGTTAATCGAATAAAACCTTTAATTATTTGAAAGTTGTAAAAGCCAACAGCTATCATATAACAGCTCGAATAAGTTCCTGATTGTCTGAAGGTTACGCTATTCGCCATTCGAAGTTCGCTATTCGTTTTTTAAAGGCCTCGTAAATCGTAAACCGTAAACCGTAAATTCCACAATTACCAGATGAAAAGCTCCTCCACCTGTTATTCTACTTGTAATATGGGAAATTCCCATCAAGGAACTAATGGCCAATGGCTATCATATGACAGCTCGAATAATTTACTGATTGTCTGGATGTTACGCTATTCGCCATTCGACGTTCGCTTTTCGTTTTTTAATGCCTCGTAAATCGTAAACCGTAATCCGTAAATTCCACAAATACCAGTTGAAAAGCTCCTCCACCTGTTATTCTAATTGTAATATGGTTTCCCATTTAGAAGCTAAAGGCCAACCGCCAACCGCCAAAAGATTTATAATTTGCAGCATATATGTAAATCGAAGAAAACTTACACTTTGAAAGAAGTAAATCCAAGGCCAAAGGCCAAAGGCCAAAAGCCAAAAGCAAATGGCCAACCGCCAACAGCCAAAAGCCAACGGCCAACAAAATACGATCGCATAGGAAATAACTACAACCAAACCAGAAAAGCCGATCCACTTCTGGTGGATAAGCTATTTAACCTTCTGGATGCCAAACCTGGTCAAACCTGCCTTGATGTTGGTTGTGGAACCGGAAATTATACCAAGGCCATGGCAGCAAAAGGTTTAGAAATGACGGGGATTGATCCTTCCTCTAAGATGTTGGAGAAAACCTCTTTGGGTGAAAGTTCATCTGATGTTTGTTGGATGCAGGGTAGGGCAGAGGAACTTCCTTTTATGGATGGTATTTTCCATAAAGCAATTTGTACGCTTACCATCCATCATTGGGACAGTCTGGAAAAAGGTTTTTCTGAAGTATTTAGGGTTTTAATACCAGGAGGGAAATTGGTCCTTTTTACATCCACTCCTCAACAGATGGAAGGATACTGGCTTCAAAATTATTTTCCTAAAATGATGAAAAAGTCCCTCCAACAAATGCCATCAGAAAATCATGTACTTGAGGCGCTCAACCTTGCCGGCTTTAAAAATTTCAACCGCGAACCCTATTTTATTCGAAAGGATCAAATCGACCTTTTTTTATACGCCGGAAAAGAAAGACCTGAATTGTACCTCGATGAAAATGTTCGAAATGGCATATCGTCTTTCTCAGATTTGGCCAATCAGGAAGAAGTAAAAAATGGCTTGAAACAGCTTAGAAAAGATTTAGAATCCGGAGAATGGACCGCCATCCAAGACCGTTTTAAAAATGAAATGGGAGATTACCTGTTTTTGATAGCAGAAAAATAACAACCCGATTAAATATTATTCTCCCTCAATAAAGTTTCCAGTTCCCCCAGAACCCAGTACCCAGAACCCAGCACCCAGTACCTAGCACCCAGTACCCAGCCCCTAGCCCCTAGCACCCAGCACCCATTTTCCACGTTAAATATCCCTTGACTTTAAAAACTTTTGCCTACAATTGACGTTCAAATAGGCTGTTTTCCTAAAGACCTGAAAAAATCTGAAACTTGGAGTCCATAACCTTACAATATCCTTCCTGGTATGTTTTGATTTGTGTTTTAGCTGCCTTGATACTGGCAGGAGTACTCTATTACAAGGACAAGACCTTTAAAAACCAATCCAAATTACTGGTTTGGGGGATGGGAGCGTTAAGATTCCTTGTTACTTTTCTTATTTGCCTGCTGTTATTAGAACCTCTTTTAAAATCGTTTGTCACCGAGACCAAAAATCCGGTGGTGGTTTTGGCTCAGGATAATTCAGAGTCTGTTGGAGCTGCTTTTACTCCGGAAGATTCTGCTGCTTATGCCACAAATCTTGAAAATTTAAAGAATCAACTAGCAGAAAAATACGAGGTAAAAACTTACACTTTTGGTGATGAGGTAAGGGAAGGTCTGGATGTTAATTACAAGGAGAAATCCACCAACATCTCCAATTTCTTCAAGTCGGTTTATGACCTTTACAGCAATCAAAACCTGGGAGCAGTTATCGTTGCAACTGACGGAATTTACAATGAAGGCTCCAATCCGATTTATTCAGGAATAAAAATTGACGCTCCGGTTTATACCATCGCTCTAGGGGATACAACCATTCAAAAAGACCTTTTTATAAAAAGGGTTTTTAATAATAAAATCGTTTATCTGGGTGATAAATTTAGCATCCAGGTAGATGTTGCAGCTTCCAATGCTGCCGGAAACTCAACCAACCTCCAGGTTCAGAAAATTGAAGGTTCCAATACCCGGACACTGCAAAGTATTCCCATTTCCATCGATAAAAACGACTTTTTTACTACCAAAGAAATTGTGCTGGAAGCCAATCAATCAGGTGTACAGCGTTATCGTATTTTGGTGAATTCCGTAAATGGTGAGGTGACAACCGGAAACAATGTCAAGGATATTTTCATCGATGTTTTGGATGCCCGCCAGAAGATTTTGATAGTAGCCAATGCACCGCATCCTGACATATCAGCCATCAAACAGGCCTTGGAAACTTCTAAAAACTATGAGGTTACCACAAGCTGGATCAATGATATGAAAGTCAATCCTGCTGACTTTGATTTTGTCGTATTGCACCAAATACCTTCTAAAAATAACCCGGCATCTTCGTTATTGAAGACCCTCGATGACAATAAAACTCCCAGACTTTATATAACTGGCCTGCAATCTGATTTTTCTAAAATAAACCAGTTACAACCACTGATTGAAATAAATGCAGATGCCAGAAACACCAATGAAGTTCAGGCACAGGTGGCCACCGATTTCAACCTTTTCACCGTGTCAGATGAATTGAGAGAGAATTTACCCCGTTTTGCTCCTGTTTTAACTGCTTTTGGTGACTTTAAAAAAGTCGGAAGTGGTCAAACCCTGCTTTATCAGAAAATTGGCAAAGTGGAAACCACCTATCCATTGCTAAGCATGGGAGAAGATAATGGTTTACGGATTGGAGTATTTGCAGCGGAAGGATTATACAAATGGCGACTTTTTGATTACTTGCAAAATAACAACCACGAAGTATTCAATGAACTGATTGGAAAAACTGTTCAATACCTTTCTTTAAAAGAAGACAAAAGAAAATTCAGGGTTTCTCTTTCAAAAAATATTTTTGACGAGAATGAGCCCATTGTCTTTGATGCAGAATTGTACAATGAAAACTTTGAGCTTATAAACGAGCCGGATGCTTCCTTGGAGATTAGAAATGAAGACGGTAAGGAATTTCCATTCACATTTAATAAGTCTGGAAAAACCTACAACCTGAATGCCGGAATCTTCCCGGTCGGAAATTATACCTTCAAAGCAAGTACCAGTGTAAATGGCAAGTTGTATACTTACGATGGTCAATTCAGCGTCCAACCCATCCAATTAGAATTGTTCCAAACCACTGCCAATCATGGTATGCTTAAATTATTGGCTGAAAATTATGGCGGAAGTATGCTTTTGCCCTCTTCGATGGGGGAACTTCCCGGAATTTTGGAAGCGAAAGGCACGGTAAAACCGGTGCTGTATTCCACTTCCAAAACCCGTTCAGTTATTAATCTCAAATGGATTTTCTTCTTGTTGCTGGTATTGCTAACTGCCGAATGGTTCCTAAGAAGATACAATGGTGCTTATTAAATCTTAAGCACCTTCTCCATTAACAAGTAAGAATTGTCTGTTTCTGTAATGGTAACGGTATAAATTCCGGGACGAATATTCCTGGTGTCAATTACAAAGCTGTTGTCTGGAAAACGCGTAGTCGCTTCAAATACCAACCTCGCATCCGCAGCAATCAGTTGAACCTTTACCATCCTATCTGCTCTAAAATGAAGGGTTAATTGATCTTTAAATGGATTTGGGAATAATTTGGTTGCCTCGAAATAATCCGTTCCATTGCAATCTTCATCAATTCCATTGTCTGCAATATCCAGCACATCCGGATTGATTGTATTGTCTTCATCATTACAGTCACCCTCGCGATTTACATAACCAACAGGAGCCATGGTTAAACAGGTATCCATAGGAAAATCGCCATTCCCGAATCCGTCGTTGTCATTGTCGGGGTAATAAGTAAAGGTTTCTAAGCCATCGTCTGCCAATCCATTACAATCATTATCAATTCCATCGCAGATTTCTGTTCCATCAGGGTTGATTTCCAGGCTGTTATCATTACAATCTAATTGATTGGCTACATAACCAGCCAATGGGCTGCTAAGACAAGTATCCAAAGGAGCATTTGCATCTCCGTAACCATCCTGATCAGCATCCAGATAATAAGTATAAACTGTTAGTCCATCATCGATCATTCCGTTGCAATCATTATCGATTCCATCGCAAACTTCTGCGCCATCAGGATTTACACCGCCATCCAGATCATTACAATCCATGGCATTGCTTACATATCCGGCTGGTGGAGATGAAAGGCAGGTATCCAATGCCTGAGCAGCATCTCCAAATGCATCTCCGTCTTCATCTTTATAATAAGTGTAAACCGTTAGGCCATCGTCTACCATGCCATTACAATCATTGTCAATGCCATCACATACTTCAGATACGTTTGGATTGATGGTATTCAATTGGTCATTACAATCTTCATTGTTTCTTACAAAACCTGTAGGAGGGGTCGCAATACAAGTGTCAAAAGAAGCCAAAGCATCGCCAAATCCATCTCCGTCAAAATCGGCGTAATAAGTATAAACTGTTAAACCTTCATCTACATTTCCATCGCAGTTGTTGTCCAGGCCGTCACAAATTTCAATTGCTCCAGGATAAATCGCGTCGTTATTGTCATCACAATCAGCATAATTGTAAACTCCATCCTGATCTTCATCTTTGAAAAACAATTTTTCTGCTTCTTCAAAGGCATCGATGGCGATTTCCATTCCCATTTTTCTTCCCGGGATATCATCCAAAGGAGGATGGATTCCTCCCCAAATTCTGCTCAAACTACATTGGTCTGATGCATCTTGATAGGTTGCCCATTGCAAAGTTAAATCCTGGCTTGGACCATCTTCGAAAACCAAAAATTCATTTTTCCCGGCATGAAATTCTCCCATTCCTCCGGGAAAATAATTACTACCAGTCAATTCCGTCAACAAATCGGCAGCCGCTCTTGAATAAGTTGAATGGCCAGAAACGTATCCCGCAAAAGGAGGAGTCACAAAAGATGGTCTTTGATAAGGCCACCAGTTTTCTGCAAGTATCCAACCTACGCCTGCTTCATCTGTAGCAGTATTTTGGATATAATCATGACCTCGCCAGGTATAGAGTTTAATTTTATTGACATGCTCATTGCCAGCACCGGCTAGTGGATCTCCAGGCTGTACTTGTTCTATATAGCCAGGGATGAGTTTGATGCCACCCATATTGAAGTTAGGAAGATTGGGATCGCTGGATTGACCCTTTTCAGCCATTCCTCTGATGGCAGAAATTGGTCGGATGTAATCATACCATCCTTTTACACCCCAGGCAGCAATGGCGACATCGTGCATACAACCACCCAGCATGATGTAAGCTTTTACATCCCACTCCAAATCATTGATTATCGGGCCTTGTCCCCGGTATCTTCTTTCAAATTGAGGATGGTCGTGTACATAATTCAATAGGGTGAACCAGTGACCTGGAGGCGTCTCAGAATCTGGTCCGTCGGCCCAAAATTCTGCCAAAACCCTGGCATAATCTCCGCGTGGCACCATCTGAGGTTCATAAGGCTCTCCGGTTGTGGGGTTTACATCCCAACCTCTACTTTGGTCGCCGCCTTCAATCAGTTTGTAAAATTGCTCATATTCTGCAAAGCTGTTTGGCAGGTCAGGATTGTTACCTATCGAAGCTGGAGAAATATCCCACATGGTGGTATCAGTTGCATCCAGGTGCGATTGCCAAACGCTAACAAGGCTGAAAGCCCAAATGTATAAATCAGATTCTGCGCCACCATTTACATTGTCCATCTGAGGAGGTAAGCCCGGGTCATGAAAAACATAATAATCATGGCCGCCACGGTTATAGACTGTTTTATCTGCCTCTTTTAAAGAAAAAGGTACCACTTCCCCCCATTCGGGGCTCAAAAATTCGGGCGTGTTGAATGGAATTACATTGCCACTTTGATCTACAAAAACATCCAAAGTAAGTGGTTGCCAACGGTTTTGATTAATCAAGCCTGGATTTCCAGGAAGGTCTGTTACCAAAGGTGGATTTACCGGTGAGTAAAACCTGTTGCGATAACTTCCCTGTTCGTTCGAACCATCTTGCAATCCAAAGGAAATGATCTGGTCAGCCAGATAATTTCCAAGGGCTGCCGGATTTCCTGTAGCATAATCTGTATTCGTAAAATTGATATCATAACCCAGATCAGCCATTTCCTGGTCGTATAAACTTGAAAGCATACTGGCTCCCGGAGAAAATCTGAATCGATGTTTTAAAACGCGATAAACAGCATAACTAATTGCTTCTTCTCTTGCTGCTTCAACATCAGCAGGTCTGGGTACACCGTTGAATACACAGGTGTAATTCCCTACTGTTTTACCCAGCAAAAAAGGTTGGGCAATGGTATCGTAAGCTGCCCAGGAATCGTACATAGCGATGCCAATATGAAATAGATTTCGTGCATGTACAGTTGGTCTCGCAAAATCATTTCTAATAGATTCCAACAAAATCTCATTCCATTCTCTTGCTATGGAGTGTTGTTGGGCTTGTGTGTTGTTGGAAAAAGAGCAAAAAAAGAAGAGTAGAGGTAAAATATACTTCATGGTGTGATTTTTCAGTAAGGTGATCCGGGCACAGGATTACAAATATACAAATATTACAAGCTTAGGGTCTTTGAAATCAGATACTTGTACTATTTTAAAAAAAAGAATTTTTTCATGCAACCCTTTGATGTTTTAAGTTACCTACATCAATAGCTACCTTGTATCTATGGCAAATTCCATTGAAGCGCTATTGGAGAGTTGTATCAAAGGAGACCGGCTCGCCCAAAGACGATTCTATGAGCATTTTAAAGGCAAAATGTTCATGGTTTGTTTGCGCTATGCTGATTGTAGGGAAGATGCCGAAGATATGCTACAGGAAGGTTTCGTAAAAATTTTCAGAGACCTCCATCAGTATCAGGGACAAGGAAGTTTTGAAGGTTGGATGCGAAAAGTTGTGGTCAATGTGGCTTTGTATTATTTGAAAAAAAAGAAACGACTACAGTTGGGTGATGTGGAGGAATTTGAATGGAAACAGATGCATGAATCAGAAACCCAATTGCATTTTGAGGAAAGACTCGATATGGTTTTAAAAATGATGCAACAATTGCCAACAGGCTTCCGAACAGTTTTGAATTTATACATTCTGGAAGGATACAATCATAAAGAGATTAGTAATTTATTAGGAATCTCAGAAGGTACATCCAAATCACAATTAAACAGGGCTAAATCGGCATTGAAAGAAATGATTGCCAATAGCCTTTCTTAAAATACAAATGGACGATTTTAAAAATAAGGATAACCTTGACGATTTTCTTCGAAATACCTTCGAAGGAGCAGAAGGCGTACCTTCATCTGACTTATGGGGCAAAATTGAATCCGATCTCGATAAAGAGAATGGTAAAAAGCCGGTTCCTGTATTTTGGTGGTGGATTCTTGCCGGTGGTTTGGTGTTGGCCTTATTTGTAAGTCAACATTTTTATTTTGAAAATAAAATTCAAAAACTCGAAGAGAAGTTTGAAACTGAAACTGCTTTTTATAAAAAAGAAACAAAACTTGAGACTCAAAACAGCCTGGAAGAAATAAAAGATAGCTTTAATATTGCTGGTACAAATCCCCGGTTAGCCCTAACCAAGCCGGAGCCAAATGAAAATTCGATCCGACGTTCTCAAGCACAAAATTCACTAGCTCTCAGGAGCACCGGTTCTGAATTTTCAGGATCGGAAACTGGTAAATCGGACGAAATATCCAAACCCAATTTTGATGGTTCCCAATCTGAAAAAAATTCAAACGCTTCTGAGAATGGCAAATTCCCTGCAAGAATACCTGCGGAAAATGCCTTTGATGAAAGTACTGAATTGACAAACGCAGACCAGGCTCCTCAAAATGAATTCCGGAAAGAAAAGGTTGCCGGGGATTATTTAAAACCTGAATTTTTACAACAAACAGCATTAACACAACTACCCCCTTTGCCTGTTACCCTTCAAAATCCGATGACTGTTTTTTCTTTTGAAAATACTCAGGTTCATGCGAATCTGGTTTCAAAAGAACCACTGAAAGCAAAGGGTACTTTTGCATTAGGCGCCTGGGTAGGAAAGGCAAATACCAGTGTGGATTTAGAAGCTGAATCACTTATCAGGCCGATTAACCGTGCTTTTTCCATTCAGATGCGCCAGGAATCAGGAAGTACTTACCTGGCAGGTGCAAAATTACAATGGCGACCTACACAAAACATTGTTGTGGAAACCGGACTGGCTTACCGGGAAACTCAAATTCTGATAAATCACATTACATCCATAAACTACAGCGAAAGGCTTCGGAATAATCCTGCTCCCTGGCCCGGTAGGGATTCCAGTTTGACTGATTTCAGGTATGCATTGCCAACATCTTCAGGAACTTACGAAGTTACAGTCAGGGCAAGTGATAATGATGTAATAAGGCCTCTGCCGGAAAATGAAATCCTGGCATTCAATCAACAGGTTAAAGAGTTGACTTCTTATTTAAGCATGCCTCTTTCATTGGGTGTGGTATATCCAATTGACAGATTTACTTTCGGTTTGAAGGGAGGCGTGATGGCTAACTTGCTTTTAAAAGATGAGTTGTCACTCGAAAGGTTGGAGAGTTTAAACCGCAGGTTTATGGTTTCAAGACGTTTGGCCAATCCGACTTTCGAGCCATCTGACCTAAGGAAACTCTCGCTTGATTATGTAGTATCTGCAGAAATCTCATACCAACTCGCTAGTTCACTTTCTTTCAATGTCGAACCTATAATCTTTGGAACCCTCGTAGACAAAGGCAAAGACCCAAGAATCCAGACACAACTAACTTCTCTTGGGCTCAGCGGAGGTATTTATTATCATTTTTAAAAAAAAATAATAATAAGAATGCAACCCTTTTTAAAAACTGATTACCTAAGAAAGTGAAAATAAATGCAAAGGTAGCGCTACCTCTCATTTACAAAATGAGTTTTTAACCATCAACAATGAATGTTTTATGAAAAACAAAATTTTAATCCTTTTTAGCATCGTTATTGCTGCTTTTGTGATTTCCTGTGAAAAGGACATTGTTAACCCAACAACCACAGAAGATATTTTTGCAACTGGCGGTGGTGCTCCTGGTGAAGCAGATGTTTATGGAGACGATGCTGCATTTGATCGCAGATTCCCTTGTTTGAGAGGAACTGAAATCAGACCTTCAAACCTTCCTGCTGCTATCAGAAGATACATTGCAGCCAACTATTCAGACTTGAGAGTTGTATCTGTAATTGCCAATCGCGATAGAGGATATGCAGTAGCGTTTGGAAATGGACTGGTTGTTCTTTTCAATCTGGACGGTGAGTTTGTGAAAGTTTGCAAAAGACCACGTATAACCAGAGACTCCACTCATACAGTTAGAGATACTTTCCGCCATGTTAGAGATACGACGATTGTTCGTCCTCCTCGTGATACCATGCGCGGACCTGGAAGAGATACCATCAGAGGTCCACGTGGACCCAGAGGCCCAAGAGGTCCTAGAAATGGTGGATAAAAATTACGATTTACCAAATTTGAGAGGGAATTCGACTAGTCGGGTTCCCTTTTTTTATGATTAAAATTTATAAAAGGAAAAGTTAAAAATGGATATTTTTACCTCCCCATTTAAACAAAAATTCTAAAATACAGTCCAATTTAAAAAAGACATTATGAAAGGATTTACCACTTTGTTTTCACTATTGGTTTTATCACTGATTTCAACATCAGCTTTTGCTCAAAAACAGGCAAAAGAGAGATCTCCTGAAGAGTGGGCTGCTATGCGAACTGAGATGATGAAGGAAAACCTCGATTTGTCAGAAACCCAATTGGCAAAAATTCAGGAAATAAATCTCGACTTCGCTCAAAAATCACATGCCATTCGTCATGATGAAAGTGTAGATCGATCCAAGATCAAAGGAATGCTTGACGATTTAAAAGAAGAACACGAAGACAACATCAAAAGCAATCTTACGGATATTCAGTATGAGCAATGGGTGGTTGTGAGAAGAGATAAATTGCGCGAAAGATTCAGGCAAAATAAACAGGCCGAAAAGGCAAAAGGATAATTACTGGTAAGCTACCGGTTTAAACAATAAAGTTGATGTTCAAACAATGCTGTTTTTGGTTGTTGGTCTTTTTTACAAATGTAATGGCCGCCCAAAATTTTAATGTATCCGGTAGTGTAAACGACCAGGAAAATCTACCACTTCCGGGAGCAACTGTAGAATTGCTCCAAAATGACGGAGAACAACTCACTGCAACCGTCACTGACGGAAAAGGTCAGTTTCTTTTAAAAGGTATTCCAAAAGGAAACTATCAATTAAAAATAGCCTTTCTGGGATTTGAAACCGTTCAAAAGGAACTGACTTTTTCTAATCAGAATATCCAATTGGAACCAATCACTCTAAGTCAGGGAGCCATTGATTTGGAAGGTGCAGATGTGAAAGCCAAGCTTCCGCTTGCTACCCAAAAAGACGATACCACTCAATTCAATGCCAGTGCCTTCAAGGTGATGAATGATGCCGATGCAGGCGATTTAATCAATAAAATTCCCACTGTTTCCAACGAAAATGGAACCTTAAAAGCACAAGGAGAAAATGTAGGAAAGGTCCTGGTGGATGGAAAACCATTCTTTGGTGAAGATGCCAATACTGCACTAAAAGCCCTTCCGGCAGAAGTCATAGAGAAAATTCAGATTTTCGACGCCCAATCCGAACAGTCCCAGTTTACCGGATTTAATGATGGCAATACAACAAAGACCATCAATATTGTAACCAAAAAGGATAAAAGAGAAGGCCAGTTTGGAAAATTCTATGCAGGTTATGGGTATGAGGACAAGTATCAGGCTGGTGGAAACATGAACCTTTTTAAAAATGACAGTCGTATTTCCATCATCGGTCTTTCTAATAATATCAATATCCAAAACTTCTCAACCGACGACATTTTAGGCGTAACCGGAAGTTCAGGGAGAAGAGGCAGAGGTAGATCCTGGAGAGGTGGGAATTCTGATTTTACGGTAGATGCTCAAGGCGGAATCTCGACAACCCATGCTCTGGGAATAAACTATACCGACAAGTGGGGCAAAAGTACGGATGTAACCGCCAGCTACTTTTTTAATAATTCTGAAAACAACAATGAGTCTGATATTTTCAGAGATTTCATTTCCGGCGAATCCATCAACCAAACCTATTCAGAAAGTTCAAGAACAAATTCTACCAATACCAATCATAAATTAAATGCTCGTCTGGACATCAAGCTGGACAGTATGAATTCTTTAAATATTCGTCCCAGGCTAACCTATCAGGCGAATGATGGAATGAGTTCAACTGCAGGTATGTTTGAAGAAGACAGCAACTTGCTCAGTACGACCCAAAACCTGTTCAACTCAGATTTATCTGCACTTTCGTTTTCCAATAGTTTGCTTTGGAGACATAAGTTGAAAAAAGAAGGAAGAACCTTTTCGGTAGATGTAACTACCGGCTTCAATCCCCAAAATGGTAACAATCGGCTAACTTCCTTGAATAACTATTTGGACTCTGGAGAGAATGAAGACATCAGACAGCGATCAACTTTAGATGAAAACTCCTGGAATATTTCGGGAAATCTGGAATATACCGAACCCATCAACGAAAAAAATCAGCTACTTCTGAATTATAAAGCCAGTATCAAACAGGAATCTTCCGATAAGGAGACCTTCGATTTTGTAGCGGCCAGCCAGGACTATTCCCTTTTGAATGAAGATTTATCCAATGTGTATTCCAATGATTACATCACCCATGAAGGAGGCGTTGGATACAGATGGACAAAAAGCAAGGACTTGTTTGTAATGGCCCGTTTGAATGCCCAGTTTGCAACTTTGGATGGCGAGCAAACTTTTCCGAATCAGGGAGCTTTCAACCAGACTTTTTTCAATGTCCTTCCTTTTGCAATGTTGAGATACAATATTTCAAAAGAAAAAGGTATTCGAGTTTTTTATCGAAGCAACACAGATTTACCATCTGTGAGTCAATTGCAAAATGTTTTGAACAACACCAATCCTTTGCAGCTGACCATTGGTAATCCAAATCTTTCTCAGGCAGTTCAGCATAGGGTGTTTATGCGTTATAGTCACTCAAATGTGGACAAAGCATCCACCTTTTTTGCATATTTATCGGGCTCCATGACCAATGATTTTATTGCAAATGCCATATACACTGCTGAGAGTGACAATCCGGAAATTGCCGCATTTGATTTGCAAAGAGGAGCTCAATTGAGCAGGCCTGTCAATCTGGATGGTTACCGTGAGTTCCGTTCTTTTATTTCTTATGGTTTTCCACTTTCTTTTATAAAATGTAACCTCAGCTTTGACGGTGCCTACAGCTTCTCAAGGAGACCAGGTTTGGTTGATGATTTGGTGAATTTTGCCAACACCAATACGTATTCGGGTGGAGTTTCCCTTGTAAGCAACATTAGCGAAAATATAGATTTCAATATTGGATTCAGACCGTCTTACAACACTGTGGTGAATACCATTTCAACCCGGTCAGACAATGATTACCTTCAACTCAATTCCAGCCTGAAATTCAATTGGATCATCTTCGACGGATTCGTATTTAGAACGGACCTGACCAATTCAAATTTCTCCGGCCTTAGTGGCGACCTCAATCAAAACATCTGGTTGTGGGGATTGGCAATAGGTAAAAAAGTGTTTAAAAACGAAAGAGGTGAAATCAGCCTTGCCGTAAACGACCTCCTCAATCAAAACCAAAGCATCAGCCGAAACATCACTGAAACCTATATCGAAGACAGGCAAACCAATGCCTTAAGGCAATTTGTGATGCTCTCCTTCACCTATAATTTCAGGAATTTCAATTTGGGAAGATCTGGCCGTTAGCCGTTGGCCATTGGCTATTGGCCTTCAGTTCGTTTGCTGAATACTGGATATTATAGAAAATAGCCAACGGCCAATAGCCAACAGCCAACAGCCAATCGCGTCATTCCGGCCTCCGAGCCGGAATCTGCTTGCCTTGAGCAGGATAGATCGTTAGGGGAAGGGCTTGTTTGCTCGATTCCGGTAATTGGATGTTGATTACTTAGTCCATCGAATGCCTCGTAAACAGTAAATTCCAAAAAGATCAAATCAAGTACCTCCCTCCCATTTTATTATGCTCGTATTTTGAGAACTTCCCAACTATTTACAAAAGGCTTTTTTTATTACCTGGTCTGTGTAAAATAATATTCGACCCTCCGGGTCGCGACTGGAATCACTTCCTGGGCTACGGAGATGAGACCCTTCGTCGGGTCTTGGAACTCTTTATGACCCGTAGGGGTCTCATCTCCGTAGCAAAATGACGCGGAGAAAAGGAACCAACGACCCCTGAGGGGTCGCATATTTTTATTCCGCATTTGAAAGCTGTCTACTTCGCACCTTGCATTACTTTTTCCTTTTCATTCGTTCTCCGTGTAGGACAGGGCATGCCCTATCCTTACATTTCCGCCAACAGCCAATGGCCAACAGCAAATGGCCAATGGCCAACCTTTCTTCTGTGATTCTCCCCACAGAATCTTAATTTTGCTCATCTTAATTTTGTCACTCGAAAAATGAGAGGTATGGACAGGTTTTTAGTCCTTTTCGTTGTATTGATTTTTTCCGGTATAAAGGTTTCCGGCCAAAATGATTTTGAGAAAGCAAGTCAGTTGTTTTCTGAAAGATCTTACCAGGAATCAGTTGAGGTTTTGGAGGCTTTGAAAAAAGAAGAGGGTGGAAGCTTTGGGCTTTATTACAATTTAGGCAATGCATATTACAGGTTGGGCGATATGGCCAGGGCACGCCTGAATTATGAAAGAGCTTTATTGTTGAAACCTTACAATAAGGAAACGCTCCAAAACATTGCTTTGGTGAAGGATGCTCAACAAGAAGAAATCGAAGAAATCCCTCCATTTTTCCTGGCTCAATGGAGCAGGAATATCCGTGATTTGTTCTCTGTTGTTGTATGGATGATTTTGGCTTTGGTGTTTTTATGGACAGGCTTTATGCTTTATTTTTTGGATGTCAAAGGCAAATTGAATTGGTCTACAACAAAGCGGCAATGGATTAGTGCAGTGTGTCTTTCCCTGGGGTTCATCTCCATTTTTGGAGGATTGAGCCGGTGGAAAAGTATAGCGGATTCCGGAATGGCAGTAGTAATGGAACAACAAACAGAATTGAAAGAAGCACCAGAAGCAAATAGTAAAAAGGCTTTGGATGTCTTTGGTGGAACAAAATTATACCTGGAAGATAAAATTGGCGATTGGTACAAGGTGAAATTGGTGAATGGAGAAGAAGGGTGGTTGCCAGCCAATCAAATTGAAAAAATATAAATCCTGATACATGGAAATTTGGGAGATAATTAAAAATGCATATTCGGGTTACGCCAGTTATTTGTGGAATGAAATTACCCATCCGGGTTGGAAAAATTATTTCTACTGGCTAATCCTTGTTTCATTGTTTTTCTTCGGCCTTGAACTACTTTCTCCCTGGAGAAAGGGTCAATCCAAGTTTAGGAAAGACTTTTGGTTGGATGCATTTTACATGTTTTTCAACTTCTTCCTTTTTTCTTTGATTATCTACAATGCTGCTAGCGATGTGGTAGTCAATTTTTTCAACAATGGAATAGAGTGGTTGACAGGCTTTGACCTCCAAGCAAGCAATCCTTTAAATGCACAACCCACTTGGGTAATCTTGCTGGTAGGATTTGTAGTTCGTGATTTCGTTCAATGGTGGGTACACCGATTGCTGCACCGTTCTGAAACCCTTTGGGAATTCCATAAGGTCCATCATTCAGTAGAAGAGATGGGTTTCGCTGCCCACCTGAGATACCACTGGATGGAAACAGTAGTCTATAGAAGTGTCGAATATATTCCTTTGGCCCTTTTAGGAATAGGTTTATATGATTTCTTCATCATTCACATTTTTACCTTAGCTGTAGGGCATTTCAATCACTCCAATATTACCGTTCCAGGTTATGTCAAAGGAGCTGTTTTGGGTGGATTGATAGGTATAATTCTGGCTACGGGAAGTTTTGATACAAACCTTGTTCAGGATCCTTCAGCTTTGGCGATGTTGGTTATCGTTTTGGCTTCTACATTGCTTGGTGCCTTGATCATCGGTCCGGTAATGAAGTATATTTTCAATAGTCCGGAAATGCATATTTGGCATCATGCCTACGAGCTTCCAAAAGATAAACCCTATGGTGTTAATTTCGGAATCACCCTTGCCATTTGGGACTACATTTGGAAAACAGATTATATTCCATTCAACGGCCGTGACATAAAGCTGGGCTTCCCCGGCATAGCCAAGTTCCCCCAATCCTTTTGGGGACAGATTAGGTATGGCTTTTCGAAGGAGAAGAATGATTAGCTGTTGGCTATTGGCTGTTGGCCGTTGGCTATTGGTGGATACTTGTTTCGAGCAAGCCGATCTGCAAGGGGAATGTGATTAGGTTAATAGAATGAAAGGTTAAATCCAATAAACTTTTTGAGTTGCGGTCGTTGCGCTTAACCTTAGCGGCCGTTGCGTGAACCAAAAATATTAGGAATTGAAACGCAAATGTAATTGATTTTCAAACAATTACGTTTTTAGTAACAAATCACTCTGCTGGATTCGACGGGTCCTCTCCGAGAGACTTACCATAGACGTTTGTTTGGGGAATGGGCCATGTAAGAAGTTGTGCGAAGCAGAAAGGTTTTCAAATGACGAGTGACGAGTGTGGAGTGACGAATTTAAGATTTCCTCTAGTAATAGCATCCAACTTCCAAGCATTGTATTCATATATGACCCCTACAGGGTCAGTTAGACTCTTAGTTGCAGTTTGAGTTGGGATAATTGACCCCGATGGGGTCGGGAAGGTTTTTGGCTATTGGCTATTGGCCGTTGGCTGTTGGCTGTTGGCGGAAAACTTATGCTGGTCAAACCGACCTGCAGGCTTAGGGCATGCCTTGTGCTACACGGAGAACGAATGATTTGAGCCAGGACAGAACTTATGCGAAGCAGAAGCTTTTCAAATGACGAGTGAGGAATTTCGAGTGACGAGGTCCAGTAACAAGCATCTAGTGTCTAGCAAACGAGCAAACGAGCCCCCGAGCCACGAGCAAACGAGATCAGTACTTAATATGCCTGTCAATAACCTCCGGCAGAATATCTGCAATCGTTACCAGGATTCCGGTTTCTTCTACGTCTCCGAAGTCGGGATTTCGTGCGGTGCCGAAGGTGATCATGGTTTCAGAGAGGCTCATATAGATGCTGAATAAGGGTGGAATGAATTCTCCACGTTCCTTGATCAGTTTGTTGAGCAATTTGTATCCTTCTTTGTAAGGTAAAGGTTCTGTGAAGTGCTCTTTGAAAACGGAAGTGTCAAAAGTGGTTCTTAGTCTTGGTTTGGGTGCACATAAATCATAGCGTGCCGGGAAATAATGATCCATGAAAGAAAGCAAAAGGTCCCTTGCTTCTGAATTGTAATGGGTGTACATGGTCACCTTTCCAAAGAAATATTTAATCTCAGGATACAAAAGTGTCAAACAACCCAGGCCATCCCAAATATTCATCAAGGAGAAAATTCCTTTTTTCATATTGATGGCTGGTTGATAATCCGGCTGAACCCATGATCGTCCCAACTCGATAGAGTAGGGTAGGTAATCGTTTTTCATTTCCTCAGAAAACTCGAAATAATGCTCGGTAGATAAATAATACTCGCCGGTTTTAGGATCCCGGGCCCTTTCTCCGGTGATATAACGATAACCACCTACGATTTCCCTGTCTTCCGCATTGTAGACAATCAATTGCTCATAATAATGGTTCTCATCGGTGTCTGCTTCGTCGATGTCTACTTCCAATCCTGTACCGCCCCCTGCAAATCTAAAAGCCAATTCACGCAAGCGTCCAATCTCAAGCATGGTATTGGGCGCATTGAAATGATTGATAATGTAAATCTTGTTCCCCCCTTTGTTGGTCACTTTTACAAATCTTTCTTCTGTCAACTCAGATTCGATCAAGGCTCTATCAACCGGTGGTATTATATCCTGATAACTTTCGTTAGAGGTCATTCTGATGATTTAGGTATAAGTGTCGAAACTACAATCTTATTCCGAAGGCACAATAATAATAGGAAAATTAAAAACAATGTCACATAGATCTTCAGATTTCTAGTGACTATAATCATTTTTTGACAAAAAGAGGCGCGGTAAAGCGGTTTGGGGTATTCGGTTTGCGGTTTTTCTTTTTGTCATTTTTTTAAAAAAAGCTGATGGCTGTTGGCCATTGGCTATTGGCCATTGGCCGTTAGCTGTTGGCATAGTGTCATGAATCGAGCAAACGATCCCCCGAGCAAACGAGCCCACGAGCCCACAAGCCCACGAGCCACGAGCAAACGAGCTAAGCGTCCCTCCCCGCTTCCTTCACCAAATTCAAATGCGTCGCTGAGCTAATATGTTTTGTCTCCACACCCATTCCCTCTGATTTTATTTTTAAAAATAATTCAAAAGGTTTGGCTTCCTCGTGTTTACAATATGCAAGCAGGGCTTTCTTTTCTGGAAGTGCTATATCTTTTAAAATACTGCGTTCTACATTGCAGACCGGAACCAATGATCTATCATGAAGGCTGTTGAATTTTCTTCTTATAAAGATATCTTCCTTGCGACAGACAACCGCCAGTGCGCCTTGACCGGGAAATCCGGGTAATTCATCCGGCAGTATTTCTCTTTGCAACCAATATTTTAAATCCTCCTGATTAGCTTCTACCAAATGAGAAGGTAAAACCCAGGCTTTAGATTTATCCAGCATTGCTCCCGTGAAAAAGAAAATCGGATCAGGTACTACCTTATAAGTTATATCCGAACGAATGCTCATCAACCATTCAGAAATGATTGGACTGGTACACATAATGGTCCCTCCGGCCGGAACCTGCAAAATTTTTCCGGCATCGTGAAAATCCTGATGGACCAGAAGTGTCCAGCCAGGTTGAAATCTTTTTAAAAGTGCCGTCACCACCAGATTTTCCTGCTTTTGAATGGGTATCATTTCAAGCGGAAAAAGAAAGGCATCTGCTTCATTTTTTATAAGAAGCTGACTGAGTCCCTGAAAGTTAGGCGAAACAGAAAAATGCTTTTTTTCAAAAGAAAAATCTTTTAAAAAAGGACTTATAAAATCCCAATAGCTATTGTAACCCGGATGCTCAGAAAGGGCAATGGTAATTTTACTCATGAGGCAAAAGTACATTTGGCTTTTTAAATTGCAGATTAGGTAGCGGTTAAAATTCAATTTATCCTTTTGAAACTACAATTAGTCTTAAAATAGTAACAGTCTATCTGTCAATCTCCACCTTTTAACTACCTTTGCAAAATGCAAATAACAGCGCGCGATCTAAGTACTATTTTAAACGGCACAGTGGAGGGAGATCCAGAGGTGTTGATCAGTCGCCCTTCCAAAATTGAAGAGGGTGGCGAGGGTACCATCACTTTTTTGGCAAACCCGAAATATGAGGCTTATCTGTACACAACCACTGCCTCAGTTGTCCTGGTAGGTAAAGACTTCCAACCTACTCAGGAAGTTTCAGCTACCCTTATTCGCGTAGACGACGTTTACAATTCTATTGCATTTTTATTGGACAAATTTGGAGCTCAGGTCAATACCCAGAGGGTAGGGATTTCCGACCTGGCATTTGTGCATCCCAATGCTGTTTTGGCTGAAAATGTTTACGTCGGACCATATACAGTTATTGCAGAAGGAGCCATCATCGATGCCAATTGTCAAATTCACGGGCAAGTGTATGTAGGAGAAAGAGCACACATTGGTGAAAATTCAGTTTTGCATCCAGGCGTGAAGATTTACCACGAATGCAGAATCGGTGCCAATTGTACCATTCATGCCAATACCGTAATTGGTGCAGATGGATTTGGATTTGCTCCCCAGGCAGATGGAACTTTTAAAAAAGTATCACAGATTGGAAATGTAATTATTGAAGATTCGGTAGATGTCGGGTCTTCCGTTACCATAGATCGTGCTACCATGGGCAGCACCTTTATAAGAAAAGGCGTTAAGATTGATAACCTGGTGCAAATAGCCCACAATGTGCAAGTTGGAGAGAATACGGTGATAGCGGCACAGGCGGGAATTGCAGGAAGTACCAAGATTGGTAAGAACTGCATGATTGGTGGTCAGGTCGGTTTTGCCGGTCATCTTGAAATTGCCGATGGAACCAAAATTCAGGCTCAAAGTGGCCTGGCTCAGTCTGTTTCAAAAGAAGGGCAAGCTTTGTTTGGCAGCCCTGCCATACCCTATACGGATTACATCAAAAGCTATGCAGTATTTAAGAAGCTGCCTGATATTTATAAAAAATTAGGCCTTTTAGAAAAGGAATTAAACGCTTTGAAAGGATCCTCTGATTAGCTACTTAAGTAGCCAATTTTAGGATTAATTGGCTGGTATTTATAAAAATCCTATTTCAAAATCTATTTTTGCAGAAAATTTAACCTGCTGAATGAGCGATAATCAGCACACTATTAAAAAAGAAGTATCACTTGGCGGTATCGGTTTGCACACCGGTAAGCAGGTGAACATTACCTTCAAGCCAGCTTCCGTAAATTCCGGTATCAAATTCCAACGTGTGGATTTGGATGACAAACCGGTTATTCCTGCTGACGTTTCCAGAGTTGTTTCAACCAACCGCGGTACCACCATCAAAAATGGTGATGCCCAGGTGAGTACGGTCGAACATATGCTAAGTGCCTTAATGGGATTGGGTATCGATAACCTTTTGGTAGAAATCGACGGACCCGAAGTTCCAATCATGGACGGGAGTGCCAAAGCCTTTGTAAATGCGATTGAAGAGGCCGGAAAAGAAGATCAAGGTGAAGAAAGGGAATACTTTGAGGTTACAGAACCTATTTCCTATAAAGATGAAGTAGCGGGTACTGAATTGTTGGCCCTTCCGGCCGATGATTTTCAGGTGACTACCATGATTGACTTTAACTCTAAGGTGTTGGGTCAGCAATATGCTTCATTGGAAGACATGGAAGAATACAAGACCGATATTTCCAATTGTCGGACCTTTGTATTTTTACATGAATTGGAATTACTGGTCAATCAAGGCCTTATCAAAGGCGGCGATTTGAACAATGCCATCGTTATTGCAGACAGAAGTATGACCCAGGAAGAATTGGATATTCTGGCCAAAAAGTTGGACAAGCCAAGCATCCGGGTAGAGAAGGAAGGTATTTTAAATACCACAGAGTTGTTGTTTAAAAATGAGCCCGCAAGACACAAACTATTGGATGTAATTGGGGATTTGGCCTTGTTGGGCAAACCTATAAAGGGTAAGATTGTTGCTACCAAACCGGGGCATACCATCAATATTGAGTTTACCAAGTTGTTGAAAAAGCACTATCTGGAGCAGCGGAAGTTGAGAGGTAAACCAAAGTACGACCCCAATCAGGAGCCGGTGTTTGACACCATGCGTGTTGCAGAATGGTTGCCTCACCGTTATCCATTTCTTTTGGTAGACAAGATTATTGAGATAACAGAAAGTCACGTAGTAGGTATCAAAAACCTAACCTTCAATGAGGTGTTCTTTCAGGGACATTTTCCTGGAAACCCAGTAATGCCGGGTGTTTTACAGATTGAAGCACTTGCACAAACTGGCGGGATTTTGGCTTTGTCAACCGTTGAGGATCCGGGAAACTGGGATACCTATTTTATAAAAATTGATAATTGTAAGTTTAAAAATAAAGTTGTTCCGGGTGATACGCTCATTTTGAAAATGGAGTTATTAAGTCCCATCCGTAGAGGAATCTGTCACATGCAGGGAACAGCGTATGTTGGTAATAAAATTGTTTCTGAGGCAGAATTGACTGCCCAAATCATCAGAAGAACCTAATAAAATGATATACAACGGTCTTCGCAACGTCCATCCGGAAGCCAAAATTGGCAAGGACGTTACTATAGAAAACTTTGTAACCGTCGGCAAGGATGTCGTAATAGGCGATAATACCTGGATTGGCCCCCACGTAACCATTATGGATGGTGTAAGAATCGGTAACAATTGCCGAATTTTTCCGGGAGCAGTAGTAGGTGCTATCCCTCAGGATCTGAAATTTACCGGCGAATATTCTACCCTTGAGATTGGCAACAATGTAACCATCAGGGAGTACTGTACACTAAACAGAGGAACCAAAGCAGCAGATGAGACCCGCATTGAGGACAACTGTTTGTTGATGGCTTATGTACACGTCGCGCACGATTGTGTAGTTGGAAAAAATTCCATCCTTGCCAACAATGTAAACCTTGCAGGACACATCATCGTTGGTGAGCATGTGGTTTTAGGAGGTTTGGTTGCGGTACACCAGTTCGTGAAAATTGGTGAGCACTCCATGGTAGGAGGTGGATCTTTGGTTAGAAAAGACGTTCCACCTTACGTAAAGGCTGCTAGGGATCCACTGGGTTATGTAGGCGTGAATTCACTTGGATTGAAGCGCAGAGGATTCAGCCAGGAGCAGGTCAACAACATTCAGGATGTTTACAGAATCCTGTTTGTAAAAGGATACAATACCACCCAGGCATTGAGATATATTGAAGAAAACATTGAAGAGACGGAAGAAAGAAACAAGATCCTGGATTTTGTAAAAGAATCAAGCAGAAACAGGGGATTGATGAAAGGCTTCCGCCAGTTAAACGGAAATCGCCCACATGGACATCCGGTTGGATGAAATAGGGAAGCGGTACCGTTATGAATGGGTGTTTAAAAAAGTAAACTACCGATTTGAAAACGGTCGTACTTATGCTTTGTTGGGGCCCAACGGCTCCGGCAAATCCACCTTCTTAAAGATCCTTATTGGCCACCTTTCGCCTACCAAAGGCAAAATCACCTTTTCCCATCAGGACAAAGTCATCAAACCAGATCTGGTTTATCAGCATTTAAGTCTGGCCGCTCCCTACATGGAGCTCCTTGAAGAATTCACCTTAGAAGAAGCCATCCCCTTCCACGCCAAATTCAAATCCTTCAAAGAAGGCCTTACTACCGAAGACCTTATCCAATTATTATATCTGGAATCCTCAGCCGACAAACCCATCCGCTTTTTCTCCAGCGGCATGAAACAAAGACTCAAACTCGGCCTGGCGCTCTGTTCCGACACCCCCTCCGTTTTCCTTGACGAACCCACCACCAATCTTGACCGTGAAGGCATCGCCTGGTACAAATCACTAATTGATCGATTCGGCAAAAACCGACTTTTGGTTGTGGCTAGCAATGTAGAAGAGGATTATGGTTTTTGTGAGGAGCGGGTTGAGGTTGGGGAGTGGAAGTGAGGGGGTTAAATTTGCATATAAGGTGAATTTATTTTTTACCTTCCCACCCTTTAATTTATTGTAATGCTTAAATTACCCAAACTTACTCACCAAATAATCCAAACTAACAGTCCTGCTAACCTCATTATGTGGAAGTATGAGATATTTCCATGGCTTTCCTTCATTAGAAAGCGTAAATTTTGATGCATGCTCACAGTACTTTTCTGCAGCCGCCTTTTTAGCTAAAACTGTTTCTTCTTCAGTTTGGTCTGCTCTCTTTACTTCAACCATAAAAATTGAATCGTTTGTTTCAACTATAAAATCAGGTTCGTAGCGTTTGGAATTATTGTCCCAATAAATCCTAAATTGATTCGGTGCTGGTCGAAGCCATTTTTCAACCTTTTGGTCATTTTCTAATACAAAGGCTAAATCTTGTTCAGCCTTACTATCAAATTTATATTCAAAATGGCAGGCCTTTTCGAATCCTCTGAAAACATACTTTGGTATTGTGTTAGTAGGAGTAACAATATCACGGTAATCTTTATAGCCTGCATTCAAAAGTGCAGAAAAACTCCAGGGTTCTATTTGAACAAAAGGAAGAACCTTTGGTGGAAGGTAATCAGCTGAATGTAAAACAAAATGATCCTTCATTTGAAGGTAAATTTTATTTGCAATTGCAGATTTGAATTGAAAAATTGCTTCAGGAAGTTTTTCAATAGCATCAATTTTATCCTTGATGCCTTCATAAGCTTGTGATGTCAGGTGATATAATAAATCCGCATTCTCATCATAGTCAATTTCTGGATAATCAATTAATTCTGCAATTAATAGGTTAACAAGGTTCCCATATGACCCGCTGGACTTTGCCTTTATTGTTTCAACTTTTCGATCTGTCAGCCCCATACGGATAATTTCTTGTTCGAGGGCCTGAAAATTAAAACTCGAAGTATCCAAATCAAAAAATTCAAATTCTACTCTTGTTTCGCCTTGAACTAAATCCATTCTAGGTATTTCAATGATGTTTTTCTTAAATTCCCCAACTATAATTTCATAAACTTCTTCAACTTCTTTTAAAATCTCTTGCTTGAAGATATTTTGTTGACCTTTAGATAGGTTTTGTTCTACCCTTTTAATTATTTTTCTTTTTACGTCCTCTTTGTTTAAATCATCAACTTTTCGAACCTCAGGTATAGTATTAAAATCTGGTAGGACATTAATAATAGCTTTTTTGGCATCCAAAATATTTTGAGCGTTTTGTTTTTCAACTTTATCAACCAAAGCATCAATATTTTCCTGCTCCTTGTTAAAACCACTTTCTAAAACCGAAGGACATTTAATAACTACTGTTTTTGTCTTTAAATCCTCTTCAGGGATTTCCACAAAACTCATCTTGTTTAAAATTGAATTGGGATCCTGCGCTGCTTCAATCACTGCGTTGAAATTTTCATGTGCGACAACCGTTAACTTGTCAACTTTATCATCTCCTGTCCTCTTCCCTTCGTAAGGCAGTCTTAAACCTCTTCCAATTGTTTGTTCAACTAAGATGGAAGCATTAGCTGCTCTTAGTGGTACAATCGTATAGATTAGTCACATCCCAACCTTCCTTAAGCATATTTACATGGATAACCATTTCTATTTCATTATCCGGACTTTCGAGGGATATAAATTGTTTTTCGATATCTTCTTCTTTCTTTTGTAGAGGAATCCTGGTATTTGCAGAACCTTGTTTTTGTATTGCCCATCGTAGAATTCATCTGAATTGATTAGTTCAAAAATTTCTGTTGAATGTGTTATGTCTTTTACATACTACTAATATGAAAGGTTTTACTATTCTTAAATCATTGTTTTGAGCATATATTTTTAATTCATTTTTAGTGTCTTCATGAATACTTACGGCGTCTTCTAATTTGATGATTTCTACTTCTCTATCACTCAGTGAACCTTTATTAAAATTCTTACGAGTGGCAATGGCGGGATTCTTTACATACTTGCCGTCTGCAAGGGCTTGTGCCAATGAATATTCAAAAACTATATTTTTAAACTGCCTACCTTTTTCATCAAATGGGCGTTGCAGTCAATTCTATGCCCAAAATTGGTTTTAGTTCATTGATGGCATTTTTGGAAGCATCTGCATGGTAACGGTGTGCTTCGTCCATCAGAATGACTAAATCTTCCAATCCCGATAAATATTCCCTGTAATATGATTGCCCTAAATATTCTGATAGTCTTTTAATTTTCGGGGCTAAAGAAACGCCCCCTTTGTCTTGTGCCTCTATTATCTGAATTGAACTTGGCGATGTTGAAAATATTGATACGGATTTCTGAATCTGAAAACAATCCACCTTGTTGTATAATTGTCTCCTGTAATTACTACAGGTCTGTTGTGGCCAAATTCTGATAGGCCATTGAAAACATATTTAGAATAGCCAGGATTCCCGAAGTCTTCGATTAATTTGTCATAAATGGTTAGGTTTGGAGCCAAAACAAAAAAAAGTTTTTGATTCCCTTTTTGAGGTATAAATAAGCAATCATTGCGCCCATTAACCTTGTTTTGCCGGACACCTGTGGCTATAGAAAATGCCAATGAAACAAAATCCCGTTCAAAATCAGTACAGGTAGGAAAATGGTTTTTTACCTTTTTCAGTTCCGTTTCTAAATTAACTTCCTTCTGAGTTCCAATTTTTCTGTTAGATTGGCAATGATGTCGAGTGACTCTTGAAGAGGTTCTCTTAAAGAAAGACGCTGTTTTATTGATTGGCAATAGTATTCATATAGTTCTTGGATGATTTTATTAAAGTAAATGGTTGCTAGTCAAAAAGGGTAGGATTATTTTTGCTTCCCTTTTTATTATTATTTTCAGCCATTTCCTGCACACTTATTGTTGTACCTTCAAAATCAGGGCCATCATTTTCCTCTTCGGATCTTTTTTCGTTAGGAAGGTTGATGATGTTTAAACTATAATCCTCTTTACCGAACTCACATCTGCCCAATAACATTAGGTATTTTTTTGATGGTGATGTTAGAATATTTTCCTTTGCAAGGTGCCTGGAAACTTTTACAACAAATGCTGCAAGGTCTCTCCGGTTGCATTTCTCGTCTTTAATGCTATCCAATGCCTCGACTGTTAGAAATTGGGTCGTCGTAAAAATAAAACTTGCTCACTACTTTGCCCTTGTTTCCAGTAGACGCTTTCATGGCTGGGTACTTAAAGCCTTCTTGTTTGGCCATTGCGGCTGCCAACATATCGGCATTGTACTCCTGGTTGATTACCCAATTACCATACTTATCTTGCTTTAATAAACTGGGTGCAAGGCATAGAATTTAAAACCGCCACTGCCTTGCCAGTTTACGGTTTTGCTGATGCCGCCTTGCTCGCCATCTACTACGGCTTTTTTTAATCTTGGATAACAATGCGTTTTGGCGTGTTCGCCCAATTCAACACCTATCCAACGTGTACCGCCCATCATTGCTACTGCGGCTGCTGTGCCTGAACCAGAAAGAATCGAGGACGAGGTCGCCTTCGTTGGAGGCTAACATAATACTGTTCCATTAATTTCTCAGGTTTAGGAGTATCAAAAATGCTATTTGAGTTAAATGCTTTGGCTTCTTTTTTTGCGTCTTGATTATGCCCAACTTCTTGATAAGATCCATAAAGTCATTGGAGTAACACCATCTTTAACTTCTGATAAAAATCTTTTATGAAGGAACACTTTTGCCATCTGGACCAAACCCAAATTCTATTGTCAGCAATAAATTTAAGTCTCTCTTCTGACAATCTCCAAGAATAACCTTTCTTTTGGGGGTAAAGTCTTTCTGCCAGAAGGTGTTATTATCTCATATATATTCTTCTCAATTGCGGGGATTTCCAACAGATAAATCACTTGATTTCCAAACACCTCTTGGGTCATTGTCAGGGTTTTTATATCTTTTATTAGCTTCTTTCGCTTCTTGGAAGTTTGTTTAGTTCAAATCCAATAGAGTTTTTCGCATACACCAAAATGGTATCGTGGCTTCTTGAAAGTGTTTTTTTAAGATTGATAGGTGAATATGCGTTTTTGCTTACATATTACTTCATCAATAAAATTTTGTCGCCCAAAAACCATATCACAAAGTACTTTTAGATAGTGGCTTTCATCTGCATCAATACTTATCCATATTGAGCCATCATTACTCAAAAGATTTCTCAAAATATCCAATCTTGGCTTCATCAAATTCAACCAAAGCGAATGTTCTACTCCATCATCATAATGTTCGAAGGCGTTTCCTGTATTGTAGGGTGGGTCAATATAAATGCACTTTACTTTTCCGGCATAGTCTTGTTCCAGGGCCTTTAGGGCGAGGAGGTTGTCTCCGTGGATGAGCATATTCGGGCTATTGGGGTCGCCATAGCTGTACTCCGGGTTTTCTATGAGTATACGTGGTTCGAGCTTGGGTTCTTCACCTTTTCCTATCCAGGTAAGTTCAAGTTTTTGGAGTTGTTTTTTGCTCATATTTATGTCTTTTTTGTCTAAAGTTTTTCTAATGGTTTTCGACGAAATTCATTTTAGACAAGTGTAAGTTGTTGTTTATCAATATTTTGTTGTTGATTCTTTACTAAGTTCTTTACTAAGCTTATCTAATTCTTTACTAAAGTCCATTGTGGTTTTGTTCTACTTCCTTCATTTTTAATTGTTTCATCCTTTGAGCTCATCGCATACAATAGATTTCTAATTTTATTCTTTTTCTTTTGTTCAGATAAAACATCCGGCAAAATATCATAGAGTAGTTTATCAATATCTTCTTTACTCGCAACTTTGTATTGAGCAATAAAATCGAGAACCAACTTTTTGTAGTGGTCGTCTTTAAAACCTCGATTCTTAATATATTCTGCTTTTTGATTGGTAGCTTCTGCAATTTGAGCAGAGATAAAGTAATTGGGTTTTCTTCCTTCGATGAATCCTTTTTTCTTCAAAAGCTTCGCTGCATCATCTGTAATGGGTAATGACTTTTGAACTTTATCCAAAAGGATTACTTCAGTAAGATTAATTTCAGCATTGTGTTCAATTAGCAGCTTTGAGAAGTTTTCATCTATTGCATTCCCATAAATTTCCAATACCACTTGGTCTCGTCTAGACTTGGTATAATCCGGCAAAGGGAAATAGCGCTGATATTGACTTTTGGTCATTTTATGAATGCCATACCCCATACTATCAATCATATTGAGGTTAAACATGGCTTCCGCTAAAAACTTATTGCGGTATTTTTCAGGGGTTTTTTCACCTAATAAATAATCGTCTGCCTTGCCTTCAAAAAAGGAGCCGGCATTTTCAAATATAAGTTTATTGGCTTTTTCAGTCAATAGAATACGAGAATGGAAGCTATAGTCTTGATGGGCAATACAGTTGTTAAGTGCTTCTAGAATTACTTCCACATCGTAATTTAGAACCTCTGTGGCGATGAGCTGATTGCTTGGGAAAAATTTATGTCTCACAATGCGTATTTGTTTTAATACGTCATTAATGGAAAGGAATAAGGGAGTGCCAAAATGTTCATATGCCTTTTGGTCAGTATCTAATTTCCATGTTATTTCAGCAACACTTGGAGAAATGAAATGGGTTGATTCCGGTTTACCTAAGAGAATAATGGCAGTATTGGTTATTTTACCATTTATGGTAATCTTTGCCCGGTCCAAGAATATGGCATTTGACCAATCGTCAATTTCAGTATAAAAAGGCTTCCCTGCTTGTTTTTCTTTAAATTTTTCCCTCGCTAATTGAATAGCTTTTGGATCTAAGTCATCAATAGAAGCCCGTTCAATAATTTTTGCAGACCAATCTTCTTGAGAGTTGTATATTTTTTTCGCGTAAAGCGGATAATCCCTTAGTAGGGTTAATGAAGTGCCTAGCCGAATACTTGCTTTTCCTTGAAAATTAGTAGGTTCACCTACCGCAGCAGGGATTCTAAAGATCTCAATTTTAAGTGTACCATCATAATCACACTCAAAATATTCAAAGCGAATCGAAGGAGAGAGATAGCGTCTTATCCAAAACTCTAATTCCTCATTGCCTTGTTTACGCTTTTTGAAATTATAGCTTGTTCCCTTAATAGAATGGTCCATGTCATCTACTCCCAAAATCAAATAACCGAAAGCTTGATTATTTACGCAAGCTGCATTGGATAGTCCAGAAATATACTCACCTAATCTTTCTTGTGGCTTGATAGTGCTCAATTTAAACTCAGCCCATTCTGTTTCTTTGGGTAAGTCGCGGAGTTCATCTACTAAGGTGATCAGTTCTTGATTATCCATTTATATCATTTTCCATTTTATGGTAAACAATTCATTTGAATGTACATCCTGCTTCAATCGCTCTTCTATTTCATCCAATAGCTTTTCTTTACGTTCGTCAATGAGATCTTGCGCTTCAAATAGGTGCCTTCTTTTTTCACTTCTCTTTTTTTCCAATTCCTTAATCTGCCTTTGAGCTTTCACTTTAGCTTCTAGTTGCAGCATCCTTTTTGCTTCAGATTTTTTCAGTTTGATTTCGGCATCTAAGTCCTTTATTTCTTTATCCAAACTAAGCTTCATATCATCAGCCCATTGATCTAGCTTGTCCATTTCTACATCAAAAAAGTCTTTATTCCGGTTAGCGTTTTCAGAAACTACTAGTTGAGTTTCGCCAAACAAAATTTCCTTTAAGATGCTTTTTTCGCTGTCGGAAATATAAATATTTGGTCCCTCTTCTGCAAAAATGGAAAAATATGCGTTGTGCGGTCTTATTTTCAATGATTTCCCCTTCATCAGTGAAGCATGAAACGATAAGATAATCCTCAAATTCAAAAGAATCTATCTCAAGGTGACTTACCATCATCCAGCCAGATTGACCGACATATTGTTCGAGGGTAGTCACTTTTGTAGGCGTATTGGTATAATCAAAAATCAATTCCCGCGGTAAAGTGTTGAGCGTTTTACAATTGTCTATTATTGCTTTCGCCAGGCGGTGTCCCACCCGGTAGATATTGGTATCATCAGGTACATCAATATCTGATTTACGCTGACCTTCTTTGGGCTTTAGGACCATGTATGGGCCATTGTGTATATCGATTTCAGGAAAGGGATTTTGAAGTAATGAAAAAGAGAAATTTTTATCGTCAAAAATGGCTGAATCTTTTAAATAAAACTTGGTAACGTTCCATAAACGCTCCTCAAATAAATTAAGATAATTCGTACTTTCCAGGAGATTGGATCTCAATTTTTCCCTTACCTCTTCATCAAAGTTTTCAAGTAATACTTTTCTGGTTTTTTGAACTTTTTCAGTGATGTCCGGCTTAAGTTCTTGTTGCAATTCATCAAAAGCTCGCTGAATTTCTTCAGTGGTACGGCATTGTTGGTAAATATTGGCAATTCGTTTTTCAAAATCTACACCATTGCCAATACTCCCTAATACCTCATCTGAAGCACCAAAAACACCATCAAAAAGCCGGAATTTCTGGTCTAATAATTCATAAACTCTTTGGTCTGCAGCATTGGCTTTATTTAAAAAATTGATGACCACCACATCATATTTTTGCCCATATCGATGACACCTTCCAATGCGTTGTTCAATACGTTGAGGATTCCATGGCAAATCAAAGTTTATGACCAAAGAACAAAATTGCAGATTGATACCTTCTGCAGCTGCTTCTGTTGCCACCATGATGGTTGCCTCCTCTTTAAAGTAATCTACAATCGCTGCCCGTTTATCAGAAGTATTGGAGCCGGTCAGGATATCTGTACCTTTATGCTTTTTAAGGTATGCAGCAAATATTTCCTTGGATTTTTGATCTGTATTGCTTCCATTAAACTTGACTACTTTCCCTTCATATCCTCTCTTTTCCAACATCTCATAAATGAAATCCTGAGTGCGCCTGGATTCTGTAAAAATTAGTGCCTTTTTATTAGCGCCTAATTTTTCCAGGGCATCAAAACCTCTATCAAGAGCAGTAAACAACTGCTCAGCTTTTGAATTTTTCTGGATATTCCCAGCGAGTTTTCTATATTTCTTTAAATCATCTAATTCAAGTTTGATAGCCTCAATATCTTCATCTGTATAAATTATTGGTTCCTTTAAGATTTCTGTCTCATCTTCACTATCTTCTTCTTCGTTTTCCCATTCATCCTGGATTTCCTCATAGGTTTCAAAGTCAAATGAAAGAGTGTTTTCATCCTCCTCTACGGTATTTTCCAAGATAATTTTCTCTAATCGTTTGACCAAAGAATCCAGTGTACCATAAATAGCATAGGTGGACGATGCAAGTAATTTTCTTAAAATCAAGGTGATTAGTTGCCGTTGGCTAAAGGGTAATGCATATAACTTTGGACGTTGTAAATATTCAGAAACCCAATTGTACAGGGTATTTTCATCCTCACCGGGAAAATACTCTTGAACCATTGGTTTTCGCTCCGTGTATTTGATATATTCAAGGACCTGCCTTCTTAGAGTTCTTTTACAAATAGGCTGGAGTCGATTTCTGAGATCTTCATAATTTTCCTCATCAATATTCCGGCTAAATTGGCTTTTAAAGCTTTTTAAATCCCCAAATATATAAGGGTCAATTAGACTTACCAGACCATACAATTCTAGCACTGAATTTTGAAGAGGAGTAGCAGTAAGTAGCACCTTTTTACAATGATCTAGTGCATCTTTTATAGCATTGCCTATTTTATTGGAAGGTTTATACACATTTCGCAAGCGATGGGCTTCATCGATGATTACCAGGTCCCAATTTATGTGCTTTAGATAGGGGGCTTTGTTCTTAGCGAAGTGAAAAGAGCAAATTACAATTAAATCCTCCTGATTAAACGGGTTTAAATTTCCTTCTTTAATATGGGCATTGAAAGACTTTGCTTCTAAGATTATCGAAGGCAGATAAAATTTATCTGCCAATTCTCTATTCCATTGTTTTCTAAGGTTGGAAGGGCCAATAATTAAAAGCTTTCTTTTCCTTTCTGCCCATTGCTGAGATAGTATAATACCTGCTTCAATTGTTTTTCCCAATCCTACTTCGTCAGCTAAAACTGCTCCTTTTGACAAAGGAGATTTAAATGCAAATAATGCTGCTTCTACCTGATGGGGATTCAAATCAACTTGAGCATCTTGTAATGAAGCCGTCAACTTTCCAACATCATTTGCTGGTAACTGTCTTGTTAGTTCATAGGAAAAGTATTTAGCGTGATATACAGTTAGTTGACTCATTCTTAGGTTTTGAAGCTGATTTAACCTTACAATATTTTTTTGGATAGCAGGCGTAGATTTAAAAAAGAATTGGTTTCTCTAAAACCAGTTTAATCGTTTTCATGAATCGCGGATTAAAGAGAAGTAAAAATAAAAGTCTTGATCCCAAAACCTAAAAGAATGTTTCAAAAAAGGAATAGATTTTGAATATTTTTAATTTCAAATTTTTAACTATGAAAAATGATTCGTTTCAAAATGAGCTAAAATCTATGCTCATTGATTTTAAGAGTAGGACTGAAGCAGCTATTCTAAAAAATAACCAAGAAATCCTTAATGAATTGGACTTTAAAGAAAGACTTTGTAGAAGTTTTCAGGAAAGCTATTTAAACGATATTATAGAATTTACCAACGAACAATTTGAGGGTTTTAAGCTTCCTTTTCGTGCTTTTTTGATGGAAAGCTTTTCGAAGAGTATCAAAGGAGTTGTTAAAAATGCTAAAGCCAAACCACCAGTAAAGATTTTACCACCGAATATAATTTTTGAATTTCATTTAAAAATATTCAATTCATCTATAACAGAAGGAAAAACTCCACTTGCAACGCTAATCATTTGCCCTGATTTGGACAAAGTAACCTTGAAAGGTCCAAATTCAAACGATAAACAAGTTATTAATTTACCCAAAAAAGATTTCGACCAATTGATAAATGGAAAGGTTTTAGAACTGATTCGGGCAGTTTTAAAAACAAACTGAAGTGGCTTAATTTTTAAATACTTTCTAAGCTTTTAAAGTTTCTTATCCTCCCACCACCACCCAATACCCAAAAACCACCCCTTTATCCAAACAGATCCGCTCATTAACTTTGAATCCTACTTCATTCAAAAGTGAAACATACTCCTCCAAATCCATCTGATGAGGATGCAGTGCATCGCCTGGGATTAATTTAAAGATCCATTTTAGGAAACTGTAGTTGTGGGTGTCTATGGAGAGGATGAGGTTGCCACCTGGTTTGAGTAATTGCTTAAGATTTTTTGCTGCTGCTTTTATGTCGTTTACATGGTTGATGGCATTGATGCAGAAGATGTAGTCAAATTGTTCCTTTGATGTCCAGTCTTCGAGTCCTGCAGTGTGGAATTGTACGTTTGGATATAAATTTTTATCAAAATGTGGAATTTCCACTGCATAACGGTCCAGTAAAGGATCAATGGCTGTAACCTGCTGTTCTTCTAATATGGTGAAGATGCCGGCTGGTCCACAGCCAGCATCGATTACGGTCGCATTTTCAGGTACTTCTAATTTGATTTTTTCAAGGAAGCCATGCCAATAGTTTCGTTTCCAAGTCAGGTATTCTTCCACAGGTTTATTGCGTAAGTAGCGCTGCCACCAACGTATCTCGAGGTATTGAGCAAGTTTCCATTTGATAGAAGACATGAGGTGGCTGTTGGCCGTTGGCTGTTGGCTATTGGCCATTGGCCGCTGGCGGGTTTTTGATGGGGTGAAGGTAAGGATATTTTTGTTGGCTATTGGCTATTGGCTATTGGCTATTGGCTGTTGGCTGTTGGCCGTTGGCCGTTGGCTATTTTTGAATCAAGCGGATAAGAAATTCTCTGTATATTTTTTTCCTTTCGTCGTTCCAGGGTTAGCGCGGCCAAGGATTGGCTATTGGCCTTTAGCCATTGGCAATTTTAGAATCTGGCGTTTAAAGGAATTTTCTGAAAATTTTTTTTCATTTTGTCGTTCCAGGGTTGGCGAAGCCACGTATTGGCTATTGACCGTTGGCCGTTGGCTGTTGGCTATTTTTGAATCGAGCGGATAAAGAAATTCTCTGTTTATTTTTATTCATTTCGTCGTTCCAAGGTTGGCGCGGCCAAGGATTGGCTATTGGCCTTTAGCCATTGGCAATTTTAGAATCTGGCGTTTAAAGGAATTCTCTGCATAATTTTATTCACTTTATCGTTCCGAGAGTTGGCGCGGCCAAATTTTGGCTATTGGCTTTGGCCGTTGGCCGTTGGCTATTTTTGAATCGAGCGGATAAAGAAATTCTCTGTTTATTTTTATTCATTTCGTCGTTCCGCTGGTTGGCGCGGCCAAGGATTGGCTATTGGCCTTTAGCCATTGGCAATTTTAGAATCTGGCGTTTAAAGGAATTCTCTGCATAATTTTATTCACTTATTTGTTCCAGGTTGGCGCAGCCAACCCCTACAAAAGCCAATGGCCAACGGCTATAATAACAGTTGTTAGCCAATTATACTTTACATTATGTTTAAAATATGTTAAATTGCACAGTATAATTCTACATTTTATGTTTAGTCAAAATTTGAAAATAAAGGATGTGAAGGCATCTGCAGGTTTGTGGATTAGAAATTTGAGGAAACTTAACAACTTGTCACAACAGGAACTTGCGGACAAACTTTCGCTTTCCAGGGTTACAATTCAGAAAATGGAATCTGGGTCTAATTTTACCATGGATACCTTTTTACTCGCAATTCAGCATTTTGACCAGCTTCATAATCTTGAGAGCTTTTTTAGAAATCAAATTGAAAAGCAAAATGAGGTAAAAACCCTATATTAAATCATGGCACAAAACAACCTTATAGATGTAAAGTGTTTCGGCCTTGAAATAGGAAGACTGGGATTGGACCCTAATCAAAAAAAGAGCTATTTTCAATTTCATCCTGAGTTCTTGGAAACTGAAAAATTTTCTCAGCTCTTTCCTGAAACTGGTATCCTAAAAAGAGTACCACAGGTTCAGGTTTTTTCTGAGTTTTTCAATTCCACTTTTCATGGTTTGCCTCCCATGTTTGCAGATTCCCTGCCAGATGCTTTTGGGAATATAATTTTTCAAAAATGGTTGGAAAGTGAAGGCAGATCCCTGACAGAGATTTCACCTCTTGAACAATTGGCTTATGTAGGCAGAAGAGGAATGGGTGCCCTGGAGTATTATCCTGCCAAAGAGATTTCTCCCGGAAATTCAATAAATCTTTCGAGCATTATAAAAATTCTTGAGGAGGTTTTGTATTCCAAAACTTCAGTCCATGCATCAAAGCTTGATCATGCATCGCTTCTCAATATTTTTAAAATGGGAACCTCAGCCGGAGGAGCCAGACCTAAGTTGTTGATTGCAGAAAATAAAGAAAATGGAGCCATCTTTCCGGGTGATGTCAATTTTGAAGAAGATTTCAATCATTATTTGGTGAAATTATCCTTGGAAACCAATCAGGATTACAAACCTGAATTAATTGAATATACCTATTATCTACTGGCTAAAGATTTAGGAATTCAAATGATGCCTTCAAAATTAATCGATGAAAAACATTTTGCTACATTAAGGTTCGACAGGCAAAATGGAAAGAAAAAACACATTTTGACTGCATCTGGACTCACTGGATGGGATTTTCAAAAGCCCGAACCTTCCAGTTATGAAAACCTATTTGAATTGGCCCTTTTTTTAAAAATACCCCACAACGAAATTGAAGAATTGTACAAAAGAATGGTCTTCAATTTCCTTTTTAAAAATACGGACGACCATTTAAAGAATCATAGTTTCATTTACGAGGAAGAAAATAATTCATGGAATCTTGCACCTGCTTATGACCTAACCCTTGCGTTGAACCCTTTTCTTCCCTTCAAGTCAATTTCCAGGGCTTTGTCCATCGGAGGCAAAAGGCAAAATATTCAAAAGGATGACTTGCTCCATTTCGCAGAAACCTACACCATTAAAAATCCAGGAAAAATAATTTCAGATACCTTGGAGGCGATCCAAAGGTGGCCGGATTTGGCCAGGGAAAATGGATTGTCAAATGGGTTGATAGAAAAGACCAGAAACTTGTTGGCTATTGGCTTTTGGCTGTTGGCCGTTGGCTATTTTTGAATCGAGCGGATAAAGGAATTCTCTGTTTATTTTTATTCATTTCGTCGTTCCAGGGTTAGCGGGATTAGCCTCTACAAATGCCAACTAAAAGGGTATTCCAATAGCACAGGTGCTTAAAGATTATGCTTATTGGCAAATTGACAAGAATTCTAAACTTTTTCTTAAGATTCCCAATCCTGCCTTCATGCAATGAAGGCCTACATTTATTTACACAATACGGTCAAAATTTGGCGCAGCCAACCCCAATAAAGCCAAAAGCCAATGGCCAATAGCCAACAGCTACCCAGCTGCTCTCCTTAATCTGTCATTTATCGCCAGTCCCAAATCCTGCTCGGGAACCAGTTCGGCAAGAATGATTTCTAAATCTAAACTGTCCAATTGGCGCATTCCTGCGAAAAGGTTTCTGGCGGCTTCGGCGAAGTCTCCGCTTGGAGATAGGATGAGTTGGTTCTTTTCTGGGATGCCATCCAACTGAGTTTTGAAACGGATGGTGCCGACCTTTGTCGGGTCATGTTTTTTTAAAATAGAAAGGTCGTAGCCTATTTTTACCGGCACCCTTGGGGCGTAATGACTCTTCAACATGCCCGGTGCACTTGGATTGGAGGTAGAATGTGCCTTTACCTGCACATCACCCAAAATTTCTTTTATCAGTTCGACCGGGACGCCTCCTTTTCGGTAAACTGTAGGGAGACCTTGTTCGAATCCGACAATGGTGCTTTCCAAACCTACTTGGGCAGGGCCACCATCCAGAATGTAAGGGATTTTTTCTCCTAACTGATCAGCTACATGTTGGGCCGTGGTGGGGCTGATGTAACCAAATGGATTTGCACTGGGAGCTGCCAGTGGAAAATCCAATTCATGCAACAATTCATTGCTCATCGGATGGGCCGGAATTCTGACCGCCACCCTATTGGAACCAGCAGTCACCAAATCACTGATGATGGCCTTCTTGGGAAGCAATAAGGTCAATGGTCCCGGCATGCATTCATCAGCCAATATTTTAGCCTGTTGGTTGACCTCTGCATATTGTTCTATCCTTGAAAAACTGGAAGTATGGATAATCAATGGATCAAAGCTGGGACGTTCTTTAACACGAAAAATTTCTGTTACTGCATTTTCATTCAAAGCATTGCCGGCCAGACCATAAACCGTCTCGGTTGGAATGGCTACCAATTCACCATTTTCCAATAATGCCTTTGCCTTTTGAATGTCCTTGCCGATCATGCTTTTCAAATTTCCGCAAAGGTCGAAAAAAAAGCATTTTTAGACCGATTTTTATAATAATATGCGCCTTTGGGAACTAAATACACGAAGACCAAGGTTCATTTTGAACACATTAGGCTTCATTTGCAAATGATACCGTATCTTTGCAGCCAATTTTTAAAAACCTAATTCTTAATTTCAATTTCATGCAACTGACAGACGGAAAGTTCAGGATGGCGGGGGATATCGATCCCTTAGAATTGTGCAAAAAATATGGCACACCACTCTATGTTTATGATGGCGAAAAGATTGAAGGCCAGTATAAACGTATCACATCCGCTTTCAATGTCAAGAAATTGGAAATCCACTACGCTTGCAAAGCAAATACCAATCTGAGCGTACTTCAACTTTTGAACGATTTGGGTTCAGGTCTGGATTGCGTTTCCATAGAGGAAGTGGAATTGGGAATCAAGGCCGGTTTCGACCCAAAAGTTATAACGTTTACACCCAATTCTGTAGGAATTGAAGAGTATGAAAAAGCGGTTGAAATTGGTGTAAAAGTAAATGTTGACAGCATCAGCATCCTGGAGCAATTTGGACAGAAGTTTTCAAATTATCCGGTAAGCATTCGTATCAATCCGCATGTAATGGCGGGCATGTATTCTCAGATTTCTGTGGGACATATCGACAGTAAATTTGGAATCTCCATTCACCAATTACCACTGGTAATGCGGGTGATTGAAGAGACCAAGCAAAAGGTAAATGGTATCCACATGCATACGGGCTCCGATATCCTTGATGTAGATATCTTCCTAAATGCAGCTGAAATCTTATTGGATGTAGCGAGAAACTTTGAGGATTTGGACTTTATCGATTTTGGTTCCGGTTTCAAGGTGAAGTATAAAATGAATGATTACGAAACCAATATTGAAGAATTCGGAAGGGTATTTTCTGAGCGTTTCAATGAGTTTTGTAATGAATATGGAAAGGACTTGACCCTCATTTTTGAACCGGGTAAATTTTTAGTTTCAGAGTCAGGTTACTTTTTTGTGAAGGCAAATGTGGTGAAACAAACCACTTCTACCGTTTTCATTTGTGTGGATTCAGGATTCAACCACCTCATTCGCCCAATGTTCTACAATGCTTTTCACCGCATTGAAAATATAACCGATCCAAATGGTCGTCAGCGAATCTATACGGTGGTGGGTAATATCTGTGAATCCGACACCTTTGGTGTAAATCGCAGAATTGCAGAAACCATCGAAGGAGATATCCTTTGCATGTACAATGCGGGTGCTTATTGTTTTGCCATGGCCAGCAATTATAACTCAAGAGTTCGCCCGGCAGAAGTACTTATTTATAAAGGAAAAGATTATTTGATACGCAAGCGCGAAACGATAAAAGATATTTTACGTAATCAGGTTCACGTTAACGTTTTGCAAAACGAACCAGCTTTAAAAGATTAAAAAATCGCTGGATCATTTTTTGTAAAACAGAAATCCAAATTCAATACACGTAATACCACATCCCCCACACATGAAAATTTTTCATACATCATTTTATTTTATCCCTATGAAATTGCTTGTTCAGTTGTTACTGGTTGCAACAGTAGCATTTGTTGGTTGTCAAAGTGACGCTTCAACTGAAGGTTCAGATAAAAATACACCTGACGTACCGGAAGTTCAGAAAATCACCAACGATAAAATCATTTTGGCAGACGGAAGTGAGCTTGCTTTACCGGCAGGTGAGACCACTATTTTTATGGTTAGACATGCTGAAAAAATAAATGATGGTTCTAATGACCCTGGACTTACTGCTCCTGGTAAAGAGAGAGCCACCAAATTGAATAATTTATTGGCAGACGTAAATCTTGGTGCTGTACTTTCAACAGCAACCAGAAGAAGTATGGAAACTGCCCGTCCTACCGCTGAAAGCCATTCCTTGGATCCTTTTGGATACGATATGGACAACACCAATAACATTTACAAATTCATATTTGAATATGAAAAGGGTAAAAAGTTTTTGATGGTGGGGCACTCCAATACCATTCCTGTATTGGTGGATGAATTGGTTTCTGATTCAACTTCTGTAACCATCCCTGAAGAACAGTACGACCGTTTGTATGTGTTGGTAGGTGGTGGTAAAGATGCCTGCAAAGTTTACGAGTACAAGTATTAATTTTTTGAAAATAGAATTCCATGAATTTCCGATTATTTAAAAATGGATTTATCCTGGCATTATTTACTTCTGTACTAATAAGTGCTTGTGGAGGTAATGGCACAGGAACGGGGAATCCGGGCGATTCAGCACCGGATCAGGTTTCGGATAATAATTCTAAAAAAGAAAAGGATCCGGAAGCAGGTATGACTGTTGTTTCAATGGACAATGAAAAAATGACCATGAAAGACGGTAGTACCCTGGAGTTTCCAAAGCCAGAGGAAAAGAAAACTGTGATGTTTATTTTGCCTCCGGGTGATTTTTATTTGGAAGATCGCTCTATTTCCATGCGTCTAAGCGACGATGGTTTGGCCCATGCTAATATGCTGGGAATGTTTTTCAGCAAGGTCCAATTGGGTGGGGTTTTAGCAAGTATGACCCCTTACACAACGCAGACAGCCCAGCCAGTTGCTCAATTACAGAATACGACGGTTTTCAATTTTAACAATGTAGATTATGGTCCGTTTCTGGACTACGTTTACAATACCAAATTGGGGGAAAAATTTGTCATCGTTGAAGATGCCATCAAAATTCCTGATTTGTTGTACACACTTACTGGTGGAAGGTATCAACCGGCTGAATTGCCACGTGATGAACACCGAACCATGTATGTCGTCTTTTCTGAAGCCAGGGCTTTTGGGCAGGTTTCTAAAGTGAAATTTTAAAAAGACACAACCGCTTAAAAACGGTTTTAAATATTACTTTTCTCACTTCAAAGCCAATCCCGCAAGAGATCGGCTTTGATTTTTTATATTAAAAAAAGAACAAGATGCTCAGTTCTCATTTCAATCCTCAGGAATTAGAAACACGCTGGTACCAGCATTGGATGGAAAAAAACTATTTCCATTCTGAACCCGACGAAAGGGAGCCTTTCACAATTGTAATCCCTCCTCCAAACGTTACGGGCGTCCTGCATATGGGACACATGCTGAACAATACCATTCAGGATATTCTGATTCGTAAAGCGCGAAAGGAAGGCAAAAATGCTTGTTGGGTACCTGGTACCGACCATGCTTCTATCGCTACTGAGGCAAAGGTAGTGGGAATGCTTCGTGAGAAAGGCATCAAAAAAAGTGATCTTCCAAGAGAGGAGTTTTTAAACTATGCCTGGGAGTGGAAAGAAAAATATGGCGGAATCATTTTGGACCAATTGAAAAAACTGGGTTGTTCCTGCGATTGGGAAAGGACTGCTTTTACCATGGATCCAAAATTGTCGCAAGCCGTTATCAAGGTATTTGTAGACCTTCATAAAAAAGGAAAACTCTACCGTGGCCTTCGAATGACCAACTGGGATCCTTCTGCCAAAACAGTTTTATCTAATGAGGAGGTAATTTATAAAGATGAAAATTCACAACTTTTCCATATTAAATACGCCTTTGAAGATAATCCTGCAGAAGGCATAGTAATCGCTACCCAGCGTCCTGAAACCATCATGGCCGACGTAGCCATAGCGGTTCATCCGGATGATGAAAGGTATAAAAACATAGTAGGCAAAAAGGTACTTATTCCTTTGATTGACCGTGCTATTCCTATCATAGCCGACAGTTATGTTGACATGGAATTTGGTACAGCTGCCTTGAAAATTACTCCGGCGCACGACCAAAATGACTATGAAGTTGGTCAAAGGCATAATTTGGAAGTTATCGACATTTTAAATGCCGATGGTACCTTGAATGAAGCCGCGCAGATTTTGGTAGGAGAAGACCGATTTGTGGCCAGAAAGAAAATCAAAAAATTATTGGATGAAGGCGGCCATTTGGTAGAGTTGGAAAACTACGTAACCAGTATTGGTACTTCTGAAAGGACCGGAGCCGTAGTAGAACCAAGACTGACCAAGCAGTGGTTTTTGGATATGAAAGATTTTGCTGCTACAGCTTTGAAGGCAGTGAAAGAAGGTGATGTGAAATTCTTCCCTGAAAACATGTGGAATATGTATTATTCCTGGTTGCAGGAAGACAATATCCGTGACTGGTGTATTTCTCGTCAGCTTTGGTGGGGACAGCGTATTCCTTGCTGGTATCTGAAATCAGACGAAAGTGAGACACCCTTTGTAGCTGAAGGAGAAAAAGAGGCTTTGGAGCAAATCCGCGCCCATTTTAATGATAACAATATCGACCTGGATGATTTGCATCAGGATGAAGACGTGGTTGATACATGGTTCTCCAGCTGGTTGTGGCCGATCACCGTTTTCAACGGTTTTGATGATCAGAAAGAATTGGAATATTATTATCCGACCAATGTATTGGTTACCGGCTGGGACATTATGTTCTTCTGGGTGGCTCGTATGATTATGGCAGGATATGAATTTGCACCGGAATTATTGGGTGAAAATGCAAGAGGTATTCAGCCTTTTAAAGATGTTTTCTTCACCGGAATGGTGAGGGACAACAAACGCAGAAAAATGAGTAAATCATTGGGTAACAGTCCCGATGCTTTGACTTTGATTGATAAATATGGTGCTGACGGAGTTCGATACGGAATTTTAAGTTGTACTTCTGCCGGTGCGGACATCATCTTCGATGCACCTATCGATCCGGCTACCGGAGAGGTATTGAACGAAAGTAAACTTTGCGAACAGGGTTCCAAGTTCTGCAACAAAATGTGGAACGCTCTGAAGCTGATCAAAGGTTGGAAAGTTGAAGACAAAGAGCAAGGTAAGGTAGAAAAGCTGGCCATCGAATGGTTTGAAAATCGTTTGCAGCAAGTAGGAAATCAGCTGGAAATATATTTTGAAGAATACCGTTTTTCAGATGCTATTTTGTCCTTGTACAAGTTGATTTGGGACGATTTCTGTAGCTGGTACCTGGAGTGGATCAAACCGGAAGACGGAACCATTTCCAAGGCAACTTTGGAGGCTACTATTGGATTGTTTGAAAAGCAGATGTCCTTGTTGCATCCTTTCATGCCTTTCGTTACTGAAGAAATCTGGCATCAGTTGAAAGACCGCGCCAAAGGCGAAGATGTAATTGTAACGCCATTTCCTGAGAAGAAAGCCTACGATAAAAACCTGGTTGCAGCGATAGAAAAAGCCCAGACTTTGGTGACCAAAATTCGCGAAACAAGGGCTTCGAATCAACTAAGCAGCCGTGAGCCATATCCTTTGTACGCAGAAAAAGTAGCCGCTACCGAAAAGTTGTTTGCCACCGACGGTATGGCAGAACTGGTGAGCAAAGCTGCCAATCTAAGTAATTTAGAAATCAGTGAAAAAGGAGAAGGAATTGCCTTCCTTTCCGGAGCAGAAAAATATTATCTCGGTGCTGAGGTAGAAGTAAATGTCGAAGAGAAAAAAGCCGAACTCGAAAAAGAAATCGAATACCAAAAAGGTTTCGTGAACTCCATCGAGAAAAAACTCAGCAACGAACGCTTCGTAAGCGGAGCCCCAGCCCAGGTCGTAGACCGCGAACGCCAAAAATTGGCCGACGGCCAGGCCAGGATCAAGATATTGGAGGAAGAGTTGGGGAAACTGTAGGGTGGCTGTTAGCTATTGGCCGTTGGCCGTTGGCTTTTATGGAATCCTTGTCCGGGTGCCTTCGACAGGCTCAGGCACCCGGTAGTCTTGATTGCTCTTGGCTTGAAGCTAGACGCTGGATGCTTGATTTTGATTCTACTTCGCTCCTATTCTAGGAATTCCAACTCGTCACTCTACACTCGTACTTCGTCACTTCAAAAACGCCGACGGCTGAGCCTCTCGAAGCCCGATTGCCACAAGCAGAAAGTTTCATTCAGGCTTCCCAAATTCAGTACAATTTCTGGATAGTCTTGGGAGATCCTCATGAATTTTATTGATTAAGGCAAGCTTCTTTTTTCTGGACCAGCCTTGTATCTGTTTCTCTCTTTCATAGGCCATTTTGATAGAGGAATATACTTCAAAATAAACCAGCACTACAGGCAAGCGTTTCTTTGTATGATTCGCCCCGTGACCATTATTATGTTGTTGGATTCTAAAGTAAAGATATTTGGTACTGCCTGTGTAAAAGCTTCCATCATTGCATTTGAGTATGTATAAGTATCCGATTGGCATAAGGGTTTATTTCTTAGTACCATTTTGGGTTTAAAAGTCTCTATGGTGATAAGAATTAATATTGTTAGTAAAAGTTGGATTCATTGATTTTAAGATAATCTGGCTATTTTTACTAAAGTCCTCTTCACAATGAAACTAATATTTACCTTTTTTTTTGTGGTGACTTGGATGGGTTCAGGCTTGAGCCAGGAATATATTTTGAGGTTATTTGATGAACCAGCTAAACCTGTTTTCTTGGATTCCTTTGCTGGTGTTTTTTTCGATTCCTTAGGAGATGACTTTAACTGGAGTGGTGTCAAGAGCCTGGAGAATGATTATAAATTTAATAAAGTTTTTCCAGCTTCCTATTGGTTGGTTTTTTCAGTGAAAAATGAGAGTTCGAAAGATACTCTTGAACTTTTCTTTAAGGATTATACTTTTAAATCACCAGACCGCATCATCCTGTATTCAAAAATTGGAAGTGAAGTTCAGAAAAGGAAAGCAGGCCCATTTATACCTTTTCAACAGCTTGCTTTTAAAGAAAATTTTAAACTTATTCCTTTAAAGATTCCGCCTTCAACTGAGGTGGAATATAAAATTAAGGTTCAAAGATTTATAATTGAGAATCCTTTATCCTACCAATTTGGTTTGGTAGGAAAGGAAAGAGAAAAGATAGAATCTGCTCAATGGTATGCATTTAGGCAACCTTCCAATATTTTTCATTTTGTATTCTTTTCTGTGGTAGGTTTTTTTCTAATGTTTTCAAGCATCCAGTTTTTTGCTTTGAAGGAAAAATATATACTGTTTTATGGTGGTTATCTACTTTTGGTCTTGATGTTCTATATGAGTTCCTATTCCTATTTTGAAATATTTTGGCGATCTGGGTTTAAATATATTAGCAATTGGTTTTACCACCTTGAAGTTCCGTTGGCCTACACAGCGTATATTTTTTACATTTTATTTGTGGATGAATTTCTAGATTTAAAAGAAAAGGTTCCGAAATATTCCAAAATATGTAAGAACATGGCCTGGATTTTTTTCTTCCTGATAATTTTTCACACTTTCCTTATTTTCCTTTTTGGTATTAATTTGAATTTTCAGGTTTATCAATGGACCAGAGTGATTTTCTTTATCACAGCTGGACTTTTCATTGGAGGATTATTTAAGCTTGATAAATCCATCTACTCCAGGTTGATTCTTGGAGGTACTTTGATACTAGTATTTGGTGCAATTTTTTCTTTGATGGACGACTTTTTTGGGGGGGCTCTTATTAGTTCTGCGAATGATGTTTGGGGCTATTGGTATCCTGAAAACAAGGATTATTATATTCCATTTTATAAATATAAAACGGGTATTCTAATCGAAATTTTGTTTTTCTCTACGGCTATATCCCTGAAGTCTAGTAAAATTAAAAGTGACTTTAAAGACTCCAAAGAAGAGACTAGAAAATTAGAAAAAGAAAGGAATGAAATTCAAAATAAAGTGTTGGAAATACTCAATCCAAATGAATCAAATCTTTTACCGGAAAACAATTCATTTTTAAAGAACCTCATGAAGGAGTTGGAATGTAATTATGATAATGAGGAGTTTTCCACTCAAATTCTTGCCAAACAACTTAATTTAGACCGAACACAACTTTATCGGAAAGTAAAATTATATGCAGGCAAATCACCTTCTGACCTTCTTTTGGAGTTCAGACTTCAGAAAGCCAAAGAATTATTGCTTACGGATCTTTCTCTTTCTATAAAGGAAATAGCATTTCGAACAGGATTTAAAAATCCTTCCCATTTCTCAAAAGCATTTAAAAAACATTTTGGTAGTTCGCCGAGTGAAAACCTAGGTGTATAATTCCTCTTTTACAACCTATTATAAAGGATTTGCAACTTGAAGGAAAGTAGAAAACAAACTAATTAGGGACTTTTGAACTTGCAGAGCTTAAACCTAAATCCTTATCCTATGAGAGTTTTCTATTTTTTCCTATTTCTCTCCTTTCTCTCCACCCCCTCCTTTTCCCAAGGGCTTGGAACTTATCAAGACTTTACAGTTAATGTAAACAACCAAAACAGGACGTTTAAATTGTACACGCCACCGGGAGTTAATCCTGCAGAACCAACGCCTGTAGTATTGGTATTCCATGGCTTTTCAGGCACCAGTGGAAGTATGATTCAATTGACAGAATTTTATCAGGCAGCTGATACTGCAGGGTTTTATGTTGTTTATCCCCAAGGCCAAATCGTTCAGGATTTATTGGTAAATGCAGGTAGCAATTATGGATGGGATATTCCTTTTATATCAACCGGGCCGAATGACGATTTGGCCTTTGTGGATGAAATAATTGATACTCTTTTTAATTCTAATTCTTTTAATATTGATCTAAATAAGGTCTATGCTTGCGGGTTTTCAAATGGAGGTAATTTTTCATTTTACCTTTCTTGCGCAAAATCCGATAAAATTGCTGCAGTTGCTGGAGTGGCAAGTGGACTCCACTTGAAACTAATGGAAATGAATTGCAATGGTGGTAGGAATATTTCTGCCCTTCAAATGTTTGGAACTGGAGATAACTTCTTGCCAATTGTTCCAGCCAATTTTGGGTCAATTGATAGTACTGCCAAGTATTGGGCTCAAAGGAATTCTTGTGATCAAACACCTGTTGTAACTTTTTTAGAAAATAAGGATCCGGGAGACGGTTCAACTGTAACTTTAAAAGAATTCCAAAATTGTTCCGGCGATTTAGAGGTGCTTTTTTACCAAATTAACAATGGTGCACACGCCTGGCCCGGTGGACAAGATTTTCCAACAGCTGTAGTTAATTTCGATATCGACGCCAGCGATGAAATCTGGAAATTTTTCAGCAGGCATACTTTGGATGAGAAAACGACTTCAATTGTTTTACCTGAGAATTATGATCAATTGATGGTGTATCCAAATCCCTTTGTATCAGATTTTCAAATTGAAATCAATCAAAGGGTCAGTAATCCTGCAACTGTGAGAATTTGTGATTTAAGTGGAAATTTAATTGAGGTATTTAGAACAAACTTGAATCCAGAAGAAAATACCATTTCTGCGGGGCAAAATTTAAAACCAGGCTTTTATATCCTTTTTATAAATAGTGAAAATGGAACCCTATTCCATCAAAAAATCCTTAAACTCTAGAATCCAAGAACTATGAAATCAATCCTACTTTTCTCTATTTGCTTAACCACCCAATTTATTGGATTTTCTCAAGGGCTTGGAACCTATCAGGATTTCAACATCAACGTAGACAATCAGGTAAGGACCTTTAAATTGTATACACCGCCGGGAGTGGACGCACAAATTGAATCACCATTGGTTATGGTTTTCCATGGCTTTTCAATGGATGTGAATTCAATTAATACGCTCTGTGAATTTTATGATGCGGCTGATACAGCAAATTTTTATCTGGTTTATCCTCAAGGTTTACCGGTTAACGACATTTTATATGGTGGTGGTACTCGTTCCGGTTGGGCCATTCCAAATTCAGCTGGTGGTAGTCAGGATGATGTGAAATTTGTGAATGCAATCATTGATACGCTTGAGACCATTGCACAAATCAAAATACTGGAAAATCAAATTTATGCGGCTGGTTTTTCACTGGGTGGAGAATTCGCGTATTATTTGGGGTGTAATCTTTCAGACCGAATCGCTGCTATTGCAGCGGTTTCTTCCGCCATGATCAAACAGCAAATCGACGGGGATTGCTTACCTGTGAAAAGGATTTCTGCATTACAAATGGTTGGCACTAATGATCCTTTTTATCCATTCCAAGGGAATGCCTTTTTTTATCCGTTTTATGATAATCCTGGATTTTGGTCATCTCTAAATGATTGCGACGCAGACCCTGAAATCACGAGACTTGAAGACAAAGATCCTACTGATGGCTCCACAGTAGATTTAGGGATTTATCAAAACTGCTCCGGCGATCTGGAGGTGTTATCTTATAGAATCAACAATGGTCAACACGCCTGGCCCGGAGGGCAAGATTTTCCTGCTGCTGTAGTTAATTTCGATATCGATGCCAGCGATGAAATCTGGAAGTTTTTCAATAGGCATACTTTGGATGAAAAGACGACAACTGTTTTGGAAACAGAAAGGGATTCCATTAATGTTTATCCCAATCCATTTTATAGCCACCTTAGCATTTCATTGCCTTCAAACTTAAATAAATCCATTTCATTTGAGTGGTACAATTCCTTGGGGCAACTATTAGAGATAGGTGATATTGCTTCAAATATTGCATTAGAAAAAGGTCAGATTTCTTTTTCCCAGTCTTACTTGCCAGGGATTTATTATTTGAAAATAAAGAATGGTATTGAGGTATTAAAAACCTTTAGACTGATCAAAGTTGATTAGAATTTCCGATTAAAGAAGACTTTCTTTTTTATTCCTGGCTTGAATCCATTTGAATTATTAGCTCCGTATTTTTTTTAGTACAGTAGTTGAAAATTCAAAGCGAAGAAATCTTCGTCCGGGTGCCTTCGACAAGCTCAGGCACCCGGTAGTGTGCTAGTTTTATTTTAGAAATTTGATAGAAAGAAAACGCCGTCGGCTGAGCTTGTCGAAGCCTGGTTGCCACGAGCAGGAAGATTTAATGGAGTGAAGGAATCTTCGTCCGGGTGCCTTCGACAAGCTCAGGCACCCGGTAGTGTGCTAGTTTTATTTTAGAAATTTGATAGAAAGAAAAACGCAGTCGGCTGAGCTTGCCGAAGCCCGATTGCCACGAGAAGGATGATTTAACGGATCGAAGAAATCTTCGTTCGGGTGCCTTCGACAAGCCACACGGTATTATGGCTACGATTATAAGGTGTACAGCCTAAATTTTCATCCTGCTTCCTGCATGGTAGATTCCGGCTCAAGGCCGGAATGATGCTTACTTTTTGTTTACTTGTTTTTTAATTGAATATCGACGGTGGCTTGTCGAAGCCGGTGTAAAAACTAATATTGCATTTGAGTATGTATAAGTATCCGATTGGCATAAGTGTTTATCACTTAGTACCATTTTAATACAATAGGAGTGTTTTCCTTAAATATTTTTTCCCAGCATCAAATATTTAAATTTCATATCTTTGAATTTCTTTCCTCCCTAACAAGTGCGCCTCCCTTATTTTTTACACAAATACTCAACCTGTGCGATTGAACATTTACTCACTGATACTGGCATTCTTTTGCCTGTCCTCTCCCATTTTTGCGCAAAAATCTGTGTATATCCCTGCCTACCTTCGGGATACCAATACTCCGGATGGAGCTCAGTTTTCGATGAACAAAACTGCTGAGTCTGAAAACTTTATCATTATTTGGGGAAATACAGTTGGGACCAATCCCGCAAATTACTCAGATCCGGATTTGAGGTTTAATCCGTTGGCAATTCTGGATACCATGGAATACATCTATGATGAATTCAAAGAACTTGAATTTTTGGATGATGCTCCCGGTACCATTCTTTCTCAATACAAAATTCCCATCGTGATGTACAATACCTGGGGGCCAAACGGAGCTCAGGGTTTTGCAAATGGTGGAGATGCAGATGGAGTAATTGGTGCATTTTGGGTGCATCCAAATGCTATGCGTGATGGGGGAGTGGCCGCTCATGAATTGACGCACAGTCTCCAAGCTCAAACCAACATCGATTATCGAACCACCAACGGACTTGGTCCGGTTTGGCAGAAATCGGGAATATTTTGGGAAACCCACGCCAATTTTATGCGCAACCTGCTTTACCCAAGGTCAGTAACGGCCTGGGGAATGGATGTGTACCACATCGAAACCTTTGGCGATTGGAAAAATACCTATGAGAATTATCCCTTGTTGTTTGCTTTGATGGAATCAGAAGGCATCGATATGGTCAATCGCCTCTGGCGAGAATCTATGCCCAATGAATATCCGCTCCAGGCTTATAAACGACTTAGTGGATACAGCAATGCCCAATTCAATGACAGCCTCTATCTCTATGCTCGAAGAATGGCGACCTATGATTTTTCTTATAAAAATGTAGGCAACTATTTCAGACAATACCGTGCAGATGATTTGAAATATTACCTGCCTTCTACTCAGGCAACGTATACCATTTTAAATAAAATTCCGGGTAGTGACAACCGATATGAAGTTCCAATCGAACTGGCTCCGGAAGAATTTGCATACAATGTCATTCCACTTCATTTAACTGCCAGCGATACGTGTGGTGTGCTGGTAAAATTCAAAGGCCAAACCGGAGTAAACAGCCATGCTGGTTGGAGATACGGTTTTGTAACCGAAAAGGAAGATGGAACTGTAGGTAGATATTCTGAAACTTATAGTGCCGATGAGGGTGAAGTTTATTTCCATCTTGAAAATGGAGAAGAAAAAATGTATTTCGTAGTGATGGGCGCACCGGTAGATGGAATCCAAACCAACGAAAACAATGATACCTGGCATGGATATCCCAAACATTTCAGATATCCTTATGAAATTGCTATCGAAGGTGCAACACCTGAGGGGCACCAGCGCCAGTTTGATTTTAGAGAATCTTTTAAAAATGACGGTACGCTTCACCCAAATGGCGGTGGATTTGTGCAAAATTCTGTTCAAATCGATCCTACCGTTTATGTAGGGCCTCATGCAATTGTGCTGGGCAATTCTGTCCTAACCGGAAATGTGCGTATTGAAAACACCGCTTTGGTGAACAATGCGAACTTATCTGGTAGTGTGATTGTAAGAAACAATGCCTTTGTAAATGGAGGGACTTATTCCCAAAATGCCATAATTGAAGGACAGGCTTTTGTAGAAAATGCAAGCATGTCTGGAAATGCGAAAATCGGAATGAGAGCAAAGGTCACCAACTATGCCTTGTCAGGAACTGCTGAGGTTGGTGGCGATGTGGTAGTTTACAATCAAAATGGCTCTTGCAACAGTGGAGTCCACTATGTTTTGACCAATTATTACGACGATAAATTATTGCAGTGTGATGGTAGGGCTGCGTCCCATCCTGACAATGCAGATGTGAATAATCCAATCTCACGATTTGGAGCCCAGGAAATGGCTGTCTCTTGTGATTGTATCAAAAAAGATCCCTTCCAAATTAAAGAATACCTGGCACTGGCTCCTACCTGTAGAGATCCACAAGCAGGTAGTGTAAGTTTTGATCTTGAAAACAGCTGTGGTCCATTTGAATATTCATGGAGAGGAACAGGCGGTATTTCTGGTTCACGATTGAATAACCTGGCTACCGGGACCTATTATTTTACCATCACAGATGGATTGGGAAGAATCATTGAAGAAAATATTGAAGTGCCCGAACCTAAAATGATTGAAGCAGATTTGAATGTTGTTAATTACAATTGTGCTTCCGGTGCACTCGGTACAGCAACCGTTAACATCCTACAAAGCAATGGAAAGGTGAATTACGAATGGTCCAATGGTTCGAATGACAATGACCTAGAAGATTTGTATCCGGGAAGTTATACTTTAAACATTCGCGATACTGCCGGCTGTATTTTTACCTCTACGGTAGATATTGAAACCACGGGCGACTTGTGGTTGGTTACCAATGTAATAGATAGAGGTTGTCATGTAGGACTGGATGGTTCAGTTGCAATACTTACTCCAACTGCCTATGGACCGGTAACCTATTTATGGGAAGATGGTTATGATCTTCCAATCAGACAAGACCTGACCCAAGGGATGTATTCGGTAAGTGTGTCTGATTCCCTTGGATGTAATAATGTTTTTGAATTTGAAATAGGCCCTGCTGATACCATTTCTCTGGATTTTAATATCCAGGATGCCAGCTGTCAAGGAATCAACAATGGTTCGTTGGAGGTGATTCCGCTCAATGGAAATCCTTCTTACACTATTTCCTGGAGCAATGGAGGTTCAACTGCTTCAATTACAGATTTGGAACCCGGTATTTATACTGTAACCGTAACCGACTCTACCGGCTGCAGCAATGTGCGGGAAGTAGAAGTGGAAAGCCTGGATGATATCGTTCTGGATTTGTCCTATAACCCAATCATTTGCTTCGGTGATTCTTCGGAAGTGACCATTCAAGTATCTGGTGGATTGCCTCCATATATGTACAGTTGGCAAGGAAATTCAAACCTCATTCTTCCGGTTGGTACTTATGAATTTACCCTGGTGGATTCTGCAGGTTGTGAGAAATCAGAAGAGATTACGATTGAAGACAATGGGGAAATTCTTCCTCAAGCAGTGGTTACCAATACCATGACTCCAAGTGCTCAGAATGGCAGTATTGTGATTGACAATATTGATGGAGGAACAGCTCCTTTCGAATATTTGTGGAGTACCGGTGCTTCCGGAAATAGCATTGACAATCTTGGTGAAGGCACTTACGAATTAACCATCACAGATTCTATTGGATGTGAATGGTACGGTTCATTTGTGATTGAAGCAGATGCTTCCTCCCTCGGAGAGATTTTGGTCAATGATTTCCTGGCTACTTTATTTCCAAATCCTTCGGATGGAAAGGCTGTTTTTATAAAAATAGAAAATCCTGTGAAGGAAGGAATGGAGTTGAATCTTTACGATTTGGCCGGAAGGAATATTCAAAATCTGAATTTTGATATCGTACCCAATCAATTTAAACTGCCTCAGATCCAAAATGCAGGTTTCTATCTTTTGGAGTTGAAAGCTGAAAATGGTAATCGAAGTTTATTGAAATTGGTAGTAGAATAAAATTTTTCACCGCAAAGGGCGCGAAGGACGCAACGCTGCGTCCTCAGCGCCCTTTGCGGTGAAAAAATTATGCAGAAACCTTTACTTTCTCCCCCGTATGTTTGTCTGTTTTAATAATTCTGTACCCAATATAAATGAGTACCAGACCTATCAATTCAGTTACAAATAACACATTCACATAGCCCATTCTTGTAAAAGATCCTCCTATTCCAGGCAACAATCCTCCAATCGCAATGAAGATATTCCCTTTAAATCTGGCAGCCTTTTCTATTCTATAATAACGGATAGCGGAATAGATGGCGCCACCCACCAAAAAGATGAATGCATAAATATTGAAAAAAGGAGAAAAGTACCGCACCCATTTCCACTCGAAAACCTTCCCGGTAAGTTTGTAATCGAAATCGGGAGGCAAATTTAATGGTGAAAGTGCCACACAAATACTGGCCACTATGATCAAGCTCACAAAAATCCAGGTAGTCACATCCGCGAATTTCTTTTTCATCAGCAGATAAACCGAACCCTGCGCCAAGGGCCAACCTCCCAACAGGGCCCCAACTATATACCAATATTTTAAATTGATTTCATTCCACCCAAACAAGACATTGATACTTTCAGCCAGCGTTCCCAGGCCAAAAGTCAATACCCCAATGGTCCACCAAAGCAAATATTTGGTCTTTCTAACCTGATAATGGGCATAAATTTCTTTTGCGAAGTAGATGGAGAAAAGGGTGGTTAGGATGGGGATGTATTCGATTATAGGATTCATGATAATTGCATTTTCAGGCAAATGTATTGTGCCAGAAATGGAATTATGTTTTATTGGTTGAAGGTGGTAGCTGGTTTGACGGAAGTATTACAAAAGGTATTTCCAACCTCTAAGAAAATGGCTTTAGAATTTCTGAAACACAGTTGTAAATTTCCCTTTCATATTTTCAATACTAATATAAAACATGCCTGGAGAGAAGTCTTGGATAGATAACTGGTATTGGACATTTTGCTCAACATGTTCAAACTGTTTGAGTACTTTTCCACTCGAATTAAAGATTTTCATATTGCAAGTCTCATTATTTCCAATGCCTGTGATAAACAAAATTAAAAATTCTCTTGCCGGGTTAGGATACATATGGATTTTGACCTCTTTGGGAAAAGTTTCCTGATAATTTGAGATTTTTTCACATCCAGGTAGGAGACAGCCATATTCATCTACTGTAAACAACCAGGATTGAATAGGAATTGGATTATCAGGACCATATGGTGGATATCGTACAATAGCGTCCCCACATCCTACATAGCCGCCATAAGGCAAGGGTTCTAAATCTTGTATATAGTTGGTTCTTCTTCCTTCAGTAAGATTTTGAAGTTCTCTAGCCCATAAGCTATCACCATCAGGTGACACTTTAAATATCCATCCCCTTGTATCAAAACTATCAAGCTCTCTTGGGTATTTGTCTACTTTTCCTGCTAATACAAATCCTCCTCCGTCTGTAGCTTCCAATATCCTTACCGTAGATTGATAATATGTATAATTTCCAAGCCCAATTGTTTTTGCCCAGATAACCTTCCTTTCGGTTGTGTCAAACTTTAAAACCCCAGGATGGTATCTTAACTCGCCATAAATGTTGTTGATGACAGTGTCTTTTTTTTCTTTTACAAAATCTATGGCTGCATATATATCACCATTTTCATCAAGCAATATATCACTTATTGGTCCCCATTGTTCATCATCAGGCGTTTCGTATTTCCAATGAATCCTTCCTGTCGAATCTGTTTTAATTATAAAAGCCCGAGAGGTTTTGTCGTAATCTTGTCTATATCTACCAAGTACCCATCCACCAATGAAAATATTTTTTTTATCGTCTAGAATTACTGATTGTGGTATTTTGCTATTTAAGGTATCCCCTTGGAAGATATGAAGATTTTGGATATCAAAATTTTTGTCCAAAACAGCTATATACATATCCTGATTTCCTGGGAATGATTCCATTATGCCAATAATTAAGTATTTGTTTTCTCCAAAATTGATCATCCTTAAAATTCCAAAATTACCAACGAATAAAGGATGCCTAAGGATTTTTGAATTTACTATTTCGCCTGTTGATTTAGTATAGGAAGTTATTATTCCATTCCTTACGGTATCGGACAATGATCCTTGGGTAATGATGATTGATTCATCCTTACTAACTATTGGACCTAAAGTGGAATAATAAATTGAACTGTTGGGGAAGTAATTCGGAGTATTATACATTGTATTCCCTTCAAAATCTTTTTTTGTCAAATAACTTTGAAGGTAACTGATTCCAATCTTTTCAAAATTCCCAGTAATATAGAAACCACTACTATCAACTAATATACCTTGGTAAACTGAATAATCATAAAAGTCAGGCGATCTTAGATTAAGATATGGATTTTGGAGATTTGCAGTTATTGGCAAAATAAGAATTGCGAATATTTGAATTATTTTCATAAAAATGGTACCGAAGCTGGTTTCAAACAGAACCAGCCTCGGGTTTTGTATATGAAATTATCTTATAACTAATTTTCCTTTAGTTAAAATTGTATGTTCATTAGTTAATTTATAAAAATAGATTCCTTTTGACAATTTGTCAAGTTGTATGGGTTGATTAATACTAACGGAAGTTATACTAACCAGTTTTCCAGTTAAATCGATTATTTGTAAATCTATATCTCCTAACTGTAATGAAATGTTTTCTGCATTGAAATAGATTGTTCCTTCACTCGGATTTGGAAATATTGTAATTTCTGATACAACTTTATCTGTATTCAATAAATTAGATAGGCTGAAATTTTTAAATTCGGAGGGAGGAGAATCGTCGAATTCATAACCATAAAATAATTCTAAAAATGTTTTGCATAAAGGACTTACATATTTGAAGTCGTCGATTGCAATGTTGTTGATTAACTGTAAATCTGACTGGTTCAAGTTCATTAAATTTCCACCTTCAATCTTATGGTTAATTAAGGTGTTTAAAAAAAATTCAAATTGTATCAGGTTTGATAGTTCCTCCGAACTTAAAATGCCAGGTACTTTTAGAGATTCTATTTGATCATTTAGTAAATCAAACTCTCCATCCATGAACAATGAATAAGCTACGTTTATTTCAGACTCAAAAGCATTAAGCCTCTTGCTCCAAAATCTTACATCGAAATTGTCACTATTTTCATCGTTGACAGCGAAAATAATTCCTTCTGTTACTATTTGCATGACTTTTGAGTAAGACATATTGATTTCAGCTAATAAATCAGTTCTTTCTGTTTTCAAATGCCTTGCATTTTCAAGATCCTCCAAATTGTCAGATGTAATCGGAAAATTTCCAGACGTAAGATCTAACCAAAATTCTTCTTCCTTTAAAACATCTGGATTTAGAACTAATATGGAGATTATTTCACTTGAGGAAAAGACGTCAGTTCTTGATAAAAGGAGTGCTAATGAATTTGCTGATAAATAAGGAGAGTGTTGTGATAATTCTACCAATATATCATTAGAACTTAATGAAGACGCGCTTAGGATAAGGAATTCTATTGCTGACGGGTCACCTCCATCAATCAATGAATTTAGTTGAGATTTGTAATTATTCCAAATTGTATAACTATCATTATATTCTTCCTCAATTCCAGGAAGATCTGGATTCCAAACTGGTGGATTGCATCCTAATGGTGATGATGTTTGAATTTTTCTTACGCCAGTGCTGATTTCTGGGTCTTGTCTTAGGTCATTATTGGCATAATAATACTCTAATAAACCACTAGAATAATTAATTTCTGCAATAGAATTTTTTGAAAAAAGGTTTCCAGCTGGTACTGAAGGACTACCAAGAGGATTCATTATAGTCCCTACGATATTGAAATCAGTGGAAATATTGTCGTTATTTGTGTTGCATAAAAGTCCTGTCCTACCATTGGACCCATCAGCAAATATTGCATATCTGAAATCTTGAAAAACATTTTCTTGTATAAGTCCAAATCCAGTTGAATTAGAGATATGGATTGCATAAAAACTATTACTTGAATTTCCATAAAATTCATTTCCTATAATCAGGTTTGAAAGATTTGGTTCTTGAATAAAAATACCTCTTTTGGATAAATAGGGATAATTAAAAGAAGAAAATTCGCAATTTTGAACACTTAGTGTGTTAGAACTATTGCTATGAATACCATATCCACAGTTAGAAAATTCAATATTATTAACTTCAGCTATTGCTCCATTATAGAGATAAATTCCGCTTCTTAAACTTTTAAAATAACCATTTTCCTTGCTGCTCGCTTTTACAATTAGGTCTGAGAAAAATGAAGAAATGCCAACTGTTGTACCAAAATTGCTAAATTGATTATTCTTTATTTCAAATCTACAATCAAAAAAAGTGGTTTGATTCGCTGCAATTAGCGAAACAAATCCTTTAAATTTTCCTTCAAAATTGTCCTGAATTAAAAATTCAGTATTATTGAAGATTAAATTGAAATATGGAGACCTGCTTGAATTAAAAAAACTGATTGATTTTTCATTGTCAATAAAATAAGAATCATTTGACCAAATTGAACCCCTAAAATCAGTAGTATTTGCCAAAGCGAAAATCCCAGATTGAGAATTCTCCATTACTGAGCCATTTGAAAAATTTACATGAGGCAAGGTTCCCTTTAATAATGGTGGGTTTGTTGAATAGGAGTTAAAATTGTTAAGTAACTGAATTCCACCCCATTTCTCATTTGTAGAACCGTCACAACTACCACCTCCATTTGTCAATACTCCATTATCTACATATAGTTTTGATTCACCTTCTAAAATGATTTTCTTTCCAGGAGCCATTGATACAGTAGTTTGTATAGTTAACTTGCCACCATTTTTAATAAAAATATCTGTATCAATGACCTTTGGTGTTGTCCAGATTACATCCCCATAAATAATTGCATCGTCATTTCTTGCATTAATTAATTTTGGAGAGGATGATATCACATTTGACATTCTTTGGTATTGTCCATTAGTAAAGTGATCTACACAATTGTCACTGTAATATGACATGTAATTTTTAACATCTACATCAGAATAGATCTGTCCATTAGCGTCTACAATTAAGTCTCCATTGGAAGTATAATGAGGTGCGGGAGGCCATGAGCAGTTTTGTAATTGAACGCTTAAGGCTCCAGGATCAGCAGGCGTATCACAAATTTCGTCTCCAGCATATGTACAATTAGAACCATTTACTAACTCAGCGGTATGATTATCAACCGGGTCATTTGAATTACTGTAAGGGCTTCCCCTAAAAGTATGGTATAATCCAAGAACGTGACCCATTTCATGACAAATATCTGCCTTACTAACACTGGAGTGCATAGCATTTCCACCTATTTGAGCATTTCCACCTAAGCTATTATTTAGGAATAAATTAATCCCATCATTTTGCATGTATGGAGAAGTGAACAATAATTCAGAATCTTGATAATAAATATCATCACATATCTCATCAATACAAGCAACCGTAAAATTTATATCCAATGATCCAAAGCAGGATTGTAAATTATTGAGGGCGTTTGTTACATCTGAATCTGAAATAGTTTGACCTACAGGACAATCAGAAGGGCCAACCTTGAAAATATAAAGTTTAAATATAAATGGACCTGAATTTATAGATTCCAAATTAGGGTTTAAAATTAATTTTACGTTTTCATCGGTACTACATTTTCTAAGATTTTGAGCTTTAATTGAGAAAAGATAGAAGAAAAAGGTTAGGAATAGAAAAAATTTCGTTTTCATAATTTTGTTTTTAGTTTAAATAATTGATAAATATATTATTTTATTACCATTCTTTGAAAAATAAATGTTAAATAAAACGCATTTAAATTATTGTTTTATAAAATATATCCTCAAATCCCCACCACAAACAAAGTATGGCTCCCATCATTCCCAATCGAGTCCTTTCCAATTTTTAAATAGTCCTGGTAGTGGCCAGCCATTATGGTTTTTCCATTAGTGGAAAATTGGGAACGTATGGCTGTGTTGCCTCCATTTTGTGCTTGTATTTCTTTTAAAATAGAAAAGTCCTTGTCTAGTTGGAGAAAGAAGCTTTGTCGGCGATCAGGAAATCCTACCTCTTGAATGAAATCACTGCCGGTTGCCCAATATTTTCCATTATCGAATCCAATCGTGGCATTGGAAGTGGCAACCCTTTTCCGCAAAATATGATCTTTTAAAAGATTGCCGTCCTGATTGTACTGAAGCAAATGAAGTTCTGCTTCATCATGATTGTAATTGGTTTGATAGAAGGAAGCTAGAATCGGATTACCTACTGCATCAAATGTCAGATCATTCCCCCTTTCATAAGTCCTATATCCATTTTTTTGAAATCCTTCATTTCCAAATTGGTTTAGCCATTCAGTCTCGCCTTTCTTATTAATTTTCATTAAAAAACCATCCTGGTCGTAATTTCCGGTTGTTTTTAATTCCAAATTGTCATATTTCATCAAAGAATTGAAAGCACCGGTTAAATAAAAATCTCCCAAATCGTTTGACTTTATCTTTATCAAACTGGCCGAAATCGGTTTAATCCACTTACAGGTTTTATTGGAATTGAAAAAGGCCAGGAAGTTGCCTTCAGCTCGATTCGGATTTTCAAGCTTTTGCCCTCCAAAGGAAATCTCCTTTCCCATCAGCCCAAAAACCATCATTGAACCATCTTTATTGACTGTCACATCAAAAGGAATGGCTTCTCCCTCCACTTCAATGATTTGCTTGCACTTGCCATTAGGTTCAAATTCAGCCAGAAAAAAATGTCGACCGGGATTTTCCAATCGGACTGGTTCAAAAACTACTTCATCTTCAAAGTATCCTCCTGCCCAAATATGCTCTTTTTGATCAATGGCAATACAAGTTGCCCGGCCTTTGTAATCCATCCCCTGCACCCATTTCATCTTACCCAAAGAATCCAACTTCACCATAAAAATGTGATCAGCATTATCTGAATACCTGTAAAAACAGGAGATATAAGAATTTCCCTCCTTATCCATCACCACCTCCGAATACTGATTGCTACTTATAGAAAAGGTCGTTTGAATATTCTTCAAAAACCGAACAGATGGTTCAGGCTCCTGCGCTTTTTTTGTCGAATTCACCAAGCATGCGGAGAAGAGAAGTAAAAAGGGGAGAAAGGGCTTCAGGAAACTTGACATTTTTAGATTTTAGGTTTTAAATATCGGAATTTTCTGGATGCTGGATGCTGGACGCTAGACGCTGGAAATTGTGAACGCTGGAATCTCCGGGATCAAAACTGAATCCTAGCTCAAATACTCCGGACCCGTAGGGTCCCATCTCTGTAGCAATAGAACCAATTCCAAATACCGACCCGGAGGGTCGCATATTATTTTTATTCAATTCAAAAATAATGTTCAAAATCCTTTGGTAAGGATCAAAGGCAATAATTTCCCGCATCCCGCATCCCGCATCCCGCATCCCGCATCCCGCATCTAACGATCCATTCTAGGTAGCATGGCTAGATTCCGGCTCGGAGGCCGGAATGACGCGTTTCCCTAAAAAACGAGCAAACGAGGCACGAGCCACCGAGCACCGAACAAACGAGGAATTCCCGCGCTTTTTCAAAAATGATGCGATATTCTAACTGTTTTTCAGTGAGTTATGAAGCACAATTTTTAATTTTTTTTAAAACACCCTTTGATTTTGTGGGAAAGAAAATTACCTTTGCAGCCGCTTAAATGAGGGGTGGGTCAAATTGCCCCGGATTTAGTGTTTTGAAGTATCAATTTTTAAATCACATAAATTTTTGATTAGTGGATACGCTAAGTTATAAAACTCAGTCTGCGAAGAAGCCGGAAGTGGATCGCAAGTGGTACATCGTGGACGCAGAAGGAGAAGTTGTAGGACGTCTTAGTTCTAAAATTGCTCATGTATTGAGAGGAAAGCATAAGACCTCCTTTACTCCACACGTAGATTGTGGCGATTTTGTTATCATTATCAACGCGGACAAAGTTCGTTTTACCGGTAACAAAATGATGCAGAAAGAATACATCACCCACTCTTTGTACCCAGGTGGTCAAAAGAGAAGAACTCCGGCAGAAGTGTTGGATAAAAAACCTGCTTACATTTTGGAGCACGCCATCAAAGGTATGTTGCCAAAAAACAAGTTGGGTAAAGACATGTACAGAAAACTATTTGTGTACGAAGGTGCTGAGCATCCACATGAAGCTCAAAAGCCTGAAACATTTAACTTCTAACGCTAACTGAATAAATTTCTCTATAAATATGGACATGATTAATGCAATCGGGAGAAGAAAAGCAGCGGTAGCGAGAGTTTTCCTTACCAAAGGTGATGGAAAAATGATCGTTAACGGCAAAGACTATAAAGAGTACTTCCCCCAGCCACATATTCAGGCAAAATTGGTTGAGCCATTTACTGCCGCAGAATTGGAAAACATCTACAACCTGAAAATCAATGTTGATGGTGGTGGATACAAAGGTCAGGCAGAAGCCGTTCGTATGGCTATCTCTCGCGCCCTTGTTAAACTGAATGAAGATTTACGCAAACCTCTTAAAGGCAAGAAATTGCTTACCAGAGATGCACGTGTGGTTGAACGTAAGAAATACGGTAAACCAAAAGCACGTAAGAGCTTCCAGTTCTCTAAGCGTTAATTTTCTTCAGAAGATTTTTCATTGTATCATTCTCAATTTGAAATTAAAATGGCTAAACCTACTCATAAAGAATTGCTAGATGCCGGTGTACACTTCGGTCACTTGAAGAAGAAGTGGAATCCAAAAATGGCACCTTATATCTTCATGGAGCGTAAAGGTATCCACGTAATTGACCTTAACCGCACCGTTGAAGGAATGGATCGCGCAGCGAACGCTATGAAGCAAATCGCTCGTTCCGGTAAAAAAATCTTGTTTGTTGCTACCAAAAAGCAGGCACGTAACATCGTGAAAAATGCTGCTGAAAGTGTTGGAATGCCTTACGTAACCGAGCGTTGGTTAGGAGGTATGATGACCAACTTCTCAACCATCCGTCGTTCTGTGAAGAAAAAGCAGACCATCGAGAAGTTGTTGGCAGATACTACTTTGTCAAGCATCACCAAAAAAGAGCGTCTTACTTTGAGCCGTGAAAGAGATAAACTGGATAAAGTATTGGGTGGTATCGAGAATATGACCCGTATCCCTTCTGCAGTGTTCATCGTAGATATTTCTCATGAACACCTTGCAGTAGCTGAGGCACACCGTCTGGGAGTTAAGACTTTCGGTATCGTTGATACCAACTCTGATCCAGGTCAGGTTGATTACGCTATCCCAGGTAACGATGATGCATCAAAATCTGTAGAGATCTTGACTAAATACGTTGCTGAAGCTATCCGTGAAGGATTGGAAGAGCGTAAATCTCAGAAAGCAGAGAAAGAATCTGCGAAGTAATTTTGTCTGAAATCATTCTTTGAATTCCAAAAATAATACAAACAATGAGCGGAATTTCTGCTAGTGAGGTGAAAAAACTGCGTGATATGACCAACGCAGGTATGATGGATTGCAAAAAAGCTTTAACCGAGTCAGGTGGTGATTTCGAAAAAGCTGTTGAAATCCTTCGTAAAAAAGGTCAGAAACTTTCTGTAAAAAGAGCTGACAGAGAGGTAAAAGAAGGTGCAGTTATTGCAAAAACTTCTCACAACAAAAATAAAGGTGTTGTTATCCGTTTGAGCTGCGAAACTGACTTCGTTGCAAAAGGTGAAAGCTATGTAGCTTTCGCTGAAAAAATCGCTGACATCGCCCTTTCTAATCTTCCGGCTGATGTAGATGCACTTTTGGCACTTCCTTACGAGTCAGGCCTTACTATCGGTGAGAAAATCACTGAGCAGGTAGGTGTTATTGGCGAGAAATTGGAAGTTTCCAGCTACGAGAAAATCGAAACTGCTGCAGGTGAAGGTCAGGTAATTCCTTACATCCACATGGGTAACCGTGCCGGTGTAATCGTTGCCCTTAACCTTGAAGGTGCTGAGTACGAAGAAGCAGGTAGAAACGTAGCAATGCAGGCTGCAGCAATGCGTCCTTTGGCTTTGGACAAAGATGGCGTTGATGCTTCCATCATCGAAAAAGAAATCGAGATTGGAAAAGAGCAAGCGCGTGCTGAAGGAAAACCTGAAGAGATGTTGGAAAAAATCGCTCTTGGAAAATTGAATAAATTCTACAAAGAGAATACTTTGTTGAACCAACAATACGTAAAAGATGGTTCAATGTCTGTACAAGACTACTTGAAATCAGTTAATAAAGACTTGACAGTCACTGATTTCAAACATGTCGAGCTCGGATAATTGAGTTTTTAAAAAAAAGGCGAATTAATCAATTCGCCTTTTTTTTATGTCCATTGGTTTCGAAAACCTAATTTTGCACCCAACATCTTTTAATCTCTTATCCTTCTCCTTATGTCAGCTCCAAAATATCGTCGTATCCTTCTCAAACTTAGTGGTGAATCTCTAATGGGTCAACAGGAATATGGAATCGATCCGATTATGTTGCGCCATTATGCTCACCAGGTGAAAGAATTGGTCGATTACGGAGTAGAAGTGGCAGTAGTAATTGGAGGAGGAAATATCTATCGCGGAGTACAGGCGGCCAACACCGGCTTTGATCGCGTACAGGTAGATTACATGGGGATGTTGGCTACCGTTATCAATGCCATGGCATTACAAAGTGCTTTGGAGGAATGTGGCGTAGTCAATCGACTCATCACAGCGATTGAGATGAAACAAATCGCAGAGCCTTATATCCGCAGAAGAGCCATTCGCCACCTTGAAAAAGGAAGGGTGGTGATTTTCTCAGCGGGAACTGGTAGCCCATATTTTACAACAGACTCTGCAGCTGCACTTCGTGCCAATGAAATTGATGCCGAAGTAATCCTTAAAGGCACCCGCGTGGATGGAATTTACACAGCCGACCCTTTAAAAGACCCAACTGCAACAAGATTTACGAAACTTTCCTTTGCTAAAGTTATCAGTCTTGGATTGAGTGTGATGGACATGACTGCCTTCACCCTTTGCCGCGAAAACAACCTTCCAATCATCGTTTTTGATATCAACGACCCTGAAAACCTGATGCGCATCGTTCAAGGTGAAGAAGTGGGTACTTTGGTGGAAGGTTAATTCAATTCTTTAATCCAGGCGCGGTATTCCGTGCGGTTTTCATATCCTTTTAAACTGCCTTCTTTAATTCAATAGATGCGTCCATGCATCACCATCCGGCTGGTTTTCATTTTTGTAAAGATGCACAGAAGCAGCATTGAATACCCTGAGATATTTACCCTGCAAAATGATCCAATAATTCTTTAGGTATTTCTGGTAAGGTGACCTCCAATTGGTCTTCATCTCCCAGAGGACCAAAAATTTGCCATTGAGAGCGATTTCTTACAGAGGGGATGCCTCCTTCTTCGGGAATATTGACCCCATATGAAGCATAAAAGGCGTCATTCCCATTAGAACATTTTACTTTGAATCCTCCTTCGGTTACATATTCTTTTTGTAAAAAACTGTTGGATGGTTCCATAGCTTCAAATGGAATTTTTCCTTTTCGAAGTATTCTGGTAATACGTCGATCCAGCATCTGGTTTCTTTGGTCAGAGGGTATGATTAGGAAATCCAAATCAAATTCAGTCTTAGAAAGACTTTCCGGAATCAGCATGGCCGGAGCAGCATTGGTTTCCATATTTCTTGGGATGTTATACAAAATGGAACCATCATCCGGGTTGGTAATTTTTCCATTGTAAATAGCATCATAAGGAAGGGGAAGTTTTTCGGAAGCTAAGGTTTTTTCAAAATCAGTAAGATTCAATTCTTTTACTTTTGTGTCATTGACCTTGATACAACGGAAAGTTTCTTCCTCTTTTATTTTTAAAAATAAATAACCTGAAATGGAAGAATCGTATTTAAACCTGATTTGAATTCCACCTTCTACAGGATTTAAATTGACTGGTTTGCCATAATCATTGCTAAAAAAGGCCTGTTCGATTTCAAAATTCCCTTTTAAAGTATAGGTCAAGTCAACAGGATAAATGTATTCTGATTCGGTAAAATCTGGAAACGATAGTTCACAACCTTCCTGTAGCCCCGTCAAAGTCAATATGTCCAGGCCTAAATTTCTACCATCAGCTTCCTGTCCCCTTCGAATCAAAGTAATATTAACCGGATAATCCTTGAAGTCTATGGTTTTGTCTTTCCCATTTTCTTCTTCTGAAAGGAAACCACTTTTTAAAACTTTTCCTTCAATATCGTGTAGGATGTACCCATATTTCCCTTTTTCAAAGGAAGATTTTCCGTCTAAAATAAAACCCGACTTTTGCGCCTGTGCACAGCTGAGAAAACTTAGTACGACACCAATAATCAAAGGGAAAAACAATCGCATAGGTTATAAAATTTAGGATGGAAAGATAAATAATTCAAGTTGGATGACCTGAATTTTCCATTTACTTCACAGCAATGGCAATGGTAACTATACTAATTTTTACACCTTCTACTTTTAAGAGTTCCAAGGCACAAGATTCCAAGGTTGCACCGGTTGTCAGCACGTCATCAACAAGGAGCAAATGCTTACCTTCTATCTTCTCAGGTTTTATAATTTCAAAAATAGTCTCCACATTTTGAAGCCGTTCGATGGTTCCTTTCCTGGTTTGAGTCTCGGAGTGCCTTTTTCTTTTTAGTACATCCAGCCATTGTGGAATTTCCAAGCCTACTGATAAACCATCACCAAAAGCTGCACTTTGATTGTAGCCTCTTTTTTGTTCTTTTTTAAAATGTAAGGGAACCGGAATGATGGCATCCATATCATTAAAATAAGGTGAAGCCTTTAAGGTTCTTCCATAGGTTTCGCCTAGACGGTTTCCAATTTCTTTCTGTCCTTTATATTTTAAATTTGAAATAAGGATCCGAGTCAATCCTCTTTTTTTAAAATACAACATAGAAGCACCATACACCAAAGGAAACCTGCCCCAAAACCTTTCGGTAAAGGGATTTTCTTTATGAAAATGAAAATCTGTTCTCGGCAATCGGAAATTGCATCCGACGCAGAGGTATTGATTCTCTAACGGATGATTTTCATGGCAGGCAATGCAGACATTCGGAAAAAACAAGTGAAGGAAGTCGGTAAGAAAAGGAATAGTTTTCATTTAAATTTAGTTTGATTCTATTCCTTAGTACCATTTTTTTTAAAAAAGTCAGAAATCATAAAAAACCTGAGCCCATAAAAAATAGTTAATCATTCGCAGGCTGGGATTATTGTCGGTCTGTTCCTTTCTAAAAAGGTTTGAAAATGAAGTGGAATGCCTCAAGCAAAGTCCTACATGTTTACTTAGATAATAGGACAAGCCGAATACAACTGCAAAATCATTTTTGTTGAAGGAATCTATCAGTTGGGTCATATAAACTCTGTCAGAGTTGGGAGGATTATTGGAACTAAAATTAGCAGGTAATATTTCTTTCAATTGAGTTCCTAAAAGCCTGGCAAAAGAAATACCGGCCATTCCATTGAACCTATAAAATGAATATTTCTTTCTTCCCTTGTCCAAATATTTAAATCTATAACTAAAAAGAAAAGGCACCTCAATATAATTTAGCCTTAAATCGAAATTTTTAAATACAAAACTAGGTGAGAAATTTTCAGCCTTTGATTTGCTTCCCTTTTGAGAAAAGAGCAATTCTATGTTGAAATTTAATTGTTCAGTTAATACGGTGGTAGCCCTTAATCCAAAATGAACACCTGGCTTATGATAGCCTTCATAATTGTCTCCGTCTATTTGAGCAAGGTTTAAACCAAACATAGCCGCTGCTTTAAATCGATCCTGACTTTTAAGGTTGATAAAAGAAAAAAAGATAAAAAGAAGGGAAATGGTTATAGGTTTGATCATAAACATCGGGGATATGTGATGGATCTAATTTATCGGAAATTTCGATATTTGCTGCATACCAGCTTCATTATTGTCTAGAATCGCGCAAATCATGTTCAAATACACTAAGACGACCCTCGAAAAACTCGAAAATCTATTTAAAGATTTAGAGTTTACCATTCGCTATGAGAAGGGGAGTTTCCAATCAGGATATGCTTTGGTGGAAAACAAAAAAATTATCGTTATCAATAAGTTTTTTGAGGTAGACGGAAGAATCAATACACTTTTGGAAATATTAGGTAAAATCGAGGTGGATGAATCCTTGTTTAGTGAACGCTCTTCTAAATTTTACAAGGAGTATTTAAAAAATCAATCAGCATCTGAAACTAATTCAGAATAGGATTGTAAATTACCCTAATTAATATTTTAAAACGCCATTGCTATTTCACCTTCACTTACATTCCTCGGTACAGGCACCTCTCAAGGGGTCCCCGTTATAGGTTGCAAATGCAATGTGTGCCAATCTGTTGATCCACGCGATAAAAGACTCAGAACTTCAGCCCTGGTCAGCATCGGTGAAATAAACCTGGTAATTGATTCCGGTCCGGATTTCCGTCAACAAATGCTGAGGGAGGGAATTGAGAGAGTTGATGCCATCCTAATAACGCATGAACACAACGACCATGTTATCGGTCTGGACGATGTAAGGCCTTTCAATTTTATTTATCGGAGAGATATGGAAGTATTTGCCACCAGCCATGTCAATCAGGAACTTCGCATGCGCTTTCCCTATGTTTTTGCCGCCAACAAATATCCAGGCGCACCAATGGTCAAACTAATCGATATTAAAGCTGAAGAAAAGTTTTTTGCTGCCGGAATCGAAATAGAACCCATCCAGGTGATGCATGGTAAAATGCCGGTATTGGGATTTAAATTCGGCCCACTTGTCTACCTTACTGATGTCAAGACTATTGCTGAAGAGGAAATTGAAAAAATAAGAAACTGCGAAACACTTGTCATCAATGCCCTTCATCACGAACCCCATTACTCTCACCTAAACCTACAAGAAGCGCTGGAAATGATCAAAAAAATCAATCCTGGCAAAGCTTACCTCACCCATATTTCCCACCACATGGGATTACACGCAAAAGTCGAAACCACCCTGCCTGAAAATGTATTTTTGGGTTACGATGGATTGAGAATTGGTCTTTAGTCTTTGGCTGTTGGTCTTTGGTATTAAGACTCTGCAGAATCTCTTTGCGTTCTTCCCTGCCTTCCCCCGTCTTTGCGAAAGTACTCTACCCAATTACAGTACCCGAAGGAATAGTCGCGCCTTTTTTAACCACTACAATCCCGTCTCGAATACAATAAGTATCGGTCTCTGTATCTTCCAAATGACTTCCTCCTTGAATGGTGACATTGTCTCCTATTTTTCCGTTTTTATCGATTATGGCGTGGTCGATTACACAATCATTACCTACACCCATGGGGATTTCTCCATTTGAAATCATTTCTTCGATGGTCTGGTAATAATCAGCACCCATCATGATGGTGTTGGATATTTTGGTTCCTCTCCCAATTCTTGAACGAATTCCGATTACAGATTTTGAGATGGTCTCAGCATGGACAATACATCCATCAGCTATTACAGCATGATCCAATCTGGCACCAAACATCTTTGAAGGGGGAAGCATCCTTGCTCTGGTGTAAACCGGACTGCTGTTGTCAAATAGATTGAATTCGGGAACATCGCTGGTCAAAGCGATATTGGATTCAAAGAAAGAACTGATGGTTCCTATATCCGTCCAATAACCGTTGAACTGGAAGCTGGATACCTTTTTGCCGGTTTCAATGGCCTTTGGAAGAATTTCCTTGCCGAAATCTGTTGCATCGGGGTTCTCTTCAAATAAACTGGTAAGCGCCTTTCTGTTGAAAATGTAAATACCCATAGATGCAAGATAATCCCTGCCTGCCAAACGATCCTCCTCAGGCATTTCAGATTTCCATTGATCCAAAACATCGGGTTTTGGTTTTTCAATGAAGCTTTCAATGATGCCTTCTCCATTCACTTTCATGATCCCAAAGCCTGATGCATCCTTCGCATTACAAGGAATGGTAGCAATGGAGATATCGGCCTTCTTCTCGATATGGCTTTTGGCAAATTGCTCGAAGTCCATTTGATAAAGGTGGTCTCCGGAAAGAATAAGCACGTAGTCGTGATCGTGATTGGCAAGGTGGTGCATGCTTTGGCGCACTGCATCTGCCGTGCCCTGGTACCACTTGTCACTGGATGGAGTCTGCTCTGCAGCCAGGATGTCAACAAAGCCCGGATTGAAAACATCAAAATGATAGGTGTTTTTGATATGCTGATTCAAGGAAGCTGAATTGTACTGAGTAAGTACAAACATCCTCTTAACTCCTGAATTGATACAATTGCTAATTGGAATATCAATCAGGCGGTATTTTCCGCCAATCGGAACTGCAGGTTTGGATCTTTGATCTGTTAAAGGATAAAGTCTGCTACCGACACCTCCTCCCAGGATTAAACATATCATTTTTATCATTTTATGCGCTTTGTGTATTTTTTATAATAAGTGCCGAAATATATTTTTAAAAAATGAAAACTGCCAAAATAATGATTGGGATTTTATTTGAAATTAATTATTTGTCTTCTTTTTTCCTGCTCAACCATGCTTTCTCATCCTCCCAATTCAAATCAAAATAGGGGAGATATTCCTCGATTGGACCCAAATCCATCTCGGCTCTTTTCTGGTTTAAATTTTCAATGTCTTCCACCGGATAAAGATGCATCTGTCCATCTTCTGGATCTTTGGAAATTTGGGAACCATACAGTTGATTTTCCCCATTTCGCATTCTGATTCTATCAACAAGCAAGGCAAGATTTGATTTGCTCATTTCCCCTTTTGCTGCAGCTTCCTGCATCAAAGGCAAATATTTTTCCTGCACTTCAAGTGGGGAATGTTGAATGACCAACCAGGCAACGCTACTGACTCCATCACCAACCAGGCTTTTTCCGGGATATCCATACTGGTCGATTATTTTTTCAATTTTAATTAGATTGATGGAGTCATAATATTCGATTTTTTCCCAGAGTATCTGACGCTCTTCTTCAGATGCATCATTTAGCTGTTGTCTAAACTGTTGATCTTCTGTGCGAATGCTTTCCAGTTCAGCAATCAGATCTTTATCAAGCCCCAGCTTATCCATTTGTGCGTCCGTTTTTAAGCGCACAACCTCCATCAGGCTTGTTTCACGGTAAGGTTTAAATTCACTATTCCTTAGGATGAAATTTTGGGAAGAATTCCAGTCGTTTTCAATAGCGAGATCCAACCATTTATTTGCCAGATCATGATCATCACATGAATAGGCGCAGGCAGCAGCTCTGGTTAGGCTCAAACTACTTTTGGTAGTAATTGAAAAGGCTTTTTTATAAAAATCAATGCATTCCAAACAATTTCCAGCTTCCAAAGCATCAAGTCCCTTTTCAACATTTTCTGCATAGGCAGGGTCCGCTGAAGAGTAGTTTTGGGCATTGGTTTGGAACCATCCAAATACAATAGTAATTAAAATGATAAGTTTAAGATTCATTGCTCTTAGGGTTTGTATTAGTTGAATTACGTGGTTTTCTTTTAGCAGGAGCTTTTTTTGTGACAGTGGACGTACTACTTTTTGAAGTAGTGTTTTTTACTTTACTTGTTTTGCTAACGCTGGGTTTTCTTTTAACCACAGGCTTTTTAGCAATGGCCACATTTTCTGATTTTACCTCCGCTGGTTGATTCAAATTATCCAACTCCTGGTACATTCCAATATACTTTTGAACTGAATGCTCCCAGGAAAAATCTGAATTCATAATATGGCGGCGAAGTTTTCCAAAATAATCTCCGCTGTGATAAGCTTGAACACCTCTGTAAACTGCTCTGAAAGCATCTTCCAGTTCAAACTGGTCAAAACGAATTCCCCTTCCGCTTCCATCCGGTTCCCCAATGTCTGGAATGGTATCTTTCAAACCACCTACCGACCTTACAATAGGCACCGTTCCATACCTGCAACTATACATTTGGTTGAGGCCACAAGGTTCTACCCGTGAAGGCATTAAAAGAAAATCCGATCCTGCGTAGAGTTGATGAGCTAAAGTCTCATTGTATTCCAGGGAAGTATCAAAAAAGTTGAAAAGATCATGACTCATCCTTCTGAAAATATCATGTAAATATGGCATGCCTGTTCCCAGAACCACAAAAGAAGCTTTGATACCACTGTGGTAAACCTTCCCAATTAAATCAGGCAAAAGGTCTGCACCTTTTTCTGTAACCAATCTTCCAATGAAAGTAAACAATGGATATTGCAAGTCAATGTTAAACCGTTTGGCTAGTACCCTTTTATTTTCCCATTTATAATTTTCGACATCTTTTCCATCAAAATGATAATGAATCCTTGGGTCGGTGGCTGGATCCCAAACAGCAGCATCGATGCCATTGATAATGCCCAAAGATTTATGCTGCTCATGCCAAAGCAATGATTCTAATCCTAATGAAGATTGCCTCAACTCTTCAAGATAGCCTGGTGAAACAGTTGTCAGCCTCCAACAACATTTAATTCCACAAGCCAAGGGATTGATGACGTTCATCCAATCCAAAAGTCCTCTGGCTTCTACGTCAAAATAAGGCAGCAAATACATTTTGTCCCAATGGAAAGAACCATGGTATTGTCCGTTATGAATGGTCAAAACAGTTGGTCTGCTGGCTAAAGCTTTATATTCAGGACAATGCTTCACCATAAAAGGAATCAAAGCGGTATGGTGGTCATGGCAATGCAAAATCTTAGGATCTACGTGGGGTGAATGCACCAGCCAGGTTAAAACAGCCTGTTGAAAGCACAACCAGCGTTCTACATCGTCGCCATATCCGTACCCTCCCGGATCTTGATAAATCCCCGGGCGGTCAAATTTGCCGGGTATGTTGGCTACAAAAAATGGAATACCCAAACGATAATTTTTGTCCTGCTCGATTGTAAAGGGCACATAACTGTTGTGCAAGCGAATAACCCCTTTAAAAACCTCTACCCACTCCGTTTCATGTATCCATTTTAGACTGTATTTTGGAATGATAACCCCGGTCTCAACCTTGGCTTCCGTCAAATATTTTGGCAATGCACCAACTACATCACCCAGTCCACCTGCCTTGGCCGCCGGGTAGCATTCCGCAGAAATATGAAGTACCTTCATGTAAATATTTTTGAAAGGAAAATTATTGAAACATCAACTTGCCAAAACTAACAAGTAGCGAACGTTTTTTATAATTTGAAGGAGGAATTTGTTCTGGGTACTGGATTCTGGCGACTGGACGCTTGATGCTAGACGCTGGATTTACTGGATGCTTGATACAGGACGCTTGAAACTAGACACTGGTTATTGAATGCTTGATTCTGGAAACTTGGTTTTGGACATTGGAAATCACTCATAATGTGTTGCAAAAGCCAATAAATTCGTCACTCGTCACTCGTCATTCGTCCGTATCCTGACCCCATCGGGGTCATATATCCCAGCCCAAGCAATAAGCAGAGTATCCCTGACCCTGTAGGGGTCACCTATCTCTACGAAACTTCGAAACACTATGAAAGGTGTAAATAAAAAAAGATGTCAATTGTTACCTCTGTAATACCCTGATAGATCCTTAGCAGAGTTATTTAGTTTTAAAAACGTAAATGCATGAAATTCAATTACTTTTGTATTTCAATTCCTGATATTTTTGGTTCACGCAACGGACGCCAAGGTTAACCGCAACGGACGCAACTCAGTAATTTTAATGGATTTCACCTTTGGTTCTCTTAACTTAATGACATTGCCTGTAAGGGGCACATGTCTCTATAAAACTTCGATTCGCTAATTGGCAGTAAATAAGAAAAGATATCAATTATCACCTAAGTAAAACCCTGATTACCAAAATCCTCAGCATCCAGAATCCAGGATCCAGCATCCAGTAGCGAGCCCTACGCCGCAACCTGCTCCAAATCTTCCGAGCTTTTTCCTTTTCTAAAAAAGCTCATAAAAACTATCCACCCAACCATTGTAAATAAAGCTGCTGAAATCATCGGGAAAGCTGGATTTAAAGCATTTGTAAATCCTGAAATTAAAGGAGGAATGGATTGGCCAACTGCCACCATGGATTGATTGATACCCAAAATTTCTCCTTGCTGGTCAGGCCTTGCCTGGCTTGAAACGAAAGAAGTTAAATTAGGAGAAGTAATTCCCTGAGCAATGGCAATAAATGGATTCAGGAGGTAAAACCAAATCGCTTGTTCGGGAATGAAAATCAAACTCAGGAAAAAAGCCAAAGCAAAAGTGGAGTATTGTAATATGGTTTTAGGATTGTATTTCTTTGAAAGCCTGCGCACAATCACTGCTTGAGTGAATACCAACCATACTCCAACCCAACCAAATAATCCACCGATTTCTTTTTCGGTATATTGAAAGATCTGGATCAAATAGGCTCCGAAAAACTGGGTAAAGAATGCAAAACCAAGTGAAAGGAATAATACGACCGTGAAAGTCCTTCTGAGGTTCGGTGCTTTAAAACTGGTAGCAATATTTTGAAAACCTTTAAAAAAGGTAACCTTGGTATTGTTGGGATGTTTTAAGGTCTCCGGGAAACGATATCGTACCAATAGAATATTAATCAAGGTAAGTCCTGTTGTAAACCAAAACGGGGTAGCATGATTGAACCAGGAAACAACTGTGTTGTCAGCCAAAATTCCTCCTATCGCCGGACCCAAAATAAAACCCAGTCCAAATGCAGCTCCTACCAATCCAAAGTTTCTCGCCTTGGATTCCGGGGTCGAAATATCGGCTATAGCAGAGAAGGCAATAGATATATTTCCACCAGTAAAGCCGGGCAACATCCTGCTGAAAAACAACAACCAAATGTTTTTTGTTAAAATGGCCACTCCAAAAAGGCTGTAACCAATCATGGTACCTAAAAGGGCAATTGAAAGAATAGGCTTCCTTCCATGTCGATCAGACAAGGCTCCCAAAACCGGAGCACCAAAAAATTGCATAATAGGGTAGCAGGCCAGCAAAAGTCCGAATAGCATCGACCTGGTGGTAGCACCAAGATCAGGCGCTATCAAAGCTTCCACCACATGTGGATCTGCTCCTTCGGGGGCAAAGAATAATGCAGGAATAACCGGTATCACAATCGTGATGCCCAGCATGTCCATGAAAACCGTAACGAATATGGTAACAAAGGGAGATCGCTTGCGCCCTTCCATGGTGTTTTTAATTTAGGCCGCAAAGTTAGGTCAATATATGGTAAGACAAAGTTTAAAAAATCAATTCGTCAATTGTTAACGAATTGCGGATTATCATCTCATTAACGTGATGGTCATCATCTTTCAGAAACAATAAAGTGTTTAAGTTTAATAATTATTTCAAACCAAATACACATACATCATGTTCCGTCCCAAATTAAGAAACCACGCTTTTGAAAGAATGGGAGAAGGATTTGCTCCCCGCATCGATTACGATCATTTTTTGGGTAGATCTGCTTTTGATGTCCCTTATGATGAAAAGAAAAATGAAGAGGACCCTGAAGCACCCAAAAAAGAAAAAAGGAAAAGAAAATTTGATGAATAATTAATGGCTTTCGCTATTCGCTATTTTAAAAGCCTCGTAAATCGTAAACCGTAAACCGTAAATTTTTTGATTGATTAGCTATTAACTCAAGGCTATCAGGACTATCGCCAACACCGAAAGTCCAACTCCAAGCCAATTGATATTCGATAGTTTTTCTTTTAAAAGCCAAAAAGCCAATAAGGCTGACAAGGCAATGATACCTACATTGTTGACCGGGAATGCAACTGAACCTTCCATTCCCAGGCCAAGTACTTTCAGTAAATAATAAATGCTGAAGAAATTGGGGATACCCAAAGCTACACCGGCAATTAAATTTTTGACTTCCCAGGTCATTTTTCTACTGGCCAAACCTCCCAGCATGCCCAGGCCTCCCAGAAAACCAGCCATTCCAAACAAGGTGGCTATAAATCCTACATCCGCGTTTTCAGGATTGATCTGTTCTACTTCAAAAAGTAAAATTTCAATAAATCCACTTATCACCAAAGTGAGGAAAGGAAAGATGTATAACCAATTGGGTTTGTGTTTAATTCTCTCCAGCGTTTCTTCCGAAGGTTTATTGGTGAATAAAATAGCCAATACTGCCGCAATGAGTCCAATTACCTTCATCCAGCCCGCTGTTTCATTGTAAAATACCAATGTCCAGGCTACCGACATGATGATAGACATCTTTTGCATGACGGCACCTACGGTTACGCCAAATTGCTGGATGGTGTAAGCAGCAGTATTGAATCCCAGAATAAACAATGCACCCAAAGTCATCGCATACGGAAACCATGACTTTTCAATAATAGCAGGTTGAAGCGGAAAATCGCCTAGAAATGCCCATCCACAAAGGACACACACTATATAATTGATAACTATGGCCTGATAGGTATGAATCCCATATTTTGGAAACATTTTAAAAAGAAATCCCAATAGGGTAGAACTCAAAATGGATAAGGCCAGGTACAGCATAAAAGCTCTGATAGGTTTGGTCAGGTATTAAAATCAGGCTGCAAATATAGCTTTATGAGTCGATTGAAACTTTTAAACTTCCAAAAGGTTCTTTTTGTGAAATTGTGCCATTCATCACCAAGATGCCTGCGCAGTTTTTTTATTTTTGCCTGCCTTTAAGGAAAAATGACTATTTAGAACCTATAAAATATACAATAGAAATGGCAGAACAACATAAATGTGTCATCATAGGAAGTGGCCCTGCCGGCTATACTGCTGCTGTTTATGCAGCACGTGCCAATATGGAACCTGTATTGTTTACCGGAAAAGAGCCAGGTGGACAATTGATGATTACAACTGATGTGGAAAATTATCCCGGCTATCCTGAAGGGGTTATGGGTCCGCAAATGATGGAAGACTTTAGAAAACAAGCGGAAAGATTTGGAACACAGATTCGTTATGAGCTGGTTGATAAAGTAGATTTTACCGGGCCGGTTCATAAGCTTTGGACTACTGAAGGAAATGAAATCCATGCAGACTCTGTGATTATCTCCACCGGTGCTAGTGCCAAATGGTTGGGTCTTGAATCAGAGCAGCGCTTGATGAGCAAAGGAGTTTCTGCCTGTGCTGTTTGTGACGGGTTTTTCTACCGTGGTCAGGATGTTGCCATTGTTGGTGGTGGAGACACTGCTTGTGAAGAAGCTACTTACCTTGCCAAGCTTTGTAAAAAAGTACACATGTTGGTAAGAAGGGACGAATTGCGTGCTTCTAAAATTATGCAGGAGCGCGTTTTCAAAGCTGAAAATATCGAAGTTCACTGGAATACCCAGGCAGTTGAAGTTTTAGGAACAGATGGTGTTACAGGTGTGAAAGTTTTGAACAACTCCACCAATGAAGAAAGTGTTTTGGATGTGACCGGATTCTTCGTTGCCATCGGCCACAAACCAAATACTGATGTTTTCAAAGGTTGGATAGATATGGATGAGACCGGATACATCAAAACAGTTCCCGGAACATCCTTTACAAATGTAGAAGGTGTATTTGCCTCAGGAGACGCACAGGATAAAGTTTATCGGCAGGCAGTTACTGCCGCAGGTACCGGATGTATGGCAGCATTGGATGCTGAAAGATACCTAGCTGCTAAGGGAGTGATTTAGAGCGGTTTGCGGTTTGCGCTTAGCGGCTAAAAAAGAATAAAAAATAGGGGACTTTCTTGCAAAAGAAAGTCCCCTATTTTTTTACCGCATACCACATCCCGTACCCCGCACCCCGCGAAAAAAACAGCCCTCCCGTTATGAAAAAACGCTCACTAGACTAAGAAATAATTGCCCAAAACGAATTGAAGGATGAGGGCTGCCGAACATCGCGTTATCCTTAATTAGTTTTTTGCTTTTTTTTCAAAGACACACAAAATCAGGCTGACACTATTAAGGAAATGTTAAAAGGGATAAATGAAAGGTGAGTTGAAGCGAAATGCTTTTTTGATGCAGCGAAAAATTAACGTAACAGTCTTACTAAGAATACTTTTGTTTTAGAAGTCACCCGAATTACCCGAATTTCGATGTGGCAATGGTGCAGGGCACATTTTTTACCAATCACATTGCCCACATACATCGCAAAATAAAAGCCCTGCACCCCATTTTACCAGTTTATGATGCTATCGGGATATTGTTAAATTCAAACTTGAATCAGCATATTGCATGCATGTTTCGTTCTCAGGATATAAACCCTGCTGAACACCTAATCACCCGAAAGTATGTTTCAGATATTCATCTTACACGATGATATAAGAGAGCAGGATTGGTTGTTGCAAACGATCCACCATTTATTGCCAAATGCACGGTTACGTCTTTTTGACAAAGGAAAAGAAGCGCTCTCTGCCTTGCTTCAGTCTAGTCCCAAACTGATTTTCCTCAATGCTACGCTTGAGGATATGTCGGCCTTCCAGTTTTTGGAAAAAGTTCCTCTCAAAGAAAGAACCAAAGTAGTATTACTAGGAGAAGATGATTCTCAGGCAGTCAATGCTTTTGATTTTAATGTCCTGGATTATCTGCGCAAACCTTTCACGAAAGAACGGGTGAAGAAATCTTTGCACCGGCTGGATAATCTCCATGAAAATGGTGAAAACGGAATTTCGCCGGGCCACCAGGCTGTTTTGGATGCAGTCTTGCCCATAAAGGTTTCCGGCAACATCTTTTTGTTGAAAAGGAGACTATCCGGTATATTATTGCATCAGGATATTACATCGAAATTTTTTCTGAAGACAAAAAATACCTGGTAAGGGAACCCCTGCATCTTGTATTGGAAAGATTGTCCATGCCTCAGTTTGTAAGAATCCACCGCTCCAGCATCTTAAATACCGATTACCTTGATAAAATCAATCTGGTTGGTCAAGGAGAAACGGAAGCAGTCATGAAAGACGGCAAAGTCCTCAAAATCAGCAAGACCTATAAAGAGGAGTTGTTGGGGAGGATTAGGTTGTAAGTGATAAAAAGCTGAATTCTCCGCTATTCGGTATTCGACATTCGCTTTTCGTTTTTTTAAGGCCTCGTAAATCGTAAATTCGTTTCTCTTCGACCCCATCGGGGTCACTTATCCCAACCCGAACTAAGACCATCAACCTTACTGATCCTGTAGGGGTCACATTAAATTGGCAGAATGCTGGATTTTGAACGGTGGGTGCTGGAACTCTGTATACCGGAATGTCGTAATTCTTTTATAGGGTTCTTCCGCTTCAAATAACCTGCTACAAATCCTAATTCATTTCATCGTTCCAGGGTTGGCGCAGCCAACCCCTACATCCGGTAATATATAACAGCTCGAATAATTTCCTGATTATCTGAAGGTTACGCTATTCGCTATTCGACGTTCGCTTTTCGTTTTTAAAGGCCTCGTAAATCGTAAATCGTAAACCGTAAATTCCACAAATACCATTTAAAAAGCTCCTAAATCCTTTTATTCAACTTGTAATTTTGGAGTTTCCCATTTAGAAACTAATGGCCAACGGCTAAAAGCCAACAGCCAACTACAGTTCATAATTCGGCTTCAACTCATGTCTAGGTGAATCTCCACCATAGAAGTCGTTGATGTATTTTACTACTTCCTCTACATCGTCGGTAACCGGCATCAGGTCGAGGTCGTTTGGATTGACATTTTTATGGTCGTTCATCATGGTTTTTTGTATCCATTCACGAAGACCAGCCCAGTATTCTGTTCCAACTAATATCACAGGAACTTTGGTAATTTTTTTGGTTTGAATGAGGGTCAATACTTCAAACATCTCATCCATGGTTCCAAATCCTCCGGGAAGTACTACAAAGGCCTGGGCATATTTTACAAACATGACCTTTCTTACAAAGAAATAGCGGAAGAAGAGGTTTTTGTCATAATCGATAAACTCATTATGACTTTGCTCAAAAGGGATGTCGATATTTAATCCTACTGAAGTTCCGCCGTAAAGTGAAGCTCCTTTATTACCTGCTTCCATGATACCGGGACCACCACCAGTGATCACTCCGTATCCTTCTTCAGTCAATCTTCTGGCTACATCAACTGCTACCTTATAATAATGATTATCAGGCTTCGTCCTTGCTGATCCGAAGATGGATACACAAGGGCCAATTTTATTCATGGTCTCAAATCCTTCTACCAGTTCGGAAAGCACCTTAAACATGGTCCAGGAATTCTCTCCTTTTAACGCAGCCCACTTTTTCTGTGGAAATTTCTTCTGGTTGGTTTTATCTAAGTCGATTTTTTCAGACATAATTTTCAGTTTCTTTTTCGGACAAAAATGCCCTCCTGAATTCACAGGCAGGGCACGGGAAGAATTAGATTTTAGGTTTTAGGTTTTCAATTTTAGAATCTAAAATCTTAAACCTAAAATCTAAAATTATCAGTTTCTTTTATAATTCGTAAACTCCTTATCTATATACTGATGGAGTTCATCAACATTGTCAAATTTATCAAATATTTCGCGGAATTTATGAGCGTCTTCTACAGAGGAAGGAACTACATAGCGGAAAACATCTTCGTCGGTGATTTCATTGCCGCTTAATATGATCAAGCGTTCTACAACGTTTCTAAGCTCTCTAATATTACCCGGCCAGGACAAATTTTTCAAAGCAATCAATGCTTCTCTTGAAACTGACTTGGGATTGATGCCATAATCGTTGCAAATGCTTTCTACGAAATGCTCTACCAGCATTGGGATATCATCACTTCTTTCTTTCAATGGTGGCACCTCAATTAGGATAACCGCCAATCGGAAATAAAGGTCTTCACGGAAGTTTCCTTTTTTGATTTCTTCCACCAGGTTTTTGTTTGTTGCCGCTATTACTCGGACATCCACCTGAATGTCTTTTTCACCACCTACACGGGTAATTTTATGTTCTTGTAATGCACGCAATACCTTCGCCTGGGCATTCAAACTCATGTCTCCAATCTCATCCAGGAAAAGCGTACCGCCATGAGCTTGTTCGAATTTACCAATACGCTGTTTGTGGGCAGAGGTAAAAGAACCTTTCTCATGACCAAACAATTCAGAATCGATTAGCTCAGGTGGAATGGCAGCACAGTTTACTTCTACAAGCGGACTTCCGGCTCTTTGACTTTTTTCATGAACCCATCTTGCTACCAATTCTTTACCGGTACCGTTTTCTCCGGTTACCAGTACTCTTGAATCAGTAGGTGCAACACGTTCAATCAATTCATGTATTTTGGAAATAGCAGGAGACTCTCCTATGATTTGTTGTACTTTGGATTTGGTCACCTTTTTCTGGAGGGTTTTGTGCTCCGTAATCAAAGTTGACTTGTCCATGGCATTCCTAAGGGTGATCAACAAACGATTCAGATCAGGTGGCTTGGAGATGTAATCAAATGCTCCTTTTTTAACTGCTTCCACCGCTGTTTCTATATTTCCGTGACCGGAAATCATTACAACCGGGGTGTCTGCTGCGAGCAATTGGACTCTTTCAAGTGCCTCCATTCCATCCATCTTCGGCATCTTTATGTCCATGATAATTACATCGAACTTCTCTTTCTTCAGTTTTACCATGCATTCCAGACCATCGCCGGCCTCTTCTACTTTGAACTTCTCAAACTCCAGAATCTCACGCAGGGTGCGACGGATAGCCGCCTCGTCGTCAACGATTAGGATTTTTGCCATAAATTACTGTGTATTTTTTCGGATATGTATTATAAATTAGAATTTTCTATCATATGTCCAGCACAATTATTACGCCAAACTTGGGTGAGGGGTTACATGTAGAAAAGAATAAATTTAATTTTTCTTGATGTGACAAAAGTCTTTAATATTATTGGAAAGAAAAAGAAAGGAGGAAAGAATTACGAATTATGAGTGTCGAGTGACGAATGAATGAGCGAAAATTTCTCCATAATTCAGATCAATACACCTGCCTCCCTTTAAAGTTAAATTATTAAGTTAAGAAAGAAAAGGAAAGGGTCAAAGGTGGGTCGCTCGGTTAGGGTCTGCCGACTTCACAAGGATGAATAATTTTTAAAAACGTAATTGTATGAAGTTTAAATATTTTTGATCCACACCATGTTCGCGAAGGTTTTGCAAAACCTCCGAAACTCAGATATTTTATTGGATCTCACCTTTCATTCTCTTAATTTATTGATCTCGCCAATTTGAATATTCCAGTGGGAATTCACGGTGATGAAATTAAACGACCAATTTTTTATTCGTCACTCGTCACTCTAAACTCGTAATTTGAATTATCTGGAAAACCACTCTCTCACCACTCCCTCCGCTTCTTTCCCCTGTGGCGTATAATCCTTTTCAGGATAGCCCTCATGGCCTTTCATTTCAGGGAACCATTTCCAAAGAAAGCCTCCTGCCCAATAAGATTTATCCCAGAAAGTGTCGAAAAGGGCCTGATAGGCATTCGCCTGGGCAGTTTGATTGATAGGGTAGTCGTGGATTTGCTTTTCAATTTCCCAGGTCTTCCAGGTGCATTTGTCTACACTGAGGTAACCATATTCTGTAAATAAAAGTGGTTTGGATTGTTTTGACAGAAAGGATTCCAAATCAGTGAGCCAAGGTTTCCAGGCCTTGCAAATTTCCAATGGTTTTGCGTCTTCTTTTTCAATCAGAGGAAAATATGCATTGACTCCTATGAAATCCAAATCATTCCAAAATGGGACTTTCTGGTAATCATCCCAATTGGCTGCATAGGTAATTTTTCCGGGATAAATTTTTCTAACCTCTTTGATTAAACTTGTCCAAAAGTCCGGCCTGTTTTTTATACTGTTCCTAAACTCTGTCCCAATACAAAAAAGGTCAACTTCTTCATCCTTTGCCATTTGCGCGAATTCCAGGATATAATCACGGTATCCCTGCTCCCAAAGCTTCCATTCTTCATCGCTAAAATCCAAATCCCCCGTCCATCCTCTTGGAATCCAAACCTGAGGTTTGACCATTACCTTTATTCCTTTGTCATGAGCCAGCTCTATCGTTTTCCGGATACCTTCAGGTCTTTCGCCCCACCATTGTTTCCCATGACTGTTGTAAATAAGTTTGGGTTCTTTCAATCTTGTAAATGCATAAGGAATTACACTTATCCAATTAGAACCCAAATCCTGAACGGCATGCATGGGATCTTCATTGAAAGGTCGTGGAGGAGCTACAAACGATAGACCTTTTAATTTCTCACCTTCATATTTGACATGTGGGAGTGCTGCTTTTTCTGCAGGTATATCAGTTTCCTTGCAAGAAGAAAAAAGGGTGATAAACATGAAAAAGGTAAGGATTAACTTCATTTATGAGAGTTGACTTAAAGGTTCTTGGTCTTAATTGTTAGATTTACCATAATTGGGTATTTAAAAGAACAAAAATACATGAGAGCAGCCTTTTTAAGTTTTTTATTTGTTTTAAGTGTCAGCATCTTTTCTTTTGCACAACAGGATTCTCTGGATAATTGTGTTAAAGCTGCCACTTTTAAAATTGTTGTCATTGGCTCCTCCACAGCTGCAGGCTCCGGAGCTTCCAATACGGACAGTTCCTGGGCTGGCAGGTATCGAAATTACATGGAATCGCTCAATCCGGCAAATGAGGTAATCAATCTTGCCAGGGGAGGCTATCATACTTACAAATTGATGCCTTCCAACTACGTGCCTCCAAGTACCAGGCCGGAACCGGACACTGCTCGTAATATTACCCAAGCTATTTCACTGGATCCGGATGCTATTATTATCAACTTACCTTCAAATGATGTTTCTCTGGGCTACGGAGTAATGGAACAGTTGGTAAATTTTGATACAATCGTTTCTCATGCGCTCAGGGCAAACATACCCATCTGGGTTTGTACGACCCAACCTAAAAACTACAGCAACCCTGACCTGGTTCAACAACAAATGGATGTTAGAGACTCCATTTTTGCAAAATATGGAGATTATGCTATCGATTTTTGGAGTGGAATGGCAACACCGGAAGGAATGATTGATCCTTTGTATAATTTCGATGGTACCCATGTGAATGATTTGGGCCATGCTCTGCTTTTTAGTAAAGTTCGTGATAAAAAATTACCCTTGTCATTGTTGGGCAATACTCCTGCTACTGACTTCTCACCTTTATCTATACTTCCTACAGACCTGATAACATGTAATGATAAACCCATCGAATTTCAGGTGGTAGTTCAAAACTTTGGTAGCCAACCAAACAGAATTACCGAATTACACTGGGCTTCTTTTTTGGAAGGCTATGAGCGTGGAACCAACAGAAGCTCAGGGATTTTGGCTTATAATTCACAAAAAGCATGTACGGCAGATACATTTTTGATCAATCACCAGGGAGGAGATCTTCATAATACTATTGAATTTTGGACGATTTCTTCTGCCGATTCTAATCGCAGCAATGATACTTTGCGCTATTCCTTTCAGGTGAAACCTAACCCTGAAATTTATACCGAAGCCTATAAAAATGCTTGTGGTCCCTCAGATTTTGTTTTCGAGGCGCAAGCATACAATTTTGATTCAGTTTATTGGTATGCAGATGAAAATAGTATGACTCCGGTTGCAACCGGAACCAGCTTCCAGACCGGCAATATTTCTGAAGATGAGACCTATTGGGTGGAAGCTGTCAAAAACTTATTCATTTATGAAAAAAGCCTTGCAACGGATACTGCTGTTAACAGGGATTGGAACGGAGTTGCACTGGATGTAGTGGCAAAACAAGACCTGATATTAAATTCAGTGGATATTCCTATGGCTTTTGCCGGTCAAAGAGCTATCAATATTTATATAAAAAACGGCAGTCATGTCGGCAAGACAGATGACCGGGCATCGTGGACTTTTTATAGAATAGATACACTCTCAGTTCCGGTTTCAGGAGAATGGATTAAGGTGAATCTTGACGATATTGCGATGACAGCAGGAGATACAATGGCATTTTATTTTACCATGGATTTATCTTCTTCCAATCTGCAATACAATGCTTCAGGATTGAATGAGCATTTTGAAAATGATGAATTAGAAATGCTGAATGGTACGGGGGTCGCCTTTGGATTTGGGCAACTTTATTTTCCAAGAACCTTTATTGGGCAGTTCAATTATACACTTTCTTATTATGATCAGGTTGGATGCAGAAGTGAAAGAATACCTGTAAATGCCACCATTGAAAACCTTGAATTGAATCTTCCCCAGGATCTGTTTGTTTGTCCTGGTGAAGAATTAACGGTACTGATCGATCAGCTGAATGTTGATCAAATTTACTGGTATGATGAGCCAACGCTCTCAATACCAATTGATTCAGGAACGCAGGTGTTATTAGGGCCTTTTTTTGAAAAAGATTCCTTTTATGTTCAAGGTTTGAAAAACCAAAAGGTCTATTCAGGGGGTTTGGAGACTCAAAAATTATGGAACCGGGATTGGAATGGGATAGTGACAGATGTGGTCGCCAAAAAAGACATGGTTTTGGATACAGTTTGGGTTCCTATTTCTTCTTTTGGTACTGAAGTGCTCAAGATTTTTATTACCAATGGTTCAGGAAGACCGGTAGCTCAGGATCCTGCAGCCTGGACTGTCTTAAACACTTATTCGATAAATGTTACACGTCCTGGTGAATGGTTACCCTTTGATTTGGGTGGTATCGAATTAATGTCGGGTGATACGCTTGGATTCTATTTTACCATGCAGGATAGTTCATCTGTATTAAAATACCAGGCTAGTGGAATGGAGGATGTTTTTGAAAATTATGAACTTGAAATTCTGAATGGTACCGGGGTTTCTTATCAACATGGCCAGCTTTTTATACCAAGAACCTTTATAGGAGGATTTGATTATCATTATAAAAATGAAGATGAAGACGATTGCATCGTAGGCCCGGAAACGCTTGTAGTGAATGTTTTTTCCATTTCTGCTTCATTGGCTCAGGATACATTCGATATAGTAGAGCCTACTTTGACCATTGCAGCACCAATCGGATTTACGTCCTACAATTGGTCAAACGGGGAAACCGGTGACACCCTGGTTTTAAACCGCGATGAATTGGATGAAGGATACACTCCATTCAGTTTGGTAGTTACAGACGATCAAGGGTGCACAGACATTGTGTACTTCTGGGTGTTCAATATGCCTGTGAGTGTAAATCAGGTTCTATTAGATGAAGATGTTTATGTCTATCCAAATCCGGGAAGAGATTATTTGAGTTTTTATTTTAAAAATGCAAAAACTCCTTTAAAAGGCGAGATGTATCATGCAACTGGTCAGAAAATTTGGTCCGGATTTATATCAGATGGTGAAAAAATAATAACCAGCGACTTTCCAGAAGGACTATATCTTGTCAAAGTGCAACAGGGAAATGAATGGATTGTAAAAAAATGGGTAAAATCTTAGATTGTTTGAATATTATTCAATAAAGTGTTAATAATTTAAATAATATTTAAAAAATATAAAAACTCCTGTTGTAAATATCTTCAACAGGGGTTTTTTATTGAATAATGTTTAGAATATGCTGAATTCTTACTGTGATTCTATCAAATCATTCAGATATTTAGCTGATTATTGAACGGTTTCTAAATAATGGCTTATTTTATTAAATTATTTGCATCTTAAGATTGAATGCCTGTATATTTGTCTTGTCATTTGAACGAAACGATAGATATTATTTAAAGAAAAGAAAGAATAAAAAGATATTCTTCAAAATCGTTTCCAAATTGAAAATACTGTGAGGTGTTGAAATTGGCAGCCATGCCCTCCTGTCTCGGGGGTGAGGAATCCGGAAAAAATCTAGCTCTCTAAGCACGACTAACCGCCTCGTGGAGGTTCGAATCCTCCTCTCACAGCAAATTTGGCCATTGGCTTTTAGCCTTTGGCCATTTTTTTTGCCCTATCTAAAAAGGTTTCTCAGAAAGGTTCAAAGAGATTTTTGAATTCGTCACTCTACACTCGTAATTCGACATTCGTATTTCTACATTCTCCTTGTAATATCTTAACATTCCTAGTATTAGTCGATTGAACTGGACAGGAAGCATTTGCATTATGTATTATTGGGTACAATTATTTAATCACCCAAAACAATTAATTAAAATGCGTAAAGAATTATTAGACCTGTTCCCCGAATTGACTTACCCTGAATTGGAAATCCTTGAGCACGAAACCAGAGACCTAGATGCCGAAACCCTTCGCTCTTTTGCTATCAGATACAAAGGAAGAAGACAAGATGAAAAAATCATTTTGATTATGGCATGTATTGGTTTCCTTGGTGTGTCCGGTATTCATAGATTCATGGTAAGACAGCCATTAATGGGAGTTATTTATCTATTAACCGGTGGTCTTTGTTTGATTGGTACCATCATCGACATCATCAAATACAAAAGCCTTACCTTGGAGTATAACCATAAGGCAATGAAAGATACGGTTATTGAACTGACTTATTAAACCATAAAAATGCAAGCCGAACCTTTCAATTTCGGCTTTTTTTCGATCTTTGAGCCACTAATCAATACAGCGGCTCGAATGAATGACCTGGTTTTAAAAAGTATCAATGAAATTCTTTTTGAGAATGGAGAAATTATCCTTCCCGGATTGGGTGTTTTTGAAACCCACCATAAGGAAGCTCAAATAGACCAGGTTCAGGGTTTTGTACATCCACCCGCTCGTGAAATAGCATTTTACGAGAATAAAACAAAGGAGGATAGTACCCTTCAAAACCATCTGGTTCAAAGTCACGGTTTAAATATAGATGAGGCAAAAAGTATTATTGCCGAGACCGTAAATCATACTTTGAACCAGATGGATAAAAAGGAAATTGTAAATTTTCCTGGTTTGGGAAGAATGTATGTCGATTTTGAAAAGAACATTCAATTCCTGCCCGATAAAACGAATTTTAGTAAAGAGGCCTTTGGTCTTCCTTCTCTCAATTTTTATCCGATTGTAAAAAAGAAAGACGAAGTTCTTGCGGAAGCAGCCACAACTGCTATCCCTGCTTCTCCTATTCCTCCTTCACCTGGCGCTACAAATGCTTCAGCTTCAGGTGGTTCTGATTGGTTGACCAAATTTTTCCCCTGGTTATTAGGCTTGGCCCTTTTGTTGGTAGCGGTAATTTTCTTCTGGTATTGGCAAGCCAATCAAAATGATGATCCGGTTTCGAAAGACAAGATTGCTGACATGGACGGCAGAGTAAATACCAGTCCAAGAAACAATCAAACACCTGTAGATACTTTGGCTTCAGATGATACTGAGACAGAAAATCAGGGAGATCCCAAAGAAGAGGAGGTGATCGAAGAAGAAAAAATTCCTGAAAACCAAACTACTCCTGAAAGCAAACCGGAAAACAATCCACCTAAAGAAAATACAAAACCATCCAAGCCTGATCTTCCTCCGGGTATGAAGGAATGTGTCATCATAGTTGGTGGTTTCGCTTCCAAAGAGAATGCCCAGCAAATGATTCGAGATGTAAGCAAGGCAGGATATGATGCCTATTCTGATAAAAAAGGAGGACTCAGCAGGGTTGGAGTGACCTTTTTATATAAAAATGAAAGTGAAATTGAAAACAAACTTCAGGAATTGAAAGATAAATTCAACAGCAGTTCCTGGGTTTTGAAATATTGATAACTAAATAAAAATCTATTACTATGAATAGCTTAAACGGAATAATCCTTGGGATTTTTTCTCTTATGTTACTTGAAACAACCTCATTATTCGGGCAAAGTTTTGAAGTTTTAAAGGAATGTGAAGAGATGCCTCTTTTTCCTTCTGACAAATATGAGGATGATATGACTTATGAAGAGAAATCATTGATTTCACAAAAAACGCTTATAGAACATATTTTTACTTCAATTCGATATCCAGCTAAAGCAAGAGAAAATAAAATACAAGGGACTGTGATTGTTGAATTTATTATCACAAAAGAGGGTTTTGTAAAAGATGCACATCTAACTAAAACGATTGGGGGAGGTTGTGATGAGGAATCTTTGAGAATGATAAATGAATTAAATGAAACAGTTGGACCCTGGATTCCAGGAAGGCAAGATGGCAAAGCAGTTAATGTTGAGTATAAATTTCCTTTCAGGTTTAAAATGGAATAATAACTTCAAAGAGTTTGATTTTAAAAAAGAATTTATTGAAACATACTATGGTTAAAAAGATATTATTTTTCACAGGATTGGTATTGATAAGTGTATTTGGATACTCCCAGGAAAAAGTTTACAAAGTAGTAGAAGAAATGCCGCGTTTCCCCGGCTGTGAAGGAGAAGAAGTTCCTGCTGATCAGAAATATGATTGCTCTCAGAAGAATCTATTGTCCTTTGTTTATGACCAGATTGTATATCCGCAAGAAGCGATTGAAAAGGAGTTGACGGGTAATGTGGTAGTCTCTTTCATAGTAACCAACGAAGGATTGGTGAAGGATCCAAAAGTAGTGAAAGATATTGGAGGTGGATGTGGAGAGGAAGCTTTGCGTGTTGTTAAGCTCATGAATGAAACCGGTTTGAAATGGAGGCCAGGCTATAAGGATGGCCAGCCGGTAAATGTAGAATTCAATCTTCCGGTTCGTTTCAAATTAGAAAAACCATTGGATTTCCAACTGGTAGGTCGCGATTCCGTATTTGTAAAATATGATCAGGCACCAACTTTCATAGGTGGCGATGAAGCCTTGGAAAATTACCTTGCTACCAATATAAAAATGCCAAAAGTGGAAGGTGATACCTGTATCTTCGGTTACATAGATGTTACTGCATTGATTCGGGCCAACGGCGAAGTACTCGTTTCAAATATTGCCAACTATTCCAACCTTCCTTTTGAATTTGTATTTGAGTCCATCTACAAAATTCATAAGACCTATTATATGTGGGAACCGGCTGTGTACGAAGGCAGAAAAGTTCCTACCCTTGTAGATTTACGGGTTAATTTCCTTCCGGAATCTGGGCCTTGTGCTCCAAAGGTAGCAGAATTGAAAAAGGCCAGAAAAATGGTGGATGATGCGCTTCAAAAATTCCAAAGCGAAGAAAAGGATGCTGCAATAGGTTTGATGAATCAGGCCGTGGATATGTTTCCTGAGAATGCGGAGTTTAAATACCTGAGGGGACAGATGTTGATTGAACAACAGAAGTTTACAGAGGCTTGTCCGGATTATAGGTATGTAAGAAAGACCTTAAACATCCCTGAGGTGGATCAATTGTCCTTGATAATTTGCAATCAGCCTTAATCTTTGGTTTGGGGCGCTTTCCGAAATGTTCGCAGGAAGATGGAACTGGGTTTTTCGTTTTGATTTGAAAGCGGAAAGCCTTGTTTGAAAAAAAGAGGGTTTTAGGTGCTGCCTAGAATAATCTTCTTGACTTTTGTGAACTTAAGTTTGCAGCTATTACAAATACTCCTCCTACTACGAAAGCCGCACTGGCTATAAAAAGAATCAGCATATTACCATTATTTTTTGTGTTCTCTATTCTCGTATCCTGTGAATACAAATTACATGCTAAAAAATAGATGTATGTAAAAAAACATAAACTATTTTTTCATTTTTTTCGGATATGCTGTACAAGGGAATCGCTAATATATGAAAAAATTCAGTTAATCAAGTTTTTGCCAAATTTTTTTAAAGAATATACCCAAATCATGGCATTTGATTCGCTGATTTTAACTCTTTGGGAAGCATTGTAATAACCAAAATTATTCTGCAGCGATTTCATTGGTGTTGAGAACTTTTGATTGTCGACTGATCGACTCCTGGTGGATGGCTTTAAAAAGTTCCTGAATGAAGCTACTGCCCAAACCGGAAGTTTTTCCATTTTGAAGGGCAGTTTCCAACACTTTAGCCCACCTTTCAGGCTGCAGGATGGCAATATTATTGGATTCTTTGTATCCGCCTATTCTTTCAGCAATGTTCATCCGTTCACCCAGAAGGCGGACAACTTCCGCATCAATATCATCTATCTGATGTCTTAAGTTTTCCAGTGTTTCAAGGAAGGCAGAATCTGAAGTAGTTGGATTTCTGAATTGGAGTTCCCCCAGTATTTCAAGAAAACGGTGGGGAGTAACTTGCTGTGCAGCATCACTTAGTGCAGCATCCGGATTGGGGTGGACCTCCATCATCAATCCTTTGAAGTTCAAATCCAAGGCTGTTTGAGCAACTCCGGCGAGCGTATCTCTTCTCCCACAAATATGGCTGCAATCACAAATGACGGGCAGTTGTGGAAAAGTGCGCATCAATTCGTAGGTATTGCCACCTGGGAACATTACGGAAAGGAGATTCACCGAAAAAGGAAAATCCACGGTGAATGGTTGTCAGTTTTTGAAGGTCAGCTTTTAAAAATCGCTCTACGGCTCCAATCCAAAGGTTTGATGTCCGGGTTGACCGGATTTTTAACCATAACGGGAATGTCCACTCCTTTAAGAGCAGCAGCAATTTCGCTTACAGCAAAAGGACTTACCGTTGTGCGGGCTCCAACCCAAAGCACATCTATGCCATGTTTGAGCGCCAATTCAACATGCGCCGCATTAGCTACTTCCGTTGTTACTCAAACCTGTTTCTTGCTGAACGGTTTGTAACCATTTCAATGCTACGTCTCCTACACCTTCAAATGAATTTGGTCGTGTACGTGGTTTCCAAATTCCAGCTCTGAACAAATGGACCTGACCACCAGCAAGTCCTCTGGCAGTTTCCAATACTTGCTCTTCGGTCTCTGCACTACAGGGACTGAGCACAATTAAATGATGTGGATTTTCAGGAATGACGGGTTTGAACTCCATGGACTGATTTATACTTTCCTATACAAATAACTGAAAAGGCAATTGGTTTTTTAAAAGTTGAATTTTATCTTTTACTGGTCAAACAAAGTTCCTTTAACTCCGGGGAAAGTCAGGCCAAGATGAGCGTAGGCTTTTGCTGTCGCTTCTCTTCCCCTTGGGGTTCTTTGGATGTAACCTTCCAGAATCAAAAATGGCTCGTGGACTTCTTCAATGGTGCCAGCCTCTTCTCCAACAGCAGTAGCAATGGTGCTGATACCAACCGGACCTCCTTTGAATTTTTGGATGATGGTACCCAAAATTCTGTTATCCATTTCGTCCAAACCACTTTCATCTACGTTCAGGGCTTCCAGACCTATTCTGGCAATTTCAAGATCGATCTTACCATTTCCTTTTACCTGTGCAAAGTCCCTGATCCTGCGCAAAAGCATGTTTGCAATCCTAGGAGTACCTCTACTCCTACTGGCAATTTCAGCAGCACCATCCGGACTAATCGGAATATTCAAGATACCCGCAGAACGTTTGATGATTTTAATAAGCGTGTTGACATCATAATAATCCAGCAAACAGGTGATACCAAACCTTGCACGCATCGGGGCAGTCAGTAATCCCATCCGGGTAGTCGCACCAACCAGTGTAAAAGGATTCAGGCTGATCTGAATACTTCTCGCACTTGGACCACTGTCGATCATGATGTCGATGCGGTAATCTTCCATGGCTGAGTAGAGGTATTCTTCCACCACATTATTCAAGCGATGAATCTCATCGATAAACAGCACATCGCCTTCATCCAGGTTGGTCAGCAAGCCTGCCAGGTCTCCCGGTTTTTCCAGTACGGGACCCGATGTCATTTTCAAGTTGGCGCCCAATTCGGTGGAAATGATATGCGAAAGGGTAGTCTTTCCCAGACCCGGTGGACCGTGTAAAAGAACATGGTCCAAAGCTTCGTCTCGCTGTTTGGCTGCTTGAATAAACACCCGCAGGTTGTCCACCAATTTCTGCTGACCAGAAAAGTCATCCAATAATTTCGGACGCAATGACTTTTCTATTTGCTGTTCCTCCGGCCCAAGATTGGTTCCATCGGGATCAAGATGCGGGTTTTGCATAAAGTATTTTTCAAAAAGATAAAATTCAATCGGTAAAGATAAACCAAGGTGCAGGAATGGCAAAGAAAAAGGGGAAGGGGATTGAGGGAGGATGGTTGGATTAAAGGGAGATGGTGTAATTTTTCACCCCCGACCCCCTCAAGGTGATGGGTAGGCACAAATATCGTCCCCTTTAGGCTTGAGGGGTCGAAGTGAATGTAGGAAAATCCTTATCAAGGATTGAAGCATGGGATTGTTTGGCATAAGAGTCTTGGTTAAATACGTCTTGGCCTCCCTGTTGCGCTCAAGGTGGAGAGCATCCTCTCAAATATCGCCTCCCCTTGAGGGTCGAGGGGGTGTCCACCTTCCAAAAAACATCCCTCCAATCTGATACCATTATACTAAAATGGTACTAACAGATAAAACCATGATCGAAATCATTATTACAATAAAAACCTTTGGAAAAGCTAAGTGTTAAAAACATAGTAAAAGCTGAAGAATTATCTGGAATGACCTATAGAAAAGGCAGACTTCTGGATATAAATTTTGCGACGAGATCGATAGGACCTTTATCGTAGATTTTTACCAAGGAATTAAGGTTAATAATTGAAATTGATGGATTTACATCAAATGGAGGAGCAGAAAAAGGAGATCAAGTCAGAGAAAAATACTTGTGCTCTCTAGGTAATGGAATATTCGCTTCACTGATTATCAGGTGCTACATGAAATAGAAAATGTTCGTTTGATATTGGAAAAGTGGATAAAAGAGTGGGAAGGGGTAAAGGGTGAAGTTTGAGTTTAAAGACTGTGATTTTTACCCCCTGACCCCCTCGAGAGGGAGGCACTTGTATCGTGCTCCCGTAGCGTTTGGGTGAATAAATCCCAGGTCCGCTGAGCAGAGGGTGAAGTGGCAAAGTGTCTTAGAATCCTTATCAAACGCAACGTAAGGGCCAGTGTCTCGACCCTCTCAAGAGGTGGCACATATATGTCTCCCCCTTGAGGGGGCCGGGGGTGATTTTCCTACACAATGCCCCCAAAACAAAAAAGGATTTGAGCGCTTCATTTTGTATGAATCCTACAAAACAGAAGTGTTCAAATCCTTTAGTTGCCTGAAGAATCAGGTTGGATTAGCTGTTATTTTCCTGTGCCTTCTTTTCCTCTATTTCTTTGCGCTCAGCTTCACGCATGCCATGTTTGATTTCACTTTCAATGGTGCTTCTGGCACTGTTGAATTCGCGAATACCCTTGCCAAGTCCACGCATTAGTTCAGGGATTTTTTTACCGCCGAACAATAACAAAACGACAAAAAGGATGACAAAAAGTTCCCATCCACCGGGAAGGAAAAGAAATACGAATGTATTCATGATTAAAAATTTTGAGATGCAAAGGTAAGGTAAATTTTAGCGAATACCCACGCTTTAACGCTCTCTATAGACTAATAATAATACGATAAGTTTAAAGCCATTATTTTTTAAGACCAATCTCTCTCAATCGTTCGTCCAAATATTCTCCCGCAGTAATGGGTGCATAAGCCAAAGGCCTTTCTTCGGTTACCGTTTGAGGCAAGCAGCTCAGGTCCATTCCACTTTTTGGATGTAAGAAGAAAGGAATGCTCAAACGAGGCATGTGCCACTCTTCTCTTGGAGGATTTACCACCCGGTGGGTAGTCGATTTAAGATAATTGTTGGTCAATCTTTGCAACATGTCACCTACATTGATTACAATCTCTCCTTCTTCAGGCAAAATGTCTTCCCACTCATTGTTTTTATTCAACAACTGCAAACCTCCGGCTGAAGCACCTACCAATAAGGTGATCAAGTTGATGTCTTCATGCTGCTCGGCTCTGATGGCTGAGTTGGGTTCTTGGGTGATAGGAGGATAATGGATAGCACGCAAGATGCTGTTTCCTAATTCTATTTTATCTTCGAAATAATTCTCCGGCAATTCCAAATGAATGGCAATGGCTCTCAATAAATGTCCCCCTGCTTTTTCAAAGGATTTGTACAATTGTCTGGACAAATCAAAAAACTCAGGAACATCTTGAACGGCTACATTTTCAGGATATTCACTACGAAGATGTTGGTCATTTGGTCCAAGGAACTGTCCAATCTGGAAGAACTCTTTCAAATCCGGAACTTCAGATTGTTTGGCGTGCTCTTTGCCGAAGGAAGTATATCCTCTTTGACCTGCAAGGCCTTCAATTTCATATCGTTTTTTAACTTCTACCGGAAGAGCAAAGAATTTTTTCGCAGCGGTATAAAAATTGTCAATCAAATCGGCTGGGATACCATGGCCAATTACGCCTACAAAACCGGTTTCGTGAAATGCTTTTCCCAGTTTTTCTACAAATGCCTGGCGTTGAGAAGCGTCGCCATCTACAAACTGAGACAAATCGACCAGTGGAATAGCTCTTGAGCTCATATATTTTTACAATTTACAGTTTTGAAATGTGGGTCAAAGGTAATAAAATCGTGAAAAATCAAACTACCTCGTCAGTAGCTCAATTGCTTTTGATTTCCATCGAGCATTGCCTCGATTTGAAGCACCAGGTTAGCAGGTTTCAAACGGCGCCAGTTGAGCCCGTTGAAACCTCTCCCAAAATTGATATGGTATTGTAATCTGGTTTGTTGCATCTCGTCGAAGACATGGTCGAAACGTATTCAAAGCTACTATCCAGCCGCCCATGTCATTTACCTCCTCATTCCACTCTTCATAATAATCTTCTTCTGAGCCATGAAAGTTGAGCACATTCTCGCAGATGAGCACAAATTTGCAAATGCCTTCCTGCATAAGGGGTTCGATGACTTCCCTTTTTAAAAACATGATGTCATTATAAAGGCAATCATTCCATTCCCCGATAAATTCGAGGATGGCAAATTCTTTATGGTAGTCGGCGTACAGCAATTTGGTATACAAGGTCTGCGAGCCAAACTCATCCCATTGAGGATGGATGAAGTAGTTGTACACCTTTTGTGAAAAGACAAACTCGTCGTAAATCCTTCCGAAGAATGGAGAGCGGTCGTCTTCTTCTGCCGTGTAATCGTCACGCCAGTTGTAAAATGGTTCTATATCGTGCATAAATCGATTTTCCGCTTACGAATGTAAGCCAAACGTTTAACTGAATCCAATGTTTTGGTCAATTTAGTTAAAGGGACTGAAGTGTTTTCCAGATGATGGTTCCGATAACAGCCAGGATAGAAAAACAGGCTTGGCTACCAAGAAAAACTAAGATGGTTTTCCAAAAAGAAGTGCCCCAAGTTATCTGAAACCAACTTTTAAAAGCAAAGGTAAAGTAAATCAAAAGTACCAGGCCATTTAAAAATTGATTTCCTATGATGGTGATGGGAGCTGATAAATACAAAATAAACCATAAAAGGTTGATGATGGAAGCGGCGGTGTAAAAATATGTGTTGGCCACTACATGTTCGGCAAAGTTGTAATTTTCTTTTTAAAAAGTAGCCAGCTGAATAAGGCGAGGAAGGGTATGAAAAGCAAAGTTATGAAGGGCATATATTCCATTACAGAATTGGCCTGTTTGACATTTCTTCACTTAGTTAGGGTGCTCATTAGCGCTTCCGGCATTCCATTCGTTGAAGGAGGCAATCGCTTTTCTAAGATGTTGAGAGAAAGGTTTAAAAAAACCATGACCGACATCCAGATGATCAAAAATCTGAACGGGTTAAAAATTCGAACCGTAGCGCCACTCAAAAAATTCCGTGCCAGTTCGCCCGGATTTTTGAACAACATATGTGTGGTGTACCAAAATCCCTTTTCAATATTGGTAACTACATTGACAGTCTCCTGCAACAAGTTTTGTACCGTCAGACGTTTACGGATCACTTTCTGTCCGCAGTTGGGACAAAAATCGCCTTCTACAGGCAAGCCACAATTTTTACAGGGATCAAGCATGGTTTGGCTTTTGGCCGTTGGCTGTTGGCCATTGGCTCTTGGCATTTTTTTTAAAAGTTGAAGATAGGAAGAGAGAATGATATAAGGCGCTTTTCGCTGTTCGGAGTTCGCTTTTCGAATTTTTAAAGCAAAACGTTGCGTTCACCGTAGGGGTGAATAAATTAAATCCATTACCTTCTTGCAAATTCAATTAAGGGTAGTATTTGACCTTTATCGGCTTCTCTGAGAGCATTAATATAAGCCTTCCTTGTTTCGTCTGCTTTGACCATATTAGAATGATTCCATGAAAAAACATCTTGGTTAGAAATCGATTCAATTAAAATGTCAGCCATTAATCTTGAATGTCTTCCATTGCCGTTTGGAAAACAATGGATAGAAACCAGCCGATGTTTGAACCTAATTGCTATTTCATCAGGAGGGTAGGTTTTGTGTTCGATCCAAAAAGATGTGTCATCCAACAATTTCCTTAATTCAATGCCTATTTGTGTCCAGGTTATCCCAATGTTTTTTTCTGACTTTCTAAATTCTCCTGCCCATTTCCAGACGTCTTTATACATTCGCTTGTGGAGGTCCTTCACAAACTTTTCAGTCAGTATTTGTTCTGGTTTGAATTTTTTGCTAATGGTCCATTCTACGGCTTTTTCAATGTTTAGCTGTTCAAACTCGTCCAGTTCTGATTGAGTGGTAATGGATTTTATTTTCAAACCTTGTTTCTCATTTTCATCAATAGGGGTTTGACCCTCTTCGTATTTCAGTTTTAATCCCATAGTGATTTCCTTAGTTCTCTTTTAATTTCGGATGCTAAATCTTGAATGCTGGCTTCGAGTTTTTCGCTTTTAATTCCCTGGTCTTCCAATCGCATATTTTGATTGGTTCTGAGGACTATTTTTTGGGCCAATTTCTCCGCTTTCATTTGGATCAATTGATCGATGGTTCCATCATTTGGCACCAATGCATAGACCAACTTCATATCCAGAGCAGCAGCTACTTTCTTGAGTGTATTGTGTGTGATGCTGCCAGTGGCTTCACTTTCTTCAATTTTGTAAACTCCTTGACGGGAAATTCCAAGCTTATTG
>JAWKLG010000010.1:0-209956 GCA_041392845.1 Saprospiraceae bacterium | reverse complement strand
CCAATGGTAGTGATGGCGGTCACAATGGCTTAAAAGATATCAATCAAACTTTTGGAAACAACAATTATGCACGCCTTCGCATGGGTATCGGAGATGATTTTCACAAAGGGCAACAAGTAAATTTTGTATTAGGAGAATGGTCATCAGAAGAGCAGGAAAATCTAAAACCTTTCCTGGAAAAAGCCTGCGATTGTATCAAGAGCTTCGGCACCATTGGAATGGCTCGTACGATGAACACCTTTAATACCAAATAAAAACCCTGAAAGCCATATTACCTTCAGGGTTTTTAAAATTGTTCTTTAATTAACGGTATTCCCACTAGCTGTTCTGCTTTTTACTTGTACCTTATTGATTCTCTTTAAGTCTACCAGCAATCCTGCATAAGCATCATTTGAATCAACCCAATAATAACTTCCGTCATATTGCACTTTCCCCTGGTTCTTATCCCATTCTGAAGCTAATAACACATATCGGTTTCCCATTTTAGGATTCGGACCAAACATCAGGTATTTTTTTTCATCTCCACTTTCAAAAGATACCGCCAGACGATTTTCTTTTGGCGAAAATAAAAACACTCCCGGAGTTCCTCTTGGAATGACTATTTCCTCAATCTCCTGCCCTTTTTCAACTTTGATTCTTCCTCCTTCAATCGTCGAATTTCCTTCCTTTCTTTTTCTTTTTAAAACAATATCATCAGACAGGTAAAATTGAATTTTTCCAAGTTCCTGATGGGACCAATGGTTTTCATCGTACATTCTTTGAGTAAAGGAAGACAGACTGGGCGAACAGGAAAAAATACCCAGAAATATAGGGGCTAAAAGCAAATATTTAATCATGGAGTCAGTATTTATGGTGTAATTTTTGTTTCAACTCCTAATGTATATAGAAAACGGTGGTGACGAAAGTTGTTTAAATCATCCTTAACCACCAATTAACGGTTTTTAACGTCACATTTTCTGCATTTTTGGAATGCGCACTTTAATTATTAATGTGATCTTTGAAACAGAGTGAGAATCAAATAAAAAAAATAGTCAAACCCCACCCAATTTATCTCCCCCGATAAACGACTATCATTATAATTTTAAGAGAGAGAACAAACATTCAAAATGGATTATCATGGGAGTAACGAAAAACTTAACCAAAGTTTTCTTGATCGGCACCATTCTGTTGTCGGCTTTGTCCATCCGGGCAGAAGTAACTTACTTAATTTCATTAAAAGGACAGGAATTTGAAATGGGGAATCTCCTTGAATGGAGCACACTCCAGGAATTCAATAGTTCCTTTTTTATGGTAGAAAAATCAATCGATGGGATTGACTTTAATGAAATTGGCCAGGTAGCGGCAAACGGCTTACTGGAAGGTGCAAAGGAATACCACTTTTTAGACATAGGTGCCAACGATGAGAAAGCTTTTTATCGATTAAAAGAAATCGAAACGGATGGTAGCTACAGCTTTAGCCATACCATTCTTATAAAAAAACAATGGAAGAATAATTTTTCCATTGTAAACATCAACACTACTGAAATCAAAGATCAGTTAAACATTACCCTTCAAAGTCAAAAAGAAGGAAATATGGATTTGGTGGTATTGGATGAGTCAGGAAATATATTTGCAAGCAAGCAGATCGCCATACAAAAAGGAGTAGCTAACATTCCAGTAGAAATGCAAAGCTACCCGGAAGGAATCTACCGCATAGGCCTCACACTTGAAACAGAACGCGAGATGCTTGTCTTAAAAAAGGTCGATTCTTTTATGAATGACCTTGCCAAGAAGGATGAGTAAAATCTAGTCTCAGGCAAAATAAAGCCCTTGTCTTTTATTAGGCAAGGGCTTATTTTTTAAAAAAAAATATTATTCCGAAAACATCAATTCATTTTTATATTAATTATAAAAGAAAATTATCTGCCAGCCCTGACATACATTTTATTCTGCTAAATGACTAAAATCAATAAACTCGATTGGTTTGGATTTTAAGTCAGCTAAACTTTTTTCCGTAAAATTGTTCCCTCTTTTTAACATTCCTACCAAATAAATCCATGCACCCTTATGGCCCGAATCTGAATCTGGCCGAATGTGTTTCTAATTGGATAATCAACTTTCATGAAAAATCAATTGCGAAGTAGCTACGAAGTCGGTATCGACGATATGGCTCTGTACATTCCTCAACTTTACTTGCCAATCGAAACCCTGGCAAAGGAAAGAAACCTTGAATACGAAAAATTACATTTTGGTCTGGGCCTAACTTCCATGGCCATTCCTGATGTACATGAGGATGCAGCCACCATGGCAGCCAATGCCGTATCTGAAATCATAGACAGAAATCAAATCCATCCCGATACCATCGGAAGAATTTACCTGGGAACTGAAAGTGCCTTGGATAATGCCAAACCAACAGCCACCTACCTTTTGGAAATGCTTAGAAGGAAATACAAAGGAAAATATGGCCATGAATGTTTTAGAAATTGCGATGTAGTGGACCTTACATTTGCTTGTGTAGGAGGTGTGGATGCCTTGCACAATACACTTGATTGGGTTAGAGGAAACGAAACACGACAGGGTATTGTGGTTACTTCAGATTTTGCAAAATATGAGTTGGCTTCCTCAGGAGAATACACTCAAGGGGCGGGAGCCATTGCCATGCTGGTAAAACACAATCCCAGACTTTTGACGCTTCACGATACTTTTGGTGTAGGGACCATGGGTGTGCATGACTTTTTTAAACCAATGCGCAGAATAGAAAAATTAGACCTGATAAAAGAGGTCCTGAACCTGGCAGGATTGGATGAAAAACAGGCAGGTAAGATTCTTAAATCATTACCTTCTTCTTTAGAGGTAAAAGGACTTTTAGATGAAAACGACAGTTATCTGAATTTGCATAAAGAAACTCCTGTCTTTGATGGTCCTTATTCTAATCAGACTTATCAATCAAGAATTAAGGAAGCATTTCTTCATTTTAGGAAACAGGCAGAAGGGAAAGGAGTCGTAAAAGAACATGAGGACCTAATGCAGCGTTGGGAAAGATTGATTTTCCATCTTCCTTATGCCTTCCATGGAAAAAGAATTGCTTCGGAAATTTATATGATCGAGCAGAAAAAACAAGCCAGATGGCAGGATTTACAAGCCGAAGTAGCCGTAGAAGAGCCTATGGAGGAATATTTCCCGGATAAAAACTCATTTGAAAAGGCCTACAATGAATACCTGAGATTGATCACCAAAACGAAATCCTATAAGTCTTTTGTAAAGGAAAAATTGGAAAAGGCACAGCGAGCTTCATCAGAAATAGGAAATATGTATGCTTGTTCGATATTCCTTGCTTTGATGAGCACCCTTGAAGAAGATTTAAATGAGGGAGTTGAACTAAAAGGCAAGAATTTTGGATTCCTGGGCTACGGCAGTGGTTCAAAATCCAAGGTTTTTGAAGGAACCATCAATGCTGAATGGAAGGAAGTAGTCCAAAATTTCAACATCAAGGGTAAACTAGTTTCCAGAACAGAGATTGACTACCCTACTTATGAATCACTACACAGAAAATCCTTAAATAATAGTGTTCTTCCTGTTCAAAATGAATTTGCGCTGGAGAAAATCGGGGAAGAAGGTACTAAATTGGGTGCAAGATATTATGCATGGAAAGGTTCTGACCGTAAGGTAACACAATCAGAACCTTTCCTGTAAGGTTAATAAACCAAAACTTCACCAGTCATTTCGGCTGGTGGAGTAAGTCCCATTAGTTTTAGAACTGTAGGAGCCACGTCTGCCAATTTTCCATCTTTTATATTCTCAAAAGAAGGATTTTTACTGATATAAAAAATTGGGACCGGATTCATGGTATGGGCTGTATTTGGAGTATTGTCTGCATTAATCATATAGTCTGAATTACCATGATCAGCAATTACAATAGCATCATAATCAAATTCCTGTCCTTTGTGAATCAGACGTTCCAAATTCATACTTACTACCGCTGCAGCTTTCATGGCAGCTGAAAACACTCCGGTGTGTCCAACCATATCTGCATTGGCGTAATTCAGACAGATGAAATCCGGTTGATTTTCTTCAATATCCTTGATAATCGCATCGGTAATTTCTATAGCTGACATTTCCGGTTTCAAATCATAAGTTGCCACTTTTGGTGAAGGGATTAAAAGCCTTCTTTCACCTTTGAATTCTTTTTCACGCCCTCCGGAGAAGAAAAAAGTTACGTGTGGATATTTTTCAGTTTCAGCTATTCTGACCTGCGTCTTTCCATTGTTTTCAAGTACTTCTCCAATTGTATTGCTCAAATCTTCTTTTGTAAAAAGCACTTCTACATTTTTGTAGGTATCATCGTAACGAGTCATCGTTAGGTATTGCACATCCAATTTGTGCATATTGTATTCGTGATTGTCAGACTGTGTCAACACTTCTGAAATTTCACGAGGGCGGTCTGTTCTGAAATTGAAACAAATTAACAAGTCGCCATTTTCGATTTTGGCCACCGGATTTTCATTTTCATCTACACAAACGATGGGTTTTATGAATTCATCTGTTTCACCCGCATGATACCTTTCTTCCAGTTTTTCTAAAGGCTGATTGGTCTTTTCACCTTCAGCATTGACCATGCAATCGTAAGCCAACTTTACTCTTTCCCAGCGTTTGTCACGATCCATTGCATAATACCTGCCAATGATAGTAGCCAATTGCACCGGTTGATTGGAAATATGTGCCAGAAGATCTTTTAAATAAGAATGACCGCCCTTAGGATCCGTATCTCGTCCATCTGTAAAAGCATGGATGTAAACTTTATCCAAACCATGCTCGGTCGTAATGTCACAAAATGCTTTGAGGTGATTGATGTGGGAATGCACTCCCCCATCTGAAACCAATCCAAAAAGATGAACTTTTTTACCTTCAGCCTTAGCATTTTTCAAGGCATCGGTCAGCACTTTATTTTGATGGAGTTCTTTATCGCGTATGGCTTTATTGATTCTTGCCAATTCCTGGTAAACAATTCTTCCGGCGCCAATATTGAGGTGACCAACTTCTGAATTTCCCATTTGACCTTCCGGCAATCCAACCTCTTCACCATAAGTTACTAATTCGGCATTGGGATATTTTTGATACAAACTATTTACAAATGGTACAGAAGCTTGAGCAATAGCATCTGCTTTCCGCTTTGGTCCATGTCCCCATCCGTCCAGGATGACCAACATTACCTTCTTTTGGCCCATGATTTTGCAGTTTTTTCGTTTCGATTAATATACTTTTTCAATGGCAGGATTATTGACCCACTGGCTCCATTTTTCGTTGTAGGTGTGTACTCTTGGGACTGGTTTGCCTTCCTCATTTACCACAGGATAACCCTGATTTACCCATTCAAAAATGCTTCCGTAGAGATTGTAAACTTTCGAAAAACCCATTTTTTTGAGTTTTTCACCCATTTTCTCGCTTCTATAGCCGACAGAACAATACACGACTACAGGTTTATTTTTGGAAAGATGATTTATTTCTGAAAAATCAGGATCATCATAACCTATCCATTTTGCCCCTTCGATATGACTCACTTTATATTCCTCTTTTTCCCTTGCATCGAGCAATATGAAATCATTGGAATGAGCATGCAGTTCTTCTACACCCAGTACCGGAACGGAGAACTTAAGCAGTTTTTCTAACTTCTGATCAAACTCCTCCGATTTCACGGAAGGGGCATCTGCTGGCTTTTGCGCCCAAATATTACAGCTGAGCATAAAGAGCAAAATGTAGCCACCTAACCATTGTTTGATTCTTTTAATGGACATTTTATTATTGTTGAACCGGTCCTTCTCCCATGTAATCGTCAATGTATTTTCCTTCTTCACAAAGCGGAACCAATTGACTCTCTACAAAAGAACGAACCTCATGAATAATATCCGCAGGGTACAGCAAATGGACATTGGGTCCTGCATCCAAACTGAAATAAACCGGATGTCCGGTTTCTTTTCTATAGTCACGCACCATCTCCATAATTTTGATGGAGTTAGGTTTCATTAAAATGTAACCCTGGCTGGAACTCATCATCAAAGCATGAAGCGTAAGTGCTTCCTGTTCTGCAATTTTACCAAATGTATCCCAGTCACCTTTTTGAATTGCAGGCACCAGGTACATCATATTTTTAACAGCCTGCTGATAACGAGGTTCAGCAAATGGATTGGCATCCATAAGATTGTGTCCCGCACTACTGCTCACTGATTTCTTACCCGATGAAACGATTAAAATATCGTCTCTCATATTTTTAAAATTATCATGCACTTCATTTTCAAACGGAACTGCATAATAATCTGAGCTGCCTGCTACTTCACTGGTTTTTCCCCAAACAGACATGCCTGGGAAAATTGATCTGGATGCACTACCACTTCCCAATCTTGATAAATAAGAAGCTTTTTGATCAAAAGCATTGTCATCATCCAGCGTACCAAACAATTCATGTTCGATAGAACAGAGCCCAAGTGCCAAAGCACTCATGGCTGAAGCAGAAGAAGCAATTCCCGAAGAATGCGGGAAGGAATTGGCAGAATTTACCGTAAAGGACAATTGCTTTAAAAATGGGAAAATTTCAGTCAGGCTTCCAAAATATTTTTTCACCCTTTCCTCAAAAGCTTCATTTCTTTCATTTTCAAAAAACAATTCCAATTCAATATTGGTATCTGAACTCTCCTTTGCCTTATAGTCAATCCGAGTCATGGTAAAAGCTGTCTCCAGTGTAAGGCTCAAAGAAGGATTTTTGGGCAATTGATTGCCATGTTTGCCCCAATACTTTACGATTGCAAGGTTAGAAGGGCTTCTCCAAACAACATGGCCAGGCTCAAGTGAAGAAGTTTCCAGTACAAGTTTGGGATTGTTGTAATCAGGTATTTCCATATCAAATATTTGAGTGCCAAATTAGAAAATTAGAATGGGGAAAGTGTCTTTTTTACCAATTCCATTTTCTAATTTTTGAAACCTTGATTAAAGTTTCGCCTATAATAGAATTATGATTTGGGTTTTGAATATTAAATCAACCTACATGAAAAGAAAAGATTTATCAAATAGTTTATCCTTAGCTGGAATATTATGCCTGGCTGTGCTTTTTTTCCTGATTATTTTTCAAAATAGCCTTAGCGCTCAGTCTTTTGAAGAATCAGAAATTACAAAAAGAAGAGGCTGGTTCGTTTCAGGAATCTTCGACTACATACAAGCAGGAGGAAATTTTGAAACTTTAACCGGACTTGGAGCCGGAATGATATTAAACGATTTTCGCGCTGGGCTCTTTTGGCAGAATGGCAACTTGGGGAGCAAACTTTTGGACGATAATAACAGCTACGAAATAAATCAGGAAGTGGTAGGATTGGCTTTCGGTTATCAAAAACCAGCGACCAAATTTTTCCATTTCCAATGTGGACTCAAACTCGGGTATGGAACATCTTCATTGCAAATAATAGACCTTAGCTCTACAAATCCTGCACTTTACAATAATTCAAGCCAAACTTTCTCCGTACAACCTGAAATTGGAGGAGAAATGAATGTTTTTAAATGGTTAAGAGTTGCAATGAGTTTCGGATACAGAGATGCTTTTGGCTATAGCGGGCTACGAAAAATTAATACAGGTGAATTAAGCGGATTGACCTATGGTTTTACAGTAAAACTTGGCAATTTCGGATACACTGATATTGAAAAAGAGAACATGGAATTTTAATCTTCCTGCTTCCAATTGGCACCATATTCTTCCACCAGAATATTGTCAAAGTAATCTGCCTTTTCGAAAAGGTGTTCAAATAATTTGACTCCGGTTTCAATATTCAGGTACCGGTCGTAGATTAGAAGGGAGAGGATGATATCATGCCCTTTAACACTGAAGGTAAGGCTCTCTGTTTCATAATTCTGACGAAGCAAAAATTCATAAATAGGAAGAATTTCTTCCACCGGAAGGGTACAGAGGTAGGCGTCACCTATTATTAGTCCATTCTTTTCATAATAAGAAATATTGATCTTGGCACTTCCTTTTACAATTTCCCAATTACTGGGTCCCCTTCGGGCCAATCTTACATCATAACCCAGTTTCACCAGCAATTCTTCAATCGTCTTTTCCACTCCATAGGGCTCATACTCTTCCGCAGCAGAAGGAAGCTTCACTTTAGAACCACAAAAGTTGCAATAACCGTTTAGTACTTTTTTTTCATCCACTAAATTGGAACAGGAGCCACATCGTGCTGCGATATCAATTCCATTTTGAAGATAATCTTCAATTGTTTTTTGCAAATAATGACTTGGCAGGGAAAAGCCAATATTTTGACCATTTCTTACAATGAAAGTATTCACCCCGATAATTTCTCCAGCTTTATTTACCAAAGGTCCTCCACTGTTTCCCGGATTTAATGCCGCATCATGTTGAAGGTATTGAATATCTTCCTGGATGTGATTGGTATTTGAAATGATTCCCTGGGTAGCCGTATATTTTAATCCAAATGGATGTCCAATAGCGATAACCGGTTCTCCTTCTTTTGAAGCTTTTCCATTTTGTAACTCTACTTTTGGAAGTTTCAACCCTTTGGGAACTTCAACAAAAGCGATATCATATTTAATATCCGTGAACAAAACCCTGGTTAAGGATTTTTCGAGGTGCTCTCCATCAATAATTACCTCCTTATTATCCCGCACAACGTGTTCATTGGTAACAATTACATTGTAATTTGCCAGATAGAAGCCCGTTCCGGTACTATAAGGAGTGGCTATCTGAATGATTACGTCTTTGTAAAGGTTGATGATTTCTTGCAAGGGTTCCTGATTACAATTCTAATGGAAAAATAATGAAGAAGGATAAAGCTACAAAAGCGCGTGTGAAATTAAACAAAGACAAATGCTAATCAAAGCTTTACAATTTTCAATTGCTCGTTTCGAACATATTTTTCTCTACAGGTTTTTTATTTGAATAAAAAGTAGAAATTAGCAATGCTTGACTTTATGGGAATTTTCTTAATTTACAAGCACGTGAATTTTTCTATCTTTGCACGGCTTTAAGCCTAACAAATTTCATAAATCATTGATTATTAAAAAGTTAACCAATGGCATCAACTGCTGATATCCGCAATGGATTGTGCATTGAGTTCAATCATGATATTTATCAAATCGTTGAATTTCAGCACGTAAAGCCTGGCAAAGGCGCAGCATTCGTCCGGACTAAACTAAAAAGTGTTACCAACGGACGTGTAATTGACAACACTTTTCCTTCCGGTCATAAAATTACCGATGTAAGAGTTGAACGCCGTAAGTTTCAATACCTTTATAAAGATGATATGGGATATCACTTTATGAATACAGAATCTTATGAGCAAATGCCTTTTTCTGAGGCCAATATTGAAAATCCACAATTTTTGAAAGAAGGGATGGAAGTGGATGTTCTTTTTCATGCTGAAAAAGATATTCCATTGATCATGGAATTACCACCAAATGTAATTGTGGAAGTAACTTACACAGAGCCCGGCTTGAAAGGTGATACAGCAACCAACACTTTGAAGCCAGCCACCATAGAAACAGGTGCTGAAGTTAAGGTTCCCCTATTCATCAATCAGGGAGATTCTATTAAAATTGACACCAGTACCGGCGAATATCTCGAAAGAGCAAAATAAAACCAACTAACATGACTTTTAAAGAGATTCAGGAGCTAATCAAGCTCATCAACAAATCAAACCTTACTGAATTCAAAGTCAAAGACGGCGAATTTGAATTAACCATCAGGACTGAGGGATTCATCAAAGGAAGACAACCGGCGATCATCCAGACGCCTGGCCCACAAGTTGTTTCTGTACCATCACAGATGCCAACTGTACCAACTACTCCTCCACCTGCACAGCCAGAAGCTCCAAAAGCTGACCTGGCTACTGAAAAACCTGCAGCAAAGGATGAAGGAAATTATGTTGAAATTAAATCTCCAATGGTTGGTACCTTCTACCGTTCCTCTTCTCCTGAAAAGCCACCTTACGCCAACGTAGGTGATGCAGTAGAAAAAGGTAAAGTGGTATGTATCATCGAAGCGATGAAACTTTTCAATGAAATTGAATCTGAAATCACTGGTAAAATCGTAAAAGTATTGGTTGACGATGCACAACCGGTTGAATACGATCAGCCATTGTTCCTGGTAGACCCTAAAGGTTAATCAGGTCCTCTTTTAAAAAGAGATTTCACTTAAAATCATTGAAAAACCAACCTTTATAAGATGTTTAATAAGATTCTTATAGCAAATCGTGGCGAAATTGCCCTGCGCATTATTCGAACCTGCAAGGAAATGGGAGTTAAAACGGTAGCGATATATTCAACTGCCGACAGAGACAGCCTACATGTTCGTTTTGCAGACGAAGCAGTGTGTATCGGTCCTCCTGCTTCCGCAGAGTCTTACCTGAATATCCCTAAAATTATGGCAGCAGTTGAAATTACCAACGCTGACGCGATTCATCCGGGATATGGATTCCTTGCTGAGAATGCTGATTTTGCAGAGGTTTGCCAACAATACGGTATTAAATTTATTGGCCCTACTCCGGAACACATCCGAAAAATGGGTGATAAAATCACAGCCAAGGAAACCATGATAAAGGCCAAAGTTCCCGTTGTCCCGGGTTCTGAAGGTCTTTTAAAAGATGTAAAAACCGGTAAAAAGATTGCCAAGGATATCGGTTATCCTGTTATCCTTAAAGCAACTGCCGGAGGAGGAGGAAAAGGTATGCGCGTGGTTTTTGAAGAAGCTGAATTTGAAAATCAGTGGGAAATGGCCCGCAAAGAAGCCAAAGCCTCCTTCGGAAATGACGGTATTTACGTAGAAAAATTCGTAGAAGAGCCTCGCCACATTGAATTTCAAATAGCAGGTGATCAGTATGGAAATGTTTGTCACCTTTCTGAGCGTGACTGTTCCATTCAGCGTCGCCACCAAAAGCTGGTTGAAGAAAGCCCTTCACCATTTATGACCGATGAACTTCGTGAAAAAATGGGAGAAGCAGCCATCAAAGCCGGTAAAGCCATCAATTACGAAGGAGTAGGAACTGTAGAGTTCCTGGTTGATAAATACCGTAATTTCTATTTCATGGAAATGAATACCCGTATCCAGGTGGAACACCCGGTAACGGAAGAGGTAATCGACTACGATCTTATCAAGGAACAAATCAAGATTGCTGCAGGTGAGAAAATCACCGGAGGCAATTACATCCCTGCCATGCACGCCATCGAATGCCGTATCAATGCGGAAGATCCTTTCAATGGTTTCCGTCCGAGTCCTGGAAAGATTACCTCTTTCCATAGTCCAAAAGGCCATGGTGTTCGTGTAGACACACACGTGTATGCAGGATATGTAGTTCCACCTTTCTACGATTCCATGATTGCAAAGCTTATCTGCCGTGCAAGAACCAGAGAAGAATGTCTAACCAAAATGGAAAGAGCGCTGGACGAATTCGTAGTAGAAGGAATCAAGACTACTATTCCTTTCCACAAGAAATTAATGAAAGACCCTGAATTCCGCACCGGTAACTTCCACACCGGCTTCCTAAACACTTTTAATCTGGTGGATGAGGAATGAGCTGGGTGCTGGGTGCTGGGTGCTAGGTGCTAGGTGCTGGGTACTGGGTACTGGGCGCTGGGTACTGGGGGTTTTGAAGAATATTAAATAATGGATTTTTATAAGCGGTTCCGATGTTTGTCGGAACCGTTTTTCGATCTAGATGCTGGGTACTAGGCGCTGGGTGCTGGGTGCTAGGTGCTAGTTTTTTTTAAAAAAAAATCCTTTTTATATGATACCTTTTTGCTAAAAAGGGTACTAATAGGATAAACGAAGTTATGAGCTATGAAAAATTGAAGATTTACCAATTGGCGAAAGAGGTAAGTATTGAAATTCACACCTTAACGGTTAACCATCTTTCAAAAATTGAAAACTTGGAGACTGGTTCTCAAATAAGAAGATCGAGTAAATCTGTCAGAGCCAACATTGTAGAAGGCTATGGAAGGCGGCAATACAACAAAGAATTTATTAGATTCTTGATCTATGCTTTAGCCTCAAATGATGAAACCCTGGATCATTTAAGGGTAATAAGAGAAATCAAAGCTATCAAGGATAGCACTATTTTAGACCCCATCGAAAATTCAGTTATTCAATTAGGTAAGATGCTTAATAAATACCTCCAAAGCATCCAATCCAGAACCTAGCACCCAGCACCCAGTACCCAGCACCCAGCACCCAGCTCCTAGAACGGTATATCCTCATCGTCATTCATCCTCGATGGACGGGTGATGACACCGGAGCCAAAATCACTTCCACCTACTCCGGCACCTTCAAATGAACCGAAGTTCATGTCATCGAGATCGGAGAATTTGGCAAATTCATTTTCGAATTTAAGCTTGACGGTTTCCAGCGCACCATTACGGTGTTTAGCAATGATAACCTCGGCAACATTTTTCAAAGAGTTGCCTTCTTCATCTTCAAGGATTTGATAGTATTCAGGTCTGTAGATGAAGGAAACGATATCCGCATCCTGCTCAATCGCTCCGGATTCACGAAGGTCAGAGAGCTGTGGTCTTTTAGAACCACCACGGGTTTCCACTGCCCGGCTCAGCTGGGAAAGTGCGATGACAGGAACATTCAATTCTTTAGCAAGTGCTTTCAAGGAACGGGAGATGGTACTAATTTCCTGCTCACGGTTTCCTTTTCCACTTTCAGAACCTCCACTCATCAACTGAAGGTAATCGATGATTACCAAAGAAATGTCATGCTGTTTTTTAAGACGACGACATTTAGCTCGAAGTTCAAAAATATTGATACCAGGGGTATCGTCGATAAAAACCGGAGCATCAGAGAGCCTTTCAATGGCATTGTGCAATTGCTGCCATTCGTAATCCTCTAGCTTACCATTTCTCAATTTGGAACCACTCACCTCAGCTTCCATCGACACCATTCTCTGAACCAATTGGAGGCTTGACATCTCCAGGGAGAAAATGGCAATTCCTTTAGAGAAATCCAGTGCAGCATTTTTAGCCAGAGACAATACGAAACTCGTTTTACCCATACCGGGACGTGCCGCCAAAATGATAAGGTCGGAACTTTGCCAACCTGAAGTTACTCTGTCCAAATCTGTAAAACCTGAAGGAACTCCTGTAAGGCCTTCTTCTTTATCTTTCAGTTCTTCCAGCTGCTTCACCAATTGCGCAGCCAGAGAACCCATATTCTCCACATTTCCTTTCAAGTGTTGCTGGGTAATATCGTATAGACCTTGCTCCGCCTTGTCCAGCAAATCGAATACATCTGTAGTCTCGTCGTAAGCTTCTCTTAAAACCTCGTCAGAAACTGAAATCAGGGTACGCATGATATGCTTCTGAGCAATAATCCTCGCATGGTATTCAATGTTGGCTGCAGAAGCCACTCTATTGGTCAACTCTACCAGATAATAAGGACCGCCAGCCGCTTCCAATTCACCTGACTTTCTCAACGCTTCTGTGATGGTAAGCAGGTCAATAGGCTGACTTTTTTCAAAAAGTTTTACCATCGCACTGTAGATCAGACGATGGGCATCCAGGTAAAAGCTATCGGATTTCAAAATATCCAAAACGATGGAAATGGCGTCTTTGTCCAACATCAATGCACCCAAAACAGCCTCTTCAAGGCTAAGTGCCTGAGGGGGCATTTTACCAAAAGTAAAACTCGACATTTCACCAGGTTGGCGCTTACGATTGTTGGAATAATTGCCTGATCCTTTATAGTTTACCGGTTTGTCCGCCATGTTTGATTAGAAGTTTGAAACAAAAATACGAGTTAAACCCTAGACAATGCAAAGAAGCATTATTCTTTTAACTTATCTAAAGTGGATAATCTGTGGAAAAGGTATCGGCAATTTTCAAAAGAACCTTTCACCTAAAAATTTAAAAGTGTATCCTGTTCATAATCAGGATTAAAAGTAAAATCACCAAAAAAGAAATCGGGATTCAAATGCTGTATTTAGCACCCGAACCCCGATTTTTTGTTTAAAACTTTTCTCAAATAAATATTTAATGAATGTCACCTAACTTTTTATTCATCCTTTCAACTTCAGCCTTTTGCTCCTCAATTTTTTGTTTGACACTTTCCTGGCCTGAAATATTATCAGTAATTTCTTTCTTGGCGTCCTCAATTCGTTTTTGATAATCTTCAATGTCTTTTTCCAGGCCTTCTTTTCGTTTTACCAATTTGGAGAGGTCTTTTTCTAAGTCTTCAAGTGCATCTTTTTCAGCTTCCAATTCCTCTTCTACTTTCTTTCTTTTGACAGTAACTCCAAAATTCTCCAGGAGAGAAACTGCTTCCGTGTAACTACTTGGATAATTTCTGGAACTGAGAAAGTTTCCATTGTCCATTTCAAACCAAACAGTAAACAACACATCATCACCTTGTTCTTCTGCTTTGCTGTAGACATTTATATCACCTGTTCCACTTATGGCCTGAATTCTAATTGCTTCGGCAATTTTTTCATCCGCCTTTTTCACGTTTTTGACCTTTCCTTTGTAATTTTTAATAAGGTCTTCCCATTGATTTTCCACCAGTTTATCCTCAACATCCACCAGCGTTATGCTAAAAGCATTTTTGGCACCCTGGTGCATATTTTGGGTTGCTTCCTTTACCTCGGGAGCATGAATGGATTTTGACTTTTTACCGTTATCCTGGCTATATAATGAATTGAAATTAAGCACGAGAATCAGGAAAAAATAGATTGGTTTCATTTTACTTAGTTTTGATATTACAATAAAATTTTGCCGTCATTGTTTGCGATTTAGACGGAAAAAATCAGAAAAGTCATCCTTCCAAGAATTTCTTGCACAGTATTTGCTTCAACAAATTAGTAATTTTTTATATGTGTTTAAAATATGGCTAAAAAAAGCCTAAAATAAATATTTATGAAGCGTTGGATTGGATTGATTGCTTTCAGCTTTCTTTTAGTAGTTGCCGGCTTTGGACAAAAAAAGACTTTAAAAAAAGCCAATGAACTATTTAAAAATGGAGCCTATGCCGAAGCACTTCCGCTATATCAGGAAGTACTGGAAGAAGAGGATAGCAGGTTGGCCAAAACCAAATTGGCTTATTGTTTTAAAATGAACAATCGCCTGGATGAAGCGGAAGCTTTATACGCAACTTTGGTAGAAGACAAACACAGTCCAGACATTACGCTTTTTTATTATGGCGAGGCTTTGATGAGCAATGAAAAATACGACGAAGCAAAATTATGGTTTGAAAAATACCTGGCTGTAGCACCGGATAGCGAAAATGCTCCATTATTGATAAAAGCATGTGAAGAAGTTAAAACCATCAAACCCTATTTTAATAACATCCGCATTTTTGAATTCACCCAAAATACTACTGCGGATGATAACTCCCCTGTTTTTTGGAACAACAAAGTGGTCTTCACCTCAGACCGGAAAGCAGGCATCCAATTATTAAAACAAAAGTCAGGTTGGACGGGTAGAGAATACCTCCGCCTTTACGAAAGCGATATTCAGGCCGATGGTAATTTTACTGAGCCAAAAGCAATTGACAAGCTCAATGAAATGAACAAAAACACAACAAACGCCTCATTTGACACCTTAAACAAACTGGTCTATTTTACTAAAAACTCAAACGAAACGAATAAACAGAATACCTACAACCTACAACTGTATAAGGCTTCCTATGATAAAAGTGGTAATTGGAAAAATGTAGAGAAACTAGCGTTTTGTCATTTGGGTTCAAATTACATGCATCCTGCAGTTTCACCTGATGGAGAATTGTTGTTTTATGTAGCAGACAAAGCTAGTGGTGAAGGTGGGACTGATATTTTTATGAGCACAAAAAAGAAAAACGGTGAATGGGCGCCTGGTCAAAACCTTGGTCCCAATATAAATTCACCAGCTAATGAAGGATTTCCATTTTACGATGGAAAAGGCAATCTCTACTTCTGTTCGAAAGGTCATGTCGGTTATGGTGGATTTGATATTTTCGTGAGTACGCAACAAAAAAATGGAATTTGGTCCAAGCCACTGAATCTAGGCAAACCCATCAATTCCGCTCAGGATGATATTTCCATCTATATGGATTTAGAAAATAATAAAGGCCTATTCACCTCCGCTAGAAGTGGAGGCGATGATGATATTTTCATTTTTTATCTGCCTGATTCAAATGGAAGCATTCAAAATGTACCTGAACCGTTGTTGTTGGCTGAAATGACGCAACAACCAAAGGAAAATGTCAAGACAGAAACGACAGTCCCAACAAAAAAGGAAGAAATATTAGTGGATAATTCTGAAAGCAAAGTACTTGCTCCCGAAGTAAGTCAGGAAGAATTAGAAGAATCATTCGTAGAAACCCAGGTTTCAAATAATGATTCCAAAACGGAGGAAGAAATCGTGGTTAAAGAAGAAGCGTTTGGAGAAGTAAGAATTGATACAGAAACTCCTGAAACAAATAATCCACCCAAGGAAGAAATTGAAATTCCATTACACATAGAAGAAAATAACCAAAAACCGGAGATCTCATTACATGAAATGGAAAAGAAGAAAATAGGTGAATTGGAAGAAATGAATAATGAAGTGGTGGAGGAAGAATCAAAGAAAAAAAGGCCACTGCTCACTGAGGCGGAGTTGGCTAAATTCAATGAGAAAGAAGAACAACCTATTGCCTTGCCGGCTACCTTCAATGAAAAAGCCTTGATAAAAGTACCGGTGGAAGACGAAACCACCTTGGTAAAACTAGCCTGGAATGCGGTGCTGGAACCAAATCAAAGGTTTGTTTTGAGTCATATTAAGTTTGGAAACGGCGAATATGAATTGAATTCCCAGCATAAAATGGAGCTCGACAAATTGGCTTCTTTTTTAAATCAATATCAAAATTTAAGGGTAGAAATAGGAGCCCACAATATGGCGATGGAAGATGAAAACGAAAATCAGACCATTTCCAGGTATCGCGCAGAGACTTCGATGGCCTATTTGATAGAAAAAGGGATTCCAAATGAAAGAATACAAGCAAAAGGTTATGGAACAAGTCTGCTTTTAAACAATTGCAAAAAACCTGAAGATTGTGCCATTAAAGATCACCTGAAAAATCAAAGACTCGAAGTAAAAATCCTCGAAACCGGATATTAAAATTTCTTCCTGGGGACTTTGATTTCGTATTTCTTTTTGCGTGGATTGATAAGCTTATTGTTTGTCAACCATGGATTATAAACTTTCAACATTCTATAGCTGGTACCATACTGGGCTGCGAAATCACCCAAATTTTCAATGGCACCCTCAGTTTCTACAACCAGATAATCATCTAAAGGAATATAATAATCTTCCGGCTCTAAGTAAAATCCGTACTTTTTTGGATTGGAAATAATCTCTTTGAAGGCCATGATCCGGAAGATGTATCTTCCTGTCTCTTCATTAAGATTCATGTCATAATAATAATCGGTGTGCTGAGCAGTTTTTTCTTTAGAAAGACCATAAGACCCCATATTGTAGGCAGCAGCGGCCATTGTCCATGAGCCTTGCTGTTCTTTATAAGCTTTCAATAATTTACAAGCAGCTTCCGTTGCCATCTCCAGGTGCATTCTTTCATCTACCTCTCCATTCACTTCGAGGCCGTATTCCAAAGCAGTTCCTTTTAGAAATTGCCAATAGCCTTTTGCACCAGCCGGAGAAGTTGGATTTGCCAAATCACTTTCTGCAACAGCCAGATATTTGAAATCGTCAGGAACTCCGTTCTTTTTTAAAATAGGCTCTATAATAGGGAAAAAGCGACTTGATTTTTTAAGGTTGAGTAATGTGCTACTGTGATAATATGCATTCCGTAGAATTTCGCGCTCCAATCTTTCTCGCACATCAAAATTTTCCATAGGCAAAGCTTCCCCTGCAAAATCGAAATCCTTATCCAAACGAATGGATTCAATAACCTGCGAAAGGTTATAAGATTCAGGCTCCTCTGTTTGTTTTTCTTTTTCACTTTGGGGACCTGAATAAGAAGAAAAAATCACCAAGACCAAAAAGCTGGTGATCAGTACCGAATAAACCTGGACAACTTTGTTCATATTGAAAAATTAAGTAGCAATTCAAATACAAAGGTAAAACAAGGGAATAGGCCGTGCTCATTTTTTACGTTAAAAAGAGCTTTAAATATTAAAATCGACGCATTTCAGTATTAGAAAGAGGGAATACTTTGGCATTTGACGGGATTCTCATTACTTCGCATTGCCGGATTTCTAAAAACAAAATGGCATCGACAGGGTTTACTTGTTTCATTTATAAGAACCAATGGATTCATTAACACAGATAGCCCTGGGTGCTGCAATGGGTGAAGCAGTTATAGGTAAAAAAGTAGGCAATAGGGCCATGCTATGGGGCGCACTTGGCGGTACCCTTCCAGATTTTGATGTACTTGCCAATTTTTTCATGGACGACATGTCTGCATTGGCTTTTCACAGAGGAATTACACACTCATTATTATTTGCCTTTACTACTCCTTTTTTGTTTGGATGGCTGACTTATAAATTTTATCAAAGTGGCATTTATAAAAACAAATACTACAAATGGTCCGCCTTTATTCTTTGGTCCTTATTATTGATAGGACTTGGTTTGGGAATTAATTTCATGGTCTATACAATAGGTGGTCATTTAAACACATCGGTTATCATTGGTGCGGTGATTGTTTGTGGTCTGGTCATTTATACCCTCCAAAGGAATTATTTACAAAGGCCTCTTGAGGAAGTCCATGCAAGCTACAGAGATTGGAGTCTGGTTTTCTTTTGGGCCATTTTTACCCACCCGATACTGGACAGTTTTACCGCTTTCGGAACCCAATTGTTTTATCCATTTTCTGATTACAGGGTTGCTTTCAACAATATCTCAGTAGTCGATCCGATTTACACAGTACCTTTAATTATTTGCCTGATTCTGGCTGGAAGGCTCGTTCGCTCTTCCAGAAATCGAAAAATTTTGAATTGGACAGGAATAGCACTGAGCTCTGCCTACATGATTTTTACCTTTTGGCACAAGTCCCAGGTAAACCAGATATTTGAAAACACCCTTGCCGAAAAGCAAATAACATATTCCCGCTACATGACGGCTCCTACCATTTTAAACAATATTCTTTGGCAGGCAATTGCTGAAGGGGATTCTATGTATTATCATGGCTTGTATTCTTTCAATGACGATAAAAAAACCATGGAGCCTTTTACTGCTTTGAAAAAGAACCATCAGTTATTGGAAGGGCATGAAGGTGACCGCTCTGTTAAAATACTCGATTGGTTTTCCAACGGCTATTACAATGTTATTGAGAGAGACAACGGAACCTTGCAGTTGAATGATTTGCGGTATGGAACTTCCAATGGTAAATTTGAAAATGAAAAAGATTACGTTTTCAGGTTTATCCTTCGCAACGAAAATGGTGAATTGATTGCCACTCAACCTCCAAGAGCAGAAGAAGCAAAAGGACGAAGTTTTGATGAGTTTTTTGAAAGAATTGGAGGAATCAAAGCCGAAAAATAGTCAGAGGCTTAAATTCCTTTACCTTTGTTGAAAACCACCTTCATGTTGAAGAAAAGAATTTTAGGAATCGACCCGGGAACCAATATTTTGGGGTATGCGATTTTAGACATTCAAAATAAGGAACTGAGTCTGGTGCACATGGGCGTGGTCAAAATGGCGCATTTCAATGAACAGGCTGAAAAGCTCAGAACCATTTATGAGCAAACCAGTTCTATCATTAGTCTTTATGGCCCAAAGGAACTGGCTATTGAAGCTCCCTTTTATGGGAAAAATGTACAATCCATGTTGAAGTTGGGAAGGGCACAGGGCGTTGCGATTGCAGCTGCCATCGCACATGGATTACTTATTGAAGAATACTCCCCTAAAAAGATAAAACAATCGGTCACTGGCAATGGAAATGCTTCAAAAGAGCAGGTAGCCGCCATGTTAAAAACCATCATTAGCAAAGACCTGGATGAAACCTATCTGGATGCCACTGATGCATTGGCAACAGCTGTATGTCACCATTTTCAATCCACCAGTTTGTTTGGTGGATCCGGGAAAGCGAAGGATTGGAAAAACTTTCTGGTAAATAACCCTGGAAGAGAATGGAAACCCTGAATCGGATTTCCATTCCTCTTAAAATTATAAATTGTCAAATTCTGCTTTTAGGTTTGCAGCCAATTGAGTCATTTCTTCCGGGCTCATTTCAACACGAGGAGAATCGAAACACATTTGGCTTTCCTTTTGAAAAGGAACCAAATGAATATGTGTATGTGGTACTTCTGTACCTATAACAGTAACCCCTACCCTTTTGCAGTCCATCTTGTCACGCAAAATCAGGGCAATCTTTTTAGAGAATAAGACCAGCTCTGTTAATTCATTATCAGGTAGGTCATAAATAAAATCATTTTCCTTTTTAGGAATACACAAAGTATGCCCTTTAGCTAAAGGTCTGATGTCTAAAAAAGCAAGGTGTTTTTCAGTTTCAGCAACTTTGTAGCTAGGGATTTCTCCGCTGATGATTTTTGTAAAAATGGTAGGCATGATTATTAGATTTGAATATCAACGATTTCAAATTTAACGGTGCCGGCAGGTGTTTGTACTTCAGCAATTTCGCCAACAGCTTTCCCCAAAAGACCGGTTCCGATAGGAGAATCTACTGAAATTTTCTTTTCTTTCAAATTAGCCTCCGTTTCAGAAACCAATTGATAAGTTACCTCTTTCTTGTTAGCGGCATTACGAATGGTTACTTTGGTAAGAATCGCCACTTTGGAATTATCCAATTGACTGGTATCAATTAAGCGCGCATTGGCCAGGGTAGTTTCCATCTCACTGATTTTCATTTCCAACATTCCCTGGGCATCTTTTGCTGCATCGTATTCTGCATTTTCTGAAAGGTCTCCTTTATCTCTTGCCTCTGCAATAGCTTTTGCCGCCTCAGCCCTACCATTCGTTTTTAACTCATCCAGGTCGGCTTTCAATTTCTCATAACCCTCTTTGGTCAGGTATACGTATTTAGACATGTTAAATAAATTTAAGTTACTAGAATCGTGCACAGCAAAGGCATAAAGGCCATTACCATTTTAACCAGTTAATTTTTTTGAAAATAATTTGCCTGGAAGTAACCTTTGAAAAGGCTATTGGTTTGCTGCTCAAATAATAAAAGACAAGAACGCTTCTGATTCACCACCAGAAACGTTCTTGTCTCATTTAACTGCAAAGTTAAGCTTTAATGGCCAACTTTGAAAGTATTCAATTCTTTAATTACATATTAAAGCGAACAGCAATGTTATGTGTACCATTGAATAATTTGGTTACACGGTAAGCGTAATCGATACCAATTTTGTTGTCGCTACCTTTTTTGGTAGGTACCTGAACAGTAACACCTGCACTAGGTCCGGTATAGATTGGAGCATCATCGATGGTCCCAGTATTAGAACCTACATCGTATTTGTAAGCACCTCTCAACATAAACATATCGTTGAGACTGAACTCAAGACCACCTCCAATCACGTCGCGAGAGAATGAATTGGAAGTAAAGTTACCCAATGCAGTCAAACGCATATTACTGCCAAACAAGAAATCGTAAGATACTCCAATATTCAAGGCAGAAGGAAGTTCGAAATCCTGAGAACGAGTGAAGTAGCTAAGCTGATAACCTGAAAGTTCTGGAACGTTTCCTTCACTGGCAGGTGGCGTCAAACTCTCAGACAATCCCTGTCCTTTGAAAGTCATTGGAGAACCAATATTTCTTAGAGAAATACCAAACTTAACATTGTCCTGAGGACCAGTTACGTATTGCACGCCCGCATCAATTGCAAAGCCAAACGCAGAAACCTCAGAAGTAGATTCAGAAACTGCTCTGAAGGTCAGACCTACAGATACTTTGTTCTCAAACATATGAGCATAAGACAATCCAATGTTGAACCAGCTGGGAGTAAAGGTACCACCTGTTCCTTCTGGTTGATCAACAGTTGTCTCCTGGATGTCTCCAAAGTTAACGGCCATGATACTTACACCAAAGGCACCACTTTTTCCAGATTTTTGGCTGATACCAAATGCATTAAAATTGATATCCGTACCACTCAAATATTGGGTATGGCCAAAAACCAATTCGGTGCGATTGATACGAACCAAACCGGCAGGATTCAAACGCAAAGCCTCCACACCTGAAATATTTGATGTATTCAAAGTATGTAAACCTGCGCTTCTTGCCCATGGGTTCATCAAAAGCTCATAGGCTCCTGCTTCACCCTGACGGTCAGGATTACCTGCAAAAAGCATGGTACCGGCCAATAGGCATATGAAAGTGTAAAAAAGTTTATTCATGATTATTATCCTTTTTCAATTCTTTGAATAGGCGGGGAACCACCAGGGCTCCCCTGCCATTTTATTTTATAGTCCGGTTGGGTCATACTGACGTGGAATACCAAACCACTTCAATACGCGCTCACCATAACCCGGAGCTTTTACATGAATTAAATAGATACCTGAAGCTACAGGAATACCTTTATTGTTTTTCAAATCCCACTCGAGGTCAGGATAAATTTGAGATTGAGCAATGGCTCTGTTGTTTCCATCTGGTACAATTCCCTGTTCATCTCTGTTGTAGCGGCGTATGAATTTACCATCTAAACTGTAGATAGAAACTTCACACTTTGCAGGAAGATTGGTAATCTTCACAACAGTTGAGAATGGAGAATTTTCGTAAGCTGAGAATCCGTAATATGGATTTGGTACAACATTAATATTGGCCAAAGCCTCGTCGAACTGCTCTTCAGTAGTAATTTCTAGAGCACTTCTATTGTTTAGCGTAAACTCATACCTCGGATAACCATTGTTTTCACCGGTTGCAGTGAATACTTCGAAAGGATGATCAACACGAAGCTTAACAATCAAGTCATTAGGAATCAAACCATCCTTGTAAGATCTCATAGAAAAACCTGGATTCAAGTAAGGCATGGTCGTCCATGTAACCTCTCTTAAAGCCCTCGCCTTCAACAATGGTGAGGCACCTTGAAGGTTGCTTCTGATAATTTTACAACTGTCGTATGGTTGTTTGGTCACATAAATATTGTGGTTACCGCCCAAAATTCCCTGCCAAGGACCCTGGAATCCTTGAGGAACATTCAAAAGAACATCCTGGCTCGTTGGATTGAACATCATATCCGCTCCGGTTGGATTACCGTCTAAGAACAAACCATTTTCACAAGGCTGAAGAATTGCCTGAAGTGTTGGCTCATCACATCTGTAGATGGAAGCTTCCCCAAAGAAAATATTCAATCGTTGACCAGTCTCAACATCGATGGCATAACCTGGGAACCATCCCATTCCAATACCGTCATCTTTATCTACATCTGGGAATCCATCATTATCAAGATCATCTTTTGTTACAGATGAATCTCTTCTGGTATCAAAATGATTGGCATTATTTAAGGTCTCAAGTCCTACAGAAATCATAGATGGTGAAGTAGTTTCAACCACCACACAACGACTCCATTTCGATTTGTCAGATGTGAAAACAATATCAACATTGTTCAAATCTTCCAAATCCATCTGCTGTCTAACCAAACCTCCCTGTGCAGGCCACACCGGACTAACATAACCAAATCCTGTAGGGTCAGCTCTGTAGTTTAGCAGGTAGTAAGGATACCATGTTCCAGGTCCTAATTGAGTGTAAGCCTGAGAAGGATCCAGTGCATTGTCTTCCTGGTTTGGACCAGTCAACATCAATGGATTTCTACCAAACAGCCCGGAAGAAGGTAAACCTGTCAACCATTCACCTGCCAGGTCATCAGAATATACTTCTTCATAACCAATAGCACCATTGGCAGGATCTCCTACACCATTTTCATTATTACCTGGCAACAAACCATCTTTAATGGTAATGGAGAATCCATAACTTGGAAGAATCTGCTCATTCAATTGGTCTATCGTTCTTTCAGCCTCAATAACCTCTGAAGGATTGTCAAGATTTTTCAATCTCCAGCGAACTTCCTGATCCAACTGAGCATTGTTCATATTCTCATCATAGAAAGACAATTCGAAAGTACCATCTTTAACATCAAGTGGGTTAAACACTGTGATTTCAAATGGTCCACGACCTTCTTTGTATGTGATGGTTCCATCATAGTTGTTATTGATAATATTTTCTCTGGACTCATCAATCATATCAAGGAAATGTCCTCCGGCACCACGGCCATCGATTCTTGTAATTTCAGCACCGTCACCATATTCAGATTGAAGCACTTCATAACCGATAGGTCTTGGAATTACGGTATAGATTTTAATGGCTCCACCATCTGCACCTTTACGTCCTTCGATGTAAGGTCTTGGTTGTCCAGCTCCTACACCACCTCCTGCGTATGGATCAAACAATTCATAATTGTTGTGTGCGTAAGCAATTGCAATGAAGTAGTATTTCTTATGATTAACGAGTCTTGTATTGGTAGTTCTCGTGAACAAGTCTTCTGTGATACGGAAAGTATGTCTCAATCCTCTATCCGGATTAGAAGCCAATACCTGTTCTTCAGGAACCCAAAGGTTTGGTTGGCCATCATTTGGATTGTCAACCGCTTCCCAGTTGAAAATTTTTCCTACACCATTATCAATGTCTGATTGGAATACCAGTTTCGCCTGAGTAGGGTCAGTAAGACTATTTCTTGAAACATTTGGACTTACCAATTGGAATACTTTATATCCCTCAAAACGATACAATTTCTCCTCTTCAGGCAATGATTTAGGAGCCTGTAGGTCTTCCTGAGCGTAAGCCTCGAAAGCATTATTTGATCTTTGTTCATCGTTGGTAAGGATACCGATGATTTCTTTATCTAACTCAATCCAGTCAACATCCGGTGCATCCGGACCATCTGTAATTTCGAAACAGTTATCAAACAAGGCCTGAGATACATCATCCGCCTTTCTTAGGTTGGTGATATCAGGACAAGGATAATCTTCTTTTGGAATCCAAACTACCCCCACGATCAACTCATTAACATCTCCTGGTTTCAGGGTAAATGGACCTGTAGCTTGAAGCGTACGACGGTCACCTTCTCCCAGACCTTCAGTACACATAGACCAGCAGGCATCTCCATCACTACAGCTAGGATTACTTGGGAAGGCATAATCAATTTCCTCTCCACCTGTGTTGTAACCTGTACCGCCAAATTGGAAGGCAGAACCATCTCTCCATCTACCGGTGATGTAGTTGTAAAACTCGTTTGCGGTCTGTGGGTCGGTAGTACCTGGTTGAGGATTACCAACTGATGGGTTGTTGTAGTAGGTAAATGAAGACATACCTAATTCTACCAAAGTGTCTAATGGAAGCCCGGTCAAAGGATCGATTACGGTATCACCTGTAATAGAATCAATCACCGGAATTCTACCTTTTGGACCACGGAAATAATCCACTCCCAAAATTGGAACATCTGTACAGTAGGTATTTACACCACCAGGGCAAGAACAGCCTGTCTGACCATCAGTTGCATCCTGGTTGTAAACAAACATCAAACTTCTTGCAGTGTCACAACCGATATAATCATCTGTATAACATCCCAAATCCGGGTCAACCCACATTGAGAAATAACAAGAAGTGATATCCTCAGTTGCACGGTTGATCAACTTATAACGTTGGAAGGTCATGTCGTTGATGAAGTCATTGGTAGCATAAGCAAAAGTCTGGACCTGGACTTCCATCTGGATGGCATCACCCTGAGATTCAGTGTGAACACCACCATTATCGTTGTAAATCCAGAAAATCATCTCATCGGCAAATTGCGGAACATCAGGATCGTTAGGAAGATCAAAATCAGAACATCCGATGATTTCGATGATTGGGAAGTCCCCTTGAAGAGGATCATAAATTCCATCTTTTGAATCACCCGGCTCAAAGAATCCGGCCAATCCCTGACCTGTATTTGGAAGGTCAAAATTCCAAACATCAAAGAAGTAAGGATTTCCTTTTGCAGGCCATCCTTTTACACCCTGAGGAATCATATCCTCTGTATAAGCAATTTCTCCTGCTTCTGCTGCCTCAACATTTCTTAGGTGTTCGCGGATTTCTGCAGCAGTTACTTTAAAGAATCTGTCCCAGTTGGTACAAGTTGCTTTGTCAACACCACCTGTAAACGGATCCAAAGGCCCAGGCCAGAAGTCCGTGTTACCTTGTGCTGTACCATAAGTCTGAGCAGCAATTTTCAAGTTTCCACCAGGGTCAAATCCACCAATCCAAACTGCACCGGCGAAAAGTGAAGAAACTTCTGGTTGGCCGGCAGCTACTTTTGGTACAATGTAACGACCATTGTCGCCATCCCACCAAACATCACCACCATTCAAAAGACGCGCACGAACGTTATTGATCTCCTGATCAATATTTGCAGTCGCAGGAGCACAGTCTCCTCCTCTGTTCTGCACTGCACGCTTAGCAGGAGCTTTTTTCGTACCCGGACCTATGTGTGCTTGGGCAGCCCCAAACATTGCCAGGCAGAAAAGTCCTAATAAGTAGTACTTTATATTTTTCATATTAATATCCATTTTATTTTTCTAAACTGATTTTCAAATTTTAGAATCCAAATTGAGCACCAATGAAAATTCTTCTTGGCAAACTGAAGTAGTCTGCATTCAACATTCTCCACTGGTAAGATGCAAGGTAGTTGTCAAGATTTCTGTTTGAAGAAACCAAAGCATTGATTTCTTGCTGACCTCTTGATGACTGCAAGAAACCATCATCGTATGGAGTACCACTTGCAGCATAAACATTTCTCCAGTTTTGAGTATTCAACAAGTTGGATACACGGATATAAACATTACAATCCAATCCTTTTCTACCATCACCACCACCAAGGGTAAATGATTTATCCAATCTTGCGTTGATCGTAAAGTTCCAAGGAAGTCTTGCACCGTTGATTGCACCAACTGTACCATCTCCGCCAAAACGTGCAGGAACCAATTTCTGAGTATAAGGACGACCAGAAACTGCAACTGCCTGAACATTTAATCCTGTATTAGCAAGAATGTCAGTACCAGCGATTACAGGACCATTGTATTTCTTGCCCTTACCGTAACGATAATCAAGGTTAATGTTGAAACGGTGACGCTCGTCAAAGCTCAATGGGAACAAGGTTCTAAGGTTTCCTCTTTGGGTCAAACCTCTTTGTGAGTTAGGATCAGAACCCGTACCATCAGCATATTGTAAGGTATAAGCAACCTGAGCCTGGATGTTTCCGGTACGACGCAAGTCGTATGTAAAGGTGAAACCTTTAACTGTTCCGAAATCCTGGTTGTCGTAAGTATCGTAAGTAATAAGGTTAGGAACATATAGATATGTACGTCTCTGGATCATGTTCCTCATCTCCTTATAGTATGCAGCAATTTTCAAAGCAGAAGTGTTGGACAATTTCTGCTGGAAACCAACTTCATAGTCTACTGTTCTTTCAGGAAGCAAGTTTGCATTGTTCTTTGGTATGTTTCTTCTACCATTTTCAAAGTTTTCAATGAAATAGAAGTAATCCAATGCGGTAACGATGTTGTTGGAAGCTGGACGCTGAACAAGGATATCGTAGTGAGCAAAGAAGTTTGCTTCGTCAGAAATAGGGAAAGAGAAAGCCAAACGTGGCATCCAGTTTACCTGTACTTCATAATCTTTCAAAGCAGCATCTTGCTGGAAGTTCTCAGATTTGATGTAGTTGGTATTGGTACGAGCCTCAACATTTTTAATCTTAGGGAATACCAATCCACCTGATTCAAAAATCTGGTTACCATCATTCACAGGAGTTCCGTTTGCACGGTACCACTGATCTCCATCACGGTAAGCTTTGATTTCTTCTCCATTATCTGTAGTTACGTATACTTTAAAGTCATCTCCAATATTACCTGGTCTTTCACCACCAAACTCACCATGGAAATCACCTGCACCCATAATTTCATACAAAGAATATGGATCCTTCAATACTTTGGTATTAGCATCGTAACGGTCTACACGAAGACCTAAACGGAAGATGATGTCTTTGAAAGTAAATTTATCCTGAATGTACGCGGAAGCATAAATTGGCCTCATGGCAGCAACAGGGAAATCACGAATTCCATCTGCATTTCTGGAGGTAAAGAAATCATCAAAAGTAACTGTAGGATCAAGCTTGTTACCTAAATAATCATAACCATAATAAAGCAGGTTATTCTGGTCATTTAACTCCTGAGCACTAAACATAGACAAGGTCATATCTTCCGGAGAAATACCCTGGACGTTTACATAGTCCCTTAGTCCCTGCCCGGTAAGATTACGAATCTGTCTGAAAAATCTGGAGTTTTGATAAGTAACTGTATCAATCAATTTGTCGTAAACATCAACATATAATGTATCACCGAAACCTTGAGGGAAACCTATTTGACTAACTACTTTATTTGTGTCAACACCAAGGATGTGTCGGTTGGCCAATTGGTCACCAAGAACCCAAAGGTCAAATGGATTCACGTCATATCTTCTAAGTGTTCTTTGCTCGTACATAATACCGAACTGAACGTTGTGACGTCCTTTATTAGAACTCTTGGAAGTTAGCAAGTCGAAGTTACCTGTTAGGTTAACAGTAACGATATCGTCTTCTTGTTTGCGGAACAGGTCATAAACAAAACCTACGTTTTGGTGGAAGTCGAATGCTCTTTGGTACAATGATGAAACCTGACCATTTCTTACTTCGATATCGTTTACATCATCAAAATCAGAACTATTATTGTAAGCTGCCAAAACAGGGTTAACTGTACCTGGAGTATAATTATTGAACTGTCTGGTAAAGTCGGTATGCTGCGCACCCCCATTTTGATCAAATGTAATTTGTGGTTCCCAGGTATAGTCCCAGTTTCCTATGTAACCATAGTCAAACAAATTGTCTCCATGCTGGAAATCACTTCTGTCTGCAAAGTTCTTTTCAAATCCTACCTGAATGATATAAGAAGCATTCTGGATAGGAGAGATTTTTTGCTCGCCGTCACTTCCTGAAGCTCCCTGGGTTCCCAAACGGTGACGGAATCTGAAATTACCTCTATAGTCAGTTTGTGTATCGTAAGGATTATTATGGCTATTGTAAACTGCCCATCTGTCCGGTGTAAAGCGGTTAATGCTTTGTGCATAAGAACCACTCAGCGTTACGTCTACTGCTTCAGATAATCTGGCATCCAATTTTGCAGTAAGGTTGGCGATTTTTCTATCTTCATAAGGTCTGGCATCCAATGCCTGAACATCATTTGGACCTACTACCTCTTCAGCAGCAATTACTTTACCACCATTACCAAATGGCAATACAGGATTTGCTTCCAGTTCTTTCAATTTCTCATCCGTAACACGGTAAACAGGAATTGCCGGTGGATCATCATCATATCTATAAGTATAACGACCCGCCAAACGGAAACCTAAAATAGACTGACCTTCACTATTTTTAAGAATAGGACCTGATAAACTCAAACCTACCAGGCTATTTCTGTATGGATCAAGGTATTCTGAAGTTTCTGCATCAACAGAACCTGAAAACTCATTGGAAGGCCCTTTGGTAGTAATAGAAATGATACCTCCGGTTACGTCACCATATTGAGCTTCGATACCTCCGGTAATAACCTGTAATTGGTCAATTTCCGTTTCAGGAACTAGGTTACCCTGAACCCTGATACCATCTACATAATAATAAGTTCCATCACTTCTGGAACCTTTCATAAAAAGACCGTCACCCTCATCAGCCTGAGAAACCCCGGCTGCGTTTGCTGCCAAAGCAGCAATATTACGAGTAGGCAAACTCTTGATGTCATCACTGGTGATGGTTCTACCCTGAGTAGTGTTATCCTGTTCGATAAGAGGTACTTTGTAGTCAACAACTACAACCTCTTCAAGATTGATACCACCTGCACCTAGTTGAATGTCAAGTTTATTTGCTTTACCAGCAAAAACCTGTACTCCTGCAACCCTTTGGGTTTGCAAACCAACATAGGATGCTTCAACGTCGTAGACACCTGGGTCAATATTGGCAAAGTTATAGTTCCCATCCAAGTCTGTCTGAACACCCGTGATAAACACTCCTTCTTTGTAAATGGTAACGTTACCAAAAAGTACCGGTTCCCCGGTTTCCTCGTCAGTAACAGTACCCCCCAGGGATGTCTGGGCAATCATTGCCACCGAGAACATTCCAAGGATTAAGGTTAAAAGTAGATTACGTGCCATAAATCCATTTTTTTTAAAAAATTGCTAAATTTTCGATAATTCCAGGGTTTTCAGCGATAAACAACTCACCCGAAGAAATAAGCGCACAATAATAGTGAAATTACTATTGGTGGCAAAAAATTAAATTCGCTCAAAACAAAAGTTTGTCAGCAGCTTACCTACAAACAGGTATAATTTGCAAATTTTTGTTGCCAACCCTTCGATAAATCGGCTTTTTGAGAGCTTAATGTTTCGATTCAAAGGTAATAGGAATGCTGCCCAAATATTCCAAAAAAATATCTTTAAGTCAGGTTCTTAAATTGCGATCAAACGAAAGAAATCCACTCAAACTGTACTTCCCCTATTTTATTACCATAGTCATTGTCAGGTTTTCAGTTTTTAGGTTCATCCTATTATTTCAAGAATGATTTTACCTTTGATGTCGGTTATCTTTCAAAACATTTCAAACATGAAAAAAATCTTCTTTCAGATCTTTTGGACAACAATCCTCTTTACAGGTTTATATTCCTGCACACAAGAGACACCAGACAAAAGTTCCACCCCTATCACTGCCGAGTTTTATATCCGGTATTTGCAAACGGAAGACCTTTTTGCAGGGGAAGTATCATTCTACAGTATGGTAGATTCGACCGCTAAATTCCATGAATTTGACCAGGTAATGCTCAACGGAGTAAGCATGGAGAAAAGAGATATTCCAGGTTATGGAATACGGTATCGTTTGGAACTTCCGGCAAGTCCGGGACATAATGTGACCCTAAGCTTCAACAAAAAAGGCGAAGAAAAGAATGAAACTACTTTCCAAATTGCGCCTATCAAAGACTTTACTTTTCCGGAAGGTATTTCTTTAAATAATGGAGCTTTGTTGAAAATGGACACTGAAATTTTCGGAAAAAATGAATCTCTTCGCATCCTTTTTACACCCGAAAATGAAAAAACAGGTAGCGTAGAAATCCCTTCCCTGGCCGGGAAAAATGAAATCAAAATTCCAGCTCAAGCCCTCATTTCTCTTCAAGCAGGAACCAATAAAGTAGAAATGGTTAGAAAAAAATTGATGGTCAAAAAAGAAGAAAATATCACCTTTAATATGCTGGCAGAATATTATACCACAACCAAAACAATGGAAATTTCAGAATGACAAAATCACTTCGTCATTCTTCAAAAGTTCCTTTAATTTGCCTTTTTTAAAACCAAAATAAAATTACAGGGTTGTCTGTTTGCCTATTAATCAACCCTGCCAAATAAAATAATAATGAATAATTTTCAAGCTGCTATCCTTCAGGGAATACCCGATAATTTACCTGCCATCAAACCTTTGGACCCTACAGTAAGTCATGCTCCAAGAAGGGTGATAGATGGTGTATTATCTGAAAAAGAGAAAATGCTTGCCCTGAAAAATGCACTTCGATATTTCAAACCGGAACATCATGCAACCCTGGCCCCTGAATTTTTAGAAGAACTGGAAAAATATGGCAGAATCTATATGTACCGCTTTCGTCCGGATTATGACATGTATGCCAGAGGCATTGGCGAATACCCTTCAAAATCAAAACAGGCAGCAGCCATCATGTTGATGATTCAAAACAATCTGGATCCCAAAGTCGCCAAACATCCGCATGAATTGATAACCTATGGTGGAAATGGTGCCGTTTTTCAAAACTGGGCTCAATACCTTTTGGTGATGAAATACCTGTCTGAGATGACAGACGAGCAAACACTGGTTTTGTATTCCGGCCATCCGCTTGGCTTATTTCCTTCTCATAAAGACGCACCACGAGTCGTAGTTACCAACGGTATGATGATTCCCAACTATTCTTCGAAAGACGATTGGAACAAATACAATGCATTGGGGGTAACGCAATACGGCCAGATGACTGCGGGATCTTTCATGTATATCGGACCACAGGGTATCGTGCATGGAACAACCATCACCTTGTTGAATGCAGGTAGGAAAATGGGCTTGGGTGAGGCCGATTTAAAAGGAAAAGTTTACATCACCTCAGGTTTGGGAGGTATGTCTGGAGCTCAGGCAGGTGCAGCAGTCATTACCGGCGCTGTCGGTGTAATAGCAGAAATCGACCCTGATGCCGTTCAACAGCGAATTACAGATGGTTATATTTTAAAAGAAAATGTATATCAGGATGTTGATGCCTTGATAGATCGTATGGAAGTTTGCAGAAAAGATGGTACTGCCATCGCCTTGGTTTTCCATGGCAACATAGTCGATTTGTGGGAGCGAATTGTAGAAAGAGATGTAAAGGTAGAGTTGGGTTCTGACCAAACTTCCTTACACAATATTGATGACCTTGGATATTGTCCTTGTGGTTACACGTTCAAGGAAGCGGAAGCATTACTGCTGTCTGACAAGGCAAAATTTATGGAAGAGGTAAGAAAAACCCTACATCGCCATGTGAATGCCATCAACACCCTTTCAGCAAAAGGCATGTATTTCTGGGATTATGGCAATGCTTTTTTGAAAGAAGCAGGCGATGCCGGAGCAGACATTTGGAAAAACAAAGAAGAGGGCATTTTTAAATATGCGAGCTATGTAGAAGACATCATGGGGCCGATGTGTTTTGATTATGGATTTGGCCCGTTCCGCTGGGTTTGTTGTTCAGGTTTGAAAGAAGATTTAGATACGACCGATGCCATTGCAGGGGAAGTACTTGAAAAGATGCTGCAGGAATCTCCGGAAGAAATTCAGCCTCAACTTAGAGACAATATTACATGGATTAAGGCTGCAGACACCAATCTTCCGGTAGTAGGTTCTAAATCCAGAATCTTGTATGCCGATGCTGAAGGCAGAATTAAAATTGCCAAAGCTTTCAATGATGCAATCCAGTCTGGAAAACTTAAAGGTCCGGTGGTATTGGGAAGAGACCATCATGATGTTTCAGGTACTGATTCTCCTTTTAGGGAGACGGCTAACATTTATGACGGAAGTCGATTCACTGCTGATATGGCTGTGCACAATGTTATTGGTGACAGTTTCCGTGGAGCTACCTGGGTAAGCTTACACAATGGTGGAGGAGTCGGTTGGGGAGAGGTAATGAATGGTGGATTCGGAATGGTCCTCGACGGAAGTGCTGATGCTGAAAGAAGATTAACTTCCATGTTGCACTGGGATGTGAACAATGGAATAGCCAGAAGAAGTTGGGCCAGAAACAAGGAAGCCATTTTTACGGCAAAAAGGGCCATGGAAGAAAATAAACAGTTGAAGATAACCTTGCCGAACTTGGTGGATGAATCCATCCTTGAAGGTTTAAAGATTAAACACTAGGATATTTATTAAAAAGGCGGGTCATTACCCGCCTTTTCTTTTTTCTACTCTTTTATTATTTTTTTAAAAAAGATTTCATTCCGGGTCTCTGCTCCAAAAACATACTTTCCTTTTGGAATACTTGCCAAGTTTAACTGAAGCTGATTTCCCGATAAAAGTCCCTGCTTTACCTTTTTTCCTGCTAGGTCTACCAAGTACCACTCCCCTTCCTTCACAAAGTCAGGCAATTCAATGTTTAGATCAGCTTGAACCGGATTGGGATAAACTTTAAAAAATCGGGATGATTCCAATTAGAGCCTTGAAGAAGTGTAACGGTAGTAATCACATGGAAAAATACGTTTCTCCAGTATTGAGTTCAGTAATCATGAAACTTCAATTTCTTCATCATAATAACATCTTATTCTGGGGATGGTAACATATTCCGCAGTTGGCAAAAGATATAAAGGAGATCCAAAACCTTCATAATATGGGTTTTCCCAATAGGATAATGACCCACCTAAAATTTTGTCCTAAATAACCTCACATCTCCTTTCATTAAGGATCCTATTGAGCCTTCTCTAATCAAACCTCAGTGATTTCTGCTAAAAAGGTTGAATCCAGACCAATTGTCTTAAATGTTGAAAACTCAATTGTATCCCCTACAGTAGCTCCAAAATCATATAATAATCCATATTCTTCTTCAAACTTGTCAAATAGAAATACAGAATCATTCCTGCTATAGGTATAAATAGTATCAAAATTGGGTATAACCATTGAATCATTTCCATAAAAGGTTACATCAATTATTTTCACAAATTCACCCCAAATGAATCCTCATGGGTTACTTCCCAATAATAATATGCCGCACCAATCGCATCCATATCAGATAAACTCCACCACCATTTCGCTCCGACGGGAGCCCATTCATGATTTTGTGCAACCATTGAATGAGAAAATATCAGCCAGACAATTAAAAAGAAAAGTAATCTCATGAGTCTGAATTTTAGTTCATTTTCTGTTCTTATTATTCTTTGAAAATCTTTTGATAATAAGGCATCGGTAGTCTCTGCTCCAAAACATACTGTCCTCTTGGAATACTGCCAAGTTTATCTGAAGCTGATTTCCCGATAAAACTCCCTGTATTACCTTTTTACCTGCTAGGTCAACCAAATACCACTCTCCTTCTTTACAAAATCAGGTAATCTGATATTCAGATCAGTTTGAACAGGATTCGGATAAACTTTAAAATCAGGATGATTCCAAATAGGATCTTTTGTAGAAGAATAACGGTAGTAATCACAAGGCAATAATTCTATAATTCCTGTACTATGTTCGACATAATAATCGTGAAATTCAATATTTTCATCGTAATAGCACCTTAATCTGGGCCCATAAAGCAAATTAAATCTAGGAATCAAAAGAGTGTTGGTAGAACCAAAACCTTCGTAATAGGAGTTTTCAATCCAAAAAGTATCCTGGTCAAGCACTTCTAAGTCAAAATATCTTATATCACCCCTTTGAAATGACCTTCTGGAACCCTCTTCAAATAAATAAATATTCTTAACCACGGTTTTAAAATCCGGTACTCCTAAAAACAAATCCTCTTCAAAAACAGGATAAACAATTGTATCACCTACTTCAACTCCAAAGTCAAAAATCAATTTATAGTCTGAAGCAAATTTATCAAATAGAAACACAGAGTCATTCCTACTAAAAGTATGGATGGTATCAAAATTGGCCACTACCATTGAATCATAGCCAAACAAGGTAACATCAATTACTTTGACAAACTCCCCTTCAAAAGAATCTTCCTCGATAACTTCCCATAAATAGTAAGCTTCACCTTCTATATCCTGATCCGACAAACTCCACCACCACTTAGCTCCAATAGGAGCCCATTCATGATTTTGAGCAAAGACAGATTGGGAAAAAATCAGACAAGCGATAAAAAAGAAAAAAGATTTCATAGGCTGTTTGGTTTTAGTTAAGCTTAAAGTTCCAAAATCTTTTTTATTAATACTTGTAAAAAAAACTTGATGTAATCTAATGTACAATTATCGCAAAGACGGGGGAAGGTGCGGAAGAGCGCAAAGAGATGGTGCAGATTTCCAAGATTGAGAAATCACCAAAGACGAAATCGCAAAAAGATGGGGGAAGGCAAATAAGAGCGCAAAGAGAGGGTGCAGATTCTGCTTCAAAACCCACTAAAGACCAATAGCCAAAGACTAAAGACACTTGCAAAGATGGGGGAAGGTAAAAAAGAACGCAAAGAGAGACTGCAGACCAGTTTTAAACCCACTAAAGACCAATTGCCAAAGACTAAAGACACTTACGCAAAGATGGGGGAAGGCAAATAAGAGCGCAAAGAGAGGCTGCAGATTCTTAAGCCTAAAACCCACTAAAGACCAATTGCCAAAGACTAAAGACACTTTCGTAAAGATGGGGGAAAGGCGCGGAAGACGCAAAGAGATTCGAATCGCAAAGATGGTAAGGCTCAAAAAGAGCGCAAAGAGAGGCTGTGATCTAAGCCTAAACCCACTAAAGACCAATAGCCAAAGACTAAAGAGCTTTCGCAAAGATGGGGAAGGCAAATAAGAGCGCAAAGAGATGAAAAAGATTCTTAAGCCTAAAACCCACTAGAAGACCAATTGCCAAAGACTAAAGACAAAAGACAAAAGACCTAAATCAACCCTCCTTGATCAAATCATGCAAATGGACCATTCCCAGGTATTGGCCATTTTCTTCGACTACCAATTGGCTGATGGAATGTTTGCGCATGATTTCCAGGGCCTTGACAGCAAGGGAAGAAGGTTGGATGGTTTTAGGATTTTTGGTCATTACATCTTCAGCTTTCAAGGAAGAAATGTCGACACCTTTTTCCAGCATCCTTCTGAGGTCTCCATCGGTGATGACGCCTAAAAGATTGTCTTCGGAATCTATGACAGCAGTTGCCCCCAACCTTTTACTTGTCATCTCCAATATGCTGGTTCGTATGTCAGCATCTTTTGAAACTGCAGGTTTCTCATTGACAGGGTACAAGTCATTCACACGTAGATAAAGCTGCTTACCCAATGAACCTCCGGGATGGAATTGTGCAAAATCTTCTCTTGAAAACCCTTTGGCCGATAGTAATGCACTTGCCAATGCGTCACCCATTGCCATTTGTGAAGCTGTACTTGCAGTGGGTGCCAGATTGTTTGGGTCAGCTTCTATGGAAACCGGAGTATGTAAAATATAATCCGCCTGTTTTCCAAGATAGCTTTCTTTGTTGCTGACCATGGCTACCAGCGTATTTCCGAAATTCTTTACAAAAGGAACCAATACTTTAATCTCCGGGGTATCGCCACTTTTAGAAAGACATACTACTATGTCCTCTGATCGAATAACTCCCAGGTCTCCATGAATAGCATCTGCAGCATGCATAAATATGGCCGGTGTCCCGGTTGAATTTAAAGTCGCTACAATTTTTTGCGCGATAAGGGCACTCTTTCCGATACCGGTTACAATAACACGCCCTTTTGATTCGTACATAGCGCGAACAACCGCCACAAACTCATTGTTTATGGAGTCTTTGAGGGCCAAAACCGTTGAGGATTCTATCTCAATGGTTTGCAGTGCAGTTTTTATAATTAAGTCTTCCAAATAAAATTTGGTTTTTGTATCTTTGGCGGCTTTTCGAAAAAACGCCTAAAAAGTTATTCACCTCCTGTTAACAAAATCGACAGGGCGAATGTAAAGGGATTGATGATTATTTTTATTAAATTTAGTCGTTTTAATATCTAATCTCTGCACTGTTTCCCGATTCATAAAACCTATTGACCTAAAATTCAACTTATTATCCGGTCTTTTGGTACCATCACATAGCTGATGCCCATCTGCAACCGGTTCAATCTATAGAAATATATTTTTGAAAATCTCAGTATGGAACAATTATCCGCAATCGGTACCAGCACCGAACAATTGCAAGAAGCTTTACAACAATATTTTGGTTTTGATAAATTTAAAGGAAATCAAGAAGCCATAGTCAGATCAGTTCTCGAAGGCAAAGACACCTTCGTCATCATGCCAACAGGTGGTGGAAAATCCCTTTGTTACCAACTTCCTGCCTTGATGAGCGACGGCGTTGCGCTGATTATCTCTCCACTGATTGCTTTAATGAAAAATCAGGTTGATTCTATCAGAGGATACAGCTCAAACGATGAAATTGCACACTTCCTGAATTCTTCGCTTTCCAGAGCGCAGATGAAAGCAGTGAAACAGGATATAGTTGATGGAAAAACAAAAATGCTATATGTTGCTCCCGAGACCCTTACCAAGGAGGAGAACATCGAGTTTTTCCAAACACCAATGTTTCTTTTGTAGCGGTCGATGAAGCACACTGTATTTCAGAGTGGGGACACGATTTCCGTCCTGAATACCGTCGTATCAGATTCATGATCGACTCCATCAGCAAGGAAATTCCAATCATCGCCCTTACAGCGACTGCAACGCCAAAAGTTCAATCAGACATCCTCAAAAACCTGGGGATGGAGGGCACCAACACTTTTGTCTCTTCCTTTAATCGCGATAACCTTTTTTACGAGGTTAGACCAAAGGTAAAAAGAGCAAACCTTCAAACAGATCGCAGGTTATCAAAACCATGCCCAATCAGTCTGGAATCATTTATGTTCAATCCAGAAAATCTACAGAAGAAATTGCTCAGGTTCTAAATGTCAACGGCATCAAAGCTGCTCCTTACCATGCTGGTTTGGAAGCCAAGGTTCGTTCCGGCACACAGGATGCCTTTTTGATGGAAGATATTGATGTTATAGTTGCAACCATCGCCTTCGGAATGGGTATCGACAAACCGGACGTTCGTTTTGTCATCCATTATGACATTCCGAAAGTGCGAGAATTACCAGGAAACCGGTCGCGCCGGTCGTGATGGTATGGAAGGTCGTTGTGTTGCTTTTTATTCTTATAAAGACATTTTGAAACTGGAAAATCCTTAGAGATAAACCGGTTTCAGAACGTGAAATGGGAAGTTTGTTGATGCAGGAAGTGGAAGCTTATGCAGAAACCACCTCTTGTCGTCGTCAGTTCTTGTTGAGTTATTTCGGTGAAGATTTCGATGTAGAGGATTGCAACAAGATGTGCGACAACTGTAAAAACCCTAAAGAAAAAGTTGATGTAAAAGAGGAGATGAAAAACACCCTTCAGGCTGTTTTGAACCTCGATGAAAATTATACCCTCAAGACCATGGTGGATTTCCTTACCGGAAAAGAAACCAAGGAAATGAAAGACTTTAGGTTTACAGAAAGACCATTATTTGGGGTCGGTAAAGATAAAGACGACACCTTCTGGAGCTCAGTGCTGCGCCAGGCGATTCTTCATAAATTACTTAGAAAAGACATTGAAACTTATGGTGTTTTAAAGGTAACTGATGAAGGGAAAGCATTCATAGGTAATCCCGAAGAATTTAAAATTCCAATCAATCACAACTACGATGAATTGGATGCAGACGATGAAGGTAGCACCGGAAAGACGGCAGTGCTCGATACTACTCTGCTTAAAATGCTTAAAGACTTAAGAAGAACAGAGGCCAAGAAAAAAGGAGTTCCTCCGTTTGTGATATTCCAGGATCCAAGCTTGGACGACATGGCTACCCAGTACCCGATTTCTATGGACGATATGACCAAGATAAGCGGAGTAAGTCTGGGGAAAGCCAACCGTTATGCAAGACCATTTCTTGCGATGATCAAAGATTATGTGGAAGAAAATGAAATCGAAAGACCAACAGATTTTGTCATCAAGCAGGTGGCCAACAAATCAAAGGTCAAGGTAGAAATCATCAAAGCAATTGATAAAAAAATACCACTTCCGGAAATTGCCAGTCAGAATGACCTTTCCATGGAGGATTTGATGGAAGAACTGGATGCAATTGTAACCAGTGGAACCAAAGTCAACATCGACTACTACTTAGAAGATCAAATCGACGAATATACCCGCGAAGACATCTATGATTATTTCAGCGAAGCGGAAACTGACGATGTAGAAGAAGCCCTGAAAGAACTTCAGGAAGACGACATCACCATGGAAGAAATCCAATTGGTTAGGATCAAGTTCTTGTCGGAAATGGCGAACTAAACTAGGTGCTGGGCGCTAGGTTCTAGGCGCTGGGTACTTGGCTCTAGGTGCTGGGTACTAGGGTTATTTACGAATTACGGTTTACGATTTACGGAATTACTTTCTTTAAATCGTAAACCGTAATCTCCCAGTCTCCTTATCACCTTTCCCCCAATCCTTCTACCTTTCTTCTTTCAAAATATCTCCCACGATCACCGCACCATGATCCCTGGTATTTTCTATGAATAATTTGCTGGTATTCATTCCGGCACATACTACTCCGGCAAGATAGACACTTGGTAGATTGGTTTCGAAAGTTTCAGCATTATAAACAGGGATTTTCTCTTCGTTGTCAGGAATTTCAATTCCAAATTTTTCAAGCATGGCATAATTGGGTTGGTATCCGGTCATGGCCATTACTACATCATTTTCTATTTCCTTTTCTCCTTCAGGAGTATTTAAAACCACCGAATCCGGTTTAATTTCTTTGACAGTTGTATCAAAATAAGCAGGGATGCTACCCTCTTTGATTCTGTTTTCGATATTCGGTTTGATCCAATATTTGACCCTGGGATAAATTTCATCGCTTCGAATAGCCATGGTTACTTCAGAGCCTTTTTGCCAAAGTTCCAATGCTACATCGCAAGCTGAATTAGCCGCACCCACCACTAAGACTTTTTGCCCCAGGTAAGGATGGGCTTCATCGTAATAATGTTTGACCTTTTTCAAATCCTCTCCCGGAACATTCATCAGCCTTGGAACATCATAAAAACCGCTGGATACGATGACATTTTTTGTAAAATAGTCCTTCTTAGGAGTTGAAATAACATACCCACCTTCTGTAGGATTTAGATTGGTAACAGGAGTATATGTTTTGACCGGCAATTTCCAGGTTTCTGCAATTCGACGATAATATTCAAGGGCCTCCCTTCGGGTTGGTTTTTCATTGTGAGAAATAAAAGGGACTTCTCCAATCTCAAGGAGTTTGGAAGTGGAGAAGAACGTCATGTTGGTTGGAAAATGAAAAAGAGAATTCACCAAAACCCCTTTTTCTAAAATAAGAAAATTCAAACCGGCTTTTTTTGCCTCAATACCACAACTAAGACCTGTAGGACCGGCACCTACTATTATGACATCCAATTTATCCATCTGACCCATTTGTAAGCAAAATAAAAAGTTGCAGGATACAAACCTACCAATCTATAAATTCATCTTCCTCTACTTTGTTTTGCTTTTTGGGGTTTTCTTTGGTCTTTTCAGTCTTTTGGAAGATTTTTTCCGAAGCTGAAACCGGCTTGAAAGCATTGCTAATGTTTTCAAAAGGAGAACTTGTTCCCATATCCTGCCAGGCTTGTGGCTCTGTATCAAATTCAATCGGACCAAAAGCTTCCACCAATTCAGTTTGGATTCTTTTTTTCTGTTTATCAGAATTTTTGAACACGCCTACTACCTTACTTCTATTCGTTTTCACATCGTACTTATCAATATTCCCATAAATATTGTAGTACATATTGAACCAACCGTTTCGCTCGGCTTTCTGAGGCTCCATAGTCGGGTTATGTGGTTTAATCAAATTGACCAATACCTGCCCTGCATTGATTTTCATACTATAATCTATGTCATGATTAAAGGTATGAGTACCGGAGGCGGTCATATTTAAAGCATTGCTGCTGATAAACATCACAGGAATGTGAACAGTATTGTCTTTAATCTCCAACCAGTTTTCAAGGTCATCAAATTTGATGTGCCTTAAGTCCTGCATGTGGATGTATTTTGAAAAAGACTCCAACAATTTCAGGTTTTTCAACTCCCCGTTTTCTATACTCAGACCTGCTAATACATGAAGCTTATCTTTCTGGTACTCGGCTTTTTCATTCCAAAATGCATCAATAAGTAATCTTGCGGTGAGAGAACCATCCAGATTTTCATGGGTAATAAAGTCCTGGTTGAAATTTTGGGTTTGTTTAAAAAAGTCCTTGATATTGATTTCGTTGGCCTCAATTTTAGCAACCAGATAAGGCTCTTTGGTAAAAAACATGGTTCCGTCCAGGTCAAAATATCCTTCCATTCCTTTTGCCTCTCCCTTAATGGCCAACTCATTGTTTTCAATACTGAATTTACCAATGAAATCCTTACCATTAATTTCATTGTAATTGAAAGAAGCCACTTTTGCTTCAAAGGTTCCTTTTAAAAATGAAGTAATTTTTTCCTGTTTTAATGTTCGATCCTTTTGAAGTGAATCTACCTCAACCGAACTAACAGCACTCTCTTTTTTCTCTTCAGAAACCTTTGTAAGACCCACCAATTTATCCAAATCTAATTCTTTGGCATTCAAGGAGGCCTGAAAATTCAAAATTGCATTTTGACTATTGATAGAATCCGCAAAAAGTACCGGAATCAAATTTTCCAAACTACCCTCCATGACCATTTCAGAACCTGCACCTTCCAGTTTTAAATCTCTTAGAGTGAGTGTATTGTTGTTGATTTCAAGACTTCCTTTGTCAAAAACCAGGGTTTCATCATGAATATCCAGACTTGCATCGTCGAAGTCCAATTTTCCTGAAGTTTTTACTTTATAAATACGGGAAGGATTGACCATGTCTTCGTATTTTCCTTCCAACTTGAAATTCTTTATTTCCAATTCACCGTTAGCACCCTTGATGGAAGGATTGTTAAAAACCGGATAAATACTTGCAAGAGGAATAGCGCCATCTAATTTCATTTGGACATTTGGATCGTCCAAATTGGCAACTTTTAGTTTTAATTCAAGTAACTCACGATTGAAATATCCTTTCAGATGTTCGATTTCAAAAATGCTGGTTTTATTGCTCTTGGAAGATCCATTGGTAAAAGTTGCTTTTAAAGCTACATCTTTCAAATCATTGTTAAAACGAGGACTTGTGATCTTCCCATTGTCCATTTTAACTTCTGCGGATATAGATGGATTGCTCCAGCGCGTTTGTCTGCCTTTTACCTTTGCTGAAAAAAGGAAGTCGCCTGAACCTTCAAAATCCTTGATCGGCTTCAAATATTTCTCAGGCATCAATTGGATCACGGATTGAAGATTACCCTGACTGCAATTTATTGCCAAATCATAGTCTGTCCCTTCCTTGCCCTGATCTATAAATCCATCTACCTTAAAAACATTCTTTTCAATGGCTACATCCAATTTTTGAAAATCATAAAACCCATTTTCAAAATTCACAAAAACTTTGGCCATGTAGCCAATTTCCTTTCCAACCAGATATCGTGTCCCTTTTTGATCAATAAAATTGGAACGCAGCTTGGCCATGCTCTCTAATTCAAATTGCTCCGCTGAAAAGTTGCCGGAAAAGACGGCATTTTCCATGATGAAATAATATTCATTGGCTGTGGGAACATTTTCATAAATCAACTCCATGTCCTGCAGCTGCGCCTCCGCGATATCCAATGACAATTCATTTGAAGGCTCTTCTTTCTTTTCAGAGGCTTTTACGATATCATAATTGGTTTTCCCGTTTTTATCTACCCGGATTTTCAAAGCTCCATTTTGCAAAATCACCTTTTGCACTTTTATCTTATCTTTAAAAAGACTAAAAAACTGGATACGAAAAGCAATCTTTTCTGCTTCAACCAAGGGTGATTCATCTGTTCCTTCCACCACTACATTCAACAATTCTGCAGATACATCCGGGAAGCCACCAAAAAGGGACAGGTTAAAATCTTCGACCACCATCTTGGTCTTCAACTGTCGATTTACTGATTCCAGCAGTTTTTCGCCTATTTCATCTTCGAAGAAATAAGTAATCATTACAGCAGCACCCAGCAATAGCAGGAAAATACCACCTGACCAAACCACCAATTTTTTAAACAGATTCGACATTCGGGAAAGAAAGGTTTTGGGCTATAAAAATAAGACACTATTATATGATGGATAAATTTTATAAGTTTCTTAACGCATCGAATTGTCAATAAATTTGATCCATTCTGTTTCTACTTCTAAAAAAGGCAATTTTTAAGAAAAAAGTCGGTCGTATAATTCTTCTAACTTTCCTAAAGTTACAATTTCAATTGCGTAGCGGTCTTTAGATAAACCCTTTGTATTATACTTGGAAATGTAAATTTGTTCAAAGCCCAGTCGGTCGGCTTCCTGGATTCGTTGATCAATTCGATTCACCGCACGAATTTCTCCTGACAAACCAACTTCCCCGGCAAAACAAACCTTGGGAGAAAGTGGAATATCTTCCAAAGATGAAACCAGGGCAGCAACAATGGCCAAATCGATTGCCGGGTCATCCACCCGTATGCCTCCAGCCAAATTCAAAAAGACGTCTTGCATACCAAAAGGAAATCCTCCTCGCTTTTCTAAAACTGCTAATAACATGCTGAGTCTTCGTAAATCAAATCCGGTCGCTGTTCTTTGGGGATTTCCGTAAACGGCCTGGGTTACAAGAGCCTGTGTTTCGATCAGCATTGGTCTTAATCCTTCAATGGTTGCACAAACCGCACTTCCACTTAGTTCTTCATCTTTTTGCGAAAGCAACAATTCTGAAGGATTGCTTACTTCACGTAATCCATCTGCCTGCATTTCATAAATCCCCATTTCGTCCGTAGAGCCGAATCTGTTTTTTAAAGTCCTCAGAATACGATAAGTATAGTGGCGCTCGCCTTCAAATTGCAAAACGGCGTCAACGATGTGCTCCAAAAGTTTAGGTCCAGCGAGGTTTCCATCCTTGGTTATGTGGCCAATGATGAAAACCGGAATATTGGTTTCTTTAGCAAACCGCTGCAATTCGCCTGCACATTCACGTACCTGAGAAATACTTCCGGGAGTAGATTCGATATAAGGGGAAGAAAGGGTCTGAATGGAATCAATAATTAACAAGGCAGGTTGAATATCCTGGGCGTGTTTAAGGACTTTTTCAGAATTGGTTTCCGTTAAAATGAAAACGTTGTCAGGTTGGCTGCCCAGTCTTTCAGCCCTCATTTTTATTTGATCCTGACTTTCTTCTCCGGAAACATACAAAATGGTCTCCTTCATTTGAAGGACAACCTGAAGCAATAGGGTAGATTTTCCAATTCCGGGTTGTCCTCCGATGAGTACCAAAGACCCCGGAACGATGCCTCCCCCTAGTACCCGGTTCAATTCCTGGTCCTGACTTACCAATCTAACTTTTTCACCACTTTGAATTTGTGGAAGTGGCACCGGTTTAGGGCCCTCTGAATTTTTACTCCAGGTGCTTTTCCTAGTCTCTCTTTCCGATGTTTTGGATACTACTTCTTCTACAAAAGTATTCCACTCTCCACAACTGAAACATTTACCCATCCATTTAGGGGAGGTGGTACCACAATTGCTACATATAAAAACCGACTTTGCCTTTGCCACTTGTTTGCTTTTGATAGTTTGGGTAAAAATAGGAGTATTTAAAAAGGCAAGAGGTTTTAAACCTTTTTAATATTTAAAAAAAGTAAATTCTCTTAAAAGGTTTGTTACAAAATTTTCAAAACATGAAAAAAACATCATTCCTCAATATTTAACCAATTTTTTTATTGTAATTACATTAAAAATCAGCGTATTTTGTACACGAAGTGATAAAAAAAATTATTTTTGCAGCCGCAATTATCATATCGGGATATAAAGTTATCCTTTCGGAAAATCGAAGAAGTTCAAAATAAGATTTGGTAAAAAAATAGTTTACTAAATGTGAATAGTTTCTTAATTTTGGACATCACGATATTAATATAACGGAAAAACAAAGCTTTTTTTGAAGCTGACAATTTTTCCATCGCGTTATAAAGATTTAAAATAGATTGTTTTCATTTGGTTTTTTGGGGTTATACAGGGTGCTACGAAATTTCGTTGGTACCCTGTTTTTTTTCGCCCACACGTCATTTTAATGTATCTATCCTACCCTTAACACATTATCTGTTTAATTTGCTATTCATTTTCAGTTTCATTCCAAATACATGATGTTTGAGTCAATTTAGCTGGACAGTAATAGGTCAAAACGGGAAAAAGTACCAAATTGGATTGTACCATGGCAACAAAACGGGTCATGTTATGGTGCATTGCAACATGAAGGTTATCTTGATTGACTTTAGCGTTTTGGAAAGTAAACAATACAGCTTTTTTCTGGATGAAGAATTGTGTGAATTAAATCTTGAAAGGCAAGGCGACAGCTTCAGGTATGGACTTAATCTCAATAAGGACGCAGATACTCCCCTCAACCGAAAACGAAAATTACTCGACAAACGAAATCTTATCCAATCCGGACTTTTTCTACTGGGAACTATTGCTGTAATCGGAACCATTATTTTTGCGATTCATTTTTTTAGAAATCATGGAACCGAGTTGGCAAAAAATGAATTACTTGCTAAAGAAGGTTTGGAAACCAGCGCTCGATTGGTTCATGAAGATGAAAAAACTGTCTGGTCCTACATTTATATTGCTGACGGGAAAGCCTATACCCGAAACTTAACGGAAGAAAATCTCAGGGATTTTTTCCCTTACCCTTTACCCCTCGCTAACAGTGACGAGTTTAAACTTAAATATGCTCGTAGCAACCCAAATGTGCACGAAATCCTTTGGGCACAACCCGATGAAAAATCTATTAAAAGATTCAAAGCATTGGCATACGAAGTACAAAAAAAAGAACATCCAGAGACCAGTCCGGAAATGCTGACTTGCCAGATAGATGCTGCATTTGAGGTTCAGGGATTGGAGGGCCTATCTAACATTTATAAGCAGACTGAACCAGACAATGGGACATCTAAATTCAATAACAACTCCTACTTAAGATTAACCAGAAGCATCCCTTTTGAAAATCTGGTCAAAGAAAAATGCTGGTAGCCGGGCTATTTTTATCTTTGCCCAAAATAGCAGCTCTTGGAAAAATTAGCCCAACATATTGAAGCCTTGATATTTGCGACGGATGGCCCCATCAATCGTGAAGAAATCCAGCAATGCCTTGAAGCCACTTTTGAGACTTCTGTTAATATTGATGACATTGAGAATGCGCTCAATACCCTAAAGAACAAATACGCCGACGATGCTTATTCTTTTGAAATAAATGAAATTGCAGGTGGTCTTAGTTTTCTTTCAAAAGGAGCTTATTACAATACCATTGCAACACACTTGAGGCTTACCACCAGGAAAAGACTTTCACAAGCGGCTATGGAAACTTTGTCCATTATCGCTTACAAACAACCGGTTAGCAAATCTGAAATGGAAAACATCAGAGGAGTAAGCTGTGATTATTCGGTACAAAAACTTTTGGAAAAGGAGCTTGTTACCATCCTGGGAAGAAGCGATGGACCGGGAAAGCCTCTATTATATGGTACCAGTGAGAAATTCATGGACTATTTCGGCATCCACTCTCTGGAAGACCTTCCCAAACTTAAAGATTTTAAAGAACCGGAAAATTCAATCGGTGAACAGGCTCCAATAGAAGAAAATATCGAGCACGAAAAAACCGAAGCAGAAGAAAAAGAAGATTGATATGAGCACGGAAAAACCATTGGTAAACAGAGTTGCACAAAGCAGTCTAAAAGTATTGAACCTTGGTGATTATTTTCCAAAAGAAGAAATCGTATCCTTTGATATTGCAGATTACCTTTTCAAAGGATTTGTTTTAAAAGAAAAGGATTTTCGAGAAGCCCTGGCTGCTTTCGATTGGAACAATATTGAAGGCAAAAACCTGGCTATTTATTGTTCAACCGATGCCATTATTCCACTTTGGTCTTATATGTTGGTGACTACATATGCAGAACCATATGCGAATGAAATTTTTCAAGGGAACAGCACCGATTTTTTAAGACACCATTATCAGAAAGTGGTTGGGGAAATAAATCTGGAAGACTTCAAAGACCAACGAATCATCATTAAAGGCTGTAGTGACAAACCTGTTCCTCCATTTGCATACAATGAACTCACAAAGAGACTCAGACCTGTAGCAAAATCCATAATGTTTGGAGAACCCTGTTCTACAGTACCGCTATACAAATCGAAATAAATTAAGGATAAAAAAAAAGGACCCCTCAAAAAATGAAGGGATCCTCTAAAAATAGAATCCTTATTGTTTAATTGTAAAACACATTTCGTTGGGAGAACTGCAAAATTCCGCTTTATTTGATCGCGTTCTCCAGAATGTAACTCTCCTTAGCACAAGAGATTACCAAGCTCTAAAACAGCGGACTTGGTGTAAGTATGGGCTAAAGGTATACCCCTTATTTTGACCTTGCAATGAGTTAAGGAACTCTTAAGTGGCTTTTAATTATCCTTTAAGCTTAATTTAATGTAGTTTTAAGGTTATAATTTTTCAAAAAATCACATAGTAAGCTATTTGCATTTTTAGAAATAAATTGGATTTTGGTTTAAGGGAAAAGGAATAATATTTACTTTTACGAAAACCAATTTTTTCCCAAATTCCAAATCGTGTCAGAATACACAGACATCCAAAAAAAGCTCAGCAAAAGCGAAAAACTTGAACGGGAGCTCAATTTAAAACAGCTACAGGTAAATCGTTTACTTACCATTACACAGGCAATCAATGACAATGTGAAAGCTGCAGGTTTATTTGAAATGTACCGCAGTTTTTTGGGTTGGGAAATGGGTGTAAAAAAGATGATCCTCTACTATAAAAAAGAAGAATCCTGGGCTGTGGCTACTTCATTGGGCGTGGAAGAAGAATTGATTGAAAAAGACATTACCAACCAGCTAGGCAAATTCAGACGCACCAACCACATATCAGAAAAAGACCATCCTCTTTTAAAGTTATTCGATGTAGTTATCCCGGTATTGCACAAAGAAACACCCATTGCTTATGCCTTTATCAGTGGCTTTTCCGAAGATGAGGACCTTTATAATAAAGTTCAATTTATAACGACTATTACCAATATAGTAGCGGTTGCCATTGAAAACAAACGCCTATTTAAAAGACAATTGGAACAGGAAAGATTGCGCCATGAAATGGAATTGGCCCGGGAAATGCAATTGTCGCTCATTCCTAAAAATCTTCCTACAAAAGATAGATATGAGCTTTCAAGCATCTATCGCCCCCATCAAATAGTTGGCGGAGATTATTTCGATTTTATCGAATTTGAAGACGGTGTGTTCACTTTCTGTGTAGGAGATATCAGCGGCAAGGGAGTTGCAGCTGCATTATTGATGGCCAATTTTCAGGCAAATTTTCACACCCTGGTTCGCAAACGGATGGATCTAAAGACATTTATCCACGAAATCAATGAGTCTTTGCTCCAAATCACCAAAGGAGAAAAATTCATTACATTTTTCGTAGGAACTTATAATTTAAATACCAGGGAGCTTCAATACATCAATGCAGGACATAACAGACCCATCCTGGTGACAAATGGGACAGTAAGAAAATTGGACAAAGGATGCACCATTTTAGGAATGTTTGAAAAATTACCTGAAGTACAATCTGAGACCATCACCCTTGAAAATGAATCCATGATCCTGGCTTACACAGATGGGCTTACTGATATGGAAAATGAAAATGGAGATTACCTGACGGAAGATTTGGTTAAAGATTTTGTGCAAAGACATCAACATTGTTCTGCCAATGAATTCAATGAACACCTTCTTGATTACATTGACTCTTTCAAAGGTAGAAAAACCTATACGGACGACTTTACCGTGCTAACCTGCAAAATTCGTTGACAAGAAAATCAGCAAGAAAAGAAACATCTTTTTCTATTGTGAGTTTTCAATAGACTATTCATCATTCAAAAATTTTATCCATGTCTGACAACAAACAACAAGGAGCCAATCAGCTAAATATAGAACTACCCGAAGATATTGCAGAAGGTATTTATTCAAACCTTGCCATTATCTCACACTCCCATTCCGAATTTGTTTTGGATTTTATCAGATTGATGCCCAATGTACCTAAAGCAAAGGTGAAGTCCAGAATTGTGCTTACACCTCAGCACGCGAAGAGACTATTGAAAGCGCTCATTGATAATGTAAAAAAGTATGAAAGTCTGCATGGCCCGATACAGGAAAGCCCGGATACTCCGCCTTTTCCACCCATGAATTTCAATACTCCGACTGCGCAAGCTTAAGTCGGCTTTTTTAATAAGATAAGCCTGAAAAGACCGGACCAGGCAGCTGGACGGTCTTTTTCTTTTTGCAGATTCGTATGTTTTACAATTTCATTGATATCCCTATTGACGGAAGTTGCCAATATTTTTAAAAAGAAATTTAAAAATTCCCTCAAAAGACCGGACTTCTCTCCTTCCGGAACAAACTTATCAAAAACAGCAATCTTTCCACCCGGCTTTAAAACCCTTTCTGCTTCTTTCAAACATTTTACAGGATCTGGAATTACAGCCAAAATCAAATGTAAAATCACGGCGTCAAAATGGTCATCAGGAAATTCGAGTTTCATCGCATCCATTGTTCTTGAATCCACATTTAAATGAAGTTTATTCGCCTTCTTTCTGAGTAGATAAAGCATGGCAGGAGTTATATCTACAGCCGCAATACTTTTAGCTTCTTTCAAAAAAGGCAAATCCAAGCCACTTCCTGCCCCGGAAATTAATATCTTATCGTTGGGATTAAGGTTTAGTTGCTCTATACTTTGCTTCCTCCAGGGTGCAAAAATTCCAGCAATCCAATCGTAAATCGGCAGGTAGATGGTCCATCTGATTTTATTCCAAAGGTTTTCCAGGGTATTAGAAGCGGGCATGGTGTGCAACTTTTTTCCAAAAATTTCATTAATAGACTACAAAGGCAGAACTTTGATTATTACCAATTAATCAACAATTTTGTAAAAAGTTTTAAAATGATATTCGTCGCTGATAGTGCTAAGTCCAAAATTGATGAATTAAAGACCAAGGAAGGTTGGGGTGAAGATTATTTTGTGAGGGTTTCCATAACAAGTGGCGGGTGTTCCGGTCTGACCTATCAAATGGATTTTGACAATAAACCCAGTCCTGAAGATCAGGTTTTTGAAGACAATGGCGTAAAGGTAGTAACTGATTTAAAAAGCATTTTATATCTTTTCAATTCCACTCTTGAATTTTCATCCGGATTAGAAGGAAAAGGATTTTTCTGGAACAATCCCAATGCATCAAGAGAATGTGCCTGTGGAGAAAGCTTTTCAGTTTGATGCTGCAATGAAACCGCCGTTCTTCCTTAGTTTTGCTACTTGCGTATATCTTTTTTCCAACTTTCATCTTCTATTTGTACCTCTGTACAAAATAAATAAAGATGGATATTTCATACCAAATGAAGGATAAAAACACAGCAGGAGTTTTAGCATTGATTTTAGGTTTTACCGGTGCCCACTGGTTTTATCTTGGCAAAAAAGAATACGGTTTTGCCCAAATCATTTTAACTTTTGCTGCAGCTCCTATTTCTGTTTTAGTAATGATGGTCACGGCATTTTATTTTTTCGGTATGGATCCCGAAAAATTTCATGCTAAATTTAGTCAGGGATTAAATGCAGATCGACCTCCCTTCAGAAGATTTAGAGGAGAAACTCCAGATTACCATAAAAAATGGCAGGAACGCACTTTTTCAAAACCAAGACCTGCCAGCAGACCAGCTTCAAGACCAAATCCTTCTTCTTCCTGGGTACAGAAACAACATTTGAGAAAGCAAATGCAAAAGGCAGCTCCTTATAAAAAGGATGGAATCAAACTATTCAAAGACTATGATTATCCGGCTGCCATAGAAAAATTTGAAACAGCTTTAAATTTTGATCCGGGCGATCCAGCGACACACTTTAATCTGGCTTGTGCTTATTCTTTAATAGAAGAAAAAGACAAATCTTTCTATCATTTGGACCTTGCAATAGCCAATGGATTCAATGATTTTCATAAAATAAAGACACATGATGCCCTGGCCTACTTGCGAATCCAGGATGAATTCGATACATTTGAAAGTAATAACTATCGTTTGCCCCCACCTGAAACACCCGATTCGACCGAAAATAATTCCAACCAAACCAACCAAACTGAAAATTCAGAAGGGAATCTATTGGACTCCCAGCCTGACCTTTTGGATCAATTGAAAAAATTGGAGGAACTCAAAGAAAGTGGCTTGCTCCCTTTGGAGCAATTTGAAATTGAGAAAAAGAAATTGTTAGGTTGATTTGCTAATTTTAGCCGAATCTTATAGAATAACCTGGTTTTAACAGGTCAGAATCAACAGATGCACTAGTTTTACCGTTAAGTTTGAAATAATTAGATACAAACGCTATGGTCGCAGAAAACTTATTATCGAATTCAATGGTTCCGTTGAGAACCGACGACAAGGGAAAGGAAGCGCTGGCTATCATGAATTTATTTTCTGTTAGACATTTACCCGTTGTTGAAAATGGAAAATTGGTAGGCGTAATCTCAGAGGATGAAATCCTTGCCCACGAAGTAGAAGCTCCCATCCAGTCATACGGTTTACAATTTGGACAAGCATCTGTATTTACCTACGATCACGTTTATGAAATCATGCGCCAGATGGCCGAAAAGCAATTGACTGCCATTCCTGTTATCAATGAGCAAAATGATTACATTGGATTGATTTCTCAGGATGAATTGTTGAAATATTTTGCCAATACCTCAGCTTTTGTAGAACACGGAAGTATTGTTGTATTGGAAATAGGTAAAAGAGATTATTCCCTCGCAGAAATTTCACGTCTGGTTGAATCAGAAAATGCAACCATCTTAAGTTCTTTTATCACTTCCCGTCCTGATTCTCAAAAACTGGATGTAACCTTAAAATTGAATACTCAAACTGTTCAAGGTGTTTTAAATACACTAGAACGATTTGGATATACAGTAAAAGCTTCTTTCAGTGAATCGGATTACCTTGATACATTGAAAGAACGGTACGACTCCTTGATGTCTTTTCTAAATGTTTAAATCTAAAATCGACAGGTTCAGGTCTTGTAGTTGAGCTTACTTTTTTGCTATAAATATCCTTTGCATCCAACAAAGAGGGTCTTCTTTGCGATTACATTAAAGATTTTTTCATTATTTCCTTGTTAATTTGCAGGGACCTTAAGGAAAATCCCGGGATGCCAAAATTCATATTTGCTTTTTTTATAATGTTCACAACTATCCTTTGCCAGGGGCAAAAGGATTTTCTTATTGTGGACAGCATTTGTATTGAAGGCAATAAAAAAACTAAAAACAAGGTCATCCTCAGAGAGCTCAATGTCAAACCAGGAGACACCATTTGGGTTGGCAGCCTGGAAAAAGATTTGGACCAATGTTCTTTCAACCTTATGAATACCGGACTATTTAGCTCTGCAATAGTCTCGGTTGACTCCAGCAACAACGATACCCTGCAATTTAATCTCTTAAGAATCAACATAAGAGAAATGTTGTACCTCTATCCGGTTCCTATACTGGAATTGGGTGATAGAAACTTTAATGTTTGGTGGGAAGAATACAATCGAAGATTGGACCGATTGAATTATGGTATAAAACTTTATCACACGAATTTTACCGGCCAAAGGGATTATCTAAAGATTGGTGCTCAATTTGGCTACACCAATAAGTATTCAGCTTCCTATCAATTTCCCTATTTAAATAAAAAGCAAACACTGGGAATCAAGTTTGACATCAACTATAATAGAAACAGAGAGATCCAATACAATACTATTGGTAATAAACAACAGTTTTTAAAAGATGATGATCAGTTCCTTATCAGACGTTTAGGAACTTCTCTGGAATTTACCCTTCGTCCTGAATACAAAACCTTTCACTTTTTAAGAATTGGATATCAAAACAATCAGGTTGCGCCCATAGTCTCCGAAGATCTCAATCCAGAGTTTTTTGGTGACGGCAAATCTTTACAACAGTACCTGAGTTTGAATTATTTTTTAGTGTATGAAGACAGAAATATTCAACCCTACCCCACCGAGGGACAAAGACTGGAATTGGAAATTTCAAAATTAGGTTTGGGTGTCTTTGATGATTTGAATACGCTTTGGGTTACAGCTAATTTTTTTCAATATTTCCCTTTGAGGAAAAAGCTGAGTTCAGAACATATTCTGAGAGCCCGAACTGCCTTGATCCGTACCAAGCAACCTTATTACAACAGCCAGGCCCTTGGATTTGGTAGTAGTTTTGTTCGTGGCTATGAATTTTATGTGATTGACGGCATTGACTTCTTTCTTTCCAGAAACGCACTGCGGTATCGTGTTTTTAAAAACACCATCAATTGGGGCAATTGGATTCCAATAAAATCTTTGCAGTACATGCCAACTAAATTATTTGTGAGCCTCAATGCAGATGCCGGATACGTTAACAATCCATTTTACGGTGAGAACAACCAGTTGAACAACAAAGTATTGGGAAGTGCAGGACTTGGAATCAACCTTATCATTTTTTACAATAAAGTATTCAAACTGGAATACAGTTTAAATGCGGAGGGTGAACATGGCTGGTTTTTACATACTCAACTGGGAATTTAGCACAAGTGATATTTTCCGTATATCCTTATAACTACGTGTGTTTTTTATACTTTTAGGATCATCTAATTCTAAATAGACCGTTTATGCAGGTTGTTGTTTTTGGAAAGAAAATCAAAGAACAGGATATTCCCTTTGTGCAGAATCTTTTTGATGTATTACATGAAGAAGGAATCAATGTATATATCTATTCCAAATTTTTAAAAAAGCTGGAAGGCCTGGTTGAGTTTAAAAAAGATGTAGGCAGATTTGAAGGCTTCCTGGATTTTGCAGTTAAAAAAATCGACTTTCTGATTACCCTGGGTGGTGATGGAACTATTCTTGAAGCCACAACGCTTGTCAGAGACAGCAATGTTCCCATTTTAGGTATCAATCTGGGGCGCCTTGGTTTCCTGGCTAGTATTGAAAAAAGGTTGATAAAAGAGACCATTCACTCCTTGACCAAAGGCATGTACACTCTTGATGAGCGGATTTTATTGCATCTCGAATCCAATTACAATCTTTTTGGAGACATTAATTTTGCTTTGAACGATTGCACCATACTGAAGCGCGATACTTCCTCTATGATTACCATCAAAACTTTTATCAATGGAGACCTGCTTAACAACTACTGGGCAGATGGAATTATCGTAGCTACACCTACAGGCTCTACTGGTTATTCTCTCAGCTGTGGGGGACCTATACTGTTTCCCAATTCAGGGAACTTTGTCATAACACCTGTTGCTCCTCATAATTTAAACGTAAGACCCATTGTCATTTCTGACAACTCAGTTATTTCATTTGAAATCGAAGGCCGTACAGAAAATTTCTTGTGTACGATGGATTCCAGATTTGAGACGGTCACTTCCGCCCACCAAATTGCGGTGAGGAAATGCGACTTTACCATCAAGTTGGTTCAACTATATGAAAACGGCTTCCTCGAGACCATGCGACATAAACTTGCCTGGGGATCGGATATGAGGAACTAGGGACTGGGGACTAGGGACTAGGTGCTGGGTACTGGGTGCTGGGTGCTGGTGGTCTTTGGTCTTTAGTCTTTAGTGTATTGGTTTTCAGTTAGTTATGCATCATTTTGTTGATTTTTCTGAATGTTTTATCAACAATTCTTCAGATTCAGATTCGTTCATTTCACTTTAGTAGAGACGCCACGCTTGGCGGCTCCACCAAACTGATTTTTTCTACCAAAGACCAAAAGGCGCAGCCGCCCCAAAGACCAAAGACCAACTGCCAAAGACCTTATCCTACAACTTCAGCTTTTCCGGTACCCTGATAGGTTCCACTAGATTTGGGACTACTTTACCATCACCATCCAAAACGGTGATTTCTACGCGGCGGTTGAATTGGCGACCCTGGGGAGCATCGGTACCATTGCCCATTTGGTTTACAGCGATGGGTTGGGTTTCTCCGGAATAGCCGGTTTCGATCCGGTCTTCATCTATCCCGATTCCAATAAGGTAATCTTTTGCACTTTTTGCGCGATTTTGAGACAATTGAATATTGTATTCATTGCTGCCTTTAGCATCAGTGTGAGCCATTAGGATTACTCTGTACGAAGGTTGGCTTGTAAGAAGTGCTGCCAAGTCTTGAAGGTCAGATTTTGATTTTTGACGAAGGTTGTATCGGTCAAAATCGAAGAAGAGATTTTCCACATATAGAGGTTCCCTACAACCTGCAGAACACATTTCTTTTACTGCCTGCCAATCAACTACCCTGGCGAATTGAAATCCTTTCATTTTGGCTTGTTTAGCGGCAGTTGCTGCTTCCTCTCTATTTGCAAAAGTTTCAGCCAGATAGATATGATTTAATCCATTTTGATCTTTTTTGATACTGATTTTTCCAAGTTCCTTGAAGTAGCCTGGCGGAACTTCCTGATCAAAAGCAGTTATCAATACCTGAAATCCGGTTTGCCCTTCGGAGGAAAAAACAAAAATGAATAGGAAAGAACATAAGTAGAAAATGCGCTTCATAATTTTGGTTTGTCACATTTTTTTTAAAAAAAATTGTGTGATTATTTAGGATGAAATTAAAAACCTATTTTGTATTTAAAATTTAAAAAATACGCTCACGTCACATTTTTAACCGTTTAATGCAATATATCGATAACACGTCTCAAATAATCCTGCCTTCGTAAATTATAAAAGGATATATTTGTTGCACCCTATTTATTTATTTGTGACATTGCAAAGTACAAATCCTGTTAAAACTACCTCACTAATTAGCCGATGAAACACCTAATTGAGATTTCAAAAATTGTCACCAAAAAGAAAGTTAGAAAAATAGAAATTTTTGATGACAATGCACTAAAACAGAAAAACAGTAAATTCAATGAGTTCTATGAAGCACTCATGGCGGGTAAATTTAAAAACGACCGTGACGCTTCAAGTTTTCTATATGGAACTTCTCCTACCGATGATAAATACCGACAATTAAAGTCAAGGTTTCGAAAAAGACTATTAAATACCCTCTTCTTTTTAGATGTAAACAGACCATCGGCCTCCAATTATGACCGTGCCTATTTTTCTTGTAACAAAGATTGGACCCTTGTAAAGATTCTTTTATCCAATGGAGCACTAAATACAGCGAGTGCTTTGGCAAGGTCTATTTTAACCACCGCATTAAAATACAAATTTGCTGACGTAATTGTAAACTGCTCCCGAATCCTAAGAGAATTTGCAGCAGATTTAGGTGATGAAACCGAATTTGAAACCTATGATCAATACATAAAAACCTATAGTGGGATATTGGACGCTGAAATCCAGTCGGAAGAATTATTGCAGCGTGTGAAGATCAACTACTTCAAACCATTGCCTGAACTCATGGAAATGGAAGAAAGAATTCAGGGATTCAGCGATTCACTGGTGAGCCTCTCTGAAAACTTTGAGTCACCCGTTATTTTCTACAATATGTTTTTGGTCTGGGCCTATCGATATGAAATGGCGAGGGATTTTGAAGCAGTATTGGAAGTATGCAATCGCGCCGAGCAATACATCGAAGACCATCCCCAATATTATCAAGATGAAAGATTGGCTACTTTTCAATTAATGAAAATGTCGGCTTATCTGCATCTGGAAGATTTCAAAAACGGTAAAAACAATGCTGAAAAATGTCTGGGAAGTTTTCCAACCGCCAGTGACACCTGGTTTACCTTCATGGAATATTACTTCCTTCTGGCCATGCATTCTGACAACTACATCAATGCACTTGCAGTATTTAACCGTGCAATTGGTCAACAAAAGTTTAAAAAACTTAGCGGTGATGAACGTGAAAGATGGAAGGTCTATGAGACTTACATCAGTTTCATTGTAGAAAGTGAAGGAAAAAACAATCCTATTCTAATAAAACAGGTGAAGCGTCCATTCAAGGTTCAAAAATTCCTGACGGACAATCTACTTTATCCAAGAGATCAAAGAAACCTGAATATTCTGATGTTGATTGCTCAGGTATTATTCCTGATAGACAAAAAACAATATTCAGAGGTTCCTGAAAGGGTGGATCGATTGAAGAATTATGCCAATAGACAATTGAAAAAAGAAGAGAACTACCGCGTAATTCAGTTTATCAGATTATTACAGGCAGTTGTGAAGGCAGAATTCCAGGAAGATGCACTTTCCAATTATGAAAAATACATTCAACGTTTGAAAGAAACACCTTTCATTTACAGAGGTCTGATTTCAGAACTGGAGGTTATCCGTTATGAAAAACTTTGGGAGATCATTTTAAAAAAGATAAGATAAACTAGTTCCCGGTAATTATTTCTAAAAATTCGTCTTCTGTATAAATAGTCACGGTACCAAGTGCCTGAGCCTTTTTCAATTTGGAACCTGCTTTTTCACCGACCACCAGGATGTCTAAATTACTGCTCACACTACTGAGGTTTTTGGCCCCGGCTGACACTGCTTTTTCCTGCGCTTCCTTTCTTCCCATTTTTAAAAGCGTACCGGTAAATAAAATAGTCTTTCCAAATAAGGGTCCATCCGAATTAAGCGCTTTGGGTTTGTCATCCTCTGTTTGTGTCATATTGACTCCCAATGATTCCATTTCCTCCAGCAGATGGATATTATTTTCATTATGAAAAAATGCCATTACATTTTCAGCAACCGTCGGACCCACATCTTTGATATCTGTGAATTGCTCCAAGGTCCAATCTTTCAAATCCAGCACATGGTTGATTTGTGCGGCTAAAAGTTGAGATACTTTTTTACCCAAATGATGTATACTCAAACTGTACAAAAATCTATAAACAGGTTGATGTTTTGCTTTTTCAATAGAGGCCCTGAGATTCTCGGCAGATTTGGAACCAAATCCTTCCAGTTCCATTATTTTATCATAATCCAAACGATAAATATCAGCCAGGCTGTCTATCATTCCCAGTTCAAAAAAGCGCTCAATCATACTTCTACCCAGTCCGTCAATGTCCATCGCATCCTTGCTGACATGGTGTATAAGTCTTTGTTTAACCTGAGCTTCACAATCATAATTGACACAACGCCAGGCTGCTTCTCCTTCCGGTTTTACCAATTCTGTATTACAAACCGGACAATTGCTTGGGAATTGGATTTCCTGCTCTGAACCATCACGCAATTCTGCCATTGGTTTAACGATGTAAGGAATCACATCACCGGCTCTTTCAACAAGCACCGTATCGCCTAATCGAATATCCTTTTCTTTGATAAAGTCTTCATTATGCAGGGAAATGGAAGAGATGGTAACACCTGCAAGAGCAACCGGTTCCACTTTAGCAACTGGTGTAATCGAACCTACTTTCCCTACCTGATATTCAACGTTCAACAACTTGGTAGTTCCTTGTTTTGCCTTAAATTTGAAAGCAATGGCCCACCTTGGATGGTGGCTGGTAAAACCGGCACGATCCTGAATCACACGATCGTTGACTTTGATTACCATCCCATCTATTTCGTATTCATATGATTCTCTTCTTTCTTCCCAGGCTTGACAGAATTCAATTACCTCCTGGATGTTTTTACAAACTTTATGAGCTTCACCTGGCACTAAAAATCCAAGATCTCCAAGCAGGCGCATACTTTTTTCATGGGTAGGAAAAGTAGAAAGCACATCATTGCCGTTTTCGTCTTCTCCAAATCCTAGTGTATAAACAAAAGCTTCCAATCCTCTTTGAGACGCTTCCTTAGGATCTTTCATTCTAAGTCCTCCGGCTGCTGTATTTCGAGGATTGGCAAAAAGCTCCAGCCCTTCTTCCTGTCGCTTGTCGTTCATTTTTTTAAAAATATCCTTTCTAATAAGGACTTCCCCTCTCAATTCTGCCTTTTTTATACCATATTTTGAAAAATCGGCCTTCAATGGAACGGTACGGATAACCCGCGCATTGGCTGTAATTTCTTCTCCCATCACTCCATTTCCTCGAGTAGCAGCGCGAACGAGATGATCATCTTCATACACCAGGGCAATACTTCCTCCATCGAATTTTGGCTCCACCACATACTCTACATCTGCTTCCATATCGATCAAGGCCAACTTTTTTACCTGCTCATCAAAATCTTTTAAATCTTCCGCATTGTAGGAATTGTCGAGCGACAACATGGGGGTAAGGTGCGCAACAGACTCAAAGGTTTGGGTAAGATCGTTGGAAACCCTTTGGGTTGGTGAATCAGGTTTGATCCATTCAGGGTGTTCCTGCTCTATAGCTTCCAGTCTTTTGTAAAGCTGATCGTATTCGAAATCAGAAATGAAGGGATCATTTTTGATATAATACCGCCATTCATGAAAAACCAGGACCCTTTTTAAGTCATCCAATAATTTCTGAGGGTCATAATTTTTTGAAGAGAAATTGTCTTTCAAAAGGTTCTTTGACAATTCGGTCAATTCCTTCTGATCAGCAGCACTGTAAAGGGACATTCTTTTGGTTTTAGGAAGAATAAAGTTTATGGGGCAATTTACAAATTACCCTACCTTAAAATAGAATTCCTAAACCGTAAATTTTTCATCAACCGTTCAAGCTCAAAATCTTGACTTCAACTCTTTGGTTGATTTTTCTCCCTTCCTGAGAAGTGTCTTTGGTAAGAGGCTGGCGTTTGCCATATCCTTTGTATTGAAGTCGTTCCCAAGGAATACCTTTATCATGGAGAAACTCTGCTACAGCTTTGGCTCGCTCGGTAGAAAGTTTGTCGCAATAACTATCTGGAGGAATGGTATTGGTATGGCCTCCAAGTTCGACAATTACAGCTGGATTATAAGACATAAAGGTGTACAATTCCTCCAAAACCTCATGAGAATCGTCTGTAATCTGGTAAGAGTCTGCCTTAAAGTTCAATTTTTCAATCCGTATAACCTGGCCTTCTTTGATTTTATCTGCCTCCAGATTTTTCAAAATCTGAGGTTTGGGCTGGTCTTCTTTTTTTACGGTTGGTTCAGGTTTGGAAGGAGGTGGCGCAACGGGATCCTGTTTGGAATTATCTGCAACTTCCTCTTCTTCGACAGGCTGGTCGCATGGAACTTCAACAATATAGGAAGCATTGTCAACCAACACATTTCCATTGTATGGAAATAAAGTTGGCGTTTTATAATAAGCTTCAAAAGTGATGTAAGTATAAAAGTCAGAAGGTTCAAATCTAAATTTGTATTCCAACCAACGGGTATTAATTACCCTGCTAGTTTCCCCCAACAATTCCCTTCTTTCACAATAGGTATTTCCTGCCCAAATTCTAAAAACAGCTGGGGTAACATAATTTGCTGGTTGGTTGGTTTCCTTACTAAGGCTCTGGTAAATTTCTGATCGACTTAAATAAATGTTGAATTCATAACATTTTCCTCTTTTCATGGGTCTGCTCATTCTTTGAGCTACTGCTTCCCATGTATCATTATCGCGTACTACCAATCCAAGATAAGTTCCACCATGGAAAGCTTGTTTATTTACCTCAAATCCACCTCCTGGCTGTACATCAGGCGGAGTTTCACCTTCAAAACCACAATCCAACCAACCTTTAGGACAAGTACTGTTTTTGGGATAATCTTCAAATGAAGGATTGTTCAACCTGATTGTATCAGGTAAAGAAGTCTGAGCATTCAAACCCAAAACAAGGAATAAAAAGAAAATTGGTAAGGAAAAATCCTTAAACATTCTGTTCGGTTTTATTTTTAGAATCGCAAAAGCGATGAATTCTTCACAATAACGCAGTAAATCCGGCAAATAGTTTTACAAACAGCCCGGTTTTATAGTAATATTATGATTTTGTGACGACTGGCGGAAAAGGATGGTCACAATTCCCTTTTCCGCCTGCCCGTCTTCACAAATTAATTGAATGCATTGAATCCTGTCACGTCCATTCCAGTTATCAATAAATGGATGTCGTGAGTACCTTCATAGGTAACTACAGATTCCAGGTTCATCATATGTCTCATGATTGGATATTCGCCTGTAATTCCCATTCCACCATGCATTTGTCTTGCTTCACGAGCAATTTCCAATGCCATGGCCACATTGTTTCTTTTTGCCATACTGATTTGAGCAGGTGTAGCTCTTCCTTCGTTGGCCAGCGTACCCAATCTCCAGGTTAGCATTTGCGCTTTGGTAATTTCGGTAATCATCTCAGCCAATTTCTTTTGTGTTAACTGAAACTGACCCAATGGTTTTCCAAACTGTTCTCTTTCCTGAGAATACCTCAAGGCCGAATCGTAACAATCCATTGCTGCTCCAATAGCTCCCCATGCAATTCCATATCTTGCTTTTGACAAACAAGTCAATGGTCCTTTCAGACCGCGGATATCAGGAAACATATTTGATTTTGGCACTCTTACATCTTCAAAAACCAATTCTCCGGTAACGGAAGCTCTCAAAGACCATTTACCATGAATTTCAGGAGCAGAAAATCCTTTCATGTCCTTTTCTACGATCATTCCGCGGATAACTCCTTCTTCATCCTTTGCCCAAACTACTGCAATATCGGCTACCGGAGAGTTGGTGATCCACATTTTGGCACCATTTAAAATGACGTGGTCTCCATCGTCTTTGATATTGGTAACCATTCCGGCAGGGTTACTACCATGGTCTGGTTCCGTTAATCCAAAACAACCAATCAATTCTCCATTGGCCAGTTTGGGTAGGTATTTTCTTTTTTGTTCTTCTGTACCAAATTTATAAATTGGATACATCACAAGGGAACCTTGTACAGAGGCCATGGAACGAATTCCGGAATCTCCTCTTTCCAATTCCTGCATGATGATTCCGTAGGCAATCTCATCCATTCCACCGCAACCATATTCAGCAGGCAAACTTGGACCGAAGGCTCCAATTTCTGCAAGTCCTTTGAATAGGTGAGTCGGGCAAGCAGCTCTGTTAGCATAATCTTCGATGATTGGAGAAACTTCCTGTTTCACCCATTCTCTAACTGCTTCTCTTGCCAGCTTGTGCTCTTCAGTCAACAACTCATCCATCAGGTAATAATCATGCGCCTGAAACTTATCGACATTTGCTTTTTTCTCGCCTGCAGCTGGTGCTGTATTCATATCTGACATAAAACGTATTTTTTTTGTTTTTTGGTTAGGCTTTGTTTTAAAATATTGGCTGCAAAAATAGGTATTTAATTATTCTATCATAGGTGGGAGTAGATGACAAATTTGACCAAACGAGGGAATTTTTGTCCATTATTACTCTTTAACGATGACATTACACCCATTCCAGTTATTTATTACGTTCATTTCTTAGTTTCGTTCGCTTGATTTCCTTTTTTTGCAAAAAGAAGTTTAATAATTATGAAACAAAGCATCAGGCTTAAAGATTTGGAGTTTGAACCCTTTATTTCACCCGAAGAAATTGAACATCGAATTGCCAGTCTTGGAGCAGAGATGAGTAAGGATTTTGAAGGCAAAAAGCCTATTTTCATAGCGGTCTTAATAGGAGCTTATGCTTTTGCAGCTGATTTACTCAAACACTTCAAAGGAGATTGCGAATTGGTTTTCATCAGGGTATCATCTTACGAAGGGACTCAAACTACAGGACAAGTAAAATCGGTGCTGGGGCTCAACACCGATATTTCCGGAAGGCATGTGGTCATCTTAGAAGACATCATTGATTCGGGGAATACGATGGCTTATCTTTTAAAAGATTTAGAAAAGAAAAATCCGGCTTCATTACATTTAAGCACACTTTTATTTAAACCAGATGCTTTAAAACATCCTTTGAAAATAGACTATATCGGATTTGAAATTCCTGAGGCTTTTGTGGTAGGATACGGGATGGATTATGACGAGTTGGGCAGAAATCTACCTGCTATTTATCAGTTAAAATCAGAGGACTAATGGAAAAAGTTCGACTAAATAATTTGTGTAATGAGGCAATCAAGATCATTCGTGAAACCGGTGAATTTTTAAAGGAGGAATTTGGGAAAGTAAGTTCTGAAGAAATTGAAACCAAAAGTCTGAACAGTCTGGTTAGTTATGTAGACAAAACTTCTGAAAAGAAACTAGTCGCAGGATTATCAGCTCTTTTGCCTGGAAGTGTTTTCCTAACGGAAGAGGAAACCATTCAGAAGGAAAAAGGAGATTTGGTCTGGATTATTGATCCCCTGGATGGTACCACCAATTTTTTACACCGCATTCCTGTATTTGCCATTTCAGTTGCACTACAAGAAAAAGGGGAGACGATTTTGGGAATTGTATTGGAGGTAGTAGGCGGAGAATGTTACCATGCGATTAAAGGTGAAGGCGCATTTTTAAATGGCACAAAAATCAAAGTGAGCAACTCAAATGAAATTGGGAATTGTCTGATTGCAACCGGTTTTCCGTACTACGATTTTTCCATGGAATCGTCCTATTTTGAAGCTTTCAACTATTTCATGCATCATACCCGCGGACTGAGGAGAATGGGTGCCGCTGCTGTAGATTTGGCATATGTTGCAAGTGGCAGATTTGACTTGTATTTTGAATATTCATTACAAGCGTGGGATTTGGCAGCAGGAGCATTTCTTGTGCAGGAGGCAGGTGGAAAAGTAAGTGATTTTAAAGGTGGCCAGGATTACCTCTTCAGTGGTGAGATCATTGCCGGAAATACTGCCATATTTGAACATTCATTTCCTATTATTAAAAAGGCTTTCCAAAAAGATTAAAGCTTAAAAATCATCCCTTCTTCAGCCAGGTTAAAACCTTTTTCCAAGACCTCTTCTCTTGCTTCAGAGTCTTTACGAATGAGCGGGTTGGTATGGTTGAAATGAATGAAATAGATCTTGGATTTTAGATCTGAAGAAGCATCTTTCAACAGGTTCATGGTTTCTTCCACAAAAGGATGAGGAATTTCTGACATATCTCTTCCTGGAATTTCCCCATTTTTAAAAAAAGTGGCATCTAAAAAAGCGAAGTCCACCAATTGAAGCCAGGTTTCCAATTCCTGATCCCAATCTGACCATTTATTAATATCCGGGACAAATAAAACTTTTTTAGTAGGGCCTTCAATCATAAAACCGACTGTCTCCGAAAATTCATCCCGATGAGGAACGAGCAAGGGAGTCACCATCAATCCATCTGCTATTAGACTTGTCTTAAAGTGGTCAATGGGTTTAATTTGAATATTTTTCAGTTCAATGAGCTGAGACCAGGGACCATTATTTTTTAAAAAATCGGCCATTTTAGGCATGGTGAAAACAGGGATAGATTTGGCCCCCATCACCTCTCTGCCCAGGTGCATCAACCCGGTATAATGTCCAATATGAGCATGTGTAATAAATATTCCTTCCAGCTTTTTACCACCTTTCGTCAACATTTCATATTGATATTTAAAATCCGGGCTAGCTTCAAACATCCATGCTTTGTTTTGATCTTCATCAGTAATTCCAAGAGATACGACCTTTTCTCCTTCCCCATTATTTTTCCATAAATCTTTACAGCAGTTTTTTTCACAACCTGCATGGGGATAACCTCCATCTTGAGCGATGCCTAATATAGTAAGCGTATAATTTTGTCCTGAAAGGAAGGCAGGAAAAAGAAAAAAAGCCAGGAAGAAAACTTTCATGAATTTGGTTTGTAAAAAAAGTGAAGCATCAAATCTAAAAAAATACGCCACCAATCGAAAAGCTATTACATTTGTCTTTATGATAATTGATATCTTATTCGCAATCACGGTTATTGGAGGTTTTTATCATGGATACCAGAGTGGTATTATAAAAACTGTATTTTATGCCTTATCCCTGATGCTGGGATTTATAATTGCCGTGCGTTTTACTCCAAGTTTGACCTTGTTTCTTTCGGACACTTTAAATGTCACTTCAGTTTTCCTTTTTGTTCTTGCCTTCCTGATTTGTTTTGGCCTTACGCTGCTATTCATCAGGATGCTTGGAAAGACCCTGGAAGAAATACTTAAGTCAGCACATATCAATTTTATCAACAAAGCAGCTGGAGGACTTTTAATGGCCGGACTCTACGTTTTCTTTTTGAGCATGCTGGTTTGGTTTGTTGACAAAAGCGACCTTATTTCCAGACAAACCAAACAAGAATCCCAGACTTATGAAGTTTTAGAGGATTATCCTGCAGCCATGAGGAAAGCCTGGGAAAAAACCCTTCCTTTTATGGAAAAAATGTGGGATGAAGCCATCAAGGTCTTTAATAAAATGGAAAAATAAAATTGTCCTAAACAACAATTTCCCCAATCAATTAAGCCTCATAATTCTCTTTTTAAAATAAAATATTCCCTTAAAAAGTAAGCAAGGATACTTTTTATAAAGTTGAATGGTGGAAACCCTGCCTTTATTTCTATTTTTGAAATTCACTAGAAATAGAAATTATCGCATAAAACTACCAGTTATGAAGAAAGCCTTACTTTTCTTTTTTACTATCCAGGCCTTTGTGGTTTTCGGACAAAACAATCATAAAGCTTTTATTTCAGAAAGATTGCTTGCTGAAATAGAAAAAGACCCCGATGGTTGGCACCATATAGGACTCCAACTAGAAGATAGAATCAACGTAAAAGACATGGACTTGCAAATGACCGCAGAGAATGCAAGCATCCGCGAACGCCATGTCCGTGTAATCAAAGCCTTAAAAGATAAAGCTGCAGCAACACAAGCTCCCATCCTTAAAAAACTTGAAGGGAATCCTTTGGCGCAACAGAAAACCATCAACACTTATTGGATTGCCAACAGTATATTTTTAAGGGCTAAAAAGGAGCTAATTTTCGAACTGGCAGAGAGACCTGATATTAAAGGCATTGACTTAAATGCAAAACTAGAATTGGTTGAATATATCGAGGAATCATGTGAGGCTGCCCCTCCTCCATCGCCCGGAGGAGTAGAACCCGGATTATTGGCTATCAATGCTGATAAAATGTGGAAAATGGGCTATACAGGCGCAGGAAGAATTGCCATGGGTGCAGATACCGGCATAGATCCATTTCATCCATCTTTTTCAAGTAGGTATATGGGTTGGTATAAAGATGCAGGACAAACCTGGTATGAGTGGGATCCAAATAATACTTTTCCGAGCGACTGTGATGGACATGGTACCCATACGCTTGGTACTATGATTGGTTTGGACAGAATGATGGATGATACCATTGGTGTGGCTTTTAATGCCAACTGGATTGGTGCCCTTATTATTTGTGGATTTAGTCCGGGAACAGAAGATAATATCGGCTCTTTCGAATGGGCGATTGACCCTGATGGAGATCCAAATACCATTGATGACATTCCGGATGTAATCAACAACAGCTGGAGGGATCCAAGCTTACAAAACGAATGTGAAAGTGTTTATGTTGACGTACTCCAAGCAATGGAAGCCGTAGGAATTTCTGTAATTTTCTCAGCAGGAAACAGTGGCCCCGGAGTGAGTACGCTTACTCCTCCTCACAACATCAACTACGACCTCGTCAACGTTTTTTCAGTAGGAGCTTTGAACGCAAATAACCAAAACTTACCTATAGCCAACTTCTCCAGCCGTGGTCCTTCCATTTGTGGAGACACTGGTAGCCTTGCAATCAAACCTGAAGTTTCTGCACCTGGAGTAAGCGTTCGTTCAGCATATCCTGATGGTGAATACAATTTACTTTCCGGAACTTCCATGGCTGCGCCACACGTTGCAGGAGCAATCCTATTATTGAGAGAAGCTTTCCCGGATGTACTGGGAAGAGAAATCAAAATGGCATTGTATATGAGTGCGAGGGATTTGGGGGATCCTGGTGAGGACAATGTCTTTGGAATGGGTATCATAGATGTGAAAGCTGCTTTTGATTGGCTGGTGGACCAAGGGTATACCCCTGCAAATCCTTATGTTAGCAATGATGTAATGATCATCAAAGCAGATATCAGGGAGTTTTATTGTAACAGTACGGTGTATCCTTCCTATTTGGTTGAAAACATGGGAACTGATACCTTGCGAACCTTGGATATTGTCATGAATTTCCCGGAAATACCATCAAGTCAAACCTACACCTGGACCGGGGAATTGCTACCAGGTGAACGAACCATGATACAAGTAGATGGATTCAACCTCATTCCAGGTCAATGGGATATGATTGTTGATTTAGAAAACCCAAATTCAGTTACAGATGCGAGGCCATACAACAACCGATTGATTTCAGAAGTAAAGGTAACAGACAGACCATCGATCATTGCCTATGTAGCAGATCATCCTGATGGTACGGTTTGTGAAAATACAAGGGCATTGTTGAGAAATGAATTTACCTATCCAAGCGGGAACATCACTTATGAATGGTATGATGCTCAGGCGGGTGGAAATCTGGTAGGCACAGGACAAGCTTTTTTAACTCCTCCCCTCACTGAATCAACCACTTATTTCGCAGATGCTTTGGTAGAATTCCAAACTGCTCCTGCAGATACAAGTATTGGTGATTTTGCATATCCTCCAATTTCTATCGGCGGTTTAAGGATGGATGTTCAATCTGATTTCTTATTAAAATCTTTCACAGTATATGCCAATAGAACCGGCGCCAGAACAGTAGAGATAAAAGATATTAATGGAGAAGTTCTTACCTCGAGGGTTTTCAATGTAAATCAGATTGGAAAGAACGTGATCAATTTAGACTGGACCATTCCTGCGGGTAATAATTTAAGAATGGAACTAGTAAGTGGTCCGTCTCTTGGTTACAGTAGAAACGGTGGAGAGTTTCCTTATGAATTGCAGGATGTTGTTTCCATTACTGAAGGAACCATTCAATCCGGAAACAATCCATTCTTTTATTTTTATGACTGGAGAATCGAACAAAGAGACATTTGTGGAAGAACCAGGGTTGATGTAAATGTTGATCCTGGTGGGCAGGCACCTGAGCCATCATTTACACCTTCGGTTAGAACTGTTGATGTACTAAACGACCCTACCGTAATGTTTACCAATACTTCAATTGGAACCGGTACCTGGAACTGGAACTTTGGTGATGGTAATTTCAGCACAGATGAGAATCCAACCCACACGTTTACCGACATCGGAGTTTACATTGTAAGTTTGACCATGACAAGTACTGATGGTTGTACAGCATCTGTAATTGACACCATAACCGTGATGGATTCATCATCAGGAACGAAAGATTTGGTGGATCTAAGTGGTCAGGTAAAGGTATTCCCTAATCCTACCACCGGCAATATTTTTGTAACTACAGCATTTACCAAACCCGAAGAAGTCAATCTTTGGATTGGAGACATGTTGGGAAGAACCTACAGGCAAGTCAATAAAACCGTTTATCCTGGTGACAGATTTGAAATGAATCTGAATGATTTGGCCCCGGAATGTATGTGATTCGACTGCTTACTGAAGATGGTAGGGCTGTGAGCAGGATTGTGAAGGAATAAGGAAAGCGGAATGCGAGATGCGGGATTGCGGGATGCGGTTTTTCAATGCTGCAACCTGAAAATTTTACGATACATATAGGAAAAGCGTGCTTCGGCGCGCTTTTTCTATTTAAGAGAAGATTTATGCACGTATTTTTTGTGGCAGGGGAAGGCTTTTTATCTTTACAAAAATTCCAACAATTTTATTTCATGAAATACCTTTTGACTGTATTGTTTCTTCCTGCATTTTGGGGGATGATTTTCGCTCAATGCCCGGAAGGAGATGTTGTAATTTCCAGTTTGGAAGAAGCAGAACAATTTCTGAGCAAGTATCCTGATTGTACTGAAATCTCCGGTAATTTTAAGATTGGCCCTGGAGAAGGAATGGCCCAAACGAGAATTGAACGCCTACCTGTTTTTGAAAAGATAAAAGTCATCAAGGGTAATTTGAGTATTGAAAACAATCAGTGGTTGAAAGTGGCTCCGGAATTTCCTCAACTTGATACGGTGGGAGGTGCGTTGACATTTAAAAACAATAAAGATTTTACCGGAGTAGTTGCTTTTCCTGTTAAATCCGTGGGTGGTGATTTTTCAATTGGCGTAGCGGGCTGGCAGCATTTTATAGAGCTAAAAGTTCCAGGACTGGAATATATCGGTGGAAACCTTTGGGTACATTTGAATCTTACCTGGTACAGCTTTTTTCCAAAATTAAAAAAGGTCGGAAATGCCATTCAAATCTTTGATCAACCGGCTAAGATTACGCAAGTAAATGACTTCCATGAGCTTGAGTCCTGCGATGCAATTCGACTTCGTATGGACAATCCAAACCTAAGCATCCAGGGATTTGAAAAACTGAAAGAAATTAATGGGCTGGATTTGGAATTGAAGACCAAGGGTCCTGTAAACATTGGAACCTTCATCCAACCTAAGCATATCACTTTAAATAATTTATCACCAGAATTAAGATTAGACTTCCTAAGTGGGATTACAGAATTGAAGGGATTGGATCTTTTTGAAATGCATCCGGAAGCAATGAAATACTTCCCAAACCTGAGAAAGATTGAATATTTCTATGGCAATTCGAGAAGCAGGGATGCCTGGCCTGAGATAAGCAATTTACCGGCTATCGACACGGTAGAAAATTTAATTCTTGGTGGACAAACCATGCATTGGTTACCAGCATTTAAGAACATTGGCAAATCCTTTCAGATTCGCGGCATGATGGATTCCACCTTATTTGCATTGGCAGATAATTGTCCTTATGCTCCGGAAATCTCTATCAATGGTATTACCAATTACCAACTAAAAGAAATTGGACATCCCATCAAGGTAAAAACAGATAAATTCAGGATTTCAGGACTCAGTATTCTTAAGTCCCTTAAAGGAATTGATTTATCTAAAATTGAGGCAAAGGCCATCACTTTTGAATCTTTGGGTATAGAAAGTCTGGAAGATTTGGAGGGAACTCCGGTAGAAGATTGTACAGTTATTTTTAAAGACAATTCAAAAATAAAAGGGTGTTCGTTTGAACGATTGTGCAAATGGAATGAAAACAGACCGGCGGACCAACCCGCTGTAATTTTTAAAGGATTCAATGGTGTGTGCTCAAATGATGCTTATGAAAAGGCTTGTAACAATTAATTTTTTCCTGATAATATTCAGCTTATTGATCAGCATTCCTTCCCGGAGTCAGGACCTTTTAATTCCATACAAAAAAGGGAAGTTGTTTGGCTTTGCCAATGAAAATGGAGAATTGGTCATTCCGGCTGATTATGAAAAGGTATTTCCTTTTGATAAAAACGGTTTTGCTATGGTTTCCAAATTTGGGCTTTATGGCCAAATTGATAAAAATGGAAAGGAGGTTATTCCCTACATTTTTGAAAGGCCCTTCAATGAAAATCGAATTTTTCTGGAGTCAGAAACCGGTAAAAGAACAGCATTGGATTTCGTTAAAATGGATTTACCGGCTTCTGAACAATATTTCATTCGAAATCTGAAATCAGGAGAATTGCTGTCCTGTCGAAGCAGGCCAAAATCCTATTTTTTCGCTTACGCCTATGATTATATAGGAGCTGAGGCAGGTATTTTTAAGGAAGGCATGAGCAAGGTAATTCTGGAGGACACCACTGCCAACTTTATTGATACCAACGGAAATTTCATTTTAAAAAAGAATTATCCAGATGTGGCCATGTTAAGTAAAAACACTTTTGCCATACGAGACAATTCAAATCAAATCGCTCTAATGACCAGGGACGAGAAAATCCTCACCAACTATGACTACAGTCAGATAGCCCGCGCTCATAAAAGTCCGTACATCCTATTGACCCTTGCTAATTCAAAGGATAAAAACAATCTGATTAAAACAGTAGCTGACCTTGAAGGAAAAATCGTTTTTAAAAAGACCTATCGCAAATTAGAACACCTGGCTGGTGAATACTTTGCCTACCAACCTGAAGGTCAACAAAATTGGACCATTATCAACACAAAGGAAGACAGTGTAGCCACATTAGATTATTATGAATTCCGAAACCAGGGAGCTTATTTTTCGGCAAAAAAGGGCGGCAAAAGCTACTTATTTAATGATAATCTTGAAGTAATAAGCGTTCCATTTAATTATATCAGGTATGATTGGAATTCCGGAGTGGTCATCACTGCTACTGTAGATTCCAGCTTTGTTTACTTTCCTAAAAAAGAAAAGCCCTTGTCATTTTTTGGTCCCGAATGGCAAATCAAAAGTGGCAATTTAGGTTCAAATGAAATCATACTTTCAGAAACCAATTTTGGCAGGACCTTCTACCTTCTTGACCTACAAGGAAATTTCATTTTGGAAGATCCTTTTGAGAAAATAACGCCATTAAACATCAATCAATCCTACCATGTAGGAATGTACTTAAATACCGGAGTTTATGATATCCAAAAGGGATGGATAATTCCATATGAAAGCAGATACCAATGTATTGCTGTAGGAATGGAAGGCCAGCCTTTACTTAAAAATGTACAGTTTAATAAAGGCTTTGAAAGGTATTTATATACTGAAAATTATGTTGAAAAAAAGTTGGATGATTATTATCGATGGGAAACGAAAAGGTTCCCATCTGAAGATCCCGAATTCTTAACCTATATCACTCCAGGCAATGAAACATTTCAGTTTGCAAAATCCTACAATGCTGAATTGAAATATGCCGGGAATGTTCCCTTGTTTTCAGTTATACAAGGAAGAGAAATGTACTATTACAAAACTGACGCAAGTGAGATTATTCCTAAGGGATTTAGTGCAAGTACCAGAGACGGATTACTGGGGGAAGATGGAAAGGTTGCTATGGCAATTTATGGGAATGATCAGATTGGGGTAATCAATCAGGATGGGAATTGGATCATAGAACCAGAGCCGGCAGGACGTCCCGGGGAGAAAAGAATTGAAATGGAGGACAATGGATTGATCCATTTTATTAAATCCGGAGCCATTGCACTTTATAATGTCGAAGGAAAAAAATTGAGCACCTCTAATCAAAAGGTTTTCAGATTTTACGGGAAGCAGTTAATTGGAATTAGCGAAGGAGAAAGCCGCTCAGATTCAAGGACTTACCTATACAATTTAAACATGGAGCGGGTATTTCCGGAACCATTAACGGTAATTAGCAGCTTAGCTGAAAGAAAGTTCATCATCAAATTAACCGACAAACCTGAAAGTCCACTTATTGCAATTGATGATAAAGGAGAAAAACTTTTTGAATTGCCCTACAGCAATGCAGATTTCACCATGGACAAACAGGGAAGAATTATTGTATTTAAAGATAAAAATGCGGCCGTTCTTGATTCAACCGGAAACGTAATCGTGCCATTGGAATATGACAACATCAGATTTTACTACCCATTTTTCCTTTTGGAAAAAGCCGGTAAGCTGGATTTGTTGACCTTGAAAAATAAAATAGCTCAGACCAATCTTCCGCCTAGAGCGTATGTCAGTTTCAAATCAGACAGCCATGCAGTTCTGACTAATGACAATCAATACCATATATTCGATAATGATGGAAAGTTCATCAACACTGTACCCTATTCACTTCAGGGTTTTAAAGAAGATCATCCTTTAAAAGATCATTGTTTTCGTCATTTCACCTCCGGCCATGAGATTTATGTAAGTATGAAGACGGGGAGGGTGTTTATGGAGTAAGCTCGGGGGCTCGTTTGCTTGGGGGCTCGTTTGCTCGGGGGCTCGTTTGCTCGATTTTGGATGCTGAATAGAATCGAATTTAATGGTGTACTTCATGTCTCTTCATTCCTTCATGTTTTAAAATTACTTATGATTAAAAATATTCGACCCTACGGGTCGTGGATCTTTTCTTCCTTTTGAGGCTACGGAGATGTGACCCTGCGGGTCAAGTTTTTTCTTTGAAACAGAAGACGAGGATTTTAATGGTTTTCTTCATGCGGCTTCGTTCCTTCATGTTTTAAAAAATTGGTTGGTCTAGCGTCCAGAGTCCAGCATCCAGTTTCCAGCAACTAGAACCTGATTTTTGGCAAAAACGGAAACTTAGATTTATAAAGAATTATATAATTTTGAACACCTACTAATCTTAGTATTTTGAAAATTGAATATCATCCTGAAATGGGGAAGCTGTGCAAAACTAAAATATCACTTTTAATAATTCTCCTAAGTTTCGGGGCCAATTCCTATTGCCAACAAATCCTCATTCCTTATAAAAAAGGTAATGTTTATGGGTTTGCTAATGAATCAAAAAAGGTCATTATCGAACCAAAATATGATTTGGTCTTCCCATTTGATTCAAGCGGATTCGCCATAATTATAAAAGATAGCCTTTATGGACAAATCAATCGAAGTGGTGAGGAGTTAATTCGATGCATATTTTCTTCACTAGAAGAATGCAAAGAAGAAAGACTATTTACAGAAGATGAAAATGGAGTAAAAAAATATGTCAATCTGACGAAAATTGGTAATAATAATCAAAAGCCGGGCAGGTATTTCATCAAAAATTTACAAACGGGCGAGGTAACAGAATTCGGTAAAAAAGCTAAGATTCGGATCGCAACTAAAAATACAGATTACACTCACTTTTACAATGGTGCATTTAGGAATGGTATTAGTAAGGTTTTTTTGCCAGACAGTACTGTAAATGTAATTGACACTTCAGGTCATCTTATTTTTAAAAATAAATATTCTAATCTCACCATTTTCTCTCCACAGCTATTTGCAATCCACAATCAACTTGGCGAGGTAGCATTAATGAATCGACAGGAAAAATTATTGACCGGATTTGATTTTTATCATGTCCAATTTAATCCTTCTAATCAATTTGTTGAGGCTTCAATAACAAATCCTATTGAAACAAACTTAGCTCGGCAATATTTTGATAGGGATGGAAATTTGGAATACCAAATTCAAAAAAGAAAACTCAAATCAAATTATTATCCTTCAAAAAATAACGCTAAAACAAAAAACGATCATTCAATACTCATCAGATATAAAGGCAAAACATTTGAGACTCAAGCATATCATAATCTTTGGTAAATTAGGTGATTATTTTGTGGGGTCAGATGGAGAATACAAGTTTTTGTTAAACGATGATTTCGAAGAAATAGAAAATCATATTTCATCTGTTTCATCTTTTCGAAATGGTCAATTTATTAGTTACGAAAAAGGTGATTCTTCATATTTTCTCCTTAGTAAACCGAATAGAAAAATTTGTTTTACCTGGCAAAAACTGGAATTTCCAAAATGGAAACTTAAAAGGAAATGAACAAATTTTAAAGACCATTACTCCGTACCGGGTTTATTATCTAGTGCTAGAAGATGGGACTTTTTTAGAAAATAAAGCCTATGACGAGATCCAATCCATGGATATAAATCAATCGTACCTCATAAAAAAGGATTTAATACTGGAGTTTATGACATCAAGAAAGGTTGGATTTTACCATTAGAAGTTCGATATGGTTTATCAATGAAGTTTGATAACACAACACCGCTCAACAAGAATTATTTATTCTCCCTTACATGGGCCAAACAATTATCATTATTCTGATGGTTATTCAATAAAACTGGTTGAACCAATAATTTCTTCCATACTATTAGAAAAGGAATCGGCTATAACTACTAATTACACCTTACCAAATGGTGAAACCTTTAATTCATGTAATGCAATGCGTCCAGCCTTAATTTACGTCGGGAATCAACCATTAATCAGATGTAGTGATCAGTCCAAGGATATATCTATTACGACTTAGATGGCAATTCTATCTTACCCGATGGATATTTTTCAAGGTCTGACCCTGATTTTTTTGAAGGTAGTCGTTTGAAAGTTTTTCAAATTGAAAGGGATTCCTTTATAGGATTTTTTGATATTAATAAAAATTGGATTCTGGGCCCATTTAACCGGAAGGATTTAGGTTTTAATGATTTTAGCATTTCAAATTTTGGTTTTATCTTAATTCAAAAAAATTCGAAGCAAGAACTTTATGATTTTGATGGAACCCTTTTAAATAAACCCAAGCAAAAAATTTGATATTCTTGGCAAAAAGCTGATTCTGGTTTATGAAGGTGAATTCTATTCTAAACTTCGAAACTATCTCTATAATCATAAAATGGAAAAAATTATACCCTGAAGAAGTTGAAGTAGTCGTCGAAAGCCCTGATAAAAATTTATTCCTTGGAAAATTTAAAACAGATGAAGGAACTCAAATAAGAATATTGGATTTAGGAAGGTAATACGCTTTTAGAAATTCCATATGAAGATGCCAACTTTACCACCGATCCGGATCGAAGGATGATAATTTATCAGAATCAATTATTGGGTGTAATTGGTTTTGATGGAAAAGTTTTGGTTCCTCCCATTTATGAGAAAATAACCTATGCCTATCCATTTTTCTTATTGGAAAAAGGAGGTAGAACTAAAATCCTAACGCTTGAAAATCAAATCATTTCAAACAATATTCCAGCTGAGACAAATTTTGAGTTTTATGATGATGAAGTGGTTTGCCTTACAAAAAATGATAGCTACTTCATCTTAGATCACAATGCAAAGTTGATTGCACAATTCAAGCAAAAAGTGGAAAGGCTTCCAGTCAACAACCCTTTAGCAAAAGGATATCTTAAATTGGTAGAATCAAATGAAAGACCTGTTTATGTGAGTAAAGATAATGGTAGGGTGTTTAAGGAGTGAGGCTGGCTTGCTCGGGAGCTCGTTTGCTCGGGAGCTCGTTTGCTATACGCTAGCTTCCGGGAAAGATGATTTTAATGGTTCCCTTCAAGCCCCTTCATGCCTTCATGTTTTAATATTGGTTGGTCTAGCGTCCAGAATCCAGCATCGAGCAAACGAGAATCGAGCCAACGAGATCATGCCTTCATGTTTTAAAAATTGGTTGGTCTAGTGTCCAGAAGCGAGCGTCAAGAAACTAGATGCGAGCATACGAGTAAACTTTCACCTAATCATTCTAGGTCGCATAGCAGATTCCGGCTCGGAGGCCGGAATGACTTTATTGGCCGTTGGCTTTTGGCCATTGGCCGTTGGCAAATTTTATTATCTAAAATCCAGGATCCAGCGTCCATTTCAAGAATCCAGGGTCGAGCAAACGAGAACCGAGCAAACGAGCCACCGCATACCGCATACCACAAAAAAAGAGACCGGAGCAATTTGCATTGCGTCCGGTCCTTAAAACACCTAAAACCCTATTAACTAACCTTAAATATCTTTCTATCCAGTAGGTTTACTGGATGTTGATTGTTTTTACAAGTTGGGTGTTTTCTGCTTCCACTTTTGGAATTTCTACGAAAAGCACTCCATTTTCATATTTTGCGGAAATTGCTTCGATATTTACATTTTCCGGCAATTTCATTTGGCGTTTGAAAGAGCTGTAATTGAATTCTTTTCTGAGGAATTTGGTTCCTTCTTTTTGCTCTTTTTCTTCCTTAACCTCTGAAGATATAGACAAATAATCACCTTCAAGGTTTATTGAAATATCTTCTTTTTTGAGGCCAGGAGCCGCCATTTCCAACAAAAAAGACTTTTCTTTTTCTATCACGTTTAGAGACGGTGAATGCGCAAAAAAGTCACTTCCCATGAAGGAATTTAAGTTGGAATTAAAAAAATTGTCAATCATGCTGCCCAACGCGTTTGTGGGACTCGGATTATAGTTTATTGGTTTCATAATAATAACGTTTTTATATAACACTGATGTTCACTAAAAATTGATTTGATTTGGTCAAAATTTTGTCAGAATGCGGGAAGCCATTCATTTCGCCTCCCGCAAATACTATATTTTATCCAATCTCAATCGTTCTTGGTGGCTGTGGTTTTGCTTCCTCTTTTTTAGGAAGTACCACATTCAAAATTCCATTCTCATACACTGCAGAAATCTTATCTACATCTACTGTCTCTGGCAGCGTAAATGATTTTTTGAAATCGGTGTAATAAAACTCTCTAACCTTATATTCGAGTTTTTCACCTTCTTCGGATTTCTTTTCTGATTTTAATTCGATGGTAAGAATGTCTTTCTCGACATTTAGACTGAAATTCTCCTTGGCAAATCCGGGTGCAGCCAACTGAAGTTGGAAAGCATCATTATCTTCCATTACATTGACAGATACTTGTTTTCGCACTACCGGTCTGGCAGTTGAAATAGGAAAGCCCTTGTCAAGGTTCTTGAAAAATTCATTGAAGAATTGATCAATGTTTGGCTGATTGGTTCTGGTTCTGCGAACTGGACGAGCTGGTCTGAAATTCATTAACATCATGGCACTTTTATTTTTTGTTGATAAATGTTGTGTGTTTACACCTATATCAACAAGTGTTGTACCATGCCATTTTTTAAGTCGAAAAGGCAGAATTATTTAAAAACAACTGCCATTATGGCAAAATGATAGAATTTAACATGTCATAATGGCCGCTACTCATAAATTCTATCTATTTCAGCTTCATATTTCTTGAGCAAGACCCTTCTTTTCAATTTCAGGGTTGGTGTCAATTCAGCATCAGAACCATCTTTTTTGACCGGTTCCCAGGTATCTGGCACCAGGACAAACTTCTTAACCTGTTCTACATGATTGAAACCAGGATTGTATTTGTCTAAAATGTGCTGATACTTTTCAAGTACTTTTGGATGAGACAGTATTTCATTTAGATTGGTCCAAGGAATTTCATGGCGGTGACACCATTCCTTTAGCGTATCTTCAGCAGGATTGATAATGGCCGAAACAAATTTCTTTTGTTCACCTACTATCATCACCTGTTCAATCAAAAAGTCTTCTTTGAGCTTGGATTCTATAGGCGCAGGAGCGACGTATTTACCACCGGAAGTTTTTAATAATTCTTTTTTCCTGTCGGTTATTTTTAAAAAATCCCTTCCATCCGGGCCTTTTATCATTTTACCAATATCTCCGGTCCTTAACCATCTTTTTCCATCTTTCTCAAAAATAACTTCAGCCGTTTCTTCAGGTTTGTTGTAATAACCCATCATGATATTTGGTCCGGCAGCCAAAACTTCACCTTCGCCCATACCATATAATCCGTCAGAGTCGTCGATTTTTATTTCCACATTAAAAAGTGCAGGACCAATGGTTCCAAGAAGTGCCGCTCCTTTTTCAAAATAACTTACGGCGATTCCCGGACTGGATTCCGTCAAGCCATAACCTTCTCGGATAGGAATTCCTGCGGCTGAAAACACCTTAACCATTTTTACAGGACAGGCTGCTGCTCCGGTTACGATACCATTGACATTTCCTCCAAGGGCTTCACGCCATTTTGAAAAGATGAGTTTATCTGCTATTTTCCATTTCAATGCCGTCAAACCGGAAGGCTGCCAATCATGCTCATATTGGTCAGTCAATCTTAAAGCCCAGAAAAATAAACCTTTTTTGATTCCTGAAAGATCCAATCCCTTGCTATAAATCTTCTCATACACTTTTTCAAGCAGCCTTGGAACCGTTGTAAAAAAATGTGGCTGGACTGCTTTTAAATCTCCTTCATCGCCACCCAAATTGTCAGTTCCAGTCTGATAAACACTGACGTTTAAAGCTGTATAAGCATAGGTAGCCACCCTTTCAAAAATATGACAGAGCGGTAAAAAGCTCAAAACTTTGTCGCCTTTTTGTACGGGCAATAAAGCCTTTACCGCATCTATATTGCTAATGATGTTATGATGTGAAAGCATTACTCCTTTTGGAAATCCGGTGGTTCCACTGGTATAAATCAGTGTTGCCAACTCCTCCCCTTTTACCGCATCCATTCTGGATTGTAATTCAGACTCTAATTCAGAAGTTTGCTCAAAGAGCGTTTCCCAATGTTTTGCAGGACCATCCTTTTCAAATCCAAAAACATGTTTTAAATCTGTTAGTGATTTCTGAGCCGTTGTTACTTTTTCGAATAGGTCATCCTTTCCTACAAAAACAATCTTAACTCCCGCATCATTAAAAATATACTCATATTCAGAGCTACTAATAGTAGGATAAACCGGCACATTGATGGCACCTATTTGCGAGATGGCGATATCTGCAATTACCCACTCCGGACGATTTTTATACGTCACCAAACCAATCTTATCTCCCGGCTGTATACCCAGTTTAATCAGTCCCATGCTTAATTTCCTGGCTTTTTCAACCATTTCTGCTGTTGAAAAAGAAACCCAATGTCCATTAGGTTTGTAGGAAAAAGATTTTTCCAACGTTGCTGACTGCATCTGATCATATATGTAGTCAAAAAGGCGCTTGATTTCCATTTTGAATTTTTATTAAAATGAAAGAAAGGTCGGGAAGATTCTGTAAGAAAGGTAATTTTGGGGCTTTGTCTGAAGGCTAAAATAAATAAATTGTCCGTTATTTTAGCATTTGTAAAATTTTGATGTTGCATGGCTAAAAAGCCCATAGAACAAAAATGGAAATTTGGGGAAGTTGAAGTTCCGGTAAAAATCTATCTGGAATGGAGGCGCAGCGCGCGTGCATCCCTAAGAAGAGGTGGAATTATAATTCGAATGCCTTCGTTTCTTACTGGTGCTCAGCAGGAGGTTCAAATCATGAACTTTAAAATTTGGGCTGAAAATCAGCTTCAAAAAAATGAAAACCTGGCCAACCAATTTGAAAAAAGGTCTTATGAAGATGGCGATATTCTTCAGGTTGGAAAGCGGAAATATTTTATAAAAATCATCAAAACCGACCTGGAAAATCACCATGCGAAACTACGAGGTCGGGATATTTTTCTAAGACTAACTACCAAAGACAATCCAGAAAATACAGATAAGGCAGTCAGGCATTTATTAAGCAGAGTTATAGCGAAAGACTTTTTGCCGGCCATTACAGAATGGGTATTGGATTTGAATGATAAACACACCCAAAAACCCATCAAAAATGTTGCATTGAAATACAATCATTCCAACTGGGGTTCCTGCAGCACCAGAGGAAACATCAATCTTTCTACACGCCTACTTTTTGCTCCTGATGACGTCATCGAATATGTCATTAAACATGAGCTTGCCCACTTAATTGAAGCCAATCACTCCGACCGATTTTGGAAAGTCGTGCATGATATGATGCCGGATTACAAGGAAAAAGAAAAATGGTTGAAGGTGAACGGGCATTTGTGTGATTTTTGAGCTGGGTGCTGGGGGCTAGGTGCTGGGTGCTAGGTGCTAGGTACTAGGTGCTGGGTGCTGGGTGCTGGGTTCCTATATTACAAGTAGAATAACAGGCTGGCGAAGCTCCTCAACTGGGATTTGCAAAATTTACGGTTTACGGTTTACGATTTACGAGGCCTTAAAAACGGAAAGCGAATGTCGAATAGCTTTGAATAGCCGAAATTGGCGAATATAATTAGACAATCAGGAAATTATTCGGCCTTGGCTATATGAAAATTGCAGTGGGTTCCTTTATTAAAGCAGAATAACAGGCTGGCGAAGCTCTTCAACTGGGATATGCAAATGTTTAGGTTTACGATTTACGAGGTCATTAAAAACGGAAAGCGAATGTTGAAGCGATAGCGGCCACATAGCGTAAAATGCAGATATTCAGCATTATCCGGCTGTTATCGATAGCCTTTTGAAAATTACCCAGTTTAAAGAAATTGCTCGCATATTTTAATTCATTTGGTCGTTCCAGGGTTGGCGCGGCCAACCCCTACGATAAACTCACACCAAATAACCTAGTGCCCAGTACCTAGCGCCCAGCACCTAGAACCCAGCACCTAGCACCCAGCACCCAGCACCTAGCACAAAAAAAGCCGGTAACTATTGCTAGCGACCGGCTTTTGATAAAGACGTGGGTAATAAAAATTACTCTTCTACAACTTCGAAGTTAACTTTTACTTCAACTTCTTTGTGTAGATTGATATCTGCTGTGTAGGTTCCTAATTCTTTTACTTCGTCAGGAACTACGACTGATTTTCTGTCTACTTCGATGCCCAACTGATCGTTCAATGCTGCTGCGATCTGGATGTTGGTTACGCTACCGAAGATTTTACCGGAAGTACCGGCTTTTGCACCAATTTTAAGGGTTTTTCCTTCCAATTGTGCAGCGATTTGCTGTGCAGCAAGAATTTTCTTCTGCTCTACTGCATCAGCGCGACGGCGAAGTTCATCCAAACGGCCACGGTTAGTGTCGTTGGCAACGATAGCCATCTTTTGTGGAATCAAATAGTTGCGGGCAAAACCCGGCTTTACTTTTACGATGGTGTGTTTTTCACCCACCTTTTCTATATCCTGAAGCAAGATAATTTCCATGATATTGAATTTGAATTGACGTTTTTAAAATATGGTTTACAGTTCTGCTTATTTCAACAAGTCAGCCACGTAAGGCATCATAGCCAGGTGACGTGCTCTTTTGATTGCAGTTGCTACACGACGCTGATATTTCAAAGAGTTACCAGTGATACGGCGAGGCAAAATTTTACCTTGCTCATTCACAAATTGCAACAAGAAATCAGGGTCTTTGTAATCGATGTATTTGATACCATACTTTTTGAAACGGCAATATTTTTTGCGTTTCTGACCAATCTTAGGATTGCTTAAGAATTTTATATCGTCTCTAGAAGCCATTTTTTGATTTTTTTAGAATTGACAAAAAAATTGATTGATGCAACTGATTATTCTTCTTCTGAAGAATCAGCTGGTTTTCCACCCTGCAATTCATCCTGCAAAGTTTTCAACTCATCCCATTTACCATCTGCAGCAAGTTGTGCCTGCTGTCCCCAAGTTGTTGGGTCGTGCATTGCGTAACGGCTACCAGCATCAGCAAGGATACCTTTTACTTTCTCAACATCTGCACCTGCAAGGTCTGCGAAAGTAAGGATTCCAGCATCATTCAAAAGACCAGCAATTTTTGGTCCGATACCTTCGATTTTTTTCAAATCGTCAGCTGATTTTGCTTCGGCCTTTGGTTCAGCTTTTGGTTCTGGTTTAGGCTCTGGCTTTGCTTCTGCTTTAGGAGCTGGCTTCTCAGCTGGTTTCTCAGCTTTAGGAGCTGCAGCTGCTACCGGTGCATCCGCTTTTTTGTCAGATTTCTTTTTCTTTCCAATCAATCCTGCTCTTTTGTCTGCGTTGTATTTAACGCCATACTTGTCAAGACTTACGGTAAGGAAACGCAACAATTCTTCGTCACGACGAAGGGTTAATTCCAAACCATCTACTACCTGTCCTAATTCAGACTGGAATTCGATGCAGTAGTAAATACCGGAATTTCTGTTTTTGATAGGATAAGCCAATTGTCTTAGACCCATTTCGTCAATGTGCACGATGTTGGCATCATTGGCTTTTAGGTAGTCAACATATTTGTTGGCTTTTGCCTGTATTTCGTCTTTTGGCAATACAGGGTCTACAATGAAGGTAACTTCAAATTGCCTCATAAAAATGTTTTTTTGCCGATTAGCGGAGACTTTGGGATTGCCAACCGACGGTTCATAAATGTTAAAAAGCTTCACCTCTCGTGAAAGCGGGCGCAAAGATAATAAGTTAAATATTGAAATCCAAATTAAGATTTATCGGGGGATCGGGGGATCGGGGGATCGGGGGATCGGGGGATCGGGGGATCGGGGGATCGGGGGATCGGGGGATCGGGGGATCGGGGGATCGGGGGATCGTTTATACCGGCAATTTTTTTTGGGCTCCTTTGTTCATTACCTGTATGGATATTTTAAAAATAATTATTGGAAAGGCTCGATTTCTCCAAACCACATAGATTTTGGTAGGTCAAGGGCATGCCCTTGACCTATCAAAATATTGATTATCAACGATTTAATTCCATCTAAAAAACCAACAACAATCTATCAAAATCTAAGCAAACGAGCCCCCGAGCGACGAGCCAACGAGTCACGAGCAAACGAGCTACGAGCAAACTAGCAAACCAGCATCTAGCGCCCAGCACCTAGAACCTAGCACCTAGCCCCCAGCACCCAGCACCTGAAATTCTGTTCGGCGATTTTGTTTGCGGCCGGATTCGGTGTTGTTGTCGGCAACAGGGATGGTTTCTCCAAAGCCTTTGTAGGTGAGACGGTCTTCGGAGATTCCATTTTTTATAAGAAAATCATAAACAGCTTTGGCCCGTTGTGTAGATAGAAATTGGTTGTCTTCTTTTGAACCCACATTGTCCGTATGACCATTGATTTGAATACGGAGTTTAGGTTCTTCTTGCAAAAGATTTTTTAGTTTATTCAATTCTTCAATGGAAGCGGGTAAGAGTTCAGCAGACCCGGTGGCAAAAAAGACATTCTTTAATACTATAGGTGCGGATGATTTACCTGTTTCCTGATTGTCAGGGACGGGGTAAAGTTTTACTTCAAGCACAAAGGGTTCATCCAGTTTTTTTACTTCCGCCAATGAGAAATTTTCAGAATGAAAAAGATAGCCTTTCCTATTTACATTCAAAGCATAATCTTCACCCATGGGAAGGACATATAGAAAATTGCCTTTTTCATCTGTTTTAGCTGTTAGAAGTGACGATTGTTTGGAAAGGTTGTAAAATTCAAGATTGGCAACTATCGGCTTTCCGGTTTCTCCATCTTTTACATTTACTTTGGTATAGGTCGCAGGAAGAGGTCGCAAACTAACAGGGAGGTCAAAATAATAGATATCTGTATTTCGACTACTGGTAAAAGAACCTACAATGGATTCGCCTTTTAATAAGGCAGGGTCTTCGCCAGGCACGATATCGGTAGAGAAATATCCTTTATTTCCTTCAAAGTCTACAAATAAGGCGCCTTCATTGCCTTGGGTATTGATGGGGTGCCCCAAATTTTGAGGGGTTTGCCATTCATTTCCTTCTTTTCTGCTTACAAACAAGTCAAAGTCTCCAAATCCAGGCAAACCTTTAGACATAAAGTAAAGTGTATGTCCATCCGGGTGCAGAAAAGGAGATTGTTCCCAATCGGGAGTATTGATGGTCGGGCCTGCATTTATTGGTTCATTCCAGGAGCCGTCATCGTTTCGGGTGGCAAACCAGATATCTCTTCCTCCTTGTCCTCCGGGTCGGTCAGATGAAAAATATAGGGTTCTTCCATCTGCACTAATTGAAGGCAATGATTCCCATGCTTTGGTGTTGATAGGAGGACCAAAACTTTTAGGTGCAGTCCATTTTCCATTGGGCATTTGTTCTGTGTAAAAGATGTCGCAACTACCCTGACCCTCTTTTCTGTTACAGGCGGTAAAAACGAAAAGTCTGCCATCAGCAGAGACGGATTGAGAAGCTTCATTCATTGAAGTATTGAGACTCTCTAATGCCTTGGCTTCCATCCAACCTGTATCTGCTTTGGCTGAATAATAAAAATTTTCGTCTCCGTTTTGAAAGCGGGTAAAGATAAATGTTTGACCATCTACACTAATAGAAGGAAGGTACTCACTTGCTTCAGTATTGATGGCCGGACCCATTCTTTTTGGATTGAATGGAACGGGATTGTTTATTGCTGTGGAAGAGAACTTACTATCGCGAAGGTATTTTTTTGCATCCTCTACATTCCGGTTTTCCGGATTTTCCTTTTTTAAATAATTTTCAAATGCCGATACTGCTTCATTAAATTCTCTCTTTTTAAAACAAACAACACCATATTTATAGTCAATTATCTCAGGATAATCCGGTTGAATGTTCATGATCACCTGATAATATTCTTTTGCTTTTTCAAACATGCCCAAATCGTGCGATACATTTCCGGCACCTTCAAGGGCATTTAAAAATCCCGGTTCTTCTTCAAGGGAGCGTTCGAAATTCCTCAGTGCTTTTTCCAGTTGACCTTCCTGAAGATTACCAGACGCACTTTTAAAATATTTTAAAGCTTTTGGACTGGCATCTTTTTTCGAAACAGGTTTTTGAGCCTGGGAGGTGGGAAAGAGGAAAACCACAGCAATAAAAATCAGGAAAATTCTAATCATAATACTAATTGTAGGAAGGTAATAACGGAATTTTCCCGGAAAAAATTGGAACAATCAGGACTTCCCTTTGATCAAAAAATAATTTACGATGGCATAAATCAAAAGAAGAAAAGGGGCACCATGCATCAACGTATCGAACCAATCTATTGGCTTCATTCCTACAGCGCCACCCAATATCCACTTTACTTTTCCTATAATATGCGGTTCGGGAAAAAAGGGTGCCAAACCAAGGGTCATACTACCCAATAAACCCATCACCATCAATTCTTTCGCTTTATTCAATTTTGGATTATCCATTTTTTAAAAAACATTTAAATTAAAAATACCTTTGTCATTCAGGTCGTAAGTGCCTAATTTGGACAGCAAAATAAACATGCAAATGACAAACGAAACGCAACATTGGTCACAGGACGATTTTTTAGCCTTCGTTACCATCTATGGCGCTTGCGCTGATATGGACTTTTCTGATGATGAAAAAGCCTGGATTAAGGAGCAATTTGGAGATAGTGCCTTTGAAAAAGCAAGACATCTTTACAAACACCAATCAGATTACGAAAATATCCAGACCATTATAGAATTGAAGAAAAAATTCTTTCCGGGTGAGCATGGGCACAATGTTTTGGTGAGCACCTTGAAAAAACTTTTCAGTGTGGACCATGATACTTCCAGAATGGAAAAATTGGTTTTGTTAGGATTGGAAAAATTGATTTAATCCTTTCGGGCAATGTAAACGCCCAATAAAATCAGCACCATTCCCGATAAGGAATACAAGGTTACCGGTTCTCCGTCAAGAATTCCCCAGGAAGTAGCAACCACCGGCATCAGATAACTTACAAAGGAGGAGAAAACTGCTCCGGTGAGGTGAACCAGCTTATAAAAAAGGATACTGGCCATAACTGTCCCTGCAAGCGCCAGCAAACTAATATATCCAAAAGAAGCCCATCCTTCCGGGTGGGTAATGGTGGTTTCCCAAACCCCGGAATAAATAAAAATCCCGATTGCCAGAGGACTTATCATTACAAAAGAAGCTCCGCTGATTTCTATCGAACCAAAGCCTTTAAGATTGGTAGCTACTGTGTTCGAACTGATGGCATAACAGATGGCTGCTACCAGTACAAATCCAGCATAAAAGGGATTGGAAGCCGCCCCACTCTCTTTTCCAAACCAAATCAGAAGGAATGCACCTGCCAATCCTACCACCACACCAAGTAACTTATGAGATTTAAATGGCAGTTTGAAAAGCAAAAATCCAATTACGAAAGTTGCAAGGGGCGTAACTGAATTTAAAACTCCAGTCAGTGCGCTACTCAATTGAGTTTGAGCGATGGCAAACATCAGTGCCGGAATTGCATTTCCCGTCAGGCCAACCAGGAAATATAACTTCCAGTTTTTCCAGGTTATTTTTCTTTTTAAAATCACCAATAAAGGAACAAATGCAAGCGCAGAAACCAGGAGTCTGACTCCGGTTACCTGAAGGGGCTCGAATGCAACCAAACCACGTTTGATGAGGATGTAAGAACTTCCCCAGGTGAGGCTGAGTACAATAAGGAGCAACCAGCTCAAAACCGTCTTATTTTGAAGGTCTAATTTCATACGGGCGCAAAAATGGCAAAAGAAATGATAGGATGGTATGGAAAAGGAAGGAAATCGATATGCGATATGCGATATGCGGTTTGCGGTTTGCGGTTTGCGGTTTGCGGAAGCTGCAATAAATTTAAACGATAGAGGATTTGTTACATAATTGAAATTAATTTTACGGTCTAAAATTCAGCATTTGGCAACTAAAAAAGCACGGCATCCTTTTTTTATTACCTGGGGTTCCTGGGAATATTGGCCCTGGTATGTTGCCAATCTTCCTGTTTTTGGATTTGTATTGTGGTTTGGAATAAGGGCTAGGAATCTATTCTTTTTTAGTGCTGTGAACCCTGCAATCGAAACCGGAGGAGTGCTTGGGGAATCTAAGATCAATATCTTAAACCGGATTCCTGAGGCAGTAAAACCTAAAACTATTTTTATAAAAAAAGGTGCCTCTTTGGACTCTTTGAATAATTTAAAAAAAGCGGCAGGAATTGATTTCCCATGTATTGCTAAACCCAATGTAGGCGAAAGAGGATTTTTGGTATCAAAAATAGAACATGAACAGCAGCTGGAAGCATATTTGAATCAGAGCAATTTTGATTTTATTATTCAGGAATATGTTGCTGCGCAATTGGAGTTGAGTGTCTTACATTATTTGCCGCCCGGTAACAATCAAGGTAAAACCACCTCTATTTGTAAAAAAGAATTTTTGACTGTATTGGGAGATGGAAACGCTTCCATTAGCGAATTGATGCAGAAAAATGACCGGGCAATATTGCAATTGGAACGGTTTGAAGTGGAAAAACCTGATTTGCTTAAAAGCATTCCCGAAAAGGGGTGTAGGGTACTTTTGGAACCAATAGGAAACCATTGCAAAGGCACTACCTTTTTGAGTGGAAATGATCAAATTGATGCGTCTTTACAAAAGACTTTTGATCGGATAATGGAGAGGATGGAAGGAATTCATTACGGAAGATTTGATCTAAGGTGCGAAAGTTGGGAAGCGCTCAAAAATGGAGAAATGAAAATTTTAGAATTCAATGGAATTGCAGCTGAACCAGCTCATATTTATGACCCCGGAATACCTGTAATTGAAAAATACAGGGTGATTTACAGACACTGGAAAATTATTTTCCAACTTTATAAAAAACAAAAATCACTTGGAATAAAACCCATGACATTCAAAGAAGCTTACAACTTTACGAGAGCGTATTTCAATTATAAAAACATCGCAGAAGGATAAACCATGAATGGCCTGCTGACCTTTTTTGCTGCCTATGTTTTGAGTGTAATCGGTTCGATTCCACCGGGCATTATCAGCATTACGGCCGCTATGACGACTTTAAGAAAAAGCTTAATGGCTGGCTTGCTGGTAGGATTGGGTGCAGTACTCGTTGAATGGTTTCAGGCTTTTGTTTGTGTTCGATTTTCATTTTGGTGCACGGTTTATCCACAATTCGAGGTTTACCTTCATTATATTGCTTTTGGCGTATTTCTTCTTTTGGGGATTTATTTTTTAAAATATGCCCCCACCGAACCAAGAAAACCGAATTCCAATACAAAGGGAGCTTCAGATTTACTAAAAGGCATATCAGTGAGTCTTGCCAACGTAATGGTTTTTCCTTACTGGATTTTTTACAGTACTTATCTTGGCACCAAGGGATGGCTGGGAGAAGGATGGACTCAAACCATCCTATTCTGCACAGGAGTAGCCTTGGGATCTTTTACCGTTTTTTGGTTGTATGCATTATTGGCTGAAAAGGTATTGTCCCGCATTGAAAACATACAAAAAATCGCTAACCGCATGGTAGGCGTTATTTTTATACTGCTTACCGTTTTACAGTTTTGCCAAATGCTTTGATAATGACGAGTGACGAGTGACGAAATACGAGTGACGAGTTTTTAAAGATTCAATTTTGTGGTGTAGGGACGGAGAAAAACGGGCTAACGAGATAGTTGAAAAGATACTAAACGCAGGATGCTGGATTTGGATAACAAAGTTTGGCATCGAGAAATATAGTCCTTGAATGGAGCTCCATTGGATTAGAATCCGGGTGTTTGCTGTTAGTTTCTAAATGAGAAACTACCATATTACAAGTTGAATAACAGGGTGGAGGCGCTTTAACCTAGGATTTGTGGAATTTACGGTTTACGTGTCCATTTAAAAAACGAAAAGCGAAGATCTAACACCGAATAGCGTAACCTTCAGCCAATCAGAAACTTATTTAAGCTGTGATATGATAGAAATTTTCATTGGCAATGAATCCGTCCAGAAGCTAGTTGCGAGCAAACGAGAAGGCGAGCAAACGAGCAAACAAGATATCGAGCTTACAATTTCCTCACCTTAATGGTTGCGCCAGCTAATGGAGGATTAGCGGGGTTGATTTCGTTTAATTTTATCAAATCCTTTAAGGTGTTGTTTGGAAATTTCAGAATGACTTCCTGTAAGGATTCTCCCATTTTTAGTTGATAGAAATAGAAATTGTTTAATTCCGGACTAGCAGCAGATTCATGATGAATGGTTCCATTGCGTGCTAGATTGATGGATTTTAAAGAAGGACCAGGAATACCTTCCGGTACATTTTCATTTTCTCGAGTGAGCGAAAATCTTTTTACATTTTTAGGCTGATACAAAATCAAATCCTGGCCTCGAACTAGTTCACGATTAGCCAGTCCATTCCAGGCAATCAGGCAATGCTCCGGGCATCGGAACAATTTTGCCAATTCATTTAAATTATCGTCCTCCCCTACCGTGTATATGGATTTAGAATAAAACTCCATTTGGTCAACCTCTTCAGGAGTAGTGGCATAGACCGGGATTCCTTCCAGGGAATAATCACTTTCAATATCGGGTTTCACTACTGCGAGGTAATCTTTCAAGGAAGACATCACTCTTGAAGGAAGCACTACTTTATGACCTTTGATGGACTGTGGAATAAAATCCTCAACATAAGTAGGATTCAGATTTCTGATAACATCCATTGCAAGACCTGTGATTTGCGCCAGAGTGTAGAAAGAAAGCGTCTGATACACCATGGTCGACTCAGTCAACTGATAATCAAAGCCCGGATAATTTGGCTCTAAAAGGTGATCATCATAATGCTTCATCAAATAGGCTGCAGCGATGTAGGCTGGAACATAATTTCTGGTTTCCTTGGGCAGGAATCGTGCTATTTTCCAGAAATTTTTACTCCTGGCTCTCTTGATGGCTTTGTTCACTCTTCCCGGACCGGAATTATAGGCAGCAATGGCCAATGCCCAGTCTTCGTATCGTTCGTACTGTCTCTTGAGGTAAGCAATGGCGGCATCGGTAGAACGATCCGGATCGCATCTTTCATCGATGTACTCAGATATATCTAAGCCATAATACTTTCCAGTCTCTGGCATAAATTGCCAGAGCCCTTTGGCTCCTACCCTGGACAAAGCAATTGGATCAAGTGCTGACTCAACTACAGAAAGGTATTTTAAATCAGTCGGAACTCCGCTTTCTTTCAATTTCTTTTCAAAAATGGGAAAATAAAGAATGGTTTTTCCCAAAATCAGCTCTGACTTGGGTCTGTTGCGCATAACATACCCTCTAATATAAGCTTCAACGATGTTGGTGTATTTTGTATCGAGCGGCAATCCCATAGCGATTACCTTTTGTTGAATGGTGTCTGTATTGAACTCTGGGATTTCTTTAACACCGGGATCGCTTTGAAGGGAGTCCTTTGAAAGAAGGTCCGAATTGTCTAATGCTGATGCAGAAAAAAACAACATCAGCAGCATGCTCAAAAGGCTCAGTGATCTCATGTATGCGCTAATTAAGAAAGGTAAAAATAGAATTTTTCCTTCCATTTTTTAATTACGGTACTCGTTTTTCGGGGTTCGGGATTCGGGGTTCGATATTTTGGTTTGTTCGTTTTGATTAGATTCCGTTTCAAAATTATCCTTTGCAAATTTCACTAGTCATTTCCCTCTTGGCATTTGTCGTTTTTCCTGGGCAGCCGCCAAGCGTGGCGGTTCTACACGGGCCATTTTTCCTTGTCAATTTTATTCGTCATTCGACACTCCTCTTTTCCCTCTTGGCATTCGCCGTTTTTCTTGGGCAGCCGCCAAGCGTGGCGGCTCTACACGGGTATTATTTTTTTTATTTTTTTGTTATCCCTCCAAAACTTCATTCGTCACTCGTCATTCGACACTCTACACTTCAAATAACCTAATTCACTCTAAGTTTTTGTCCGAGGTGAATGGTATCAGATTGCATACTGTTTAAAGTTTTTAACTGGTTGACGGTTATACCATACTTGCGTGAAATGTTGTAGAGAGTATCTCCTTTGGCAACAGTATGATATTTAACAAGCGGTTTTTCTTTTGGAATTTCGTTGGAGGGTTTAGATTCCGGTTCCTGCTTTGGAGGAGCAGGTGGCCCGGGTTTTACATCTTTAACAGGTATGTCCTCCAAAAATTGATCCGCTTCTACATCGGGGTCTTCTTTTTGTGGCAATGGCATGTTCAAAGGCCTTTCAGATGGTGGAGGAACTTCAGATTTTAGTTTGGGGATTTGATTGCCAGGAACCTTCCATCCACGAAGTTTTATTTTTTCACCTGCAGCAGGTTGAGTTCCATCTTTTAGGCGATTTCTATTGTAAAGTTTAGAGAGTTTTACTCCATACATTTGGGAAATCATAAACATGGTTTCTCCTGCTTTTACATAGTGGTATTTTTTATGTTCGCGATAAGAATTACGCTTTGGTTGAAGGTAAACTCTGCTGTTCTCCTCCAGGACTTGATTTTCACTTTTTATGCCTTCATTGTATTTTAAAATATTGTCCACACGCATATCCGTTCTTCTGGCAATAATGGCTGGCGTTTCACCTTTTTTAGCGAGCACCATTTTCACATCATTATTTAAAAGAAGCCCAAAAGAGGACTGGTTGATATTTGTCCCTGCCAGTATTTCAACAGTTGACATTTCATCCAATTCATCCAGCTTATACGTTTCAATTATTGAAATCAAATGCTGAGGATAACGTGGATTGGTAGCATATCCTGCCCTTTTCAAACCATAGGCCCAACCTTTATAATCGGTCGTTTTTAAACGGAACAGAAAACCGTATCGATGATCTTTTTTGGGGTCGCGCAAAAATTCGGAATGTGCGATAAAGCTTTCTTCCGGATCTTTATATTCTCTAAAACAGGATTTGGTGAGTCGTCCTCTTGAATCGTAATCGTCGTCTTTTCGGTAATGTTTTTTTCCATTCCAATCACCTCCACATTTTATTCCGAAGTGATTATTGGCTTGTCTTGCGAGGGTACTTTTTCCGGCATTGGATTCGAGCAATGCCTGGGCTAATTTGATACTGGCCGGGATGCCGGCTCTCTCCATTTCACTGATGGCAATACTTTTATACTTTTCGATGTAGGCATAAAAGTCTGCGTTTTGAGCAAAGGAGCTAAAGCATATACATGCAAAAAGAAAGGATATCAGGAGTCTGTTCATAGATAAATATTCAAAAAAGCTGTTCCGGGATTGGAAAGGAATCCAAAAACGTAAAGATGAGGGATATATTTTAAAAAATAGTAATACCTGGCTTTTTCAATCGGATTAAACGTTAAAGCATTTTGTTATTTTTGATAAAATAAAGGTTTGCTGTATATTGTAAGACTGTTTCAAATTAACAACATAAAAATACCTCTGACATGAAGAATGCTATTACTCTTTTCATTCTATTCCTATTTTTTAACAATTCTTTTACACAAACCGCTTGTGGCATCCCATCTGACGATCCGCCTGGTTGTTTTATGTGTACCAATGTATACAGTGGATCCAATGCCGGATATGGACCAGGAGTTCCGGGGCCCACTTTTCCATGCGGTAGTATCGAAAACAACCTTTGGCTATCTGTCATAGCTGATGGTTCAAGTATTTCAGTTAATGTTCTTGTAGGTACCTGTGCAAATAATCAGGGTCTGGAAGTTATGATTTATGATCAAAATCTTAATCCACTAAACCCTTGCTTTGGAGGAGGTGGAACAGGACCCGGACAGGTTGCTAACGTTTCTGCTTCGGGATTGACCCCTGGAGAGGTTTATTGGATTATGATTGATGGATTTGCCGGAGATGTATGTGACTTTACGGTTACTGCCACTGGAATTCAAACATCAGGAACTCCGGTAGCCACTCCGTCCATATCAGGTCCGGTGAGTGCTTGTCCGGGTGCAGTTGGCACCTATGCCTTGACAAGTCAACTACCCAACAATCCAACTTACAATTGGACAGTTCCTGCTGGAACCAGAATTTTGTCTGGCCAAGGAACTCCTTCAATTACCGTGGAGTTCATTAATCCTGGTTCAGGTTTAATACAGTGTAATAATTCCTATCCCTGCAGTACGGGGATTCCTTCTCCTCCTTATTTTGTGCAGTACACTCCGATTCCTCCTACTTTCCTTCCCCCGATTTTTGTTTGCAGCAATGACTTTCCAATTGTCATAAATGGGAATACATTCTCACAGCCCGGCACCTATACTTTTATTGAAAATAGCTACCTTGATTGCGACAGTTCCGTAGTTTATAACATTTTCCCAAAGACGCAATCCGTTAACATTCTAGATTCCACCATCTGCTTTGGGAATACTGTAGAAGTAAATGGAAAATCATTTAACAGCAGTGGAAGATTTACTGAGGTAATCCCGGGAGGTGCAGCGAATGGTTGTGATAGTATTATTGAACTAAACCTCACCGTTTTGGGCGATTTGTCAGGCATTCCTAATCCGACCTTTTTGGATTGTAATCCCAATGCCACAGCCATCATTGATGCCAGTTCTGTTATGCTTCCACCAGGTTCAACTTTTAGCTGGACGCTCTTAAACGGAGCAAATATAATCTCAGGCGGTAATACACTTACACCTTTGGTCAATGCTCCGGGTGATTACAGGTTAGATTTATTGTTAATTAATGGAAATCAAACTTGTGCTTCATCCACTACTATAACCGTAGAAACCAGCAATGGACCCGTTTTGCCATTTTTTGATCTATTTGAAACCAACCAATGTGCAACGGATACAGGTTATTACGTCTTATCGCCTTTGTTTAATGCTGACACCGTTTTATGGATTTTTAACAATCAGGATTCAATTTTGACTACCAATAGAGACACCTTAAAATATCCATGGCAGCATCGTGGAGGAGTTTATAATATTCGGGTTAGGGGTTTCAACAATTGCGGTGTAGGACCTGAGCTAGACACAACCATCAATTTATTGCCTTTGGCCAATCCTGATTTGATCGGTCCGGCGGATAGAAATTCATGCACCTTTAATTTTTTAGAATATACCTGGTCCAATACTCAGTTTCCTTTGGACTCCATGGTTTGGGATTTGGATGGTGGCCAATTTTCACCGGATCATAACCCTCCTGGATTTAATTCGATTTTTTGGAAAACCTTTGGAAGAAAAGAGATTGAATTGTATTTGAAAGATGAGGGTTGTACTTCACTACCCTATAGAGACACCTTGTTAATATCAAATGCAAACTTAAAGCCATTTTTAGAGTGCAAAACAACAGAATCTTCCATAGAATTTTCCTGGCTCAATTTAGTTGGTTCTAACAACTATGACGTACGTGTTTTATCAGGACCAGCAGGTGTAAGAAATGGGAGTCGGTATACAATATCAGGTTTATCTTTAAATGATGAGGTGACTTTAGAACTGACAGCTGGTCGAATTCAGCCATTTACTCCCTGTAATTCAAGAAAGGATACTTTGACTTGCAAAGCTCAGGATTGCCCGAATATAGATGTGCAGATCTTTGGCCCGAGATATTATTGCAATGGATTTAGTTATCAAAATACACCTTATACATTTATAGCCAATGGTTCGGATAGCACGGGATTTGGCACTTGGAATGGGGACCTCATAGATCAGAATGGCATTTTTTATGTAAATCAACTAAACAGTGAGGATTATATCAATTTAGAATTTGAAGAACATGGATGTAAATTTTTCAGGACTGTATTAATACAAGATATTACTGTTTTTCCACCCGATTTTGATGTTGATTCAATTTCATGTATTGGAGATACCGTATCCTTAACCTATAGTGGAGACCCTGCATGGTACGATTTTTTAGATTGGCAAATTGTTGGATCTAGAATCCCAAACTTTAGAGGTTTCGGACCTTTTAACCTAACTTTTGATAGTGCAGGTACATATAAAGTCCGTGGTTTTGGCTATTTTGGAGGTTGTCCTGCTTTTGGATTTAATGAAAAAACCATTCAAATTCTTCCCAAGCTCCAAAGCCCATCCATTTTGTGTAACGGCAGTAACCCTGGAACAGTTCTTTTTGAATGGAACAATGTGCCGGGAGCAGTAGATTATGAGGTGAATGTTTTATCCGGACAATCCGGTATACTTAGTGGCAATTTTTATGAAATATCGGGTTTAACAGCTGGTGATTCAGTTACTATTGAACTTATTGCAAAATCACCCAATGGTTGTGATGCTGATCCAATAGTACAAACCTGTGTAAACAATGGCTGTCCTCCAGTAGCCTTGTCTATTGATGCAATTGCTGGCTTTTGTGAAGGAAGCCAAAATTCTATAAACCTTACTGCCAACATCAATCCACAAGGAACAGGGACATTGACATGGACTGGCCAAAACGTGGATCCAACTGGCGTTTTAAATCCAAATGGGCTTGCCCCAGGAGTCTACACCATTGGCTTAGAATATGAAGAACAAGGTTGTATTTACAATACAATAGAAACTTTTGAAGTATTTCCATTACTTCAAAGCCCATCTATTACTTGTAACAATCCGGATCCGGGCTTTTTATCCTTTGAATGGAACATGGTTGCAGGTGCGGTCGGATATCAGGTTAATGTTTTAAATGGTCAAAGTGGTGCATTGTTGGGCAATACCTATTCTGTTACAGGTTTAAATCCCGGCGATTCCGTAACCATCGAATTAATTGCAGAATCGCCAAATGGTTGCAATTCTATGGCAGTTACGGAGACCTGTGTAAATACAGGTTGTCCTCCCATAGCTTTGAATATCAATCCAGTGAATAGCTTTTGCGAAGGCATCAACAACCTTATAAACCTTTCTGCCAACATCAATCCTCAAGGAAACGGCACCTTGACCTGGACTGGCCAAAATGTAAATTCATCAGGCATTTTGAATACTGCCGGATTACCTGCCGGAATTTATACCATTGGCCTGGAGTATGAAGAGCAAGGTTGTGTTTACAATGCTTCTGAAACTTTCGAAATTTATGCTCAGCCAGAAATCAACAGTGTGATAGAACAGCCAATTTTTTACACCCTGGGAACAATGGGAAGCATAGAAGTGGATGCAATGGGCAATGGTCCTTTCACTTATCTATGGGACAATGGTTCTACGAATGTCTTGAGAGAAAATTTATCACAAGGAACCTATTGTATTTCAGTAACAGACAACAATGCTTGTGAAACGGAAGAATGTTTTACTATTGGAAACGGAATTTTCAGGATCTCTCCTGTCCATATTATCTGTAGAGGAAGTTCGAAGACCTTATCGGTACGACCGGGAAGAGGAGCTGACTTTAATTGGTCACCAGCTACCGGATTAAGCTGTACGGATTGTCCTAATCCGATTGCTTCTCCAAATGTTTCAACTCAGTATACCCTTACGGCTACCCTACCCAATGGGCAGACTGATTCGATTAAAATTTTGGCGGTTGTTATTCCTCCTCCGTTTTGTCCAACTGCAAAACAGATTTTGGACTGGGAAAATGAGTTAGAAATAAAAATTTTAGAAGAAGAAGTCCAATTAGACCTAAGTTCTTTGGAAAAGGAAATTTTAAAAGACTTTGATGGAGAAAAAACCATCCATTTGTTTCCAAATCCGACTAGTGGAATTCTAAATATCCTATCAAATCGAGAAGTAATAAAAATTGAAGTTTCTGATCTTTTGGGTAGGACTGTTTTAAAAGAAAAACCACTTTTGAAAAATCCTGAAATAAACCTCAATCATTTCACCAACGGACAATACCTGGTGAGAATCTGGACCATTGATGGCACTGAGACTTTTTGGGTAACCAAGGAATAAATCTTAAACCGGGAGGAACTTTCTGTTTATTCGCTCCTCCCGGTTTTGTTAAATTACCTTTCAAATCATATAACATTAGCATCTCATATTATCTTTAATTTGACTCTAATCAGCTTTTTTGTTGACTAAAAACCTCTGACATGAAGTATTTTTTTACGCTTTTTATTTTGACAATTTTAATAAATTCTGCCATTGGCCAATCAGCATGTGGAATTGCTGGAGATGACCCGCCAGGTTGCTTAATGTGCAGTCCTACTTTTGTAGGTTCAAATGAAGGATATACCGCAGGAGTCCCTGGGCCAACTTTTCCTTGTGGAACTATTGAAAATAACCTTTGGATTTCTGTCATCGCAGCAAATACCTCAGCTCAATTTGCTTTTTTCGTCGGAGACTGCCAAAATGATCAGGGATTGACCATTCTTGTTTATGACCAAAGCCTCAACCCTGTTTCAACTTGCCTCAGCAATGGCGCAATTGGACCAAATCAAGCAGGAAGTATTTCATTTTCACAAATCACGCCAGGTGAGATTTATTGGGTAATGATTGATGGGCTAGCAGGAGACGTTTGTGATTTCACGCTTTCGGCTGTATCCGGAATAGCATTTCAATCTCCTGGTCAAACACCACCAATTATGGGAAGTAGCAGAGTTTGCCCGGCGAAACGGCTACCTATTCTTTAAATGGGAATGCGACTGCTCCTGATTACACATGGTCCGTTCCAACCGGAGCTACGATCTTATCAGGACAGGGAACCCCTGAAATTGTTGTGAGATTTGATAATCCTGGGTTTGGATTAATTACTTGTAATGGTCTAAATGGATGTGGCACAGGTATTCCAGCAGCACCCTTTTCTGTTGATTTTTCTGCAGTACCTCCTTCAATAAATCCTCCCCAGTTCTTTTGCAGGGGAGACTTCCCTGTGACTGTAGATGGCTATACGTTCAATTCACCCAGGCAACAAACCTTTGTATTAACAAATGTAGATGGTTGTGACAGTTTGGTTTCCTATAATATTTTTGCCTATGCTGATGCTTTGAATGTAATTGATACTACCATTTGTGCAGGTCTGTCTATTGAAATCAATGGTAGGACTTTCAGCAGTTCAGGCAATTATACTGAAGTCATCCCTAGAGGTGGTTCCAATGGTTGTGATAGTACCATCAACCTTAATCTAACAGTATTAGGTACACCAGCTAGCATTCCCGATCCTCCTGTTTTGGATTGTTTGCCAGGTTCTACTGTGACCATAGACGGATCAGGTATCAGTTTGCCTCCAAATTCTACTATAAATTGGATCGCTTTCGGTGGTGGAAATATTGTTTCAGGAGCAAATACCTTGACTCCGGTTGTGGATGCTGCGGGTGATTATATTTTGAATATAGGTTTGAGCTTGCCAAACCAATCCTGTGCGTCAACTGATACTGTTGTGGTGCGTCAAAGAACGGGTCCTTCGGCTCCGGTTTTGGACTCGGTTCAGGATTTCCTTTGTGTGTTGGATACTGGTTTTTACACCGTGCAGCCCTTGATTGACTCTGATACTACCTTCTGGTTTTTTGACAATTTGGATACCCTTGCTTTTTTGAATGACACCTTTGTTCGATATCCATGGGGTGGTCGTGGAGGTCGTTTTCTTTTAAAAATACAAGGTAAAAATGAATGTGGATTTGGTGATGTTACCGATACCCTACTTACGATTAAACCGGGTGTCAATCCGGACCTTGTTCCTTTGCAAGGCGATGTGATTTGCATGGACGACCCTTTTGTTTACAGTTGGAACATTGGCTCTTTTCCCGTGGACTCCATGATTTGGGATTTGGATGGCGGACAATTCACCATGGCGGGCCATAATCCGCCTGCCACCAATGAAATAGTCTGGGACAGTCCCGGGATTAAATACATTTCTCTGTATTTGAAAGAAGACGGTTGTGAATCACTTCCATTTTTGGATACCATTCAAGTGGATGCTCCCTTGGACAATCCAATCCTGGAATGTACTTCTACCCAAAATTCCATCGATTTTACCTGGGCCAATGTACCCAATGCTTTGTCTTACGATGTGGCCGTATTGACCGGTCCTTCCGGAATTCAGGCTCCCAATGTTTATTCTGTTACCGGCTTGTCGCCGAATGAAGAAGTTACCATCACTTTGACTGCCAATGGCAATACTATTTGTGGCCCAACTATGGACACCTTGACTTGTTTTGCGCAAAATTGTCCCACCATAACCTTGGATGTTCAAGCAGTACCCACCATCTGTCTGGATGCTGGCACTCCTATTACCAACCTACAATTCAACCAAACCGGCGGAATGGGTAATGGAACTGCAACCTGGGCAGGTCCGGGGGCTTCTCCATCCGGAGTTTTCAATCCCAATACTGCGGGTGTTGGAATTCATACCGTTCGCCTGGTTTATGAGGAAGACAACTGTACTTTCAATGCCTCACAAACCATTGAAGTAGTTGCTACTCCTACTGCTGACTTTACAGCTGACCCTGTAGTTTGTGTCAATGATATTGCTACCCTGACTTATACCGGCTCTGCAGGACCCGGAGCTACTTTCAACTGGAATTTTGCAATTCCAATGTACTCTCCGGTTCAGGAGCAGGACCGTACACCATTGAATTTAATGATCCCGGCATCATTGATCCAACCCTTGAAGTAGTAGAAAATGGATGTAACAGTTCGGTTTTCACTCAAAGCATTCAGGTCGATCCGGTTTTGGCAGCTCCTACTGTTTCTTGTATCAATCTCACCACCCAGTCGGTCACTTTCCAATGGGACCCTGTGCCGGGTGCAAGTGATTATCAGGTCAATGTGCTTTCTGGAGCTACCGGAACTTTATCTGGAAATACTTATACCGTAACCGGTTTGATGCCAGGCGATGGAATCAACATAGAAGTAATTGCGGAGGGGAATTCAGCTTGTGGCCCATCCAATGCCAGCCAACATACCTGTGTGGCCAATAATTGTCCACCGGTAGCAGTAGACATCAACCCGATTCAGGATATCTGTGAGAATCAGACCGGCCTAATCAACCTGACTGCCAATATCAATCCTCAAGGTACAGGAACTACCACCTGGTCCGGTCCAAATGTAAGTGGCAATGGCATTTTAAATCTGAATGGATTAAACGAAGGAACCTATACCGTTGAAGTCATGTACGAAGAGCAGGGATGTTCTTATGTTGGAACACAAACCTATACCGTTTTTCCCGCACCTGAAATCAATGAAACCATAGAACAGCCAGTTTTTTATACCATTGGTACAACGGGCTCCATTCAACTGGACGTGCAGGGTAATGGACCTTTTGATATTCTTTGGAATGACGGAAGCAATATTTCAGACAGGGATAGCCTCGGCTTTGGCAGATACTGTGCTACTGTGACCGATGCCAATGCCTGTGAAACAGAAGACTGCTACGACATTGGATCCGGTATTTTTAGAATTTCACCTGTTCATATTGTCTGTTTAGGAAGTTCGAAAGTCCTTACAGTAAGACCTCCCAGAGGTGCAGATTTCTCCTGGTCTCCAGCCACTGGTTTGAGCTGTACAGATTGTCCCAATCCAATCGCATCCCCCAGACAATCAACTGAATATACACTAACAGCTGTGTTGGACAATGGAAGAACCGAGACCATTCGAATTTTGGTGATTGTCATTCCTCCGCCGTTTTGTCCTACGGCAAAACAAATCAATGATTTGGAGCTGGTTTTAGAAGATCAATTAAAAGATAGTCAGTTGGAATATGATCTGGCAGCCATTGAGAAGGAAGTGATGAAAAACCAAAGTTTGGAAGCGGACATAGTCATTTATCCTAATCCAACTTCAGGTTTGGTTTCCATTCAATCAGAAGAAGTCATCCAAAAAGTTGAAGTTTCAGACATTTTAGGAAAAACTGTTTTGCAACAATCTTTTGAAAATAGAAATCCAGAATTGAATCTTCAAACTCTTTCAAGTGGACAATACCTTCTTAAAGTGACGACATTGAAAGGAAATAGTGCATTTTGGATTAGAAAGGAGTAAGATTTTAAAAAAATAAAATAAATCGGGCCGTCTCATTTGGAGCGGCCTTATTTTAATAGCATTTAAAAATAAGTGGTATATTACCATACTGTTTCAAAAAACTAAAATACCTCTGATATGAAGACTTTATTTACACTAGCCATCCTGATCTTTATCTTCAACAATTCTTTTCCACAAGGTCCTTGCGGAATGCCAAGTGATGAACCACCTGGATGTGTAATGTGTGGACCTGTTGCAATATTTAGCACTGCCCCTTACAGCCCTGGACTACCAGGTCCATTATTTCCATGTGGAAGTATTGAAAATAATGCCTGGCTGAGCTTTATAGCAGGATCCACTAATGTAGAGGTTGCAATAGAAGCTAATAATTGTCAAAATGGACAAGGAGTCCAAATGTTGGTTTATGATCAGAATCTTAATCAGGTTTCCACATGTTTTTCTTCAGGTGGATTTAATATCCCGGGTAATGTCATAGGTTCCGGATTAACTCCAGGTGAAATTTATTGGATAATGGTCGATGGTTTTGCCGGAGACATTTGTGATGTATTTTTGACTATTTCTGGAGGATTTCATATTGGACCACTCGATAATCCTGGACCATTAATGTCTACCTCAAATACAAATAGGTATTGTAATGGAGCTATAGACACCTTTTTTATAGATCCCGTATTGAATGCGACGCATTATGAATGGGAATTTCCACCATTCGCCTGGCCTATAAAGATAGAGAATAACAAAGCAATAGTGGAATTCGAAGGTCAAGGAGGAGGTCCAATTTGTGTTACTCCCAAAAATGAATGTTTTTTTGCTCAAAAAACCTGTCTTTTTGTATTAAGCTTTGATTCTTACCAAGTAAATCTTCCACCGGAAGAAAAATGTGAAAATGAATTTCCTTTTTACATCGGAAACAATCTAATACCTGGACCTGGAACCTATACCATCACTTACCCATTAAGTTCGGGATGCGATAGCATTGTCGAATATACCTTTACCTCCATTCCGAATGGAACTCTATCTATTGATACTCTTGTTTGTTTAGGTGAGACCCTGGAATACAATGGGAAAACATTTTCCTCCTCAGGGAACTATCAAGAAGTACTTGTTGGTGGATCACAAAATGCTTGTGACAGCATTATCAACCTCCATCTAAATGTAATTGGCAGTCCTTTAAATTTCCCTCACCAACAATTTCTGAACTGCATCCCAAATCCTCTGCTCACTTTAAATACCAATAATCTTAATCTTCCTCCCGGTTCTACTTTCAATTGGGTCGCAATAAATGGGGGCAACATAGTCTCAGGTGCCAATACCCTGAGTCCGGTGGTTGATGCTGAAGGTGATTATATTTTAAATATCAATCTCAATGGCACTCAGTCCTGCTCCGGTGCCGATACCATTCATGTGAGTACTAGAACGCCACCTGCCATTCCAGTTTTTGATTCCATTCATACCAGCAATTGTGTGTTGGATAGCGGCTATTATTCCCTTTCGCCTTTGGCTGATGCTGATACTGTCTTTTGGTATTTTGAAGGATATGATACCTTGATCACGACCTCTTCCAATGCTTTGAGTTTTCCATGGAATGGAAGTGGTGGGATTTACAATTTAAAAGTACAGGGTAAAAATCTTTGTGGTTTCGGGCCTTTGGTTGATACCATGCTGACCTTAAAACCAATTGCAAATCCGGATTTGGTTCGAACATTACCACAGCAATTTTGCATGGATTTTAACCTGCAATACAATTGGAATGGCTCTAATTTTCCGATAGATTCAATGGTTTGGGATCTGGATGGCGGGCATTTTACAGCAAATCATAATCCTCCTCAAAGCAACATAATACAATGGGATAGTCCTGGAATTAAATTCATTTCACTTGTTCTAAAAGATGAGGGTTGTGAATCTTTTCCGTTTAGAGATACACTTCAGGTTGACAGTTTCCTGGATAAACCCATTATAGATTGTATTACAACCAATAGTTCCGTAGAATTTAACTGGCAGAATGTACCGGGAGCAACCGGTTATAGTGTCAATGTTCTCACTGGGCAATCAGGAAATCAGGGTCAAAATACTTATCTTATAAATGGTTTGAATGCAAATGAAATTGTAAAGGTACGGGTGCAGGCATTTGGAAATACAAGTTGTGGATCTGCTTCAGACACTTTGACGTGTACTGCGATGGACTGCCCAAATATTTTCTTAGAAATAACTTCGCCAACGACTATTTGTCCCGGTACAGGTTCGGTTCCACTCACTTTCCTCCAAACCGGAGGACAAGGAAACGGAACAGCAACCTGGTCAGGACCCGGAGTATCAGGAAGTGAATTCCTACCGCAAACTTTAGCACCTGGTATTTTTACCATTGAATTGGCTTATGAAGAAATAGGATGTTTGTATAATGAATCCATTCAGATTGAAATAAAAGATGAAGAAATCGCTTCATTCGAGGCCATTGAGGATGTTTGCATCCATCAATCTTTTGTGATTAGCTTCGATGGGGCAGCCGATCCTTCCTCCACCCTCTATTGGAATTTTGATGGAGCAACCGTCATTTCAGGATTTGGAATGGGACCCTATACAGTCAGTTTTGACAACCCCGGAACTTACCGACCCAGTTTGGAGATCATTTCGAATGCTGGTTGTTTTTCCAATATATTCACAAAGGAAATCACGGTTCATGATGAGTTATCGGCACCAGTTATCCAATGTAGTGATGTGAGCAACAGTTCCATCACTTTTGAATGGAATACAATTGTCGGAAGTAATGGGTATGAGATCAGCATTGACGGTGGTGCACCTTTCACTTCACTACAAAATGAATATACTTTAAATGGTTTGGATCCTGGTCAACAGGTTTCAATTGAAGTCAGGGGAATTTCTCCCTGGTCTTGCTTTGCCCCAACTACCAATCTGACTTGTGAAACTTTAAATTGCCCCAATCTTTCTATCAACATTTCACCTGTCAATACCATTTGTGAAAATGAAACCGGATTGGTAACGCTCAATGCAACGGTCAGTCCCAATGTTTTGGGAACAGGAAGCTGGAGCGGTCCAAATGTAAGCCCCAACGGTATTTTAAACCTAAGTGGATTGCCGGTTGGAAGCAATACCATCACATACGATTATTCCTATTTGGGTTGTGATTATCAGGCAACGAGCAATATTATGGTCACAGCCGCTCCGGAAGTAAATGGAAGCATCGTAACTCCGGTTTTTTATACCATTGGAACTTCCGGAGAAATCCATCTAAGTCCTGACGGGAATGGTCCATTTGATTTTCAATGGTCAGATGGAAGTTTCAGTCAGGATAGGGATTCGTTGAGATCCGGGATTTATTGTGTCACTGTAACTGATGACAATGGCTGTGTTACTGACACCTGTTACGCTTTGGATTTTGGCATTTTCAGAATTTCCCCGGTCCACATTGTTTGTCGTGGCAGTTCTAAAATCCTATCGATTCGTCCTGCAAGAGGAGCAGATTTTCATTGGAGTCCGACAAACGGTTTGAGTTGTACGGATTGTCCCAATCCGGTAGCATCACCCAATGAGACTACTGAATATACTTTGACTGCTACCCTACCCAACGGAAGGTCAGAAAGTGTTAAGATTTTGGTCGTGGTGATTCCACCTCCGTTTTGCCCGACTGCAAGAGAGATTTTTGCATGGGAAGAGGCTTTGGAAGAGCAACTTAAAAGCGGTACAATTTTACCGGCGGAAAAAATAATTGAAGAGGCATTAGGCCAATTACAAGGTGATCAAAATAAGATCATAGTATTTCCCAACCCAACTAAAGGACATTTTAGCATAAAATCTGAGGATAAATTAACCAGTATTTGGGTCAGGGATATTTTAGGAAAAACAATTTTTAAAGTTCCAATAGATAGTCTTGAAACTAGCTTAAATATTGAGCATTTACCTGCCGGCATCTATTTATTAGAAATTCAAACTACACTTAGAAAAAGCAAAATTTGGATTTCAAAATTGTAAAAATAGCACCATCCCCTTGGCTGGGTAATTTTGTCAAGGGGATTATTTTTAACAAATAAATGGTAAGAAAATTTAAAACAACCATTATTTTAGCCTCGAAAGCTATTTTCCTTTCACATTAAAACCAGCTATTTCTATTACTAAAATTTCCATTTAAAGCCATTTCATGAGAAAACTATTGAATGTTTTCTGCTTGATTTTGATATCGAGCGGTCTTTTTGCGCAGCTTGAAGAAAAAATCAAAAAAGAAAACGTAGTTCCCGGAATTGTAATCAAAGACGGGAAAGAGGTAAAAGGTTTCATCAAAAGGATGGGAAATGCCTATGAGGACGGAAAACATTATCCGGCACCATGGCAATTTCAAACTGAGATAAAATTTATACCGGAAGACAAATTCATTGAACTGGAAAAGGTCAAGAACAAACATTTCGAAGAGTACAAATCCAACGACATCGATGCCTATGTTTACGATACATTGCGATTTGAATCGGTTAAATATTCAGACCTCTCTTCTGTAGGTGTGAGTATGCTTGCCCGTCGGATGTTCATGAGAAAAATCTCTGATGGGAAAATTGCCCTTTACCATTATCATTCCAATCCACCACCGGTTGCTTCAGGCGGCTTTGCTCAATACTATATTGAGTGTGGGGTACCCAAATGGGTATACCGCAAAGGTGATGATGAAAAACTAAAGGCGGTAGAAGGAATGAACATTTCAAAGGAATTGGCAGATTGTTCACTTGTCGTGGAAAAACACGAAAGAGGGGAATACAAAGTCCTTGGAAAAGAAGGCGAAGGATCTAAGACAAACAAATTTATTAACAACTTTTATTTCACTGAGAAGGTAAGGTTATTAGCCATTGCCGACTACAACCAAAATTGCGACTAATGAGAATTAAGAATTTACTTTCAGCGCTTGCATTTTTATTTATTGCGAACATCGCATTTTCACAGTCATTCACCATTGGTGGACTGGTAGGATGGGGTGTTCCACAAGGTGAAGTATTCACCAACGGAGATGAAAAATTGTCAGGAGGAGGATTGACCTTTGATTTTGATGCGCTTTACCACCTTGAAAAATTTGACAACAAATTGGGTGTGGGTATCAATTACAACACTTCAGTTCTCTTTGGTAAAAACAGCGATGCTGCCCTTGACATAGGAATCTTTGGATTAACCCTTTATGGAGTTTAAGCTCACTACAACTTCCTTGACAAAAAAGTAACTCCTTACGGATCTTTGGCATTAGGACTTTCACAATTTTCTACCCCGGATATTTCAGACGGAAACGGAAATACTATTGAAGGTGAAAGAGCATCAGGATTTGGTATCAAACCTGAGGTTGGTTTCATTCTGGGAGGATTTGTAATTTCTACAAGCTACCTGGTACCAATGAAATACGGAGACTTCGAGCAGAGTGCCGGAGTTTGGCAAATCGCCATTGGATACCGATACATTTCATACTAATTTAAAAAAGGGGATTTGTAGCTGGCAAATCCCCTTTTTTTTGCTGTTGGCTTTTGGCCATTGGCTGTTGGCTGTTAGTTCCTTGATGGGAATTTCCCATATTACACGTAGAATAACAGGATGGAGGAGCTTTTCATCTGGTATTTGTGGAATTTACGGTTTACGGTTTACGATTTACGTGGCCTTTAAACGAAAAGCGAACTCCGAATGGCGAATAGCGTAACCCCCAGACAATCAGGAGTTTATTCGAGCTGTTATATGATAGCTCCTAGATGGGAATCTTCCAAATTACAAGTTGAATAACAGAATGGAGGAGCTTTTCAACTGGAATCTGTGGAATTTACGGTTTACGATTTACGGTTTACGAGGCATTTAAAAACGAAAAGCGAACCTCGAATGGCGAATAGCGTAACCTCCAGACAATCAGGAAATTATTCGAGCTGTTATATGATAGCAATGAATCGTTGTTTATTTTAGTTCCTTTTCTTTTTTCCTTTTTTTTGGTTTGAATTTTATAATGAGCTTTGGGAACCTGCCTTAAGGCATATTCTTGCATTTAAAAAAAAGCCAAAGGCCAATGGCCAACAGCCAACAGCCATTCCTTACCTTTGAACCCAATACTTAATCCAATTCCGGCTCTCAAAAGCAAGTAGATGATTGATCAAATAAAAAAACATCCTAAATCTCCACTGGACTCTTACAGGTTTTCGATTTTACTGCCTACCTGGAACAATTTGGATTATTTAAAGCTTTGCATTTCGAGCATACAGGAACATTCGGAGTTGGATATTCAAATCATTGTATTTGTGAATGAGGGGAAAGATGGAACAGTGGAGTGGTTGGAAGCGCAGGGTAACATTGATTACCTGCATTCAAGGGAAAATGCGGGTATTTGTTATGCGCTCAATCTTGCAAGAAGCATGGCAAAGTCGGATTACATTGTTTACCTCAATGACGACATGGTGGTTTTGCCCAATTGGGATACAGAATTGGATAAGGAAATTCAAAAAATGCCTTCCAAATCCTTTATGCTTTCGGCTACCATGATTGAACCAACCGATACCGGCAATGCTTGTGTAGTGGTCAAGGATTACGGTGATTCTATTGAGACTTTTAAAAAAGAGCAACTGCTTCAGGAGTATACAAGCTTGCGCAGAAATGACTGGAGTGGAAGTACCTGGCCTCCCAATGTGCTTCACAAAGACCTTTGGGATGCTGTAGGAGGACTTAGTATAGAATTTAGCCCGGGGATGTATTCCGATCCTGATTTTTCAAAAAAATTATATGAGGCCGGTGTGAGGATTTTCAAAGGAGTAGGAAGTAGTCTGGTATATCATTTTGGTTCGAAATCGACCAAAAAACTCAAAAGGTCCAGAGGACGCGAATTGTTTCTTTTTAAATGGGGAATTACCTCCAATGTATTCAGCAATAAAATCCTAAAAAGGGGTCAGCCTTTCGAAATCATTCAAAACGAACCGAATCTTTCCAAAGAAAAAACGATAGGAAAACTTAAAATCCTTGGCATCCTTTTTAAATCGAAATAACCTCAAGATCGGTATTCGCTTTTCGCTTTTTCAGATGAGAAAAAAAACTCGTCACTCGAAATTAGTCACTCGTCACTTCATTTAATTAACCGGCACTATTCTACCGTATTTCAAATACTTGGAAGCACCATGTCTTGCTTCTATACGTCCGAGGCTGTCTAAACGATAATTTTCTAAATAAAAATTTGGCTCAACAATGTACACTGCATTTTCATCGGGAGTTCCATCAGCATCGATGGGAATAATGGCTTTTCTGGCTCTGGTGAGATAAAAAGATTGTGATTGTTCAACCTGGGTTCCGTCCCAGACTTTCCAATCGTAGTTTTCATTTTGCTGCATGGTCTCGGTACAACTCAGACGCATCACACTACCACGATCATGAACCAATCGATGCGGTATTACATACCAGTCAAACGCCAATCGAATGGTCAACAAGACTGAAACAAAAACCAACCAGCGCTGCTCTTTGTATTTCCAAAATGCAAGTGTTAGTCCAAGTAAAAGGAAACTTACAATACCCGATTTCCACCAACGGCCGGAAACCATGGCAAGCTCATCGGTAAATAATGGTACCCAGGCAGCTATGAATAAAATGCTAAAAACTCCTCCTACCAAATATTCCAGTCCGATATGACGCCAATTGCGCTCGGAACTTTGAGCAGCGTATAAAAAGACACCAAAAACAAGTGGTGGAAACATCAACAGATAGCGAGGATAAACCTGAACCGAACTCCAATACACCAGAATATTTACCAGGAACATCAGGCTCAAAAAGACCACAAAAGGTTGGGCCTTTAATTTTTGAAACATACCTTTTTGAAAAAGGAAAATCACAAAAAGGGACCAGGGCAAAAAATGATACACCTGTTCGAAAGGGAAAGTGAAAAAATGAAGGACCGTATCCTGCCAACCGAATTCGATTACTGTCCTTTTCGAAGACTCATTAAACAGGGTTTTAAAAACAACCAGCAAATCATTGTATTGATGATAAGCCAGGTAATAACTTCCGACCATTACAATCAAAACTCCCAATCCGGCAAAATGTGGTAGGGAAAGCAATTTCCAAAATCGCTTGTTGTAAATAAACCAGGCAAGCAGCGTGAATCCTGTAAAAACCAATGCAGGTAGACCTTTCATTAAAAAGGCCAGGGAAGTCAGTACATACACTCCGATAAACAGTTTCCACCAGGCTTCTTTTTTAAAATAAGTCCACACCCACATAAAGAGGGTAAAAATGACCCAACTAAAGCAGGTATCAATCAGCCCCAACATGGAATCGTAAAACAAAAATCGACCGCAGGTTATCAGCATAAAAGCAGCCAGGAAGGCCGTCTTTTTTGAAAACTCTTTTTTAAAAAAGTAATAAACGGTAGCTGCGTACCCTCCCAAGCTTAAAACAGTCACCAAGCGCGCTGAAAACTCTTCAAAGTTGCCAAACATGGAAAAGAAGACCCACAAAATCCAATTGTAAAGTGGCGGTTTGTTGTAGTAATAAGCGCCATGCATGGTCGGAACGATGAAGTTACCGGACAAGTCCATTTCCAGGGCAACCAGCGAGCGAATGCCTTCATCATCGATATTGGCCATTACACCTAAATTAATCATCAGCGCCGGAATGGCCAGGACAATGGCCAGGCCCATAAAAAACCGTTCCACCTTCTCAGCAGGAATATCAGGTAACAAATTCATGGGGCGAAGGTAAGGAGATAAGGGATAGGGAGGAGAGGGAAAAAGGATTTTTGATTTTAGATTTTTGAATTTTGAATTCCGGATTTAATTTTTTTGATAATTGAACTGCCGTTTTCAATATGGGGGACTAAAACTTAGATTTTCTGCTTATGCAATGGTTTGAATCAGGATGGGAAGGATGGAAGGATGAGCAGGATTTGAGTGTGGATAGGCTTGGGAATAGCATTATTTTAAAAATACCATAGTTTTGGCTTTTGACTAAGGATTATTTACCTACAGAATTGATTAATTTATCACCGCGGCGGGCCAACGTTAGTAAAGCTCTATTCAGCCTTCATTCCCTTCAAACAATCAGCCAAAGCATCTCGCCAATCTCTGATTTCCAATCCAAAAGTTTCTTTGATTTTACTTTTGTCCATGTAACTGTAGGGAGGGCGCTTTGCCGGGGTTGGATAATTCGAAGTAGGGATATGATTTACTTTTATATCTCTTCCTGTAATTTTGAAAATTTCCTCAGCAAATTCAGCCCAGTTGGTTATGCCTTCATTGCTGTAATTGTAAATGCCACGCATTTTGATGCTAGGAATTTCTTCCTTTTCGACCTTATCAATGATGGTTAAAATCGCTTTGGCAAGGTCTCTAGCATAGGTAGGAGTACCAATTTGATCATTTACAATATTCAACTCCTTCTTGTCTTCAGATAACCGAAGCATGGTCTTTACAAAATTATGGCCATAAGTAGAATAAACCCATGACGTTCTGATTATGGTCGTCATGGGATGAATAGCCAAAGCTACTTTCTCTCCTTCCAGTTTAGTCTTTGCATAAACACTTTGAGGATTGGTTTTATCAGTTTCAGTAAAAGCCTTTTGCTCTTCACCGTGATAAACATAATCCGTTGACAATTGGAAAAAGTGAATATTTCTGGTCAGGCAACTTTGAGCAAGTTCGCGAACACCTTCAACATTGATTTGTCTTGCCATCTCCTGCTCCTCTTCTGCTTTATCTACAGCAGTATAGGCGGCACAGTTGATCAAATAATCGAAACGATTGTTTCTAAAATAATCAGCTACATATTGAGGATTGGTGATGTCGAGTTCAAATTTACCTGCAAAGATGAATTTGAACTGAGGATAATGTTCTTCTAAAAATTGAAATTCCTTTCCAACTTGCCCGGTAGCTCCGGTAACCAAAATCGTACGCATGTATTAATCCAGTTTTTTAACACTAAAATGAGTAAGCCTTACAAACCGATCCAATCTCTGAGTTATTTCATCTAGTGTTAATTCTTTTAATCTTTCGATACCAAATTTCTCTACACAGAAAGAAGCCAATACAGAACCGTAAATCACTGCTCTTTTCATGTTTTCAAAAGAAAGGTCGCCACTTCTTGCAAGCCAACCCATAAATCCACCTGCAAAAGTGTCTCCTGCTCCGGTTGGATCAAAAACATCTTGTAGGGGAAGTGCCGGTGCAAAAAAGACTTCATCTTCATGGAACAACAAAGCGCCGTGTTCTCCTTTTTTGATAACGAGGTATTTTGGACCCATCTCAAAAATCTTGTGGGCAGCTCTTACCAAAGAGTATTCACCGGAAAGTTGTTTTGCCTCTTCGTCATTGATCGTAAGTATATCTACCTTCCCTATCACTTCTTTCAAAGAATCTAAAGCAACATCCATCCAAAAGTTCATGGTGTCCATTGCTACTGCCTTTGGCTTGTTGTTCATTTGTTCGAGCACACGCATTTGAACGGCTGGAGTTAGATTTCCCAGCATGACAAATTCAGCGTCTTTATAGTCATCCGGCAATACCGGGTCAAAATCTGCCAACACATTCAATTGAGTGTCCAGAGTATCCCTGTCATTCATGTTGTAATGGTACTTACCAGACCAGAAAAATGACTTTTCACCTTCCTTTACCTGCAAACCTGACAGATCTATATTTCTTTTTCTAAGGTCATTTAAGGTTGCTTCCGGAAAATCGTCTCCAATAACAGAAACCAGTTTTACGTCATTTTTGAAGTAAGAAGCAGCCAAACTGATGTAAGTTGCAGCCCCTCCGACTATTTTATCTGCCTTTCCAAAAGGCGTTTCAATTGCGTCAAATGCAACAGTACCAACGGTTAATAAACTCATGCGAAAAAAATTTAAAAAATTTTGAGGGGCAAATATTGCACAATTATTTTGATTGACTTACTTTTGCCCCGCTTTAATGATAAGCGCTTTTTCAAAGGAAAAAGATTAGTGCAAAAATATTATTCTTAAGCTCTAAAAAAAGTTGATTTTTTTAAGTTTCAAACGAAACCTTATTTTAAAAATCAAGTTAATACAGAGCCTTAAAAAATATGCCTCCTTAGCTCAGCTGGTTAGAGCGGTTCCGAAAGCGTTCGGAATTAATCCGTAGGACCAAGATTCAATTATCTTTCCTACATTAACCATCTGACTTTGGAAAAAGAATTGCCTCCTTAGCTCAGCTGGTTAGAGCGGCGGACTGTTAATCCGTAGGTCCAAGGTTCAAGTCCTTGAGGAGGCGCAAAAGGCCTGGTCATTTGACCGGGCCTTTGCTGTTTAAATCAATTTCGAAAACTAAAACACTCATCATGTACCACGTTTACATCCTGTACTCTACAGGGTTCGATAAATTTTATATCGGACAAACTTCCGACATTACTACCAGATTAGAATTTCACAATCACATTTCTGAGACTTCTTTTACTTCCAGATACCGGCCTTGGGATTTGGCTTGGTCGTTGGAAGTTCCTAATCAGAAAATAGCAATGAAAATTGAGAGGTTTATCAAAAAGAAAAAAAGTAGGAGTTATTTGGAAGGATTAGTCGAAAATAGAATTCAATTTGAAATAGAGGAATTTAGTTGATATCAATTAAAAAATCATTCTAAAAAACACTCCTCAAATCTCCAACCCCACAAAATCCCGAATAAACTTTTGGATATGAGGAAAATGATCGAATTCCTCTCTTAGGTGAGTAGTGGTCACGATAATCGCATGTGCTCCAGCTCTCCTGACTGCCTCCGCTCCCGTAACACTGTCTTCAAAAATGAGGCAGTCCGAAGCTTTAAGACCCATTGATGCAGCTGCTTTTTCAAATATCTCGGGGTCCGGTTTGCCTTTGCTTACACTTCCGGCATGAAAAACACCATTGAAATAATCCTGAAGTTGGAGCTCTTCTATTACAAAATTTGCGTTTTCAGGAGGAGCCGCGGTACCAATGGCCATGGGCATGTTTTCAGTCTTCATTTTATTTAAAAAGACGTCCAAACCTGGGATCAATTTCAGTTCAGGTTTGAATATTTCGCGATATGCTGCCTCCTTCTCCCAGGCAATTCGCTTGCGATCTTCTTTGGTAAATCTATCTCCAAATAGTCTTTCCAAAATCTCTTCGTTGATTCCATGAATCTTCTCTTTGACTTCTTCAATAGTCATATCAAGCCCAAGTTCAGCCAATTTCTTCTGCCAGGCACGATGGTGTACCATCATGTTGTCGACCATGGTTCCGTCCATATCGAAAATGAGTCCTTTGTACATATGTTCTTTGCTTTTAAAAATAAAATACTGGCCGGCTAATTGGAAAGGCTGCACAAGGTAAATGGAATTTTTAAGAGGTATATTATCCAAATATTAAAACAGGAATTAATCTGGAAGCCTTTGATCCAAAACCCACTTGCCCATAAAATGACATAAGATTGAAATTATTTTTTCCTAAAATATTAAATATCAAAATATCACATATAACCTATCAGTTTTACTTATCTTTACACCCTCATCTCGCCCTATTAGGACCAAATTCACTTTAGCGCAAGTTTGTTTCACTCATTAATCACAGGAAAATGCACATTTTTACCAGGGTAAAACTATGCGCGCTAATCATAGTTTTTTCCTCCCTTACTGGCCTTGCCACTACCATTGTACCCTTCGAAAATCTGGGCGAAATGGCTTTAAATGCTGAAGCCGTTGTTTATGTTCACAACCATCAGAATTTTGAAGCTTTACAAGGTGATTTAACCAGATTCCGGTCTCAACTGGAAATTTTAGAATCCATAAAAGGCCCACTTCAGCAAGGACATATCATTGAAATTCAAAACCTTCACAAGAAAAATTCGGAGATAGAATCTATTGTTTGGGGTGACCTCGAATTGTTGGAAGGAAATAACTATTTGCTTTTTCTTTCTAAAAATGATTTTGGAGATTGGAAACCAATGTTCCTTTCTTATGGTGCCTTTGAAGAACATTTTAGAAATAATAAAAGTGTTTTGGTTCCATTCGACCTGGGTGCAGAGGTTTTTGTACACAAAACTGCTCAGGGAAAAAATGCTGAACCATTACTAGTTTATTCCAAAAAGGATCTTTTCCAACATTTAAAAGACATACTTAAGGAAGGAAAAAAATGGAACCAGGATCTCGTAAAAACTGAACATTCAATTCATTCCTTTGAATTGGAAAATCGAGGCACTCCCCCTTCGCATTGTACCTATCTAAGTGGTTCAGCACCTTATCCCAGATGGAATAGTTTCCCGACTGCCTTGCCTGTTTTTTATACATCAGGTGGCGATCCCTCATGTGCATCGGTGATCGGAAAAATCCAGAATGCGATTTCATTGATTAACACCAACTACGATGGAATCAATATAACGGATGGTGGTACCCATACCTTTACACCGGATTGTAGCAGTGGCGCTAATGGAAGCCAGTTTACTTCTTATGTGGCCAGTAATTATGGTACAAGAAGCATTACAATTCAATTCAACGATCCGTGTAGTGAAATACCAAATTTGTCCGGATGCTCAGGCACCCTGGCAATTGGAGGACTCTATTGGTTTTCAAGCACGCATATGTGGGATGGAATGCCCTGGAACAATGCCGGATATGGATATGTAGTCGTCAACAATGGTGTAGGAGCCTGTCTTTGTAGTTCAGGAAGCAGTTATGACCTGATGATGACCCACGAAATGACCCATGCTTTGGGATTTGGACACATCAATACCAGCAATGGAGCTGCGAATATGAACCCAAGTTGCTGCGTAGGCATTCAATCGCTGGACATTGAATGTCTTGATTACACTTATCTTTCTCCTACCCTACCAGTCGAATTAATCAGTTTTGATGCTTCACAAAATGATAGTGAGGTTCAGGTAACCTGGAGTACTGCCAACGAGCTGAACAATGATTATTTCGAAGTTGAAAGGGCTGTGGAAGATAGCGTATGGGAAACTATAGGTATGGTGCAAGGTAAAGGCTCAACCCAATCTACTTCTTTTTATCAATTTATTGACCTCAAGCCCGGAACAGGAGAAAATTATTATCGTCTCCGTCAGGTCGATTTTGATGGAAGATTTGAGTATTCTGATCAGGTTTTTGTAGGATTCTATCAGGGTATTGAAGCCAGGATTTATCCAAATCCTTTACAACAGGAACAAGCCAATCTTTCCATCACGACAGAAAATGCTGTTCCGGTTGAAATTGAAATTGTGAATGCAAATGGGATATTGGTTCAACAATCCAACCAAGAAACGGATCGAGGTCAAAACCTTTTTCAAATACAAACCAGCGACTGGGCACCAGGTATTTATTTTATAAAAATGAAATTCCCGGGAAAGCAGGTTACGCAAAGATTGATGAAGCAATAGGAGCGGGTTACGGTTTCTTACGGTTTACGGTTTACGGTTTACGGGAATTATTTTTCTTTGGCCTGGTTTGCTGAGAAACTATATTTTTAAGCATTATTAGCATGGTCCTAATTCTGGATGTGTGTTTATGAAGACTAATTTCTTTTGTTTTTTTTTGGTTTTTTTCCATTTTTCAGCTTTCGCGGAAAAAGCAGTTCCTCAGTATTTCATAGAATTAAAAGAGGATAAGGTCGTCGTTGGAAAATATTTGAATGGGTCTTTAAAAAAGATTCCAATCCAGAAATATAGCCTCGACAAGTAGATTCTAAGCAGGTTTTTGATTTTCTTTTTCAAAAATAAACCTACCTCCACTCTATTCTACTTTCATTCGTTTTGGGGTTCTTTTCCACCTTATCACCATGATTCCTTAAAAAAATTGGGGCAGTTTGAAAGGGATTGAAAAAATCATCAGCATAGAATGGCATGGAGCAAGTCTTTCTTATAAAAAGAGCTGGCACAAGGCCCCCAAATAGGTAAAAGCATTTCTTGAGCTTTTGAGTTTTTCTTTTAAAAATAATAATTTCAATTACGTTTTGTGCTATTCGATGGTCATCGAATATTTCAAGGTGCATTTTCAAGTTTCAAAGAAGAAAATCCATTTTGAAAAATCTTTTCCCGGAGCAGATTTAGATTCGGATGTTTTTGAAACTGCATTGAAAGAACTTCCACAAAAAAGCAGATTCCATTTACATCTACACCCACCAAAAAAGACTTTTAAAAATGTCAAAAATCGTGCATGGAAGAAATAGACTTGGATTGCACGGCGCATCTAAACCACCAGGAGGAAATGTGAAATCAATTGAAGTAACAGCCATGGAAAATCACAAAAAAGGAATCTCGACCCATCATGTTTATTTTAAAAGGATCCGGTGGTTTTGGAGGATATTTTCAGGAAGATATATGCAAGCAAAAGTTCCTCCTAACACTTTGAATATAAGAAACTTGTAAAAAAATTTCTTATCTTTATAGAATCCCAAAACCAAGGAGCTCATTTTTAACCTAATACTCCTAACAGAAACTCCTTGCATGCCTTATCCTTGCCGTTTTTAGTTTTTCTACATCAGCGCAACAGGTGAACACCCTTGTACTAAAAGAAATCTACCACAAGCCATTGAATGCCGGCGATAAAAAACCAAGCAAAGTCCAAGTTGATAACTAAAGGTGGAATGTTGGAAGTTACAACCAAATACAATAATGGCTGCGAAGAAAAACGGATTTTAAATTCAATTTCGACAGGGACATGGCGGTTTTAAAGGCTAATGAAACCTATGGGTCGGAATTATTTTGTTCGCGCCATGAGTAAAGAGTGCCAAACGAATCCCTGGCGAGAAGCCTATATGAAACCGGCTCCAGTGATGGTGGTTATTCTTCTTTATTAGGTGAAACCAATTATGGAAAAATGGGTTTATATGATCAGTGGTGGTGGCCCTTACAATTATGCGCGAGCAAGACCAAATAGCAAGATGTTACAGGTGTCCAAAACGGAGAATTTAAAAACCAAACCTTATACAAAAGGAACCCATACCTATTTTTATTTTGACATAAATTCTTCAGGTCATGAAAGTGGAGAAAGTTGCGCTTATCAATTCCTTTTTGTTTACGAATTAACTGATGAAGTTCCGAATACTGGTTAGTAATATCTGGTTGTATAGCACCCGATTGTTCATCCATGAAAGGCACCATCCCAGTCTGGAATTTCCAAAACAACCGTGGCGAATGCTAAGTCTTCGGAAGGCATGGTTTGGGATAGAATGACAATAGGTGCAGGTAGATAAACTCAAAAATTAATCAAATCAGGAAATTAAATGCACTTTTCATCCCATCCCGCAATTTCATTAAGTAAAGAAAAGGCGTGAGTCAAACGTGGGTCTATCAGAGAGTCTCCATCGACTCCAGTAAAGTAATTTGTTTTTTAAAAACATAATTGGATGTAATTCAATAACTTTTATATTTCAATTCCTAATATTTTTGGTTCACGCTACGTCCTCCAAGGTTTTGCGCAACGACCGCAACTCAGATATTTTAATGAATTTCACTTTACATTCTCTTAACTAACTGACATTGCCTATTCCAAACCTCAAAAACCAATAAATCTAAAATCCAAATCCAAAACCTAAAATCAAAAATCAAAAATCACTCCCCCCATCTCCCAAACCCCCAATCCAAAATTCCCCACGGAACTTTTTTCCCAATTCCCTTGTATACCCTTTAAAAAAAAATGAAAATCCTACCCTATACGGACCAACATTTCGAAGCTACTATTCAGGTATTTCAAGCCAATGTACCCGAACATTTTGCCCAGGAAGAAATCACCATGTTGAAAGAATATTTGGTGGACGGGAAAGAAGATTATTTTGTAGTCTTAGACAAAGGAATCCTTGTAGCAGCAGGAGGTATCAACTATACCAAAGATGGGACGGGAGGAGTATTAAGCTGGGCCGCTGTTGCTCCAAATTTTCAGAGAAAAGGATATGGAACTGCATTGGTAAACCACAGGATTGAATTCATTAAAAATCAGAATAAGTTTGATAAAATCATTTGTCGTACTTCCCAAACTGCCTTTGAATTTTATCAAAAAATGGGATTTACCCTTCAATACACAAAAAAAGATTTTTGGGCTCCGGGGCTGGACTTATATTACATGGAAATGCATTTAGAATGACCTTTCACCTATAAATATGGCTTTTCTAATGTTATTCTAACACAAATTTGAGAACTGCTTAGCATTTTTAGGGTTACGAATCATCTAAACCAAAATAAAAATGATAAGAAACTTACTAATTTTTTCTCTTAGCCTTTCAACATTCTTCCTCACTGCTCAAAGTATGGAGTGGGAGCAAATCGCCAGCTTACCTTCTGATTTTCAAACCCATCATTCCTTTGCATTTAGCATCGGTGATTATGGCTACATCGTTGCAGGAAACAGTCCCGAAGGCAATAGGAAGGAAATGTTCAAATATGATCCTCAACTGGACGAATGGATCCAGATGCCTGATTATCCGGGAGTGGGTAGAGGTTATGGAATCGGTGATGTTTATAATGGAAAAGCATATATGGGATTCGGAAATGACGTGAATGGAGACTATTTGAATGACCTTTGGGTCTTTGATCCCGTTGATGAATCCTGGACTCAATTAGCCTTTTGCGCTTGTGAAACAAGAATTCACCCTGCAATGGTTGCCAACAACGGCAAGATATATGTAGGAATGGGCGGTGGAGAAAATTCAAATCTTAATGATTGGTGGGAGTATGATATTGAGACCGACACCTGGTCACAAAAAAGAGGTTTCCCAGGTCAGATAAGACACCATCCATTTCAATTTTCAATCGAAGAATATGTATTCACAGGTTTCGGTCATGGACCTGGATTTATTTCAAACAACTGGTATCGTTATGACCCTGCTGACGACAGCTGGTTGCAGGTTTCAAATTTACCTGGACAGGGAAGAGTAGCAGGAACTCAGTTCTCCTTCAATGGAAAAGGATATATTCTCAGCGGTGAGGATGAATCACACAGAGCCATGGTCACCGGAGAATTTTGGGAATATGACCCTATTCAGGATGCATGGAATGTCTTACCTCCACATCCAGGATATTCAAGATGGGCACCCGCTTCGTTTTTGTTAAATGGTGAAATTTATATAATCAATGGCGTGACAAGAGAGGCAAATGGTCCTTCTTATTATGTTACGGAGAATTATAAATTCAACTTAAACGAAATGGTTTCCAGCAGAAACCCTGAAGTAATCAATGGTCAACTGAGCCTTTATCCAAATCCAACCAATGGTGAGATATTTATAAATAGTGAATTTGATTTGATTGAAAGTCCATATATCATACTCGACACCTATGGCAAAATCGTTCAAAAAGGTGTTTTACAATCCGGACAATCTGCTTTGAATACTTCTCAATTAAATGCCGGAATGTATCAATTGAAAGTTCAAAAAGATAACATGAGTTACGTTGAAAGATTTATAAAGTCTTGATGGGGTTTATTCAATTTACAAGCTTTATAATTTTACGGTTTACGATTTACGGTTTACGAGGCCTTCTTGAATAGCGAATAGCGAAACCGGGAATTACCCCACAAACTATTTGTACTATCAAAAAAGGGAACCTTTCAATCAGGTTCCCTTTTTTGATCCCTTTATAACAAATCCGGCTTTTCGTCATAGACTTCGAGCATTTTAGAAAGGTTTCTTCTATCTTTTAGTTCCTTGATGGGAATTTCCCTTTTTACAAGTAGAAAAACTTGTGGGAAGAGATATTCGCCTAGTATTTGAAAATTTACGGTTTACGATTTACGAAGCCTTTAAAAACGAACAGCGAACAGCGAATAGCGAATAGCGAATAGCGAATAGCGAATAGCGAATAGCGAAAAAAAAGCCGGCTGCACTAGCAACCGGCTTTTTTCATTAACTGCCACTTAACAATTATTGTTAGAATGTTAACGGGCAGGTCAAACTTTTACCTGCAAATTTGTTAACTAGGAATCACTTTAAATCTTGAGAACTTTTTTAGCATCTTTGCAGGCAATGCATGCCCTATTTTCAAATTAAACGCATTTCTATATGACACTCGGTACCTTAGTACTTTGGATTGGCATAAGCGCCTTGATACTTACCCTGGTTATTGGCCTTGTTTTTAAAAAACACAAGAGCTGGGTGATGACCTTCTTTCAAAACTTTACAGGTATCCTGTTTATTTTTTCCGGCTTTGTAAAAGCAGTCGATCCGCTGGGAACTGCTTACAAAATGGAACAATATTTTGCAGAGTTTGAATCTACATTTGCCGATACCTGGATGAGCTTCATTGCACCTATGTTCCCGGCACTTTCCAACATTTCGGTAGTATTTTCTGTCATCATGATTGTCTTTGAAATAGTATTAGGCATCATGTTGATTTTAGGAAGCAGACCCAAACTTACGAGTTGGATGTTTCTACTGCTTGTAGTGTTCTTCACCTTCCTTACAGGATTTACTTATCTGACCGGTTATGTACCACAAGGCGTCAATTTCTTTGATTTTGGAGGCTGGACAGAGTATGTGGCCACCAATATGAAGGTGACCGATTGCGGTTGCTTTGGTGACTTCCTGGTATTGGAGCCGAAGATTTCATTCTATAAAGACCTCGTATTATTATTGCCTGCCTTGTATTTTGTATTTAGATATAAAGACATGCATGAGCTGTTTACGACTCGATTCAGAACAGCTATCACCTATGTTTCTATTTTTGGATTGACCGTTTTCTGTTTGAATAACTATATGTGGAACCTTCCTCCCGTTGACTTCAGACCTTTTTATGAAGGACAAAATATTCGTGAAAGGAAAGAACTGGAGATGGAAGCAGAGGCAAATGTTGAGGTGTTGGCCTATAAAATGACTAACAAGGAAACCGGAAAGGTAGTTGAATTACCTTTTGACCAATACATGAAAGAATTCAAAAGTTATCCAAAAGAAGAATGGAATCTGGAACAGGTTCGTTCTGAGCCCGAGGTAAAACATACCAAGATTTCAGACTTTGAAGTAAGCAACCTTCAAGGTGAAGATGTGACCGAAACGATACTTTCTAATCCTGAATATAGTTTCATGTTGGTTAGTTATAAACTTCCATTTGAAATTGAATCCGGCACCCAAACCGTCCGCGATACTTCCTGGATGACAGACACAGTAGCGGTTGAAGGATTTCAGGATAGTTTCCAGATTGTAGAATCTTTTGAATTGTCAGAACCAAGAGAAGAATCGGTAGACAATTACAAATTTGACCAATATATTCTGGATCGATATATGGCCGTTGTAAATCCTTTGGTAAGTAAGGCTAAGAAAAATAATCAGGAAATATTTGTCGTATCGGCTTACGCAGATCCTAAGAAATTTGAAGATTTCAAGGCAGCTAGCGGAACAGACATTCCGTTTTATACCGCTGATGACATTTTGCTAAAAACCATTGTCCGTTCAAATCCCGGAATCGTTCTTTTAAAGAATGGTGAAATTATTGGAAAGTGGCATTGGAGGCAATTTCCGGGTTATGAGAAAGCCGTTGGGTTACAATAGGAGATTTCCTTCTTTAGGAATTTACGGTTTACGATTTACGGTTTACGAGGCCTTTAAAAATACGAACAGCTAATACCGAATAGCGAACACCGCATAGCGCAAACCGCATACCGCATACTACATACCGCCAAAATAGGTTGATATCGAAAGGTATCAACCTATTTTCATTTGTTTTCGAACCAGATTGAAATAAGCTCCTTTTTTTGAATACAAATCTTCATGGCTGCCTATTTCCAAAATTTTCCCATGATCCATTACCACGATGATATCGGCAAATTGAATGGTTGAAAGTCGATGGGCTACTAATAAAATAGTTGCTCCTTCATTTGCTTCCCGGATATTTTGCATGATGACCGTTTCATTGTAGGTATCCAATGCATTGGTCGCTTCATCCAGGAAGAGATAATCTGATTTTTTATACAAGGCTCTGGCCAATAATAATCTTTGTCTGATTCCCTGACTCAATCCGGTACCACCCTCCCCTATCACTGTTTTCACACCTAAGGGCTGGGCATTCATAAACTCTTGAAGATTGGCCATTCGAATAGACTCCAATAATCGGTTTTCATCCAGCAATTCCCTTCCCAAGGCTATATTTCGTTCAATGGTATCGTTAAAAATATGGCCATCGTCCAGCACAGCAGAAACCCTGTCCAACCATATGTCAGCAGAAATTTCCGCCAGCTTGGTGTCTCCTAAATAAACTGCACCTCCGGTAGGTTCCAACAATCCTAAAAGGACCTTTAACAAGGTCGTTTTACCACTTCCACTGGCACCAACAATTGCAGTTGTCCTTCCCAAAGGAACCTGTAGATCTACCTTATCCAATGCTTTTGCAGAACCGGAACCACCATATTGAAAACTGACCTCCTCAAGCTTTAATGGAATTTCTCCTGCAGGAATAGTAAGCTGAAGTTCTTGGGATTTTTGATTTTCTAAAAACTCCACTTCCGATAATCTTTCCAGACTGATGGTCGTATCCTGATAGACGGCAAAAAAATCGACCAAAGCATTGACCGGAGCATTCAATTGCCCTAAAATATACATGGTCGCCAACATCATTCCCAGAGTCATTTCACCATCTATAACAGCATAGGCAGCCATTCCGACAATGGCCAGATTTTTAAATTCATTGATAAAATAGGCACCTCTCGATTGAAGCAATTCTAGTTCCAGTGATTTGTTGGTGATATGAAATAGTCTGGCTTGAATTTTTTCCCAACTCCACCTTCTTTGGCGTTCGGCCTGGAATAGCTTGATGTCCTGAATTCCCTGAAAAATATCCAACAGGTAATTATGGCTCGCAGCCTCTTGTTCAAATTTTTTAAAATTGAGCTCTCTTTTCTTTTTTAAAAAAGTCCTTACCCAAAAAAGGTAAATCAACGAACCAATCAGAAAAATGGCAAATACCCTCCAATCGTAAATCAATAATATGATGCTGAACAAAAAGAAGGTCAAAACCGAAAATATATAGTACAAAGCCGATGAATGTAATAGTTTTTCCAATCGGTCATGGTCCGTCATCCTTTGCATCAGGTCACCCGTAGTGAAGCGGTAAAAATATTTGGCCGGAAGCCTTATCACCTTGACGAGGTAATCGGTCAGTAGTGTAATATTCAAATGCGTACCAATATAATTCAAAAGAGCACCCCGAATGTATTCCAATGCAACCTGGCTGATCAACAAGACCGCCATGCCAGCTACGACCATCCAAACGAAATTGAAATTCTTTTGGTCAATTCCAATATCAACGATAGACTTTATCAAAAAAGGGATAGCAAATTGCAGCAAACTCACCAGCAATACTCCCAGGAAAATCTGCCCAAACAGAGGTCTAAACCTTTTAAGACCTCCCCATATGTATCGCCCGGCACTGGTCTCATTGGGTTCGGTTTCTTTCCTAAAAAACTCAGGTTTAGGCTCCAAAACCAACAAGATACCCTTGGCCTCTAGCCCCTCTTCTTCCTGCCAACTATAAATAAATTCTTCCTTAGTGAGGGTAATGATGCTTTCAGCAGCCGGATTTCCAAGCACAACTTTTTCATCATCGACTTCATATGCTACGACAAAATGGTACCCTTCCCAAAAAATGATGGCAGGTAAGGGAATTTCCTTTTTCAACTGCTCATAAGTCACCTTTACAGCAAGGGAACGCATCCCGATCTTTTCTGCTGCTTCTGAAATATCCAATAAAGAAACACCCTCGGTAGTGGTATGGGTAAGTTGTTTAAGATAAGGAAGCGGAAACTTCTTTTGGTGATATGCAGCTACCATCTGGAGGCAGGCAGCCCCACAGTCCATTTCATCCAATTGGCGGAAAAATGGATAGGTTTTAGACATCTGAGTTTCGCGGATTATAATTCATTAATCAAAAGCCGGGGCACAAAGTATGCTTTTTTTAATATATAAAACTCAAAAAATCATACTTCAAACCAGTATTTTAAACATTTAAAAAAGCTCAAAATAGCCGACTGTATTCACTTGGTTCAATATTTGAACCAAATTTGAAAATTTCTAATTTGAAGCCCGTTTTCATTAGTACCATTGCCGTTATTCAACACCCCGGAGACTGGGATGTTTTGAAGGTTTACCTACAAAATGTGGGCAATCATCTGATGGAAAGTTTTACTGATTTTGAAATCATTTTAATTCAAAATATAGAAAACCGGCTTCGCAATTTTGACTGGAGCCAGATACCTCCTGACATTAGAAAGAATATTTTCCTTTTAAAATTGTCCAATCCCGTAAATCGCAATCACGCCATCCTTGCAGGTTTGGATCGTGCCAATGGAGATTACAGCCTGGTCTTTGGTTTGGAAATGCATGATCATGCTGAAATGATTTCAAAACTTTATCAAAAAACACAGGAGGGATTTGATATCGTTTATTTAAAAAGTGAAAAGAGAAAACAAAAGGGATTACAGTCCGCCTTTAGGAATTTTTTTTATAAAATACTTCACTCCTATTCCCAACTCAGGGTGGATCCGGATGCTCTGGATACGAGGATTATTTCAAGAAGGGCATTGAACAGTTTACTCAAACTGCGGGAAAACCTTCGTTTTATGAAGGCAATTTATTCTATTGTCGGTTTTCCCACGGCTTCCTTAAAACTAGAAGCAGCTCCTGAACCACCTGAAGAATCGTTTAGTGAAAATTTCCGCACCAGTCTTGTTGCAATTACTTCTTTCACCACTTTTTTACGAAGCCTTTCCTTATGGATATTTCTGGTATCCGTCTTGATTGCAGCCATTGTAATTGTCAATGCATTTATGGTAAAAATCTGGCATACAGACATCTTTGGAACGCCTCAGGAAGCGCTGTCAGGTTGGGCATTTACCATCGTGGCTATTTCAATTTTCTTCTCTATTACCTTTTTAAACCTTTATTTGATTACAATTTTTTTGAGTAATATTTATCACGAGATTAAAAATCGTCCACTTTACATCATTGAATCCATTAATAGGGTCTGATTTGCGAGGCTATTTGCATTGAAAATTTACCTTTGTTTGAAATTATTTAAAAAAGGAACGGATGAAAATAGCATTGATTGGATACGGAAAAATGGGAAAAGCCATTGAAGCATTGGCCTTGGAGCGCGGCGATGAAATCGTACTACGCATTACTGCAGATGATTTGGGTGGACTTACCATGGAGAATCTTCAAAAAGCCGATGTTGCCATCGATTTTTCTCATCCGGAATATGCTTTTGAAAATATTTGTTTAGCGCTCAATTCAGGTGTACCTGTGGTTAGTGGAACCACAGGATGGCTGGATAAAAAGCCGAAAGTTGATGCGCTTTGCAAAGAAAAAAATGGTGCCTTCCTTTATGCTTCTAACTTCAGCATTGGAGTGAATTTGTTTTTCAATTTAAACAAAACCCTTGCCGCCTTAATGGACAAGCAGAGCCAGTATGATGTAAAAATGGAAGAAATACACCATACTCAAAAACTGGATGCGCCAAGCGGGACAGCTATTACTCTTGCCGAACAGATTATCCATGCTTTAAAAAGAAAAAGCTCCTGGAAAAATGAAACTTCAGATGATGCTCAGGTGCTTCCGATCATTTCAAAAAGAGAAGAAAATGTTCCGGGCACCCATGAGGTTTCCTACGTTTCGGAGATAGATCAAATTGACATCAAACACACTGCCTTTTCAAGAAAGGGATTTGCGCAAGGAGCCCTGGAAGCAGCCCATTGGCTTCATGGTAAGAAAGGTGTTTTTGGCATGTCAGATGTTTTAGGTTTTTAAAAAAGTCTCCTTGCAGCCCAATTGTAACCAATGGTTTCAAATCTTTCTTAAAACTGTGGGTTTTCTATTATTTTCGCCGGGTTCTAATCAAATCATACCAGCGGTGCTCACTCCACTGGTATCGACCATTTTATAATAAAGTCTAATATATATTATGAAGGTGAAAAATTTAATCTTGCTGGGCCTTTTTCTTATTCCATTTGGAGTAAGCGCCCAATTGGAAATGGATAATTTTGACAATTCAGTGAAAGCCAATGACGATTTTTATCATCATGTAAATGGCACCTGGATTAAAAACACAGAAATTCCTGCAACGGAAGGTCGTTGGGCCAGTTTTTCTGAAATCATGGAGCGCAACCGCACCATTTTAAAGGAAATTTGTGAAAAAGAAGCCGCTGCTCAACACAAAAAAGGAACTGAGGAGCAATTGGTAGGTGACTTGTATTATTCAGCAATGGATTCTGTAACCATCAATAAACTGGGCTTTGATGCCATCAAGGAGGAATACAACAAGCTGGATGAAATCAAATCCATCGAAGACATTACCCATACAATTGCTCAATATCAGAAATGGGGCCTTTCTACTCCTTTTTACTTTTTTGTAAATCCTGATCCTAAAAATTCAAAAATTTATGCCGCTCAAATGTGGCAGGGAGGAACTTCTCTTCCTTCCCGTTCTTATTATTTGGATGAAAATCCTCGATTTGAAAAGATAAGAGAAGCCTATCTTGAGCACATCAGCAACATGTTTAAGTTAGCTGGATTGGATGAGGAAAAAGCCAAGTCAAATGCAAGCACAGTTTTCGAAATGGAGAAAAGGTTTGCATCTGCTCAAAGAACACCGGTTCAAAACAGAAATCCAGAGAAGAACTACAATAAAATGACCTTGGAGGATCTTTCAAAAATGACCTTCAACATCGATTGGAAAGATTATTTGGAAACCAGAGGAGCAACCCAGGCGGATTACATTATTGTGAACCAGCCTGAATTCATTGCGATGTTTGATCGTATGTTGGGTGATTTCAGTCCTGAAGAATGGGCCACCTGGTTCAAGTGGAAAATGATTTCTAACACCTCCGATTACATGAGTGAGGAATTTGTAAATGAAGATTTTAACTTCTTCCAAAAGACCCTAAGAGGAATTGAAGAAATCAATCCACGATGGAAAAGAATGCAGAGGGTAGTTGATGGTAACCTTGGAGAGCCTTTAGGGAAATTATTTGTAGCCAAAACTTTCCCACCTGAAGCGAAGGAGCGCATGGTGGTCATGATTGAGAACCTTCGTTCTGCTTTCCGTATCCGCATCAAAAATCTGGATTGGATGAGCGAAGAAACCAAGCAGGAAGCTTTGAAAAAGCTGGATGCCATCAATTACAAAATTGGTTATCCGGATGAGTGGAGAGATTATACCGGTTTGGAAATCAGCAGAGACGATTTGATAGGCAACTTAAGAGCCATCAATGCTTTTGACAATGATTACCAGTTGAACAGAATCGGTAAAGAGGTTGATCCAAACGAATGGGGCATGTCGCCTCCGACTGTAAATGCATACTACTCTCCTACCAGAAATGAGATTGTATTTCCAGCAGGAATTTTGCAGCCGCCTTTCTTTGATTTCTATGCTGACGATGCTTTAAATTATGGCGCTATCGGTGCGGTTATCGGCCATGAAATCACCCACGGATTCGACGATCAGGGAAGCCAATACGATGCAGAAGGAAACCTGAAAATGTGGTGGACCAAAGAAGACCGTGAAAAATTTGATGCATTGGCTCAAAAGGTAGTGGAGCAATATGACAGCTACACCGTATTGGATTCCGTACACGTAAACGGCCAATTGACCCTAGGCGAAAACATTGCCGACCTTGGCGGAGTTGCTATGGGATATGACGCCTTACAATTGCACATGAAAGAAACCGGCCGTCCCGGCAAAATCGACGGATTCACTCCAGAACAAAGATTCTTCATGGGCTTCGCCCGCATCTGGAGAGCAAAATACCGCGACGAGGTATTGTTGGAGCGCATCAAAACCGACCCACACTCCCCAGGCATCCACTGTTGCAATGGTACCCTTTCTAACACTCCTGCCTTCCATGAAGCTTTCAAAGTGAAGGATGGTGAGGAGATGAAGAAGAAGGAAGTGGTGAGGATTTGGTAGGCTCGTTGCTCGGGGGCTCGTTGCTCGGGGGCTCGTTGCTCGGGGGCTCGTTGCTCGGGGGCTCGTTGCTCGGGGGCTCGTTGCTCGGGGGCTCGTTGCTCGGGCTCGTTGCTCGGGGCTCGTTGCTCGGGGGCTCGTTGCTCGGGGGCTCGTTGCTCGGGGCTCGTTGCTGGCGTCGCCAGCAACGAGCTTTTTGCCTCCCCATTGAGGGGGTCGGGGTGAAAATTCCACCAAACTCAATAAAAGCAAAGAACTGAAGCCTGAAAACCATTTTTTAGAAATAAAAAATGGTTTGGGATAAAATCGAAATTTTAAATGCCTTTCATCTCCCTTCAATCCTTTTCCTAAAGAGATTTAATTTCCGACCCAATTTATCTATGAGATCCTTTAATTCTAAATACAGCAATTCGTCTTGCAAAGATCCTGTTTCAAAAAGGGTATTTAAATGATCCAAGGTCTCATCATTTGAAGTTTGAGCATAAATCAAAAATCTAATCCAATCGGAAGATTATTTCCGTCTTCCATACCCTTCAACAATATTGCTTCTAACAGACTTACTTGACCTCCTGATCTGGCTTCCCGTTTCATACATTTCATGTTTAGGCAGTTTTTCCAAGCTAAGTTTATGAACCTTAATACTTACCTCTCTTGCTATTCTAAAAATTTCCAACTTTTCAACTTCCATGGTTTTATTCTTTTAGTACCATTTTTCCCAAAAAGGTATCAAAACGAATAAAAAAGTTTACAAAAAACTTCACCCTTTCGCCCCCAAGCCACGAGAAACGAGCTAACGAGTTACGAGTTACGAGCCAACGAGCTACAAGCCTCATATGCACCATAAGCAACATACCAAAATCCCCATTTACCATGATTTCGCTGCGTTGATATTTAACGCAACTTTGCCGCGGTAAAAAAGAAAACTACATAAGAGATGAGGCAACTAACGTTTTGGGCAGTGCTATTTCTAACCGGAATAGCAGGGTCGATGAATGCGCAGGTCGGAATCGGTGTGCGCGGCGGGGTAAATTTCGCAAGCCAGAGTATTAAAGGTAATGTTCTGGATAGTTTTGAGGTTGAAAATATTACAGGCCTGAGTGCCGGGGTGTATGCTGAATTTGTAGTAAGCGAATTTTTTGGTATTCAGCCAGAGCTGGAATTCATTCAACGCGGCAAAAAATCAGTTTCTGATTTTCAGGAAGGTGGTGTGAATTTCACCCGAGAGACTGTTGAGAAATTTTCATACCTGGAAGTGCCTATCTTGGCAAAGATCAAATTCGGAAGTGAAGACCTCAAAGTAAATTTCTTATTGGGTCCAAACTTTGGATTTGCATTAAACGGAAAAGAGGAAGAAACTACTATAATTAATGGAGACTCTGATGTGGAAGTTAGAGACTTCGATTTTAAAGATTCGAACTACAAAAGGCTTGATGTAGGCGCTTTAGCTGGCCTTGGAGTTAGCGTTCATTTTGGGGGATTCTCCGTGTTTGCTGATTATCGTTATCTATTTGGACTTTCTGATTTAGATGACGGAGACGGAGAAGTAACCGTTAAAAACAGAGGTTCCAATCTGGGAGCCGGGATTGCAATTGAGATAGGAAATTAACATCCCTATCCTGACTAAAAAGAGGTATTAAAAAAACGAGAATTACTATTGGGATTAAAGAATTGATTGGGAATTAATGTAAAATGGGATCAAATGAAAGGCCTGACAGTTTATCGTTTCTGTCAGGCCTTTTCTTTATAAGTTCAATCTAATTTTTAATCTCAGCTTTTATTGGAACACCTTAGCTACCTGGTCAGCAGCTTCCTGCAACAAGATTGCAGAATGCACTTCCAAGCCTGACTCATCAATGATTTTCTTAGCCAAATCAGCATTGGTTCCCTGAAGACGAACAATGATTGGAACCGGAATGTCACCAATGTTTTTGTAAGCATCAACTACTCCCTGAGCCACACGGTCACATCTTACGATACCACCGAAGATATTGATAAGGATAGCCTTTACATTTGGATCTTTCAAAATGATGCGGAAGGCCTGCTCTACCCTTGCTGCATCAGCTGTACCTCCTACGTCCAGGAAGTTGGCAGGTTCTCCACCTGAAAGTTTGATGATGTCCATGGTAGCCATTGCCAAACCGGCTCCGTTTACCATACACCCCACATTACCATCCAATTTTACATAATTCAAACCGAAGCTTTTTGCTTCAACTTCTGTCGGATCTTCTTCGTCCGTATCTCTCATGGCAGCCAAATCCGGATGACGGTACAAAGCGTTGTCATCTAACGAAACTTTACAGTCAACCGCAATTACTTCATCTTCACCGGTAACCAAACATGGGTTGATTTCAAACAAACTCGCATCTGCGCCAACGAATGCTTTGTACAGGTTGGTAACAAATTTGGTCATTTGTTTGAAAGCAGTACCACTCAAACCAAGGTTGAAGGCAATTTTTCTAGCCTGGAAACCCTGAAGTCCGGTCAATGGATGTACATATTCTTTGAAAACTTTCTCAGGAGTCTTTTCTGCCACTTCTTCAATGTCCATTCCACCCTCTTCCGAGTAAACGATTACATTGCATTTCTTTTCTCTATCCATCAAAACAGATACATAGAATTCTTTGCAAGACTCGAAAGTTGGTTTGTAACAATCTTCGGTTACCAAAACTTTCTTAACCAGTTTACCAGGACCATTCAAGCCGCCCGGAGTCTGAGGAGTCTTCAACATCATACCAAGGATGTTACCGGCATGTTCTTTCAAATCGTCAAGATTCTTTGCCAGTTTAACTCCACCACCTTTCCCTCTACCACCTGCATGGATTTGGGCTTTCACTACCGTGAAATTGGTGCCGGTTTCTTCTTTAATTGCTTCCCAGGCTGCTACTGCCTCTTCAACAGTAGACGCAACTTTTCCACGCTGTACGGTCACCCCGTAACTGGATAGCAATTCTTTACCTTGGTATTCGTGTAAATTCATTGTCTGATTTTTGAAGTAAATCGATAAAATATATTAGAAAAACCCAACTCGAGCGAGAAGGTTTATGACAGCGGCAAAAGTAAGGGGAAAAATGAGAGTAGCAAAAAGAATCTTGTTTAATCTTAAGTAGATTTTAGGCTGTTTGATTTAATGAAATGCTTAAAATATTTTTCAAATCTTTAATCAATTCTTTAATCCTGAATAAATCTAATCTACTCATGGATTTGCTTCTTTTTTCCAAATAAAGGATTAAATCTGAAATCTTGTTCGCTTGAAAAAACAATTTACCAAACTCAAGGATCCCCTTGTTAATGGAGATTTCCATACTCTGGAGAAAATAGAAAAAGGATTCTTTGTCTTTAAATAATTCTTCTAAAAAATCTTTTAATTCTTGCAAAGAAAGCAATATTAAAAAATCAGATATTTTGTCATGCCTTAATATTGAAAGATTAGTCTTCCAGCTTAAGAGCTCTTGTTTTTTTATTCTTTCATCATTGTTATTAATATTTGATTTTAAAAGAGGAACTAATGATGGGTAAAAAGCATCTAATGAGGATAAATATTTGTCAATAAATGACTCATTAAATTCTTCATCAGGACCACTGTAGTTCTTTAAATATGGTGTAATTTTTTTACTGACTAAGTCATCTATTTTAGATTTTGAAATTTTCAGTTCTGGTACGTTACTGAATTTTACCAAAACCAAAAGGCCATTCCGTATTTCGATTGGGGTTAAGGAATTAGAACTTAATGCATCAATGACAGCTGAAATATATTTATCAAAATCGTTTTCCGATAAAGTATAAATGTTATCCAGTTTTCGTAATGCTTTATTGTAAGGAGAAATTAGTTTTTCATTATACTCATGGGAAAACTCGTCCAAACAAACTTCCAATCTCTCTTTTTCAAATTTCCCGTTCAAAAGGAATTCTAAGATTGACATGTTCAATTTTAGGAATAATTCCCCATCGCCTAATTTTGTCAAAAGATTATATTTATATTTATGTAACCTGGCATCAAAGGAGATATCCAAATTGGGTTTTTGAGAATCAAAATACCTTTCAACATCCATGTAAATTTTCAAAGATTCAAATCCTTTCTGTTGAGTTAGAATACCTTCTTTTATTTCATAACACAAGATAAGAGTAGAATACAAAAAGGATTTTATAGCATCTAGCTTTTCTAAATCTAGAATATTATTCAGAATTTTTAAAGAATCTAACCAAAAAACAACTGTTCTAAAATTTGTGAATTCTAGTTCCTTCAAAACCTGAATTATAAAATCCTTGAATGGAAAAATTAGATCATAAAACTTGGCATCCCCTTTATATGAATCAATTATGGAACCGATAACTTTTTCGGTTTCTGGTTCATATTTCAAATTCCAACCAATAATCTTCTCCTTGTATTTTAGAAACTTATCATTTTGGTTCAATTGAGAATCTTCATTTAGAATAAAAACTACTTTAAACTTATTATTTTGAATAAAGTCGTTATTAATTCTCCCTAAGAGCTCATCAATAGAATCTAAAGAGGAGTATCTTTCCAGGTCATCAAAAAAGATTACTCCATTTTGAACCTTTTTAAGTAATTTTAAATCAAAGTCTCCAATTTCTTTTGGTATAAATTCTTGTTTAAAAAAATACTTAGTTGCTATGTTCGCTATACCAATTCCAACCTCAATAAACTTTTCATATTTAGGAGACAAAAAAGGGAGAAGTTGATAAAATAAAATGGAATTTATTTCATCAGGAGATTTTAATCCAAATAAAGAGACATAGAAATAATTTATTTCTCCTTGTTCCTGCTCAATGTATTTATTTTGGACATAATGAGTTTTACCTGATCCCCATTTACCATTTATTGTAAGTGCTAAAGATGTCTTTTCGAGTTTTAGAAATTCATCTAACAATTTCATTGCTTTTTTAATGCAATTTAATAACAATATTCATTTATCATAACTCAAAAACCCAAATACAATCTTCAAAATGAGCCTTTGCTTCGCCTAGAAATCCCTTTTCTTTCGCTTCTTTTATAAAATCTTGATCCGAAGAAATTAAATAATCCACTTGAAGGTCCTTTAAACCGGGAATAAACGCCGGCTTGAAATCCGGTTGTAAATTAAAACCCTGAACATTTAATGCGTACAAGGTAACATTTGGAGAAGGGTCTGGATAAAAAGTCACCCGGTTAGTATGAAAATCAATACCTGTCTCTTTTATAAATTGCCTCATTTGATGCATATCTAAAAAACAAGGAGGAACTTCCGCATGGTACCTTGATTCAGGCCCGTTTATTTCTTTTAAAAAATAATGGTTTTTGTTGACATTAACGGTAAGAAGAAACAGCACTACAAAGTTGAAAAAGTAAAGGAGGTACTTTTTTAAAAAAATCTTTAAAAGGAAAATCCCATTTAAAAGCACCGCAAAAAACAACCAGACTGTTTCAATTAAATAATAGTCATGTATTCTTAATTGCTTGAAAAAAAGGAAGAAATAAGCAAGTGTTCCAAGAAAAATGAAGGTTATAAACCAGCGCCATCTCAAGGCGAATTTTTTAATAAAAATGAAACTAGCTGCAAAAAAGACTACAAACATCCAAAAGCCTTCTTTGCGGGTTATTCGATTAAGGTGATCACTCCATAAAATCTCCCAGGTGAATTGTTTCTCTTTGGGATTCAATTCCCAAATTCCCATAACCGAGCTCAGGAATATGCCACTTCCATGTGCCTCATTGTAAGCTCTGGACCAAAATACCCAGGCAGCGACTACCCCACTCACTATCAAAAAGCCTACAAGTATTTTCCACACTTCAGGAAATAGATTTTTGTAGTCTTTTTTAGAAAAGAAGGACAATACAAACCAGGTTCCCAACCAGGCCAGATAAGGAATAAGCATCGTCGGTTTTAGCAATCCTGTAAGCGTAATCGCTGCGATACCCATCCAATACCACCCATCTTTTTGGCTTTTTTCATATTGGTACAATCCATAAATGCCTACCATCATCCAACCCAAGGCAGGTACATCCGGCACAAAATTAAAAGCATAAAAAGCCAACAATCCTAGTCCCGAAAAAAACACGGTAGTAGCATAGGTTGCAAAAACCCCCAACTGTTGATAAACTATTTTAAAAAGGAAAAACAATCCAAGAGACAAGGTCAAAAAATGAAGGAGTCTAACGATACCATCCTGCACACCAAAAACATGATAGAGGGCTGCAGACACATAATAATAAATTGGAAACTCCCCTACTGCAGCGTTGTCACCTCCTAAGACATTATGCACTTTGGGTTCCCAAAAATGCATTCCGTTATTATAATAAGATAAAGCAATCGAAGCACTGTCAGACTGTCTCCATCGATGAATGGAATAGGGCCCCAGATCAAAAAGATCCCCAACATTGTAAATGAAAATAAAAACCAGCCAAAAAAGCAAAAGAGAAAGAAAGGGGTGCCACTTAGCCATGTACGGAAATTAGATTGCGAGCAAAATAAACCAAAAAATTAGGGCCATTACCAGAGAAGCTATTATTTAACCATTAAGTTTTCTGTAGGAGGCAATGGCTCAAATCCCCATCTTTTACCATGAAACCAGCAAAATGGCCCCAACAATCCATAAACAAAACCTGGCAAACCAATAAATAATCCGACCTGAAGTTTTGCTAATAGAATCGATAGTAAGCCAACTAATACAAAAATACCAAAATGGCGTGCTTAAAAATTCAACATGGATTTACGAAAAGGTTCCTGTTCATTTCTTCCAGCTCTGAAGTACATCAGTGCGATGGTTAGAAATATGGCTAAAAAACCCAGACTGTAAAGTTGAAACAATAAAGAAAACTCTTCAGGCTGCATCTTGATTGGCTCGACCAACATATTGGTCAAAAATTTCAAAGGATAAACAAAATACAAAACCAGAAAAAGTAAAATCATATTGAAAGCCAAAATCCAGTTGTCAAAACGATTTACCCTTCTAAAAAAGTTGTAATGGACAAACCAAATCAAGACCAAAGCCAAAAAACTCAGTCCAAAGCTGGCAAAGCCCTTCAATTGCTGTGTTAGCAATTCAAATGACTTCGGAACTTCGAGAGAGACAACTAGCAGGGTTGCAGCGAAACCAAAAACTGCATCGCTAAATGCTTCTATCCTACTTTCTATTTTAAAAGCACGCATTTGAAATTCAGATTAAATTGGCTCTTCATTAATTACTTCCAAATGAACCAGCGATATCATTCCTCCTTCTTTTTCCACCACCGTACTTTTGTAATTCTGGATAATCATCTCCTCCTTGGTGTCAGGAATACGGTTGAATTTTGAAATGAGGATTCCGGCAAGTGTTTCATAATTCTCCACCTTTTCAATGGCATAAGGAAGGAACTCATTGATATCATCGAGGTTAGCTGTTGCGATACAGGCAAATTTATTGTCACCGATTTTTTGCACAAAGGGTTGTTCATCATCAAATTCATCCTGTATTTCACCAACTAATTCCTCCAGTATATCTTCCATGGTTACCAAGCCTTCCGTTCCGCCATATTCATTCACAACAATGGCCATTTGAAGGTGCTTGGATTGAAATTCTTTTAAAAGAGAGCCCAATCTTTTTCCTTTCGGAATCATCAGTGGCGCATGGATAAGACTTTTGACATCGACATTTCCGCCCACTCTCAAGCTGGCAAGAAGATCCCTTGTATAAAGAATACCTTTGATTTGATCCAGCTTGTCTTCATAACAAGGAATCCTTGAAAAGCGCTCTGTCACCAATTGCTCCAAATCTTCCTGAGCATAATCGTTGATATCCAAGGCTAGAATTTTATTCCTGGGAGTCATTACCTGAAATGCCCTGCGATCTGAAAAATTAAAGGCATTTTTAATGATATCATAATCTGTCTCACCAATCTCTCCTGCTTCTTTACCCTGGGCTACCAAAAATTTCAATTCATCACTACTGTGTACCTCCGCATGATCAGAGGGTTCAAGGCCGACTAGTTTTAAAATCAGGTTGGCGAAGCCGTTTAATACCCAAATAAATGGTCTGAAAAGGTAATAGAAAAACTGCAGCGGGTATGAAATGAAAAGCGTCGTTTTTTCTGAATACTGGATAGCAACTGATTTAGGCGCCAATTCTCCAAAAACAATATGCAAGACGGTTATGATGGCAAAAGCTATCGGCAGGGAAATGCTATGCGCGACATCCTCACTCACTTGCATCCCAATAAGGTCCATAACCTTTAAAATCAATTCCGCGACTACTGACTCTCCAATCCAACCAAGTCCCAATGAAGCAAGTGTAATTCCCAGCTGTGTAGCAGCAAGATAACCATCAAGATGAGAAACGATATGTTTCCCCAATTTGGCGAAACGGTTGCCCGCTTTTGCCCTGATTTCAAGTTGTGAAGACCTGACTTTTACAATGGCAAACTCAGCTGCTACAAAAAAACCATTCAAGAACACCAACAATAAAGTCAGTAATATATCAAATACCATTTTGGCCGTCTAAGGGTTAAGAATGTTGTTCTTAAAAAAACAAACTTAAGGAACTTGTTTTAATCAAAGGTAAAAACACTCCATAAGTTCAGCGGGATTCATCCTCTGAATAGCTCGTGATGCTAAGTAATCGTTTTAAGGTTTCATATTTTTTTTCTTTATTCTCCACCCAGGCGTTTGTATTCTTCTTGCAACTTTTGCCCCAACTCCTTGATTTTTTTCAATTGCTCACGGTACAAAAAGATCTGCACCTTTTTAAAGTTTTTATTGTAAGTAAGAAGATTGACAAACTGAATGGCTTGAAGATCGGTTGAAAATTCTGCTACTACTTTTTTCAAATCAAAGTTGGCTGAATAATAAGGAATCAACTCATTGAGTACCATGTTTTTGTCAATGTCGTTATACTCTTTGATTTGCCAGACGGTGTTTTCATAATACTCAATAACTTCTCTCAACAGCTCCCGATTGCTGATCAACTTCGATTCACCGGTTTGTTGTAATTCTCGATAAGTAGTTTGTCTCAATGGCAAGGTAGAATATTGGGGCTGGCTTAAAAAATACATCCGGATACTGTCAGGATATCGCCTTTCGTCACTTTGAATATTCAATATAGAATCAGCTCCCCTTGCAATGAAATCCAATACCTTAATTTCCTCGTGAATTTGGGTAGTGTCAGATAGAATTTCTTCTTTCAAGTTGGAAATATAATTCAGTTCTGCTTTTTCATGTTTCTGATTTTCTCTCCATTCTGTTATAAAAAAGGACATAAGGATACCAATCACAATGGTAATCAATTCTAAAAAGTAGTGCTTTCTACCCCTTGTTCTCATGGTTTTCTATTTAAAAACAATAAATACTTTAAAGATGGAACTTTTCGCTAATCTAAAACTTTTTAAAAAGTAAATACCTACCTAACTTTGGCACTCTTTTGGAAAGACATGATAGAAAAAATTAATTTAAATTTAAATCTATATGATTAAGATCACACTACCGGACGGATCGGTTCGATCGTATGAATCGGGCGTAACCGGTATGGACATCGCAAAAAGCATTAGCGAAGGTTTGGCCAGAAACGTTTTGGCAGCAAAAGTAAACGGAGAAATCTGGGACCTGACCCGCCCGATTAAAGAAGACTCAGATTTTCAATTGTTGACCTGGGATGACAAAGGCGGAAAATCAACCTTTTGGCATTCTTCTGCCCACTTGATGGCAGAGGCATTGGAGGCTTTGTATCCCGGTATCAAATTCGGTACGGGCCCATCTATCGACAACGGCTTTTATTATGATGTAGATCCGGGCGAACACAAAATTTCAGCGGACGATTTTCCAAAAATCGAACAAAAGATGCTGGAATTAGCTCGCCTGAAAAATGAATATGTAAGAAAAGATATTTCAAGAGCTGAAGCAGTTGAGTTTTTTACCGACAAGGGTGATGAATATAAAATTGAGCTGATTGAAAAACGTGGAGATGATGAAAGTCTGACTTTGTACCAGCAGGGAGATTTTGTAGACCTTTGCAAAGGACCACACCTTCCTACTACAGAAAAAATCAAAGCAGTAAAACTGACCAACGTTGCAGGAGCATTTTGGCAAGGAGACGAAAGTCGCCAACAAATGACTCGTGTTTATGGAATTACTTTTCCAAAACAAAAAGAACTGGAAGAGTACAACACCATGATCGAAGAGGCGAAAAGACGCGACCACAGAAAATTGGGCGCTGAATTGGAGCTTTTCATGTTCTCTGAAAAAGTGGGTGGTGGACTTCCTATTTGGCTACCAAAGGGAACTGCACTGCGTCAGCGCCTGGAGGACTTTTTGAAAAAAGAACAAATTAAAAGAGGATACCAACCGGTAATCACCCCTCATATTGGAAAAAAGGAATTGTACGAAACTTCCGGTCACTGGGACAAATACGGAGAGGACTCTTTCCAACCAATTCATACACCCAGAGAAGGAGAACTTTTCCTTTTAAAACCAATGAACTGTCCGCATCACTGTGAGATTTTTGGTCATAGACCGAGATCATACAAAGAGTTGCCTTTGCGTATCGCTGAGTTTGGTACAGTGTACCGTTATGAGCAAAGCGGTGAGTTGCATGGTCTAACCAGGGTAAGAGGATTTACTCAAGATGATGCGCACCTTTTCTGTACGCCGGATCAGTTGAAGGACGAATTTTTGGGCGTATTGGAATTGACACAACACGTTTTGAAGAAACTTGGTTTTGACAATTATACCGCTCAAATTTCTTTGCGCGATCCCGATAATCATGAAAAATACATCGGAAGTGAAGAAGATTGGAACAAAGCAGAGCAAGCGATTATCGATGCTACAAAAGAGGTTGGTCTGAAGACTGTAACTGAATTGGGTGAAGCTGCTTTCTATGGTCCAAAACTGGATTTCATGGTGAAGGATGCCTTGGGCAGAAGCTGGCAATTGGGTACCATTCAGGTAGACTACAACCTGCCAAAGCGTTTTGAATTGGAGTATATTGGTTCCGACAACCAGGCACATCGCCCTGTGATGATTCACCGCGCTCCATTTGGTTCTATGGAAAGATTCATTGGCGTTTTGGTAGAGCACTGTGCGGGTAAGTTCCCATTGTGGCTGGCACCTGAACAATATGCGATTCTTCCTATCAGCGATCGTTTTATTGATTATTGTAAGGAAGTAGAGAATCAATTGGCTGTACATGACATCCGTGGATTTATAGATGACAGGGCTGAGAAAATTGGCCGTAAGATTCGTGATGCAGAGGTTAGAAAGGTTCCAATTATGCTTATCGTAGGTGAAAAAGAGGCTGAAGACGGAACGGTTTCTGTTCGAATTCAGGGAGAAGGTGACCAGGGTGCTATGAATATCGAAGATTTTGTGACCTGGTTCAATGCAAAACTATAAGGTGTAATTTTTGATAAAAGAAAAACCCTGCAACCATTTCGGTTTGCAGGGTTTTTTTGTGTATTTGTTTGGATGTGTGTTTGCCCGTAGGCAACTTTTAGTTTAATCGCGCCCAAAGTTGTAAATAAATTATTTCCCTTGGGAAATCAAAGTGACGAACAGTAAAACCCGGTATTTGAAATACAATTTGGGGTTATAATACGGGTAGGACGGTCAACAATTCACTTCTAAATCTCCTGCTAACAGGTAAAGAAACCTTGTTTTGAAGGCTTACTACATTTTCGTTGAGATCTATCGTTGAGATTTGATGAATCTGGACCAAAACACTTCTGTGGATTTGCATAAATCTTGACTCGGGAAGACTCTCTAAAAACTTCTTCAGCGAAGAACGCATCACAAATTTCTTAAAAGTTGTGTGTACTATACTGTAATTACCTTCACCCTTTACAAACAAAATATCGTCGAGTGAAACGAAGTGGAGTTTGGAGTCATCTTTTAAAAAAACAAAATCAAAAGCTGGCTTTGTGGCTGTCTTATCCATACGTTACAAGTCAATTTCTAATGTTATTTGCAGCTTTGTGACGGGCTATTAATGGGTAGTCACACCCAGATATTATCTTTTATTAAATAACAATAAAATTTCTTTAAAATGTGTATTTAACAATAAAATTAAGTACTAGCCACTGCTTTTTTAAAAAATTTGGGTCAAAATGAGGCCTAAATATTACTTTTGTCCAACTTTGAACATTCAAGATAACAAACTAAACTTCTTCAGAAAAAATAACACATGAAAAACCTTTCATTGATTTTAAATATCCTGTTGTTGATTGCAGTTGCTTATTTATTTATGGATAAATTTTCAGGAGGTAATGACAACAAAGCTGAAAATGCTTCAGAAAAAAGAGCAGAAATTGCCAGCAGCATTCCTCATATTGTTTATTTAAATGCAGATACCCTTTTAGAAAAATATGATAAGTTCAGAAAAGCCCAGGAAGAACTGAACGAAAGGGAAAGAACTGCCGATGCGAGCCTTAAAGCAAGAGGTCGTGCTTTGGAAAAAGAAGCAATGGAGTTGGCGCAGCGTGCTCAAACAGGAACCATGACCCGCAAAGAAATGGAAGAGGCAGATATGAGACTTCGCCAAAAACAGCAAACCCTTTTGAGCGAACAAGACCAGATTGCCAAAGACCTGATGGAGTCTGGCAACAAAATCAATGATGAGTTACATCAAACCCTTCAATCTACTTTGGATAGCATTAAGAATGCCAGAGGCTATACTTATGTATTGAGTTATGGAACAGCTAGTCCTGTGTTGTCTGTAGTAGACAGCCTTGATATAACCTCAGACGTTCTTAGCATCCTGAATGCCGGTTCTACCGACAAAAAGTAATCCCCCTTGGATATTTTACGTATCAACCTTTGGTCCAGTCCCCGAAACATTAGTACTGCAATGATGTACAGTTTCGGGAACCGGATCGATATTTCGGTAGTTGACGAACCTCTATACGCCCATTATCTTTCCTTTCAAAAAACCGAAACAGAACATCCGGGCAAAGATGAAATTCTTTTGAACTTATCTTCTGACTACAAGGAAGTGATACAAAAGGTTTTGCTTGCTCCCTATCCTACTCCCATCGTCCTTTTTAAACAAATGAGCCATCATCTCATCGAAATGGACTGGGATTTCATGCTTTCAATGCAAAACGTCCTGCTGATCAGAAACCCGGAGGAAATCATCCATTCTTATTCTAAGGTAATTGAAAATCCTACAATGGAGGATGTGGGAATTGAAATGCAATACGAGCTTTATAATTTTCTCCTAACAAACGGAAAAGAACCCATTATCATTGACACCAACGATGTGCTCAAAAACCCGTCTAAAATTCTCAAACTACTTTGCACCCAGCTTGGAATACCTTTTTCAGATAGCATGCTTACCTGGGAAAAAGGACCAAGAAAAGAAGATGGCATTTGGGCAAAATATTGGTACGAAAATGTGCACAACTCAACTGGTTTCCTTCCTTACACTCCCAAAGAAATCCACCTCAATGAAAAACTAAAAAGGCTGAGCCAAACGGCCCAACCTTTTTATGATTTTTTATATGAGAAAGCGATAGGTTAAAGCGGGATACGGTTTACGGTTTGCGGAATTCGATTAAAATAAATCCTACCCCCCATTCAACCAATTCAACCCTTCAATCATTCAACCCTTCAATCATTCAACCCTTCAACCCTTAATAATACTGCCTGTATTCATCACAAGCCCTTTGTGGAATCGCAACATTGTGCCATTGTAAGAAGATGCTGTTGTTGACATCATCATAATCTACGAAGACATCTTCATAGAAATTATAAACAGGACTTTCAATTTGATAGGTAGTATCCTGAGTTGGAATCGGGAAATTAAGCTGGCATCTGCTTACCGGACCTTGTTCAAAGTAGAAATTATAATTATTACCAGGCTTTAATGCACCTGTTGTTCCTACACCACTTTGAAGTCTTCCAAGCAATTCGTATTCACCTTCTGCGCAGTATATTCCACTGTATTGAAGGTCCAAAGAAGGAACTCCTCTCAAAACTGTGTCTCCATTGGAACAAACACCAAATACGTCAACTGTAATTGAAAATCTGTCTCTGCTGTTAATGGTTGTCTCATCAAGGAAGATATTCACTTTTGAATATTGGTAATCTCCAAAATCCTGATCAGGTCTCATTTGCCAGAAGAACAATACTTTGTCTAACAACTCTTTATCATTACACTCATATTTTGAAGAATAAACTTCTACCACACCAGCACCTTCAGTAGGAAGATTGGCAAAGAAGAATGTTTGTCCTTTGTACATTTTTTCATATCCTTCATAAATCGTCTGACGGCAACATCCATCAGGATAAGGAATTTGGCGAATTACTACATAATAGTATCTGTCAGGATCATTTTGGTCAACTGCTGAATGGATGAAAAGCTCCACTCCACCATTTGCATTTCTTGCATTGGTTACCGCCCAATAATCGGGAACAACTGTCATATCGAAGGTAGCTTCCAGGCCGTTATGGGTCATTTTGACCTTAGCTGCATCCAACATCGTCCATTCATTGCTTGCCAAATCAAATCCCCAAAGTTCCATATCGTCACCTTCTGCAAGAGAAGTTCCGGTTGAAGGATTGGTAAAACCTTGATTCAACCGAATATTGAAACTTGCAGGCTGGTCCAATTTCTTCACCATTTGATTGCCTTGTTTCATATCAATTTTACCAAAAGCGGCGGGATTCAGGTTTTTCTTGATTTTACCTTCGCCATCCGGATTATTGGTATAAATGTAATTTCCGCCAGGGAAAATATCTTCTGCAACACCGGAATTATTGTCAGCGCTGAATAAGTCTACACTAAGATTACCAGTAAGCACCTGATCATTGGAGGTCATCGCTTTTGTACCTTCCTGAAAAGCTATTTCAACCTGATTGGATGCCATCCCATTCAAATTGGTGCTTAGTCGTTGGTCAGAACTGATACCGGCACTTGTGTTAGTAATAGACTGGTTTTTTTCCACGGCAATCTCTGAAGGAGTATTGTCCGTATCAACCATATACATAAAAGTAAAGACTGGCTTATCAGTAGTAATGGTGAAGTTCTTCACGGTTGGAAGGAAGCCTTCAGCCTTTAAAATCACAGAAAATTCCAGGGGATTTTCAGGAGTTGGCAATTCAATCTTACGAACACCGATTTTGAGGTGGTTGTCAAGAATTTCAATTTTTCTTTCACCTATTAAAGAATAGATTTTGTCCTTATCCTTTCCAATGATTTCAGCTTCAATTTTGGAAGGACGGTGATCCCACTCACCATCGGCATTTATAACCTGTACGGTCAATGCATTGTGCAAAATATCCGTATCAACATAAATAGGTGTATTGATCAAATCTTCTACTTTAGAACAAGAGAAGAAAGCCATTAACAGTGACAACCCTAGAAGAAGTCCTGTAGAAACGCGTAGTGTGTACAAATTTTTCATTTCTGTTTTTTGGTTTAAAATGATAATTTGGAGTTTATAAAATTCGCCTGCTTATCCTAATATTTATATTGGGAATCCACTTTATGAATTGTAATTTTTCTTCTATTAAATCTTCATTTCTTTTATTCGTTCTGACTAGGTTGGTTGCTTCCATATCAAATGAAGGAGAACCTTTATAATAGAATCCCAAATCACACGAGAGATTCCATTTATTTTTGGGAATGACCCTGCCTAGCCCCAGACCTAAATAAGGATTGAGTCGACTTTTCCATTTCACTTCTCCGTATCCATATCCAATCTCTTCGGGACTCAATTCAAGATCATTGATGGTTTGGCTATTAGCAAGCTGTATTTTTACAGCAAAACGGTTTTGTTGAAATAAACCAAAACCTGCAGCAACTCTAATCCATTCTTTCCAAATGGTTCTTTCAAGTACAAGTGAAAAATTACTCATTTGTACATCTCCGTCCAGCATCAAATCATCTGGAAATCTGCCAAAATCCGATTTAGCATCTCTGATTTTGTAATCAATAAACCCGTAGCCAAATCTTAAATTTAAATTTTTATAGGGGGATAAGGTAAAGTCAAGTCCGGGAAGGGACTGTGTACCTAGATTAAGACCCACCGAAATGGGTGTCTTATTTTTTTCCAGCAAAGTTGTTTCCTGTGAGTACCCTGAATTAATGAGACCCAGCATCAAAATCAATAGCAGAACGATAGACACCTGATTCAAACCCAGGATACTCACCTTTTGAGCAAGTACCATGTTTCGTAATTTTAAATCGGTCTAATATGGGAAAGGAAAGGCATTTAGTTAATTGGTGTGTCGCCTTTGTCGCTATAACTTTGTAACAAATATACAATAAGAAATGGTAGAAAATCCAGCAAGAAAATGAAATATTATTGTTAAGTAATTTTTAGTTATTTTTCGTTTTCTCTTTAAATTCTTATTTCGATAGATTACAACAGTTTAAACATTACAAAAAGCCTTGATTTAAAAGAGTTTCGATATATTAATTTTTCAAAATTAACATTTGACCCTTTCAAATCAAGGCTTAGATTATTTTTTATTAAAATATGAAAAGTGCTACAGCACCTCCAAAATTCCTGCTATTCCTTGTCCACCACCGACACAAGCGGTTACCATTCCATACTTTTTACCCCTACGTTTGGTTTCATTGATTATCTGCGTAGTCAATTTTGCTCCGGTGCACCCAAGAGGGTGTCCCAAAGCTATGGCACCCCCATTCACATTAACAATGGAAGGATCCAAACCAGCCTCTTGAATAACAGCAAGTGCCTGAGCTGCAAACGCTTCATTTAATTCTATCAAATCAATATCATTCAATTTCATTCCGGCCTGTGAAAGCGCTTTGGGAATGGCGGCACAAGGTCCTATGCCCATATAAAGCGGGTCAACTCCTGCAACCGAGCAACTTACTAATTTTGCGATTGGCTGTAAACCCAATTGTTTGACCATCTCTTCACTCATCACCAATGTAAAAGAAGCTCCGTCTGAAGTTTGAGACGAGTTACCTGCAGTAACCACACCTTTATTTGCAAAGACAGGGCGAAGTTTACCAAGAACTTCTACAGAAGTATCTTCCCTTACTCCTTCGTCTGTATCAACGGTTTTACTTGATTCTTTTCGTTTGTTGTTTTCTACCCAAACTTCTGGCACTTCAACCGGAACTATTTGATCTTTAAAATAACCATTTTGAATTGCATGAGCCGCTTTTTGGTGAGATGCAAAGGCAAACTCATCAGCTGCTTCTCTGGAAATATTGTATTTATTGGCTACTGCTTCAGCTGTCAAGCCCATACTTGCCAGATAATTAGGAGTAGAGCTGGCTACTTTATAACTGGGAGCCAATTTGTACCCGGTCATAGGTATCATACTCATGCTCTCTGCTCCGCCGGCAATGAATATTTGCCCCATTCCAGCCTTTATCTTTGCAACTGCAATTGAAATGGTCTCAAGACCACTGGCACAATATCGGTTGACGGTCATACCGGGAACTTCTTTCCCCAGTGCTCTCATAGAAATTTGACGGCCAATCTGTAAACCTTGTTCACCTTCAGGATTGGCACATCCAACAATTACATCATCTACTAATTTTGGATCCAATTCAGGGGTTTGGTCCAATAAATATTTGATTACATCAACAGCTAAATCGTCGGAACGGTAATTTCTGAAACTTCCTTTTCCGGCCTTTCCAACTGCTGAACGATATGCTTTGACAATATATGCTTCCATTATTATAGAATTGATTTTTAAAAAATAGCTTAGTTTCTAAGCGGTTTGCCGGTTTGCAACATGTGCTGGATTCTTTCCAGGGTCTTTTGTTCGCCACATAGACTTAAGAAAGCTTCTCGTTCAATATCCAACAAGTATTGCTCTGATACTTTTTGAGCTCCTGTCAGGTCACCACCACAAAGTACCCAGGCAACTTTTTGAGCAATTTTTATATCATGCTCTGAAGCCCAGCGTCCCAGCTTCAACTCATTGGCAGCGGTGTAAAGGGAAGCCAATCCTCCCCTACCCAAAACCAGGATGTCATCTCTTTCGATTGGACGGGTATAATTATCAGCAAGTTCCAAAACCTTCTTTTTGGCTTCGCCAATATTTCTACTTGCATTCACAACTACCTCATCCTTAGCGTTCATATAGCCAAGGTCATAAGCTTCATAAGCTGATGTAGCAACAGAAGCCATTGCAATGGTTTTGAATTTTTCAATCAAAGTTGGAATCTGTACATCACCTTCTTTGAATGAATCAGAGGCCCTCACTGCGAATTCTTTAGTTCCGCCACCTCCAGGTATCAACCCAACTCCTACTTCAACCAATCCAATGTAACTCTCTGCTGCAGCAAGGGTAGCATCACAATGCATAATGGTTTCGCAACCTCCACCAAAAACATAACCCTGGGTAGCTGCGACTACCGGAATACTTGAATACCTGCACCGCATGGTTGTCTGCTGGAAAAGATTTACTGCCATATTCAGTTCAGCCCAATCCTGTTCATATGCCATCATGGCTATCATCATCAGGTTGGCACCAACTGTAAAGTTTTGGGCATTGTTTCCAATAACCATTCCTTTCCACTCGCCCTCTTCTGCTACCTGAATGGATTCATTGATACCTCTTAAAATACCTTCACCGATGGCATTCATTTTACTGGTGAACTCCAGGCAAAGTACACCGTCTCCAATATCGTGAAGCACCGTTTCGCTGGTGGAATGGACTGGTTTTTTATCCCGGTAATTATCCAGAACTATAAACTCTTCCGTACCTGGGATTTCCTGATAAGATTTACTAGCCAGGTCGTAGAAATAACGTTTACCATTCTCCCTTTTATAAAAACTTTCAATACCGGATGACAGCATATCCTTCACCCAATCAGCCACATTTTCGCCTTCTTCCTTTGCCGCATCAATCCCCGCTTGTATACCTATGGCATCCCAATATTCAAATGGACCCAATTCCCAGGCATAACCTGCACGCATAGCATCGTCAATACTATAAAGATGGTCTGAAATTTCAGGAATCCTATTGGACACATAAGCAAAAAGCCCGGCCAAAGATTTTCTAATCAATTGATTTCCTGCATCTTCTCCTTTGAAAAGGGTTTTTACCCGTTGATTCAAAACCTCAATTTGTTTAGAGGTAGCCAAACTTGCTAGATTGGACTTTTCAATAGGAACATATTCATTGGTCTTAAGATCCAATTGAAGAATGATGCTTTTGCCTTTTTCATCCTTTTCATTGGTCTTTTTATAAAAACCCTGACCCGTTTTATTTCCTAAATAATTATTATCTAATAAAAACTGTAAATAAGAAGGAATTTTGAAGGCAGCAACTTGTTCGTCATCCGGGCAGTTTTCTCGAAGTCCCTGAATAACTTTTGCAGCTGTATCATGCCCAACTAAATCTCCCAAGCGGAATGTTCCTGTTTTAGGTCTGCCAAGTGCCGGCCCGGTCAGCTTATCGGCTTCATCCAGACTCAAACCCAATTCATCGGTCAACTGATAAATTTTGGCCATCGAATAAACTCCAACACGATTGGCAATGAAACCTGGTGTATCCTTGCACAAAACTGTTTTTTTACCCAGATACACATCTCCATAATCCATAAAAAAGTCTACCACAGCCGGATCAGTTTTAGGAGTAGGTATGACTTCCAACAATCTCAAATACCTTGGTGGATTGAAAAAGTGGGTTCCGCAAAAATGCTTTTGGAAATCATCTGAGCGACCATTCAACATTAGATGTATTGGAATCCCGGAAGTATTGGAACTTACCAAGGTTCCTTCTTTCCTATATTTATCTACCTTTTCAAATATCTGTTGTTTAATATCCAATCGCTCAATCACCACCTCTATAACCCAGTCGCAATCTCCAATTTTTTCAAAATCATCTTCAAAATTGCCTGTAGTAATCCTGGAAGTGAATTTTTTATCATACAAAGGAGCTGGTTTTGATTTGATGGCTGCTGCCAAAGAAGCATCAGCGACCTGATTTCTTTTCTTTGGATTGGTTTCACCATCTTTCAAATCTCTGGGGAGGATGTCCAGCATCAATACCTGGAGGCCGACATTGGCCAAATGACAAGCAATGCCTGAACCCATCACTCCGGAGCCCAGCACTGCCACTTTGGATATTCTTCTCATTTTAAATTATTATGGAAATTTAAATGTATACAGTTCGTAAGACCTTATTTTTCAAAGGAGTTGGCAATCTAGCGAAAATTCGCTGGATTATCAAAACAGAGATATATAGAATTTGTTTTGAATTGTTATTAAATCTATATTTCTATTTAAATCTGCTTTTTTAAAGACAATTATTTTAAAAATGAAATTGAATTTGGCGCATCAGTGTTCAAAATCTAATCGAATATTTACCTTTGTAAAAAATCAACAGGCATGAAATACTGGGCATTTACACTTTTGGCATTCACTTTATTCATTGGTTCCTGCTCTCAGGTTGATCAAAAACAAGTGGACAAAGACCTTATCGAAGGATATATTTCTTCCAACAATCTCAATGCTGAAGAAATTGAAAATGGACTATTTGTTGTAATTGACCAAAAGGGCTCAGGTACGACTCCAGATATTAATTCCAAAGTAAAAGTCCATTATAGAGGAACACTATTAGACGGAACTCAGTTTGATTCTTCTTATGACCGCGGAGAGCCGGCTACCTTCTTTTTATGGCAGGTTATTGAAGGATGGCAAATCGGCATTCCGGAATTTAAGGCAGGGGGAAAAGGGAAGATTCTGGTCCCTTCTCACCTTGGATATGGAGAAAATCCTCAAGGCACCATCCCTGGGAATTCTGTTTTAGTCTTCGATATTGAATTACTGGAAGTTCTTTAAGTTTCTATTTTACAAAATACATTTTCATTTCACCTTTGCCTTTTACAGGTATGGCACCTCTTGGTTCGACTTTAAAGTGACCATTGATCCTACTTTGGGTACTTTCTGAAATATTTACCTGACCAGGATCGCAGGCAGTCTCCAAACGACTGGAAATATTTACAGTATCTCCCCAAATGTCATAAGCAAATTTCTTTTGTCCAATTACGCCGGCCACTACAGGTCCTGAATGAATTCCAACCCGCATCCGCCAATAATCATTTCCCTCTTTTTTCTTCAAGGCATATCTTGATTCCAGATATTGCTGCATTTCCACGCCGGCATGAACCATTTTTTCCGCATGTCCATCCAAACTTTGAGGTACACCCCCTGCAACCATATAAGAATCACCTATTGTTTTGATTTTTTCCAAACCGTATTTTTCAATGATTTTATCAAATGCTTCAAAACAAATATTTAGCTCACTTACCACTTCATCAGGATTCATTTTTCCGGCTATAGAAGTGAAACCTGTGAAATCTGCAAATAGTACCGAAACATCATCATACAACTTTGGCTCTGCCTTGCCTTTTTCTTTCAACTCTTTAGCCGTTGCCAATGGCAAAATATTCAACAATAACTCATCAGACTTATTCCTTTCTTCAGAAATGATATCTTTCTGTTGTTCGATTTCAGCCTTTTGAGCCTTGAGTTTGAAATTGGTTTTTCTTGCAAATAAAAATCCGGTAAGAATCAAACCAATAATAGCCAAAAGTGCAGCACCCATTCCATAAGCAAATCGCTTAAAAGAACGAATCCCTGCCAATTCTAATTCGTTGATTTTTTTCTCCTGGGTGAGTAGTTCAATTTGCTGTTCTTTTTGTTTTTCAGCAGCTTCTTTTTCGGCCAGTTCCAGTCTTTGTCTGGCTTCTTTTTCATTTAAAAGGGCAATTTCTTTGTCCTTTTTGGCAGTCTCAAGTCTTTCTGCAGTCAACAATAACTCTTGCCTTGCTCTTTTGGCTTCCAGTTCCTGATTGAGCAGTTGTGTTTTTTGAATTTCTTTTTCTCGTTTTAAAAGAGTTATTGCCTGTTGCTTTTTTGTAGCCTCCAATTCCATATTTTCAGAAGCTAATGCCAGTTTTTCTTTTTCTAACTCCAATTGTTGAATGGCAAGATCCTGCAATTCTTTACTGGCAAGCAATAGCCGGATTTCTTTTTCAGAACGTTCCAGCAGGATTTGTTGCTCCACAATTTTCTGTTGTTTCAGGCGCTCTTCCAGCTGGAGGCTGTCGTTTATTTTTAAATATCGTTTGAAATAATCAAGCGATTTTTCAAAATCATACAATCGTTGGTAAACCTCTGCGGAAGTTTCATAGACCTTCTCAAGAACCTGGACATCCTTGTTTTTTTCAGCTGCATATTCAGCCCTTTTTACGTATTGCAAAGCCTGATAATAATCATCCTGACGAAGGTGTACACGAGCCATTAGGTTCATTAGACTGCCTTCCCATTCATCCTTCTCATTTTTATCCAAAACAGAAAGAGCCTTTTGAAAATAAAACTCAGCATTTTTCCAGTCACCAAGATTAAAATATGCTACCCCCATGTTGGAGAATAAGGAGGGAAGATGCACCCATTTCCCGACATCCATTTTATCTTCAACCTGTCTAAATCTACTTAGCGCTTCCTCATAATTCCGGGTTTTATGAAAGATAAACCCGATGTTGTTATTAGAAATGGCTTTTTCTTCTTCCGTTCCTGATAGCTCCACAAGTTTTTGAATCCTGACTTCTGTTTCCATAGCCTTTTCCCAATTTCCATCTGCCTGATATAAATCAGACAGATTGGTAAGGATCTTTTTTTCAAAATCATATGCTCCACTTTCAGGTCTAATTTTAAGGGCCTGATTTAAAAACATCACTGCACTATCTAAATTCGGCACAAGAGAATATGCAGAAGCTAATTTTATTAAAACAGGAGCATTTTCTAAAGATGCTCTTTGATAATATTCAATGGATTTCTGGGGAAGACCCTCATCATAATACAGATCACCCATTTTAATAAAACCCCTTTCACACAAATCGGTCAAGGAGGAATCCTTTTCACACTCGGCAATCATTTCTGTGTAATAGCGCAATGCAAGAGAAGTATTCTTGTACATTTTAGCTGAATCGCCATAGATCAGGAGGTGTTTTTGAAACTCGTTCTTTTCCTCGCTATTTCTCAAATTACTTACGGCAGATTCCGCCCTTCGCATGAACTTTTCATTCACTGAGGTTTGGGCTCCGACAAATTCGAAAGTAAAAACAAACAAAAGCAAAAGGTATATTCCTGGTATCCTCATAATTTACAATTGATAATTTACACCTGTCAAAAACCAAAATCCGATTGAGGATTTCGAATTAAATCATCTTGAAGTTCCCGTGGCATCAATACCAAAATACTTTTATTAAAGACATTATTGAAGCGGGTATATACTTGAAAATTATCTGTCAATTTCACCCTGACCACAGCATCCAAAGTGTAATAGCCAGGGATTTCATATTGCTCTTGATTTTGTTGGAACAAGCTAAGATTTGACAGTCTTCGGCTCAGAGTTTCAGATTGATAAACATGACTCAAATGCAGGTACCAATTGCGGGCTATTTTTAATTCTTGTTGCAATTGAATAGTCCAGGCAGGCTGACCTCTTACCATATCAAGCTCTCCCCTACCTGGCAATTCTTCCTTTCCATTTACATATTGAGCATGTAATCCGCCATGCAATTCTAAGAACGGTATTAAGTTTTTGAAATATAAACTGGCTTGAACACCTTGCAGGGCTGCAAAACTTTCTCCAAAATTGGTGTAGCCAATTCCAAAGATTCTGCTTTCAGGATTATTGGCATCCAAAACAACCTGGTCGAAGGAAATCAGATTATTGGTCTTATTATTAAAATAGGTTAATTCAGCTCTTGTTTTTTTAGATTCAGAAATCCACCTGGCTCCAATTTCATAAGAGTCAGTTATTTCAGGGGCAAGTTCCAAATTGATATTTTGTTGTGCCCAAAAGCTGTCACCATCTGCAAAGTAAGATTTGTACTGATAATATGGAGAAGGTTGCCTGAAGGCCCTACCGTAAAATAGCCTGGTCGAAAATTGTTGATTCCATTTTAAAATTGTGGCTATGCGAGGACTAATTTGCCAGGATGTTCCATCCGGGAGGTAGGCTTGAACTCCACCAACAACATTTATAAACCTGGATGTATAATATCCTTGGGCAAACAAGGAAGCATCAAATGTAGTTTGACTGAAAAATTTATTTGCAGGGATATTTACATAAGTATTTCCCGGCCTTTCCAAATAATCAAAATTTTCATAATTATTGAGAAGGACTTGCCCTCCAAGCGTAACTTCAAGATTAGGACCCGGATAAAAATTCACTAAATGCTCCAACCTCACTTCATCTGAAAAAGTTCCTTTGTATCTATTCCCTGTTAAAAAGTTTTCCCGAATAATGTTTTGCAAAGAATCCAAAACCATTTGGTCACCTCTGGCAGCAACTACGGCACTTTGGTTTACGATGCGTGCAAGTACATTGAAATTATAATTGGCACTGCTGTTATAATCTGAATCCGCCGAGAGTACATTGAGCATGGTTCGTGTCCCCCAATATTTCCTTTCAAGGTTCCAGGCTATGCTTGTACGGTTTAAGGTCTCAGCCGTACTGGTTTGAGGATTCGAATAAGAAATAGCAGTAGGATTAAATCCTAAGGCAGAATGGTCTGAACGATAAAGGTTCTCATAAAAAACGGTAAAATTTCGCCATTTAACATTGGCACCGAAGGTCCTGCTCGCGTGGGGAAGTGATCCAAACCTCGGAAGCGGGCTTCCTTGAAAGCTTACATAATTCGGCATCAAACCATCAGAGCGAATTTTATTAAATTCCATCTCATCCCGAAAGTAATTTTGGTAACCATAAATATCAATTGAATCATAAATGATACGGCGGTCATTAAAGGTAGTATTAGAACCAAACAAGGAAAATTTGATGATATTCTTTCCTCTGCCCATTTTGCCTCCCAGTAGCAAGTTCAAAGAGCGAAAAGACTCTCCTCCAAAGGAAAGATCTGCGTTGACATAAACCGGCCTTTCAGATTCTCTGGTGATGATATTGATTACACCGGCAGATGCATCAGCACCATATATTGAAGCAGCAGGACCGAAAATAATTTCAATCCGCTCGGCTTGTTTGATGGGCAATTGAGCACCGATGGGCATCCCCAACAAAGCTGTAGGTTTAATGGGCACATCGTTGATCAGGATTTTTGCATATTGATTGCCTATCAAACCACGCATCATAAATGTCTCGCCTTCCAAAGCAGAACCCGGTTGGCTCACTCTGATTCCGGGCACCGTTTTTAGTGCATCAACCAGGGTTACATATCCATTTCTTTGAATCTCTTCTTTTGAAATGATATAAACTGAAAAAGGGAGTTCGCCGATGTTTTTAACTGTTCGGCTTGCAGACAAGAATTCCTGTTTTTCGTATTCGTCATCGGAGAAAAATAAATCTTCGTAGCCCAACTCCCGAAAGGTAAGTAGGGAGTCAATTTGAGCAGACAACTGCTGGTGCAAACCGGCAATTAGGAAGAGACCAAATAAGCAGTATCTCATTATAGGTTCGTTCATTCAGGTGTAAAGTGATTCCTAAAAATACTAAGCTTTGGCTCATTGCAATACAGTTGGTCATTAAAATTGGCTTTTTAACAAAAAATCCTAACTTTCGCCCTGCTTACAAAAATCTTAGGAGCTTTGAGTTCGTTCATCAACCACTTTTTAAAATAACAGATGAAATTCATCTCGAATTTTTCCAAAGATTTTTGTCCCTTTTTTACCTTTGTATTTTCCAGTAACATTGCCAAGTAAATAAAATCTACTATGCTCCTGAACACCATCCTGTTATTTCAATCTACAGATATTGAAAGAGAAGAGGTAAGTCAAAGTTTATTTGACGTCATTTCACAAAGTGGCACCATGGGTATCATCATCTATGCAGTTCTTTTGGTGCTTTCTTTCATCGCTTTTTACATTTTCTTTGAAAGATACCTGACCATCAAACGCGCTTCCAAGGTCGACGAGAGTTTTATGAACAACATCAGAGCCAATGTTCAGTCTGGCAATATCGCTGCAGCAAAAGCATTGTGCCAGACTACCGATTCGCCGGTTGCAAGAATGGTTGAAAAAGGATTGCAAAGAATTGGAAACCACTTCGCGATATCGATGCAGCTATAGAAAATGTCGGAAACCTTGAACTATTCAAATTGGAGAAAAACCTTTCTACCCTGGCTTCGATTGCCGGTGCTGCTCCGATGATTGGATTCTTTGGAACAGTAACAGGTATGATCCTGGCATTCTATGAAATGGCTTCTCAGCAAAACGTTACGCCAGATGTACTGGCGGGTGGTATCTACCAGGCCTTATTGACGGACAGCGATTGGTTCGTAGGTATTTTCGCTTTCGTTGGCTACAACCTTTGGTAGCAGCTGTTGACAAGGTTGTTTTTAAAATGGAAAGAAGTACCATCGAGTTTATGGACTATTGCAAGAACCAACTGCCTGGGATTTTTAAATAACAATTATCGGGTTTAAAAAGGCGAAATAAAAGAAGTGCGGAATTCAGCATGGCATCCTTAACAGATATGATCTTTCTGTTACTGATATTTTTTATGCTGACTTCCAATTTCGTGGGAATCCGACCTTTCGATTTACCGGAATCAGACAGCAAAACGGTTGCTGCCAATTCTGTCATCATAACCATCGAAAAAAGCGGGACCTACACCTTTAATAATAAAGAAACCGGATTTAGCGGACTGGAACGCTCTACCAGACGTGAACTGGCAGTAATGGAAAACAAGCAAAAAATAGACCATGACCATCGTTGCAGAAAAGGGAGTTCCTTTTGAAAAAGGACTCCAGTTGATGGAAATAGCAGCAAGACTTAGAATGAAAGCCATAATTGCCACCCAACCCACAAGTTCTTAACCATGGGATTAAAGAAAAAAACAAAGGTTTCGGCAGAGTTCAGTATGTCTTCGATGACAGACATTATATTCCTGTTGTTGATATTTTTCATGCTTACTTCAACTTTGGTAGCACCAAATGCATTGAATTTGAAATTGCCGGGCACCTCCACTTCCAAAACTCCAAGTACCAAAAATCTGGACGAAGTAAGCATCAGTAGCAGTGGAGATTATTATTTGAATGGGAAACGTACCAGCTTAAGCTCCCTTGATGGAACTTTAAAATCGAAAGCCAGAAGTGCAGGATCCGGCAATCTGGATGTGCTCATCTCTCCTGACAAGGGCACTCCGGTAGAGGCGGTGGTAGCCGTGGCCGAATATAGCCCTGACTTATGATATCAATGGAATCCTTACGCCTGAAAAATAAGGTGTAAAATTTCCCGTTGTTGTAACATACTGTCCTTTTGGGACGTCCTTTAAAAAAGAAAACATGGATTACGTAGTAGGTCAATACGAAGAAGCGAACAAAAGAAAAGCATGGTGCTAAGTACCATACTTTTTATTCCTGCTTTTAATCCTTCTAATTTTTCTTCCATTGTTCTCACATTTAAATCCACCTCCCGGTCATATAGGAGTGATGGTAAACCTTGGTTTACCGGACATGGGTGAAGGTGACAAATAAAGGCACCTGCCTCTATGGACGAACCTGAAACAAGCGAAGATCAACCGGAAGAAGTTGTAGGAAGAATCGATCCTACCCGATAGAACCGAAGTCATTCCTGAACCGGAACCGGTCAAACAAAAAAGACGTTGTCAAGACTGAAGATCCGGAAGCGATTAAATTAAAACAAGAGCAGGAAAGACAAAAAAGATTGAAGAACAGCGCAAGGAAAGAGAAAGACAGGAAAGAAATTCCTAAAAACAAAAAAGAATTAGAAGCGAACGAAAAGCTGAGGCTGAGGCCGTGAAGAGCAGAAGAGGAAGCAAGAAAGAAAGCCGAAGCTGATGCTTTAAAAAATAAGATTGGAGGATTGTTTGGAGATGGCGATGAAAAGGAAATACAGGCAAACCCGGAGCAGATCCTAATCGGAAATCCAAACAGTGATATCCTTGAAGGAAAAAGTACCGGAACGGGAAAAGTTGGTGGTGGATTGGGCAGCAGGGGAATCAGCAAAAGTCCTAAAGTAGTAAACCGTACCCAATATTCCGGGACAGTAGTGATCAGATTGTGTGTTGATAGAAATGGAAATGTAATAGGAACTCCTGAATTCCACCAGCCGGATCAACCACTACCAATCGAGACCTGGTTCAAATAGCAATAAAGAATGCCAAAGAATGGCAATTTAACCGTGGAACACTGGACAAACAGTGTGGAACCATCACTTATAATTTCAAGTTTAAGTAGTATCATCAAGCGACTTAATGTAGTACCTACACCTTAAGTCGCTTTTTTTATTATTTTTTCTACATAAAAAGATAAAATTGCAACTAAGCACTTGGTTTTAAATAACTAAGGTCCTATCTTTGCAGCCGCTTTGTCAAAGGGCACAGTTTTTTATTAATTCATCTAAATATTAAACGATGTTTGCAATTGTAACCATCGCCGGTCAGCAATTCAAAGTTGAGGAAGGCCAAAAGCTATTCGTCCACCGGCTGGATGCAAAAGAAGGTGATAAAGTTACTCTTCGAAGAAGTTCACCTGATTGACAACGACGGAAAAGTAAACTTGGGAAAACCAACTTTAAAAGGTGGTAAAGTAACTGCTTCTGTTTTGACTCAGGTAAAAGGAGATAAAGTTCTTGTTTTCAAAAAGAAAAGAAGAAAAGGGTACAAAAGAAAAAACGGTCACCGTCAATCTTTCACCCAAATCCAAATCGACGGTGATCACCGGATAATCAACTCCTTTAACTCTTTTTTAATTTAAAAATCTAATACGATGGCACACAAGAAGCGATGGGTATTCGATAACGCTCGTGACAGTAAAAGTAAACGTCTCGGTGTTAAAATGTACGGAGGCCAGGTTGCCAAAGCAGGAAACATTATCGTTCGTCAGCAAGGAACAAAATTCCACGCAGGTGAAAATGTTTACCTTGGTAAAGACTGGACCATTCACGCAAAAATAGACGGAACAGTTAAATTTAGCCGCGGATACAAAAACAGAGTTTTTGTAAACATTCTTCCTGTTGGCGATGGCTCCTGAAACAGTAGCACCTATTGCAAAAGCAAAAAAAGCTGCACCAAAAGCAGAAGCTCCTAAAAATGAGCCTGTTAAAGCAGCCGCTCCAAAGGCAGAAGCACCGGCTCCTGCAGCAGAAGGAGAAAAAGATAACCTAAAAAAGGTTGAAGGCATAGGTCCGAAGATAGAAAGTTTGCTAAATGAAGAAGGAATTCTTACATTTGCACAGTTAGCTGAAACTGATGTGGAAAAAATCAAAGAGGTTTTGGAAGCAGCAGGCAGCAGATACAAAATGCACGACCCAACTACCTGGCCACACCAGGCAGGTCTTGCAGCCGCCGGAAATTGGGATGAGCTTGAGAAGTTACAAGATGAATTGAAAGGCGGCAAATCGGTTGATTAAAGATGTTTTAGTTTTCATAGCTTTTTTGTGCCCTGCCCTCTCTCCAAAAATCGGGCAGGGTTTTTTTTTGTCGCAAAGGATGGGGAAGGCAGGGAAGAACGCAAAGACATTCTGCGGAATCTTAAGCCTAGAAATCACCAAAGACACTTTCGCAAAGACGGGGTAAGGATTAGAAGCACGCAAAGAGATGCTGCAGGCTCCCAAGCCCAGAAACCACCAAAGACAAAAGACCAAAGACCAAAGACTATTCAACCCTTCAACTATTCAATCCCTCAACCCTTCAATCATTCAATCCTTCAACCCTTCAATCCTTCACTCCTTCAACCCTTCAATCCTTCAATCCTTCACTCCTTCAACCCTTCAACCATCCACTTATCCACAAATCCGCTCGTCTCTTTTTTCAAGCTTTCCGTAGGCTATTGCGCCCAATAAAGCTCCACTTAACACTACAACAAAAATTCCCTTTCCTGCTCCGAGGAGCGCGAAGATGGGACCGGGACAAGCTCCGATTAAAGCCCAGCCCAAACCGAAAATGGTTCCAGCTAATAGGTGGCGTTTCCAATTTAAAGGAGTTTCAGGAAGTGAAATTGGATTGCCGTCAATCGTCTTAATTCCTCGACGTTTTAGATAGGCAATTATCAGAATTCCTGAAATAACTGCGGTACCAATGATACCATACATATGGAAACTTTCAAATCGGAACATCTCATAAATTCGGTACCAGGAAATTACCTCTGATTTGATAAATAATATGCCCAGGAAGATTCCGATTGTGAAAAAAGATAGAAAGCGTTTCATGGTCAGAAAGAATTGAAGGTTAGCAATGGTTCAAGTAAAAAATGGGTCATCAAGAGACCACCAATGAAGAAACCGATAACAGTAATCAATGAAGGTAATTTAAGATGAGAAAGGCCGGTTATTGCATGCCCCGAAGTACATCCTCCGGCATACCTGGAACCAAAGCCAACCAGAAACCCACCCAACAGAGCAAGGAAAATTCCATAAGGATTGGATAAGTTGAATACTTCATTTAGAATAAATCCATCAGAATTATAACCATTTTCAGGATATGAAAAACCTAATTTTTCAAGGCTGGCTATAGTCGAGTTTGAAATTTGAACCGGCATGTCAGATGAAAGAAGAGATGTAGCAAGAAAACTCCCCATGACAACACCTGCTACAAGATATAGTCTCCAATAATCGGAGTTTCCGGGCATTTCCAGTGCTTTGATTTTTTTACCCAAACCAACTGCCGAACACATGTCCCTAAATGAGGCAGAGATACCAAACATCTTACCCATGAGGGTAAGCACTAGCACGATTACACCAAAAAAAAGACCTGAAACGGACCAATGCCAAGGCTGGCTAATCCAATGATTGAGTTGGTCATAAACGACCAAAAATGTGTCCATGGTTTACCATTTTAAAAAAATTAAAAAAGGTAACCACTTTCGAATATGAAGAAAAAGGAACGAAAATCAGGCCAAAATAAAAAGAGCAAGCGCTCTACCTGATAGGAAAGAACACCTGCTCCTTTTTTCTAAAGACCTAAACTATCTTAATTGCTATTGCTCTCAATTAATTTTTGCAGCACTGCAGCCGGTTGCATACCAGATTGTCTCCAAACTACTTCACCTTTTTTAAAGAGGATAAAAGTTGGAACTCCCATAATCTGATAATGCTGGGCAACAGAAGGATTTTTATCTACGTCGATCTTAACAATCTTCCCCTTGTCACCAATGGAACCTGCTACTTGTTGTAAAATAGGTGCCATGGCCTGACAAGGTCCACACCATTCCGCTGAAAAATCCACCAATACTGGCTTTTCACTGTTGATTAAATCGCTGAATGTTACTTTCTTTTTCATTTGAATGATTTTTGTGCTACAAAGTTCTGCAATCGCACAAAGTCAGGTTGTGACAGCCATCACAGATAAGAATTATTTTAAAAAATAACCCCTCGAGAGCAAAAACTGTTCGATTAATAATAATGTAATCTTCTAACCTTTGCAGCATACTTTGCCAAGCGCACTACCTGACAGGTATAGCCATACTCATTGTCATACCAGGCATAAACAGTTACGTTTTTACCATCGTTGCTTACAATAGTTGATGGCGCATCAACGATACATGCAGCTGTAGTTCCTACAATATTACTTGAAACATACTCCTCTGAAGTAGAATATTGAATTTGCTCTACTAAATTGCCAGACAATGAAGCCTCTCTTAATTTTTCATTCAATGACTCCAAAGTAACTGCCTTATCCAGAGACAAGCTCAAAATAGCCAATGAACCATCCGGAACCGGAACTCGAACTGCGTTTCCAGTCATATTAGCTGCCAAATGTGGCAATACCGAACCGACAGCTTCCGCTGCTCCTGTAGAAGTGATTACCATATTAATAGGTGCTCCCCTACCCCTTCTTGGTTTTTTATGGAAATTATCCAACAGGTTCTGATCATTCGTATAGGCATGAATGGTCTCAATATGGCCTCTTTGGATGGTATAGGCATCATCCAAAACTTTCAAAACAGGAACAATGGCATTGGTGGTACAAGAGGCAGCACAGAAAATATTGGTCTCATCTGTATTTAGAGATTCCTGGTTTACACCATATACGATGTTTGGAATTCCTTTACCAGGTGCAGTCAACATCACCTGATCTACTCCGGGACGTAAATGCACAGACAAGGCTTCCTTATCTCTCCAAACTCCGGTATTGTCAATTACCAAAGCATTGTTGATTCCATACTGGGTATAATCTATATCAGATGGACTACCAGCAAGGATGATGGCAATTCTATTTCCGTTTACAATCAATTCCTGATTGTCATAATCAATATCAACCAGTCCTTTGAAATCGCCATGGATGGAATCAGACTGCAACAAGGCTGCTCTTTTTTCCAACTCTTGTGCAGCTGTTTTCATTTTCTGACGAATAACGATAGCACGAAGGCGCAACTGATCTCCTCTTCCGGTAGATTCGATGATACGGCGGGCAGCCAATCGACCAATTCTACCAAATCCATAAAGAATTACATCTTTTGGTTCTACTTTTTCACCGTTTGATTCTTCAATCAAGCCGGTAATATGAGAACGAACGAACTCATATACATTTTGAAAATTGGCTTTTTCAACCAACCATTCGCTGGCCAATTTTCCAATATCGATTTTTGCAGGCGGCAAATTTTCGATGAAAGAAATTGCCTGAGCAATAGAGAATGAAGTCTCAATGCTGATGGCTTCTTTGAAATAATTTTTTGAAATGTTGTGGATGTTCAACAATTCACTGGGTCTGGTGTCGTAGATGTCCTGGCGGAAGAAAACCAGTTCAACAGACTTGTCAAATCTCAATTCACCGACAATGCCCAGCAAGTCAAGGGCCGTCTTTTCCTTTTCATGCCAACTCAAGAGTGAATCCTCTGTACGCTTCCTGATAAGAAGGTTGTTTTCAGACATGGTTAATTATTTTTTTGGTGCAAAATTGCACATTTGATTAGGGAATGAATTCGGGTGCAAAGGTAGATAATCCCTTTTTCTCAAACAATTTGAAAACCCTTTAAAATCAGGCAATTCGAAATATTTTTTGGAATCATTCAAATAAAAAAAGACCTTATGGAACTTTATTTTTCCAATCTTTGTAATTCCCTACAAAAATCCTGACCCTGACCCATGTCGAAGAAAATGAAACTCTTTTGGGAAGCCATCAAAGGTGAAGAAAGAGATTACACTACCATAAGTTTGAAACAAGCGATTTTCTTATTGTCGGTCCCCATGATGTTGGAGATGGCAGGTGAATCGCTTTTTGCTCTGATCGATACTTTCTTTGTTGCCCAAATAGGATCAGATGCAGTAGCGACCATTGGATTTACGGAAACGGTTATGACGCTTATCTACTCCATGGCTATAGGACTTGCATCAGCCGGAACTGCGATGGTTGCCCGCAGAATTGGAGAGAAAAACCAAGAAGATGCGAATATTGCGGCCTTTCAGGTAATATTACTTGGAGTCACGATTGCAATCAGTCTGGGAGTGCTGGGATTCATTTATGCAGAAGATATTTTAAGATTGATAGGTGCATCTGAACAGGTTATATCCACCGGGATAGGTTACACCCGGATCATGTTCGCTACTAACATCGTCATCGTTTTACTTTTCCTTTTGAATGGAGTTTTCAGGGGCGCAGGGAATGCTTCGATAGCCATGTGGTCGCTTTGGATTGCCAACGGGATCAACATCTTTCTGGACCCATGTTTCATTTTTGGTTTGGGACCGTTTCCGGAATTGGGTGTAGAAGGAGCTGCCGTGGCAACTTCAATTGGAAGAGGATTGGGAGTGGTTTTCCAATTGTACGTTTTGTTTTTTGGAACGGGTAAATTAAGAATCCTGGGAAGGCATATTCGAATCAATTTCGATATGATAAAAAGATTGATTCGTGTTTCCATTGGAGGCACCTTTCAGTTTATCATCGCCTCTGCCTCCTGGATTTTCCTGATGAGAATCGTAGCCAAATTTGGTTCTGAAGTCGTTGCCGGATATGTAATTGCTATCCGTTTGTTGATTTTCACCCTCTTACCCTCCTGGGGAATCGCCAATGCCGCTGCTACCCTCGTAGGACAAAACCTTGGTGCCGGTCAACCTGAAAGAGCTGAACAATCTGCCTGGCAGACTGCCAAATACAATATGATTTTCCTGCTCATCGTGTCCATCATTTATTCCATTTTTGCTCCATCCTTGATTGGCATTTTCAGCAATGAAACTGCAGTCCTGGAATCCGGCATTTTAAGCTTACGAATCATTTCAGCAGGATACATCTTCTTCGCCTATGGTATGGTACTCGGCCAGGCCTTCAATGGAGCAGGCGATACCTTCACTCCTACCCTGCTCAACTTCATAGCCTTCTGGATTCTGGAAATTCCACTCGCCTACGCTTTATCTTCCTATTTCGATTGGGGACCAACCGGAGTTTATGTTGCCGTAGCCTTCAGCGAATCCATCCTTGCCATCCTTTGTATTTATGTGTTTAGGATGGGGAGATGGAAAGAGGTGGTGGTGTGAGACTCGTTAGCTCGTTTGCTCGTTAGCTCGTTGGTCGGGGGATCGGTTGCTGGGAGCTTGATTCTGGATGAATTTTCAAGCATTCGTCAATCGTAATTCCACACTTGAAACAACTCTTCTTCGCGCTATCAATCAGGTGTTCTAGACTTTCTTTCGCCGTGTATAACAGGGCATGCCCTGTCATTACAGATACTTTATGGAAAGGATGGGGATTTTTAACTCAGTCATTCTAGGTAGCGTAGCTAGATTCCGGCTCGGAGGCCGGAATGACGATACTTCAGGGGATATCCAACCCCAAATATTCTAACACACAATAAATCGTTTCCAGAATCCAGTTTCCAGAATCCAATTTCCAGCATCCAGTTTCCAGAATCCAGTTTCAGCATCTACGTCCAGCATCTAAGATCCAGAAAAATCCTACCGATTCCCAAAACACAAATTGTAGTTCATACGTTAAAAAATAGCCAACTGTTTGGTGGCATTAATCCGTATATTCAATTAAATTGGGTACGGATTGAATTTTCCCTGCTTTTTTACTACTTAAGTGCTCTGAAATATACCTCAAATGCGAAATGATACTTTTTTAAAACCCATATCCGGCGTTTACCCAAAGAAAGGAATGTGGGTGTTGGCAGCTTTGCTGTTTCTTTTTTCTTTTCCCGCCTCTACCCTAAAGGCACAATTAATCAATACCGAATTTGGTAAAAACAGAGTACAGTTCCACAAAGATTTCGCAGAATGGTCACAATATCAGAGTGACAATTTTATGGTTTACTGGTACGGGGAAGCCAGATACGTAGGACAAGCAGCAGTTCAAATAGCAGAAGAGGAATTTTCAGCAGTGCAGAGTATCCTTGAGCACAGGATGAATGACCGCATTGAGATCATCGTATATGTCGATCTTACCGATCTAAAACAGAGCAATATTGGAAGTGAAGAAGCTTTTGAAAATCAGACAGGACAGACCAAGATAGTTGGCAATAAAATGTTTGTCTATTTCAATGGAGACCATACCGATTTGAGAAGACAAATCAGGGAAGGTATTGCTTCAGTCTTTCTAAACGCCATGCTTTTTGGTTCAAACCTACAGGAGATTGTTCAAAATGCTGTATTGCTTAATCTTCCTGCCTGGTTTAAAGATGGATTGGTGGCCTATTGTGGTGAGGCCTGGAATACAGACTTGGACAATGAACTACGTGATTATATCCTTTCAGAAGAATTCGAAACTTTTGACAAATTAGCTGAAGAAAATCCAAGCCTTGCTGGGCACTCTTTATGGTACTACCTGAGTATGAATTATGGTAAATCTACCGTATCCAACTTACTTTACCTCACAAGAATCAATCGCAGTATTGAAAGTGGTTTTCTCTATGTACTGGGTTCTTCCTATGAGCAAATTCTTGCAGGATGGGCTGTTTTTTATAAACAACGGTATAAAAATGAAGTAAAGGAATTCTCAGCCAATACCGGAGACACCATAGAATTTAAAAATAAAAGAAACCTTCCGATAACAGAAATGGCCCTTAGTCCCGATGGAAAAAAAGTTGCCTATGCCTTGAATGAAATCGGGAAGGTTAAAATATATGTTCAAAACCTGGAAACCGGCGACCGCGAACAAATGATGAAGACCGGCTTTAGGAATGTTATCCAGGCTACGGATTATGAATATCCACACCTTGCCTGGAATCCTTCCGGATTTCAATTGGGAATGATTTATGAAAAAAGGGATGTAATTTATTTGACCATCCACGATTTCACCACAGGAAAGGAAGTAACTGAACCTTTGGATCCACAATACCAAAGAATCCACAGCGCAGAGTTTTTGGATAACAACACCATGGTTTTATCTGCCACGGTAAGAGGGATTTCTGACATCTTCCTTTATTTTACCAACACTCGACAAACACAAAGAATCACCCAGGATTATTGGGATGACCTGGATGCCACCGCTGTTAATTTGAGAAATCAAAGGGGTATCATTTTCGCATCCAATCGTCCTGATACCAATATGTATGCGGTCAAGCTGGATTCCATTATTCCAAAGGGTGATTATGATTTGTATTATTTTGACCTGGGTTCTGAAAAGAAAGAGTTGGTTCGACTAACCGACACTCCACTTGCTGATGAAAGAAATCCGGTAGGAATTGATACTACCTGGTATTCATACCTTTCAAATGAAAGTGGAATTTACAATCGCTCCGCAGGGTACCTTGAAGACTATATTGCTTATTATGAAAAGGTTGTCCGTTTGAAAGATGGTGATAGTATTTTGCTTCATGTCGATTCGACATTGAGTAGTCTTGATACCAGTTTAATTGATACCTTTTTTACCCGTGCTGTTGTAAAAACCCATGGAGTAAATCATTTCCAAAGTAATTATGACAGAAGTGTCAAACAAATGGATGCGGCTCCCAGGGTTGGAAAAATGATTGAAATTGAAGTGAAGGACAATGAGCATCAAATGCTTTTAAAAAATCTGAATCCTGAGCTGGAAATCATACCAAAACCAACTCATCATTTCATCAATGTTCTTAGTTATCAAAGAAGGCTGAGAACCATCCAGGCTCAGAAACAGAATGAACCTCCTGTTTATACACCACCCACTCCTATTGAAAAGGAAATTATTGAAGAAGAAACTCCTGAAAAAGAAGAGGAAGTTGTTGTTGAGGAAACCAAAAAAGATACAGGCAATGTGGACATTGACAATTACCTTTTCCAAACGCCTTTTGACGAAGAAGAGATGAATTCGAATAAAAAGGTGGTGGAAGCACAGGAAAAAATCAAAAAAGAACCCATTACCAGACAAAGAACCACTGTTCAACCAACTACCTACCAGGTTGGGAAGGAACCTTTCAGATTTAAAAGTTCGAGGATCATTCCTTATCGTTTGAAGTTCAGAACTGATTTTGTAACCACCAATCTCGATAACAATATTCTTTTTGACGGCTTAAATAGTTTTGCAGGGACTCCACAGGATTTCTCTCTACCGCCTCCGGGTATCCTTTTAAAAGCAAACTTTAAAGATCTGTTGGAAGACTATATCATCGAAGGAGGGGTAAGGGTTCCTACCACTTTCAATGGCTCTGAATACTTTATTTATTTGGATGATAAAAAGAATCGTTGGGACAAGCGGTATGGATTTTATAGAAGAGGCCAGCGATACATTGACGATCAGTCTTCCGTCATTCCAAAACGTTCAGAAGGATTGACCAACATTGCTTTACTACAATTGCGCTATCCGTTTGACATCTACAGAAGTATAAGGGCTACCGGTACTTTCCGTATGGACCGATTGACCCAGCTTGCAACAGATGCCACTACTTTGAATACACCCATTTTCAGGGAACAAAGAGTCGGTTTGAAGTTGGAATATGTTTTTGACAATACCATCGATGTAGCCTTGAATATTAAAAACGGTACTCGTTATAAAATCTATTCTGAAATAGTAAAAAGGGTACAGGTTAATTTGGGAGACAATTTCCAATTTGATTTGGGTGAAGGATATATGGGAGTGGTAGGTTTTGATGCCAGACACTATCAAAGATTTTTAAAACACTCTGTTTTGGCCGTTAGAGGAGCAGGTGCAACTTCCTTTGGTTCTGAAAAGATTTTATACTACCTGGGTGCCACAGAAAATTGGATTTTCCCTCGCTTTAATAACAATATTCCTATTCCTCAGCAGGACAATTTTGCCTATCAAACCATTGCAGCCAACCTTCGAGGATTTGAAATGAATATCAGAAATGGTAATTCTTTTGCTGTCTTTAATACTGAAGTAAGAATGCCGATATTCAGATACATTTTCCCAAAGACCAACTCAGGATTCTTCAAGAACTTCCAGGCGGTTGGATTCTTCGATTTGGGAACTGCATGGCAGGGTAACAATCCATTCAGTAGAGAGAATCCTCTCAATGTCATCAATATTCCTGATGGAAAACAACCGGGGGAAGTACCTGTTACCATCAAAGTCAATTATTTCAGAGACCCGATCGTTGCAGGATATGGAATTGGCGCAAGATTTCTGTTATTTGGCTACCTGATTCGTGTGGATTACGGTTGGGGCATCGAAACAAGAGAAGTTCAGGATCCGATGTTGCACATTTCGCTAGGAACCGATTTTTAATTTAAAAAATAATTGATTCCAAAGAAAAGCACCAGATAAACCCAAAGTCCGTCCAGGAAATGCCAGTAAATGGTAAGCAATCGCAACTTCAATCTTTTGGAAGGATCTGAAAAATAGACCAATACAGAGATGGGCTCTTTCATTTGTTGTTTTGCCGTACGGTAAAACATAAACAAAAATGGCAATCCTCCAATAACGTGAGCAAAATGGACAAAAGAAATCAGGTAGAGATAAGAAGTTGAGTTGTCCTTATTTAGCATGATGTTTTCTGAAAACATGGTTCCCCACCCTACCAATTGCAAAGCCAAAAACACAAGGGTTAGGGTTATGGTATAAATAAGCATTTGCTTGTAGCCCCTGGTATCGTCTTCTTTAAATTTCCTTTTTGCTAAAATAAGCGTTCCGCTGGAGGCAAGTAAAACCAGTGTATTAAAAATAAAAATGGGAGGAAGTGCTACTGGCGGAAGTTCTGCCTGAACCCTTGTATAAACAAGAGAAGCTGACAAAGCCAAAAACAAGGCTGTAACCCCAAAAAGAAGTAAAACCAGCAAGATATTATACGGATGAAAAGTTAGATTTTCATACTCGTCAAAATAGCCCTTTTTTTCTTCTGCCATGACCTTTGGTTTGAAACTGGTAAAAATATCAGATGCACTGACCAGCAAACACATGACAAATCTAAGGTTAATTTGTTCGAAAAAAAGAGGGTCCCTTTTTAAAAACTTTGTACAAATTGTCGTGCGAAATAAGTATTTCCATCCAACTCAATCTTCATAAGATACAAGCCGGATTGAAGTCCTGAAGTATCAACCTCTAAGATTTGATTTTGAATTCGATAATTTTCAATTGCTACATTTTTAAGCGTAAAAAAGTCCTTGATTTCGACTCTTGCATTTGAGCTATTTGATTCTTCAAGGGAGAAATTTACAGATTCCTTTGAAGGATTTGGGTAACCATACAATTGTTTTGAAGGTTCTATTTCAAACAAGCCTGTCTTTTTTACCAAAACAAAATCTGCAACCACAGGAATATGATCAGCGCCTTGCCTTGAATCTTCCACTTGAAGATTATAACGGTTTAATGAATCAGCAGGCAATTCTTCTGTCTCCAGTCCAAAGGCATTTTCTAATTCTGCTACTGCATCTGTATAAAAAATGTAATCCAATTTTCCAGGAGAGAAATCGCTGGACTCGCTGTACCAGGTGTAGGCCAGTGGACTTCCCGAAGCAAAAGCCCCACAATCCGAAAGCTCAGTCCCATCCCAATCAGGCGAAAAATCAATCCCAAATTGGCCATTGTCTTTTATATCACCTGTATAAAATGTGTTCAATTGTTCCGCCAAACCTACCAGATTCATATCTCCCAAAATGAATATAGGCGAATCAGAAGGCAGATTAAATGGCCCTCTTCCATTTTGAAGTTCACGAATAAATGCCATAATTCCATCTACTTCATCTTGTCTGTCTTCATTGTTATCACAACATGGAAGATGGGCATTCACTACCAGGACTTTTTTACCATCAAATTGAGGGGATTCCAAAAGAAAAGCACCGTTTCCACTGCTACCACTTCCTCCATATTCAAGTACCTCTGTAGCTGTTATGGGATATTTTGAAATTAAAATACAATCAGGTCCTGCTTTGGATGCATACCAATCATTGCCAGGAAGCCAAGCCTCGATTTGAGATTTAACATTGGCAAGACTTGTATTGTATATTTCCTGAAAGCCAATAATATCCGGAGCAATGGCTTTTAACAATCGCTCACATGCTGGATTTCCAAGCAGGCCGTCTCTTTCTACATTATAACTTACAATCCTGAAAGACTTTTCACTTTTTCTGGCAATAGAATAGGTTGGAACTTCTGCTTTATTTTGCCCCTTAAATTCGTAAGTCGCTGCTTCTGAATTCACTTCCAGGTAATCACCGGAGGAACCATTGCGGAATAATATTTTAAAACCATTGGCAGGAAAAACCGGAATGCCTGAAATCCTTGTCTTTTTCCGAATACAAAATTCAAAAATATCACCTGTAACGGTTGGCAGGCTAATCAATCCAATTTGTCGATGGAAGACCGGAGTAGTATTATTGTTTGCAAAAAAATTACCCGAGCGATCGCCAAGATTGTAAAGCAGGTCTACGCCCAGGTCGCGAATATTTAAGCCGGTAGCAGGATTGAGGTCTGTATCAATCAGCAGTTGGATATTTTGATTATCCTGTAGATTGATTTCTTTTCCTGTCTCGAGGAAGAAAAAAATAAACTCCTCCGTATCAAAAATTTTCAGGGTTCTGAAATCAATATTCCCGGCAGGAACATCTCCAACCGGATCTACCACCAATGGAGGTACAGCTCTCCAGTCATCAAAATTTCCATCAATAAAGATTTGAGCACGACCCACAAATCCGGTTAGTAATAAAATCAAAAGCCAAATTAGCCTACCAGGTTTGACCATCTTTTAAATAGTTTTTCACGTAATCTTCTATTCCTTCTTCTAAAGTATAAAATGGCTTTTCATATCCGTTTTTTCTCAATTTGGACATATCTGCCTCTGTATAATACTGATAAGTGTCACGAATATCTTCCGGAGTGTCGATAAAGGAAATATTCGGCTCTTTATCCATCGCACGAAAGGTATTGGCTGCTAAATCATAAAAAGTACGGGCTTCTCCTGTACCAAGATTATACAATCCGTTCTCAGGTGTCTTTTCAGATTGTTCCTTTATCCATTTTTCATAATAGAAAAAACATACATCGACCACATCCTTGATGTAAACGAAATCCCGGCTTTGTTCCCCGTCTTTGTAGTCTTTGCGATGGGATTTGAATAATTTCATTTCGCCGGTAGCCTGGATTTGATTTTTTGTATGAAAAATCACGGAAGCCATTCTTCCTTTATGGTATTCATTTGGGCCATACACATTGAAAAACTTTAAACCTGCCCAATGGTCAGGTCCGTTTTCTTGTTTCAAAACCCATTTGTCAAAATCATTTTTAGAATCTCCATAAGGATTGAGTGGCTTCAATTTTTCAACCACTTCGTGATTGTCCTGGTACCCATGTTCACCTAATCCATAAGTCGCAGCACTGGATGCATAGACCAGTGGAATATTATTTTCAGTGCAGATATTCCAAATTTCTTTGGAATAATTGAGATTCAATTCGTCAAAAATCTCCTTGCTTTTTTCTGTGGTATCTGTCCTTGCTCCCAGGTGGAATACAAATTCTACCCTCTTGGGATACCTTTTAAACCAATCAATAAAAATATCGCGATGAATCCATTCTAAAATGAATTTTCCTGCAAGGTTTCTGTCTTTATAATCTTTATAAAAATCATCTACCACAACTACATCCCGCAAGTGGCCTTCATCATTCAATTTTTTCACCAAACAACTTCCAATAAATCCGGCAGCTCCGGTTACAATAATCATAGGATGGGTTTTCTTTTAAAAAAAAACCGGTTCTCCTGGCATAGGACCAATGAGAACCGGCCATATCTCAATTCTATAAAAACTATTCTACAGCCTCACCTTCTTCCATGTATTCTTCCATTGGAGGACATACACAAATCAGGTTACGGTCGCCGAATGCATTGTCAACACGTGCAACGGTTGCCCAGAACTTTCTTCCGTCTCGCAAATAAGGAAGCGGGTAAGCTGCCTTTTCACGCGAATAGGAATGTTCCCATTTATCGGCGGTAATCACTGCAAGGGTATGGGGAGCATTGTGCAAAACATTGTCGTCAGCAGGTGCAGTTCCATCGGCAATTTCGTCGATTTCTTTTCTAATCATCAACATGGCATCACAGAAGCGATCCAATTCATCTTTGTCTTCACTTTCTGTTGGCTCAATCATCAAGGTACCCGCAACCGGGAAAGACAAAGTTGGTGCGTGGAATCCATAATCCACGAGACGCTTCGCTACATCTTCCGCACTTACCAGCGACTTATAAGGTCTTAAATCAATGATTAGCTCGTGCGCTGCACGACCTTTTGCACCCGTATAAAGTACAGGATATGCTTCTTCCAATCTTGCTTTGATATAATTTGCATTTAAAATAGCATATTCAGTTGAGTCCTGAACTCCTTTACTTCCCAACATTCTGATATAACCATAAGAAATAAGCAAAATACTGGCAGAACCCCAAGGGGCTGAAGAAACAGAACTGATTCCATCAGAACCGCCGGTAGTCACAACACCATGCTTAGGAAGGAATGGAGCCAATTTATCATTCACACAAATGGGGCCCATACCTGGTCCGCCACCACCGTGAGGAATCGCAAAGGTCTTGTGCAAATTCAGGTGACAAACATCTGCACCAATGATTGCAGGGCTGGTCAATCCAACCTGTGCATTCATGTTGGCACCGTCCATATAAACCAACCCACCATTGTCGTGGATGATTTGACAGATATTTTTGATACCGGTTTCAAATACACCGTGAGTGGAAGGATAGGTCACCATCAAACAAGAAAGTCTGTCTTTATACTTTTCAGCTTTCGCCTGAAGATCCTCTACATCGATATTTCCTTCCTCGTCGCAGTTTACTACCACCACATCCATACCAGCCATTACCGCTGAAGCCGGATTGGTTCCGTGTGCAGAAGAAGGAATCAAAGCTACATTTCTGCCATGATCTCCATTGGCTTTGTGGTAGGCACGGATGGTCAACAAACCTGCGTATTCACCCTGAGCACCTGAATTAGGTTGAAGGGAACAAGCAGTGAATCCGGTAGCTTCGCATAAATAAGCTTCCAACTCTTCAAAAATCTGGTGGTAACCTTTTGCCTGTTCGGCCGGAACAAATGGATGCAGATTTGCAAATTCAGGCCAACTAACCGGTATCATTTCAGAAGCTGCATTCAATTTCATGGTACAAGATCCCAAAGGAATCATAGAGTGTACCAGGGAGATATCTTTATTCTCCAGGCGCTTCAAATAGCGCATCATTTTACTTTCGGTATGGTATTGCTGGAAAACATCATGCTCAAGGAATGGAGTATCCCTTTGCAGGCTGGAAGGAACTACCATATTGTCATTAGAAGCATCAGCAGGTGCAGTTTGTCCCAATGCATTTGCAAATACAGCCACCAATTCGTTGTAATCATCAATTCTAACCGTTTCATCCATGGCAATTTGGATGGCACCTTCTTCATAGAAAAGATTGATTTCAGTTTCTTCAGCCTTTGCTTTGATTTTCTCCAAATCATCTGCATTGACCTCCACTCTTACCGTATCAAAAAATGCCTGGTGTTTCACTTTCAGTCCAAGTGAATCCAAAGCAGAAGCAAGATTTTTGGCATGTTGGTGAACCTGATTTGCTATATTCTTTATCCCAACAGGTCCGTGATACACAGCATAAAATCCGGCCATATTGGCCAACAAGGCCTGGGCTGTACAAATATTGGAAGTTGCTTTTTCTCTGCGGATATGCTGCTCTCTGGTTTGTAGTGCCATACGCAAAGCGCGATTTCCCTGCGCATCTACAGAAACTCCAATTATCCTTCCGGGAATAAGTCTTTTGTAGTCATCCTTTGTGGCAAAATATGCAGCGTGAGGACCGCCGAATCCCATCGGTACACCCAGACGCTGAGTATTTCCGATGGCAGCATCGGCACCCCATTCTCCCGGAGCCTTAACAATGCAAGACTTAAGATATCTGCAGCAACCGTTACATAAATTTCATTTGCTTTGGCCTTTTCTACAAAAGCTCGGTAGTCTTCAACCGAACCTTCTTTATCAGGATATTGCAACAAAACCCCAAAGGTTTTATCGGTCATTTCGTAAGATTTCCAGTCACCAACTACCACATTGATGTCAAGCGGTTCAGCTCTGGTATAAATTACATCCAGGGTTTGTTGGTAAACCTTATCGGATACAAAAAACTCGTTGGCAGGATTGTCTTTGGTTCTTTTGTTTTTGATAGAATGGAACATGGCCATTGCTTCGGCTGCTGCTGTTCCTTCATCCAACAAACTGGCATTGGCGATGGGCAAGCCTGTAAGGTCACACACATGGTCTGGAAGTTCAACAAACCTTCAATCTACCTTGAGCTATCTCAGCCTGGTAAGGAGTATATTGGGTATACCAACCTGATTGGTAAAAACATTTCTAAGGATTACAGAAGGGGTAATGGTTCCATAATAACCCTGACCAATGTAATTTTTATATAATTTGTTTTTGGCAGCGACCTTTTTCAGGTCCTCCATGTAATCGTACTCTGACTGTGCTTCAGGAAGGTTTAGGCTACCTTCTCTGCGAATTGCATCAGGAATGGTTTGGTTTATCAACTCTTCAAGAGAATTCACGCCGATAACGGACAACATCTCCTCTAATTCACCTGAATTGATACCGATGTGTCTTCTTGAAAAGCCGGTTAGAGCGGAATTTTGACTCATTTTTTGATCTCATTCTATGGTTACGAAATGGTTCCGGACAGTTTAGAACCCAGGCAAAAAAACACCTGCGTTCCAACTTGGAAATACTTGTCGGAACAATGATGCGAAGGTAAAGTTTTTGTAACGGATTCTTTACCCAAATCGAAGCAATTTTACAAAGTGTTGGAAGGTATAAAAATAAGGACGTGGCTTTATTTTTTCCGCATCAAATATTTAACTATCAGGTTGAGCAAAAATAAAATGGAAACAAAGCATGCAAGCTTGGCAATAAGGTCTCCTCTGGTAATGTAAAAGGTAGAAACATCATTCATCAAAATGTCGCCCCTGATGGCTGCTGGTTCATCATATTTGGTAGCTTGAAGAATATCTCCTCTTTGGTTGATAAATGCTGAAGTCCCTGAATTGGCGGATCTGGCAATTGATTTTCTGGTTTCGATGGCCCGAAGGCTGGCAAAATATAAATGTTGGGTATGTCCGGGCGTATTGTCCCACCATCCGTCATTTGTCATGATGAAAGTCGCTTCCGCTCCTTCTTTCATATAACCGGTATGGTATTCTCCAAAAACAGATTCATAACAAATTACCGGTGCAACTTTTCCTGCCGTACTAACCAAAGGTGTCCTTTTCTCTTGTGTTGCCAATCCACTGGGTGAACCACCCAATTTTTTAATAATTGGGTCTAAAAAGAAAAAGAGTTTGCGGTAAGGAAATATTTCAGGTCCGGGTACGAGTTTTGATTTTTGATAATGAGGGACCACCCCAATTGCTGAAGAGTCTAACTGAATGGCTCCGTTGTACACTTCATAGCGCATGGTATCTCCATACCTTCTTGGCAAAAATCTGGTGAACCTGGTTGATGGCTCTTCATCTTCCAATATTTTATAAGAATCTACTCCGGTGACTACTTTAATATTGGGATGCCTTCTTACCAGATCCCGTAACATTTTCACATTATAATCTTCATTAAACTTATGAATTTCAACAAGACCAAATGCAGTTTCAGGAAGCAAAACATAACGTGTTCTTTCTGTAATTAACGGCTCTGCCAATTTAATTGCTGTTCTGACCTGCAGGCTATCCGGCAGATTGAATTTTTTATAATGGGGTTCAAAATTCGGCTGTACAACTACCACTTCTGTCGGTCTTCCCTGTTCTTCATAAGAAAAATACATTCCAAGAGAAATCATGATCGGAATCAGGAAAACCAAACCCGGTTTAACTTTTTCAAAAAAGCTTACAGCATCACCAGACTGGATCCGAATTATCAATTTGAAAATCATAAAATTGATAATCAATACCCAAAGGCTGCCACCAAAAACACCCAGAAATTCATACCATTGAATCCAGGTAGGGAAAGTAGCAAAGGCATTTCCAAGATTCAACCAGGACCAGGAAAGTTCCCAATGCAAGTGAATGTATTCGAAGGAAATCCAGAGTCCTGCGAAGAGAATAAATGCTATCCCCGGCATGTATTTTTTCCCAAAATGAAAAAGAAGGAAAGGAATACACATCAAGAAGGAATTGATCCAGATAGCGGCGATACCAGCAATGAAAGCTGTATTGGCAACCCAAAAAGTGGTGAGTATATTCCAAATTACGAAGGCATTGTAGGAAAAGGCAAGCAAAGTCTTCACACTTTTCTCTCTTCCCTGAAGCTGATTTTCCAATAAAAGGAGGGGAACAAATCCAACAAACATCAAAAAAGTCAGTGGCAAAGGAGGAAATCCAAGAGAAAGAATCAAACCAGTGAGGGAAGACAGCCCCAGCCACTTCCATCTTTCATCTTCCTTTTTCCAACGAATGGAAAGCATTAGCCTGACAAAAGTCCATCCAGCCACGAATCCAATCAATGGCCAATACCCCCACAAAATCTCGTTTTGATAATCGGACCACATGCTCCAACCGCTCCAAAGCATTACAAATAAGCTGAGAAAAATGAGGGTCAATTTGATTTGCCTGGACATAGTTTGAATTATTTCTGCTTAGAAAACGGAAGTCAGGGCAAAGCTAAACAGCTTTGTGGAAAATTGGAGATTCTTATTTTAATTTACGAATTACGAGTGACGAGTGACGAATTGTGATTTGTTGCATCACTCGTCACTCGTCACTCGTAATTCTAAATTTTAATACAAGGCTTCTATTTTAAGAATGATAAAGGTATCTTGCCCCGGCTAACCTCCTAAAATTGAAAATAAAACTCCTATGGGCTGGAAAACTTCTACACTATTTATAAAGACAGAAAAAGAAATTTCTCACCAGCAATTATTTCGGGAACTAGGTATCGCACCGGTTGAAAAGATTGAGTCTCAGGCTTTGATTGATGTATTGAATCCGGATGATGATTTGGTCTATATTGGAAACTACAATGGCACCTACATCATTACCCTTCAGGATTTACCTTATGAATTTTTGGATGAAAAACTTTCAAGCCTGGAGAAGGGCCTTTCCATCATGTTGCCGGATGCAGAAATTGCCGCCATCTACCTCCATAGCGGATCAAATGTCTGGGGCTACTCTATTACTAAAAATTACAAAAGATCAGGGCCCGACTTGGAAATTTTGACACCGGAACAACCGTAGATTTTGGAGAACCCCTGGAAGAAGAGAAAGAATTGCTTTCCAAATCCGTCCTTGCAGAGGATGGTCGAAGAATCTATCATCTCGATGAAAATGATGAAGAACCATACGAAGAAGATCAGGTCGGAGAGAATTTTGTTTTCAGCATAGCTTCCCGATATCTGGGCTTTCCGCTGGACTCTGCCGGCTCGGAAATTGAAGAAATTTATCTGGATGGATATTCTTTGAAAATGCCGGAACCGGTTAAAGAACCTCAAAGAAAGATTCCTGAAGTTCAATTCCTAAGCAAATCACCTGTGAATCCTTTGGTCTATTTGGGAATCGGAATGGTATTGTTTTTAATGGCAATTGTCAGTTGGATATTAAGTCATTGATACCTTCTTATTTAAAAAACCCACCCCTCTACCAAACATCGTCGCGAGGGGCAGGTTAATGAAAATCGGACACTTATTTCCAGCCTCCTCCTAAAGCCTGGTAGATATTCACCATGGAGCTCATTTGCTTCATCTTGGTTTCTATCAATTCCATCTTTGCTTCCAGTGCATCCCTTTGGGTAAGCAGAACTTCCATGTAGTCTGCGCGGGCTGACTGAAAGAGGCGGGTGGAGATAGTAACAGATTTATTTAAGGTTGCTACCTGTTCTTCTTTCAAGTCGTAAATGGTCTTTAAATTCCGAATATTGGAAAGCTGATTGGCCACTTCTACAAATGCACCCAAAACTGTTCGCTGATAATTGTAAATCGCTTGAGTTTGTTTTGCATTATTTGAAAGATATTCTGCTTCGATGGCTCTTTTGTTTACCAAGGGTGCTATGGCATCACCGGCCAATGAAAACAAAATCGACTCCGGCATTTTTGCCCAATAGGCAGGATTGATAGCCTGATCTCAATCGCGGCAGTAATTCGAACCGCTGGATAATAATTGGCTCTCGCTACCTGCACATCCAATTTCGCAGCAGCGATTTCCAATTCCGCTTGTTTGATATCCGGTCTGTTGGCCATCAATTGAGAAGGAATTCCGGCATAAACAGAATCTGGAACCATCTCGCTAAACGCCTCAGAATTACGCTCAACCGGCTGCGGATATCGACCTACCAGAAAATTGATACGATTTTCGGTTTCGACAATTTGCTGCTGTAAATAATATTGTAAACTCCTGTTTTTCAGCATCTCCGCTTCAAATTTATTCACCGCCAACTCTGTTACCTTGGCGGCTTCTTTTTGAAGTTTCACAATATTTAAAGCATTGTTTTGAATTCCGATATTTTGCTGAACAATTGCCAATTGATTATCCAATGCCATCAATTCATAATAGGAATTGGCAATTTCGGCAACCAAATGGGTTTTCATAAAATTTCGGCCTTCGACAGATGCCAGATAGCGCATCACTGCAGATTTTTTGGCATTGCGCAACTTTTTCCAAATATCGACTTCCCAGGAAGCATAAGCTTGGAGCATAAAATCAGGTAAAGGATCCGGAAATTCTTTTCCCGGTTCTATATCGGTAGTAGCATCATTGGCACCCTGGCTTGTATATCTACCAACTTTTTCAACTCCCAGGGCGCCTTTGATGCCCACGAACGGCAAATACTCCCCTTTTCTGGCCTTGACTTCGTTTTTTGAAATTTCAATTTCAGCCAACATAATGTTCAACTCCTGATTGTTGGTTAGGGCTGTATCAATCAGGGCGGCCAGATAAGGGTCAGTAAAATATTCACGCCAATTCATGGCGGCTATGTTAGTAGTGTCCTGCGAGTCGTTAAAACTCGCAGGGACACTGGTATCGGCACTTTTTTCAACCAAATCAGGAATTTTACATGATTGGATAAAAAGGCCTATACCCATTATGAAAAAACACGGATATATGAGTCTATTTATCATCTTCTTCGTTTTCTGTTAATGGATCAAAATATTCATCCCTGATAAGGGCTTTTCCTTTTGCCAGGTTTCCAAAAATGTAGTACAATCCCGGAATAACAATCACCCCAAACAGGGTACCGAGCAGCATACCACCTGCTGAAGATGCGCCAATGGTTCGGTTACCAATGGCACCTGGTCCTGTTGCAAAAACCAAAGGAATCAAACCGGCAATAAAGGCAAAGGAAGTCATCAAAATAGGACGGAATCGTACTTTTGCCCCTTCAATGGCTGCATCGAAGACCGAAGCACCTCCCAGGTATTTTTGAACGGCAAACTCTACAATCAAAACGGCATTTTTACCCAGCAAACCGACCAGCATGACCAGTCCAACCTGCGCATAAATGTCGTTCGACAAACCCATTATTTTTAGCAATAAAAAAGAACCAAATACACCGGCAGGAAGAGAAAGGATTACTGCCAATGGAATGATGAAACTCTCGTATTGTGCTGCCAATAACAGATAAACGAATGCCAAAACGATGATGAAAATGTAAATGGCTTCATTTCCCCTCGAAACCTCATCTTTGGATAATCCACCCCAATCGATGTCATAACCTTTTGGGAGTGTATTTTTAGCAACTTCCTGAATTACTTTGATGGCTTCACCACTACTGTAACCTTTTGAAGGTGCACCTCGAATGGCAGATGCGGTGTAAAGGTTATATCGAGTAATCTCATTCAACCCCTGAGTCTTTTTCATCTTCATGAAGGCAGAATAAGGCACCATTTCATCATGATCGTTTTTCACATAAAGATTCAAAACATCTTCAGGCAACCTTCTGTATTCAGGTCCAGCTTGTACAAACACCTTGTACATTTGGTCAAATCGAATGAATCCAAGCTCATAACTACTACCAATCAGAATGTTGAGGTTTTCCATGGCTTTACCGATGGAAACTCCCTTTTGCATGGCAAGCTTGTTGTCAATTTCTAATTCATACTGAGGATAATTGGCGCTGAAAAAGGTGAAAAGACCCGTCAACTCCTTACGTTCCCCCAAAGCTTCCATGAAATCATCATTGACTTTTTCGAAGGCTTTGTAATCGCCGGTATTGGTTTTATCCAACAATTGAAGCGCAAATCCACCCGCTGCACCATAACCGGGAACGGCAGGTGGCTCAAAGTATTCGATGGTCGCACCGATGTCTTTGGTTTTTTCTTCGAGTTCTTCAATCACCTCATTCACAGAATGGTGCCTTTCCGACCAGTCTTTTAAGTTGATCAAACAGGTACCGGCATTTGAACCACGACCTTCGGTCAAAACTTCATATCCCGCCAATGCTGAAACAGATTCGATGTCTTCCATTTCTTCAGCCACCGTCTGCAACTGCCGTGCTACATCATTGGTACGTTCAAGCGTTGAACCCGGAGGTGTTTGAATAATGGCATAAATCATCCCCTGATCTTCATTGGGAATAAACCCGGATGGAAGTTCCTGACCCAATTGCCAAATTCCAAAACAGAAAGCAGCAAGAATTCCAAAAGTTACCAGTCGTCTGTTGACAATGAGTTTCAAAAATCCTGCATACTTACCGGTTATCTTATCAAAGCCCCTGTTGAAACTGTCCAATGCCTTAGTGAGGATGTTTTTCTTTTGAGGTTTTCCATGATTGTTTTTCAAAATCATGGCACACAAAACCGGCGTCAATGTAAGAGCCACCACCCCGGATAGTACAATCGCGGTAGTCATAGTAATGGAAAACTGGCGATAAAAAACACCAACCGGTCCGGTCATGAAAGCAACAGGTATGAAAACCGCAGCCATCACAAAGGTAATCGCGATAATCGCACCGCTGATCTCTCCCAAAACCTTGGTGGTAGCTCTATAGGGCGAAAGATGCTCTTCTTCCATTTTGGCGTGAACGGCTTCAACCACAACGATGGCATTATCGACCACCACCCCAATGGCCAACACCAGCGCAAAAAGGGTGATTAGGTTTAGCGTCAGGCCAAACATTTGCATAAAAATGAAAGTACCAATCAAGGATACCGGCACAGCCAAGGTTGGAATCAAAGTTGACCGCCAGTCTCCCAAGAAAAGGAAAACTACAAGCGCCACTAGAATAAATGCCTCCCCTAGTGTATGCAAAACTTTTTCTATGGATGCATCCAGGAATTTGGAAACGTCGTAACTGATTTGGTAATCCATACCGGGAGGAAAAGTCTCACCCTTGATTTCAGCAAGTTTGTCTTTTACTTCCTGGATTACTTCGCTTGCGTTACTACCATAATTTTGTTTTAAAACGATAGCAGTAGACGGCAGGTTATTCAGGTTGGAATAGATGTCATAAAATTCTGATCCAAACTCAACTTCAGCGACATCCTTCAGGTATAAAATTTCACCATCCGGATTTGCCTTTACAATAACATTCTCATACTGCTCGGGCTCATTGAATCGTCCTTTGTAGGTAAGTACATATTCAAGGGCCTGAGATTGTTTACCGGAGCTTCGACCAATCCTACCCGGCGAACCAATGACGGATTGTTCATTCAGGGCTTCCATGACCTCATCTGTTGAAATGTTGTAGGCCCGCATTCTGTCTGGTTTTAACCAGATACGCATGGCATATCTTCGGCTACCCAGGATTTTGGCCTGCCCCACCCCTTTCAAACGTTGGAGTTCAGGAATGACATTGATGTTTGCGAAGTTGTACAAGAACTTCATATCAGAAAGGGTATCCTTACTAAAAAGGTTGATGTACATCAACATATTGGCTTGTGAACGGTGTACTACGATACCCTCTCTCTGTACCAGCTCGGGCAAACGGCTCAATACCTGCCCGATTCTGTTTTTTACGTTTACTACTGCAGTGTTTACATCGGTGCCCAACTCAAAGATTACCTGTATATTGGCTTCTCCGGCACTGGTGGCATCTGATGTCATGTATTTCATACCCGGAACTCCGTTGATGGCTCTTTCCATCGGAATCAATACGGATTTCACGAGTACATCAGCACTCGCTCCGGGGAATGCAGTTTCAACTACTACCCTTGGCGGTGCGATTTCGGGAAATTGTGAAATAGGGAGCGTTTTCACGGCTAGTCCTCCCAGGAAAATAATGATAAGCGATATCACTATAGCCAGGACCGGCCTATGCATAAATTTGCTAAACATTTGCTGTTAGATTTAAGTGGCTATAATGATTACTCTGCAGGTAATTTCAATTGTGCAAGAACCGCTTCAGGCTCCTGATATTCATAATTGATTTCCTCACTGTCTTTTACTTTTCTCAATCCTTCCAATAGGATTTTTTCATCCTCTTTCAATCCTCCGCCCAAAACATATAAGTCAGGCATTTCAGATGCAATTTGAATTGGTCTGAGCCTGATTTTATTCTCTTCATCGACAACGAAGACATACTTCTTATCCAGAATTTCGAAGGTTGCTTTTTGAGGAATGATTAAAGCATCTTTAAAGGGTACCGGCATCAAAATCTTACCGGTTTGACCATGTCTGAGCAATCGGTTTGGATTGGGGAAGGTCGCTCTGAAAGGAATATTTCCGGTTTCATTGTTGAACTCAGCTTCCACTACTTCCACTTTTCCCGGAAATTGGAATACCTGATTGTTGGCCATCAGAAGGTTAACAACAGCCTGGTCACCTTCGCGAACCTTTTGCTGATACTCCAAATATTCTGGTTCTGCAACGTTGAAATAAACCCACATTTTGCTATTGTCGGAAAGCGTAGTAAGCAATTCACCTTCTTCTACAAGGGAACCTTGTCTGACCTTTAGACGGTCAATAATGCCATCAAAAGGAGCACGTACTTCAGTGAATCCTAAATGAACCTGCGCAAGAGCAACCTCGGCTTTGGCTTTTTCAAATTTCGCCTCTGCCATGGCCAGTTCATTTTTAGAAACCACATTGCTGTCGGCCAACAACTTGGTGTTTAGGTATTCAATTTCTGCTACCCTTGCTTCAGCTTTGGCTTTGTTGACCTCAGCTTCATACAGTTTGGGCATTACCTGAAACAACAATTGACCTTCCTTGACAAATTGGCCTTCGTCCACCAGGATTTTTTGCAAATAACCACCTTCAAGTGCTCTTACTTCGATGTTGCGAATCGAACGGATTTGACAAACATACTCCTTGGTATTGGTTGTGTCTTTTTTAATGGGACTGGTCACTAAAAATTTAGTTTCAGCTTCTGCATGTCCCTCTTCTTTTTCTTCTAGTTGACATCCGGTATGGCATACAAATGCTACCAGGGCTGCCAACATAAGCATCCTTTTCATAAAAAATTAGATTTTCAAAATGGGTTAAAATGATAGTATCGTCGACTGCTGTATTGAAATCAATACAGTGTTTGGTCCGGTAGAAACCTGAGTTGGCCCAAAGCCAATCTGGTCAGCAATTAGAAATGGAAAAGGTTGCCTGCAATCGTGAAGATGAAATCGTAGTGGATTCATTTCATTTTTAAAAAAGAAATGAAAACTAAAAAATAAGCAAACCAGGCTCACACAGGGAAAGCCAGGCAGCGCAGGCAAAAGAAAATTCTATAAACGGAAAACCTGGAATACCAAGTAAAAGTGGGAAGTAAGTTGGGTTAAAGCCTTTAGTTCAGGAGTTTGTTTTTTCAGGAAACTCAAACAGGCTCCGAGTGATTTTTGGAAAAACAGCGTAGAATAATACTGAAGGTTTTCCAGGTGTTTTTGAAAGTTATTTTCCTTTTCCCGGCTTTCGTTGAATTCATATTCTTCAACAATTTCAAAAACCGGACCTTCAAAAAAATGACTCCTTACTGTATTCGAGAATGCAACCGATGCAGAATTTCCAGCATCAGGGTTTATCTCATTTCTTAACGAAGCCGAATTATCTTGATTTGAAAAAACTGAACTGGAAGCTGGAAAATCGAGGCCATTTTGCCACCCTGACTCCGGAACCATGAACATGGCTGCCAGAACGATCAGGCTTTGCGACAGAAAAAATATTATGGACCTCCTATTCATCAGTATGATAAAATTGTATCAGTATTTTTTTCACCTCCCTGCTCAAAGCAAGGAAAATTTTTACGGTTTGATGGCAAGGGCTAAATCAACGGTCATTTAAAAAATGACTAAAAAATTGTCTGATTTAACGGGCAATTTTTCATTCGCGGAGCAAAAGTATATAAATTTTCAAATCGGTGTTGTGCCCCATAATTTCAGAGCCCCCGATTAACAGTCGCTTAACAAAAAACCAAGCCGGGCGAGCTCAAACCACACCCTACCAAAAAATTATAAGCTATTGAATATCATTATTTTAAACTTTAAATAGAAATTTTATTTAAACACTATTTTTTTAAAAAAATAGAAATATTAATGATTTTCAAATGAGTATATTCGATTACCTTTTTAGTTCCAGGATGGGAGATTTCAATATTCTTAGAATTTACGGTTTACGAATTACGGTTTAGGATTGCTTCTTAAAACCGAATAGCGAACTTCGAAAACCGAATACCGAATACCGAATTCCCCTACCATTTTTATAAAAGGAAAAAAAAATCCCCGGTACAAACATGTACCGGGGGCTACACCTTGAAGCAACTTTAAAAAAAATGGGTTTTATCTATTTTGTCATCCTGATACAGGACGATGTTTTTAAAAATTCAATGGCTTGTTCTGCTTTTTCTACTTCCTTATTAATTTCCATCCAATCTTCCGTTTCCATACTTGAAACCAGGTATACCCTTGCCAAACTGGCTTTGGCCATCACCTGATCACAATCAGATAGAGTAGAACCTAAAAGTATAATCTCCTCCAAAACCTTGATGGCATGTTCCGCTTTTTGCCCAAAAATTTTCAGGTCATTGGAAGCCAATCCATCACTTAGATCAAGCAAAACAATGGCTGCATCCTCGTGAATCACCTCATTCGGTGCAAATAATACGCTTGAATCGGGCTGCATTTGATCCAAACAGGATACAACATCCCGGAAAATTTGGGAGGCGATTTTTATCGATTCGACCGATCTCTTGTTGAGACTAAGCAGGTCGGTCTGGTAGGATTCATCCAATAAATTGCATCGCTCTCGTCCTTGTTCTGCTTTAATGGCTGCAGGTCTGCAATAAAGCCCAATCAAGGTAATGGCATCGAATTCCCGATAAGCATCTATCATGTTTTGCATTAGAACTATCTGGTCTCCGGCAACTACTGCTGAATTCAACAAGGCCTGAATTCTTTCTACCCTGTCTTGAACCCAAAGCAGGGTTTCAATATTATCAGAACCTGTGGGGGGCTGAGGGGTATCCAGCGTTTGGTCGGGCCGGGGGACCTGTGCAGACATTTTAACCAAAAACAAACAGAACAAAACGAGAGCAACACAATATTTCTTCATATTCCTTTTTTTATTTCCTTTTCTTTTTTCTTTCGTAAATATCGGTAAAGGCTTTTTGAAAACCTGTTCATCAAAACACCTGGATCTTTATCCTGATCCGCAAGAATGATATCCTTGCCCGGCACTCCTAATTTTATTTGCAAGATGTAATCGGGACTTGAATTGCCTTCTTGTTTTAGAAAAACCCTGGCATAATGCAAGGCATCAAATCTATCCGAGGCCTGGTACAATTTCCACTTAATAAACCTTACAAATTTATTGGGAAGGCTGCTATTGTTTCTAACCGTGATGTCCATGGTTCTAGTTTTTTATGGAGGTATTTCTTCTCATTTCTTTTTCCGGCTCCAGATCCATCAACATGGGTAAATCACCGTCGGAAACAATGACTTTTGCATTGTCAGATTTGGCCAATTCACGGAATGCTTCAATGGATTTAAAACGTAGAATTTTATCATCCAAGCCCTGAGAAATGATGTTTTGAGCGTCGCGAATACCTTCTGCTTCAATCCTTTTTTGATCGGCTTCTCTCCTGGCTTGTTCCAATACAAACTCCATTCGCTGTGCCTGTTGTTCTGCTTCGAGTTTTTCTTCGATAGCTCTGGCAAGGCTTGGAGGCATGGTAATGCTTTTTAATAAAACAGCATCGACTATGATTCCTTTATCATTCAAATACACCATCATTTGATCCCGGATGGCAGTTTCAATAGTACTGCGTTCGCCAGTGTGCATATCTTTAGCATAAAACCTGGACGTTACATCAGCAACTGCTGAACGAAAAACAGGCAGGATGATATTAGCTTCGTACGCCTTGCCGATATTTCTCAAAATGTCAGGAGCCATAGAAGGTTTAACTCTATAAAGAATAGACACTTCTGACTTGATGTTCAATCCCTCTTTTGAAGGAATATTCAGACCTACCTCCAGATTTTCGGTCATGGTAGATATTTTTACCATCCTTGCAGTAAAAGGGTTGAAAAATTTCAAACCGGAAGTGTACCATTTATCGGAGTACTTACCCAGGTTTCGTTTCACACCTACTTCACCTTCCCTTATCGTTGCACAACTACTCAAAGAGAATAAAAAAAGAATCAATAATGCGCCGGAAAAAATCTTTAATGTATTCATGATTCAACTTTTTTTGATTGAAAAAAATCGGTTACAGCTTCTTCAAAAGCCATTTAAATTTTCATTTTAAAAAGTCGCTAAATGGGTAGTAAATCGAGGCCTTTAATGTTTGCCGTTTGAAACCAATGAACTCTTGTGATTTTCTGCTTTCGGCCTACTTTCTGTTCTTAAAAGATTAAATGCTATATGATTCAATAAGGATTCTACCTGGTCTGTCAATTTTGAACTATCACCATCCAGGTCAGACAACCTTGGCAAATGCCTGGCATAATACAAATTGTTATTGCTGGTTTCAATCAACATATTTGCCAGGGATTTTGGATAAGGATAATCAGGATTGATCTCTTCTAATATCTCAGCGATTTTATTGCACAACTTTTTGTAGGCCAAAAAGAAGCCTTCCTTGTTTTCCTCATCCACCAGCTTATGATGATATCCCTTCGCTCCTTCACTTACAACAATTTTGTGCAACTTTTCTTCATTTACAAACTCAATGGAGGAGTTGACATTGGCGGTATCTACGATAACATGCAAAGCTTTTTTCAACTTCTCCCCGGCATCTGACATATTGAGGGTGTTGAGGTCAATGCGGATGGACATCCACTCCCAAAACCAGTTCAATAAATAGACAAATAGCTGGTGTTTGTTTTCAAAGTATCGATATATGGATGCTTCGGTCGAACCAATTTCAGCAGCCAACTTTTTGAAGGTGAAAGGTTCAAGGCCTATTTCATCGATGAGATCGACACTGGTTTCAATAATTTTCTTTCCCAAATCTGTTTGTAAAGGATCCTTTACATAAAGACTAGGATTGATTTTAAGATTGATAAAAAATGTTTCCATCGGTATAGATTTAAATATTTAAGCAGCAATGATATCCATTGACTTGGGAATACTGTTCATGACTTCCAGACGTTGCTTGAGATTTTTCCTTGCCAGGAAAATTCTGCTTTTAATGGTTCCTAGTGGCAATTCCATTTCATTGGCTATTTCTTCATATTGATATCCTTCAAAAGCCATGGTGAAAGGTTTTTTCTGACCACAATCCAGACTATCTATGACTTCTTCTACTTCTTCTATGGTTATTTTAGAAAAACCATCATTTTCATAGGATTGGGCTCCTGCATCTACAAATGAAAAGTCATCTGTCTGGTCAAAGGTCAAGCCTGCTCTTCTTTTTTTGCGGTACTGATTGATGAATTTGTTTTTCATAATGGTACACAACCAGGCTTTAAGATTGGTTCCTTCTTTAAATCTGTGTTTATTTTTGAAGGCCAAATAGGCAGTATCCTGAAACAAATCTTCAGCATCAATAGGGTCATTCGTTAAATTGAATGCAAAACCTTTTAACAAATTCGACTGCAACTGAAATGCTTTTTCAAAATTAAAGGCTTTCATATCTTAGGATTTAATTTTACAATTATTAATAATAGTATTACTATCATATTTGATTGTAAAACATTGCTCCATGAAAGTAGTTTAAAATTTTTGTATTTTTTTTCAAAAAAAAAAAGGCCACCCGAAATGGGCAGCCTGAAACAAATAAAATATTCGAAAAAACTACTTTCTAATTTCCTCCCATAATTAGGGGCAAACCGTCTGTATCTCCTACTACCACTACCTTTGAATTAGGTGAGTTGGCCAATTTCAAAGTTGCTTCTATGCCTTTATCTTTCAAGATATTAGGAGTCAAACTGGCATTCAAAATTCGGTTGGCTTCAGATTTTGCCTTGGCTTCGATAATTCTTCTTTCCGCCTCTTTTTGTTCTTTTTCCAAACGGTATTTGTACTCAGCAGCTTCCTGTTCCTGTTGTAATTTTCTTTCAATGGCATCTTTGATTTTATCCGGAAGCTGGATGTCACGAATTAAGACAGCCCTCAATTCAATGAAATTGTTCTTTAAATTTTGATTAAGGTCTTCCTGAATTAAGGTTTGTACTTCATCTCTTTTGGTAGAATATAATTCTTCAGGTTCAAAACGACCAATTACATTTCTAACAGTCGACCTTACCTCCGGAATCACCAAAGAGGTCAAGAAACCCGGACCAAACTTCTCATGCAATTCACCAATCTTATCATAACTTGGATTGAAACGGATGGTCACATCTGTTTTGATATTCAATCCATTGCTGGACAACACTTCCATGGTTTCTTCTGCCTGTCTTTCTCTGACATCATATACATACATGGTATTCCAGGGAGCAACTACGTGAAATCCCGGTGCGTAAACGTTGGTTTTATCCAATCCACCTCCAAATGGCTTAAACAAAACACCTCGTTCACCTGCCTCAATAGTCATAAAAGTGCTGTTGGTCAAGAAAAGTAAAAGTATAAGACCGATAAAAACGACGACTCCGGTACTTATCCATTTGCGCTGATTCATAATTGTATTTTGATTTTATTAAAAACTCATTTTCCTAAAATTAACAATTGAAATCTGATTTGTTGAGAAAATTCTACAAATCCTAGGCGGAATCGGCCAAAACAAAAAAAAGCCCGGTGAAATTTGCCGGGCTAAATGGGATTTTCAAATAAGCAGTAATAAAATGGGACTATACATTATTCTTTTATCAATCTGGAATTGTAAACGCCTTCTTCTGTTTGAATCCGGATCAGATAGAGTCCTGAAATCCAGGATGCTCCATCTAAATGAAAGGCATGAATTCCTGAATCCAGGTTTTGTACCTTGTTTAAAATGGATTTTCCTGAGAGGTCAAATATTGATAATTCGATGATTTGTGGGTAGCTGGTTTCAAATGAAATGGTAAATAATCCTCCTGTTGGATTTGGTGATACCTGGCCATCAATTGTTGCTATCTGAACTTGCTTGCCAACTTCAGCTTGGTACGCCGGCAAATTTTCGGTACAAGATTCCAGAATCTGGTCTTTTGAACTACAAGTCATAAGATTGCCTGAGATAATAGTCTCATTGTCTTTTCTAAAATGAACCAGGCTAGCAAGGGTGCAACAATCTGACATCATTTTATTATCGGTGATTTCCAGAAGGCCCTTCACATATTTTAAATTGTTTAGTCCCTCCAGATCAATCAGGCTTTGATTTTTATGCACAACCAGGCTTCCCGAAAGCGATTCAAGTAAATTCAAACCATCTACATTTTCCAATTTTTTATTATTGGAAATAATTACATCTCCTCCTACATGCAATAGATTTTGAAATCCGTCAAGGTTTTCCAGTGAATGGTTACCCCTTATGATCAAATCTCCACCAATAGCATTCAAATTGACCAGACTTTGAATATTTTTTAAGGCAGTTTGAGCAATTACCAGATTTCCAGTTACCATTACCAAGGTGGAAAGGTTGTCCATATTTTCCAGATCTACACCATTGATTAATAAGTCACCCTGAACAATTACTTCTTTCCCGGATGCATTCATTTCTGACTGACTACTAATCTCAACTGAATTATAATTAACCTGAGCAAAAAGAGCCTGCGCAAAAAATATCATACAACTAAATACAAGTGCTTTTTTCATTTTAAAATAATTTAAGAGAAATGATTGATTTCGATTTGTTGGTCCAAAAGTAGGCCCCTCTCCACCCCAAAGACAACAGCCACTTTACCATCTACAAATCGCAACTATCAATTGGTAGCTTTCAGGCAATCACCTGCAAAATGGAATAATTCTGCCTTCAGAAATCCCAAAATTGCAGATGGTCATGGAAAAGGAACCAAAGGATAGCTAAGGTATGTCACTGGATGGGTGTGCATTGTGAAAGCCCGAAAATGAATGGTGATTTGTGCCAACAATTCAACAAAATTCATTTTCATTTAAAACTTATTCTCATCATGAAAAACTCGAAAATCATCTTTTCTCTATCAGGTCTTGCCGTAATAGCATTGACCATTTTAACCCTCAACAGTTTCACTACAAAAGAAACTACGGCCTTTAGTCCCAAATATCATTTCCTGGTTGGTGAGCAATTGTCTGCAGGAGGAGGAATAGCCGGTCAAAATGGAAAAATTGTAGGTCAAATCTGGGTGGAGCCCTATGCAAAAAATGCATGTACTTATGTAGAGCACTGGTTTGTAAGCGAAGATTATGTATATCCGGGTGCAAACAATCCCGTGCCATTAACCATCACTCCAATGCCAAATCTTAAATACAACAATCCAAAAGATTTCAAAGACAAAATGAAAAAAGCATTTCCGGGAGGCCATTACATCAAAGTAGTCGCCTATGAAGAAATTCCGGGATGCCCAAATCTGGACTAATCCAAAAATCCCAAATGATCATTCAAAACAACATTTTGATTCTCGAAAGTTGCCAACTGCTCTGGTGCCGGAGCAGGGGGCAACTTTTTTTGTATCTTGAAATCCATTTTTAATCATAGCTGCATCAGGATGAAAGCCATTTTAATCGACGATGAATTCAATTGCCTTGAAATGCTGGAGTGGTCGCTCAAACAAGCCTGCCCACAGATTCAAATCCTGGAAAAATGCAGTTCAGGCACAGCGGGTATCAATGCCATCAGAAGTCATAAACCGGATTTGATTTTCCTGGATATTGAAATGAGAGACATGACCGGTTTTGAAATGCTTCAACAACTCAATGGTCGGCCTCAGGTTGAAGTCATCTTCACTACAGCCTATGATCAATTTGCCATCGAAGCATTCAAAGTAAGTGCGGCAGATTATTTACTCAAACCGATTGATGAGGCAGATTTAGCCAAAGCCGTTCAAAAAGTAGAAAAGAGAAAGGAAAGCCAAATCGCCTCCGGTCAAATAGAATTTCTTCTCAACCTCATTCAAAACAAATCAGAAGGTCAAAATGGCACCATCGCCATACCGAGTAGTGATGGTCTGGAATTTATTAAAGTTGAAGACATCATATACTGTCAGGCAGATCGCAATTACACCAGTCTTTATTTTCCCAATGCAAAACCGATGATGGTTTCCAAAACATTAAAAGACATCGAAGCAATGTTGCCGGAAAATCAATTTTTCAGAGTACACCACTCTACCACGGTCAATCTCAACCACATCAAACGTTATTTAAAAATTGATGGTGGTTATCTGGTGATGAGCAATGGTGAAAAGGTCAAGGTATCCAGAAGCAAAAAAGAACTATTGATGAACCGCCTTTAATGAAGTTCCCTATTTTAAAATATCAGCTTAAGATCCTTCTAATTGGTTTGATGGGAATTTTCTTTTTTAAAAAAGGGAACACCCAATCTTACATTAATTTCAAAAGCTGGGATGCAACGGCAGGGCTTCCTGCAAAGTTGGTGTGCATCGAACAGGAAGAATCAGGCATCATGTGGCTCGCAACCCTCGAGGGCCTTTATAAATTTGACGGCTCAACATTTTACCTGGTAGATTATCCCCTGGAAGGATCGGGCACACTGCCTCTAACTTATTTTACCAGTCTTCATTTGGACAGTGACGGAATACTTTGGGCTGGAAGTATGGAAATGGGCTTGTTTGCCATTGACACCAGGGCGGAAAAGGCTCAACAATTTACTTTTTCCGGTACCGACCAATCCAGTATTTCAGACAATCGTGTTAACCGGGTTTACGAAGATCCCAAAGGAAGACTTTGGGTTTCATTTCATAAGGAAGGCTTTTGTCTTTTTGATAAAAAAGAGGGGAAATGTCTCAGAAAAATAATGCCCGGAAAAATGCTGGGTGAAAAAAGCGGCAACAGAAATTTGGATGATGTCATCTCACTTTATTACAAAGAACCTTATTTATATGGAGGCACTTTAAAAGGACTGCTTAGGTATCAGCCCGAAGGGGACCATTTGGATTGGGTACCGATTCATACTCCGGAAACATTAACAAATCCTGAATTGATCGATGGATACGAAACTTCCGTTCGCTTTATCACCGAAGCTGGAAAAGATCACCTTTGGCTCGGAACATGGGGCGGAGGATTGATTCGATATTCGACCAAAAATCAAAAGGGGGATCTAATCAAATTCACCAAAGATCCAAAAACAGATTTGGCCATACATGCTATGGTTAAAAGAGATAGTTTTTCTTATTGGATAGCCACAGACAAGGGTTTTGGAATTTTTGAAAAGAATAAAAAGAATATCAGGTTTTTAAATCAAAATGATTTCAGAGCAAATACTGAAATCATTTTGCCTCGTACTCTTTTTGTAGACAGGCAAGACAGACTTTGGATTACGGAAAGGGAAATATTTCATGTCATTCTACCAGAAAGGAATTCATTTCCGGCAGTAGCTCTCCCCTTTCAGCCCGCAGAAGTTTACCAAATACCGGGAACAAAAAAACACATTGGATCGGCTTTTTTGCTCAAGGATTATTTCGTGACGAATGAAAATGGACAAAAAACATTCAAAACCTATCAGGCCGTCAAGGAAAAACCCATCAATTACCTCCAGGATTTTTATGCAGATAAAAATGGACGTTTGTTTTGTTCGGACAACACTGACATCTTCATTTGGGATGAAAAAAGCCAGGAAGTTGTCCCATTTCATAAAATACAGTTTCCAGGTGGCAGACAAGGAGCTGATAAAAGTCTCTTATATACCCTGCTCGATTCTAAAGGCAATATTTGGTGTGGCACAAAGGCCGACGGTCTTGCAAGGGTCAATACCACCACCCACGAGGAAGAATTTTTCACCAGCAATCATCCGGACCCAAATAAAAGGATTGCTTACGATGGATTTGTGAATTCCGTCTTTGAAGACAGTAAAGGAAGGGTCTGGTATGGAACAGAAAAAGGATTTGGATACTTTGATCCCAATAAAGAAACTTTTGTAAATTTTCCTTTTCCAAGCTACACAACTGACCATCCGGAAATGCCTTTCAAACATATTTTCGGAATCAATGAAGATAAACAAGGCAGGATTTGGCTGGGAAGCAATCGAAAGGGAGTTGGCTATCTTGAAATATTGGAAAATGGAAAAGGCCACATTCATTGTTTTTCATCGAAAGACGGTATCAGGAGCGACGGAGTAGATCAAATGATTTCAGACGAGCAAGGCAACATTTGGATTTCTACTGATGCCGGCCTGACAAGAATACTGCTACCTGAAATAAAATTTGAAAATTACGGAAGTGAATACGGAATTGCACCATATCCTGTTGTAAAATTAACCGAAGAGGGCAAGCTTTTGGTAACATCCAATCATGTCTATTACATCATCGATCCGGAAAAAATAAGTCCGATTGACCAAACGCCCCAAGCACATATTTGGAGTTTTAGCGTTTTTGACAAAAAACAGGATTGGAAAAAGGATAAAATTCAAATGCTCGATTACAGTCAGAATTACTTTTCATTTGACTTTGGTGCATTGGATTATCACAATCCTGGGAATTCAGAATTTGCCTACCAATTAGAAGGGCTGGAAGAACAATGGAATTATACCCGCAACCGAAATTTTGCAAGTTATACCAATGTAAGCGGAGGAGATTATACTTTTAAAGTGAAAGCAAGGATAGAAGGTGGCGTTTGGGGTCCTGAAGCCAGTGTACCTATTTTTATTTCTACTCCCTTTTGGAAGACAGGCTGGTTTTACCTTACAATGCTGGTTTTGGTTCTGACTTTGGTTTACCTTTTTTATAAAAACAGAATCAGACAAATCGAAGAAAAGGCAGCCTTGGAATCAGAGTTTTCCAAAAAACTGGCAGAAGTAGAAATGACCGCCTTACGCGCCCAAATGAATCCTCATTTTTTATTCAATTGCCTCAATTCCATAAAGCTATTCATTGTAAAAAATGACACCAAAGCTGCAGCCGATTACCTGACTAAATTTTCCAAATTGATCCGGCTAATTTTACAAAACTCAAAAAACCATCTGGTTCCTCTTTCAGACGATTTAGAAGCGCTGGATCTTTATATTGAAATGGAGAAAATGAGGTTTGGAAACAGATTTAAATACGAACTAAAAATAGATGAAGGATTGAATCCGGAACATTATCACATTCCTCCTCTCCTGCTACAACCTTATGTTGAAAACGCCATTTGGCACGGACTGGTTCACGAGGATAAAGAAAACCAACTGACCATATCCATTCGAAATAACCATAAAAATCTAACCATCGAAATTGAAGACAATGGAATCGGACGGGAAGCGGCCAGGGAAAGAAAAAAACATCAAAATGCACGAAAACAATCGTTGGGAATGGCAATTACTTCAGACAGAGTCAGCCTAACCAAAGAATTGTATCAAATAGAAATGTCAGTAGAGGTTGAGGATTTATACAATAAAAATAAAGCTATTGGAACAAGGGTACGAATCAATTTACCTGAGAAAATTATTAGAGATAAGACTTCCGAAAAAATTCAAACCGGAATTCAGGCCAACCTTCAATCATGACTTTAATCGAATGACAGTTAAGACTAGCATTAAAACTCCCAAAACCAAGATATAGCAAAAGGTTGATAATAAACTCACCAATATACCCCTCAGGCTGGTGTTTAACCAACTTAATCCAAACACCTGTTTGTATACCCAGATACTATAAACAAAGTACAATAACAGGTAGATAGATGAAGAAACAGGATCATTCAATTTAAATAAAGCCATTACGAAAAACACCAAAAATGAATGCGTAAAGGTGTAGGTATTGATTACAAAGTTCTCGACAAAATTGAACCCGGCTTCTTTAAAAAAGAGAAAACTAAAGAGTGTTGTAAAAACAATGGAAACGATAGACCAAACATTTTGGTAAGGAATATAATATTCTAAATATAAGCTTTTAAAAGTCTCATTGACCTTTTGGATTTCAGGATTTAGTTCCTGGCTGTTGTCATAATTTCTCATCCCCTCATCAAAATTTGTCCAAAATTCTGAATCCACATCAAAATAGCCGGTAAGACTGGCTACAAAAAGTGACAAACCCACCAACACCAGAAAATATCTACCCGGGCTAGCCACCAAATCACGCTCAGTATCCAGGTAACCTTTTATGGTTGCTCCCGGATTTAGAGTCATACCTTTAATGGTATAAATCATACCTCTTTCCAAGTTGAAAACATTCAGGAATTCATTAAGAAGGTGTCTGAAAGTGAGCCTTTTTATGGTTCGTTCCCTTACGACTGTCACCTCCTCCTTTTCCCAAACTTCCAGTTTTTGCTTCATTTCTATAGCGTTCTAAAAAGATTATAACTTAAGGTTCGGCAAATATACATTCAGAATTGACTTCGGATTAAAACGAGCGAAAGCATATTGTCAATTTTCAAAAGATTAAAGGCAAAAAAAGAATTTCAGTTCATTCAAGCTGCCTAAAGCTCTTAAATCAGAAGATTATAGCCCACATTTTAACAGTATATCTACCTTTTTAATTAAATTGTCTGTTCGAAGGACAAAACACCTTAATGAAAAACACCTGTTACCTTATTAAATCCAGCTTCCCCATTTTCTTAATGCTGGGGCTTGTTATGCCTACATTGAAGGCTCAAGTCCTCATTGGAAGTGAATTCAAACAGGTATTTTTAGAAAAGGAAGGAGCACTCGAACCACTTGTATCGAACCCTACGGAAACCATCTTAAAGGACTTTAGCTGGTCGAAATTTGAAATAGAAATTCAGGACAGCCTGCATGAAATTTATCTTGGAACCAATCTTTATCAGGCTGTTGAAGTTTTTGTAAAAGAGGCCAATACCTGGACAAAAATCCCCCAAATACCCTATCCATTAGTAGACTTTTTTCGCTTACACCTTCCAAAGGGAAAACATACCTTCTTGATTGCTTACAAACCGTACAAAGAAGATCGATTTTCAACCATAAAAATTCCCTTGCAGCTGCTTAGTCATGACTCCTTTGAATTGCAGTATGGCTATGCCAGGTTTTTTGGGATTTGTTTTTTAGGAGCTATTCTTCTTTTCGCTTTCTATCATCTACTGTTGTTCTTCGTAACCAAAGACCTGTCTTATCTATATTATTTTCTTTTTGTCTCCTGTATTGGATTTTTCTGTTTATCCATGAATCCATACCTGGCTCAACAGTTGTACGGCGAGATGAATCCTACTTCCGGCATACCCTTTTTCCTGGGAGCAGTCTCCCTTACTTTTCACCTTGCCTTGTTTTGGGCCATTTTTAATTTAAAAAACGAATTCAGGCAAATCAACAAATGGATCAATTGGATTTATATTCTGATTGGATTGGGCGCGATAATCGGTTTATTAGGATTCTTTAAAATTGCCTTGTTTCTTTTGATTCCCTTAAGCGCAACTTCCATGGTCATTATGACCTGGTTTAATCTTAAATTACTTTTTGAAAAATCCATATCCGGGTTGTTCTTTTTCATCGGAACCTTACTTTTTACCCTTTCCACTTTTTTACTTTTGGGAATGTTGGTGGAATGGCTTCCGTCCACAGTTTTGGGTATGACGATTGGATTACAGATGGAATTATTTTATGTACTGGGTGCAATTTTTTGGGCCTCATCTTTAAGTGCAAGGATTTCACAAATGAACAAAGATGCCACCATTGAAGAAATTGAAAACCAAAGACTCAAAAGAATCCAGGAACAGGAATTACTAAGCTTGCTGGAAGAACAAAATAAATCTTTAGAAGAAAATGTAGCAGAAAGAACCCAAAATCTCAAGGAAAAAAACGAAGAGTTGGAGGCCTCCATTCTTCAATTAAAAGAGGCACAAAGCCAATTGATTGACAAAGAAAAAATGGCTTCGTTGGGTCAATTGACCGCAGGAGTTGCCCACGAAATCAATAATCCCATCAATTTCATTTCCAATGGGATTTCGAATCTCAAATTAAATTATCAGGATTTAGTAAATGCCTTGAAAGGATACCTTGCTTTGGATACCAAATCTTCGGACGCCAATGATCTGCAATCAGTAAAAGAGAAAAATAAAGCCCTGGAGATTTCTGAGATCATCGAAGAGAATAAAATTCTTTTTAAAAGTATAAATAACGGGGTAGAAAGAACCAGAAAAATTGTCAATTCGCTTTCTACTTTTTCCAACGAAACCGGAGAATCCTTCCTTCCTACTGATTTGCATGCCTGCCTCGATTCCACACTGGAAATCCTAAAAAACAAATTGAAAAATCAGATTGAAATCCAAAAAGATTATCAGGAAATCCCAAAAGTTGAATGTCAGGAAAGCAGAATCAATCAGGTTTTTCTCAATATCATCAACAATGCAGCCCAGGCAATCGAGGGAAATGGAACCATATCTATCAAAACCTGGAAAGAAAATGAAAATGTCCACATTAGTATCCAAGATTCCGGAGCCGGGATGGATGCTAAAACGCAAAAAAAAGTATTCGATCCCTTTTTTACCACCAAAGATATTGGTGTCGGTACTGGCCTGGGATTATCAATTAGCTATAAAATAATAGAGCAACACAATGGAGCAATCAACTTTGAATCAGCTGTTGGAAAAGGGACAACTTTTTTCATCAAACTTCCAATCAGCCAAAAGCAGTCCTGAGCATGAATAGATTAATTATTTCTTTGCTGATTCTTTTCATTTCTCCGGCCATTCGGGCGGCTCAAAATCCGATTGTCATCAGCGATTCAGATTTTGGCAGGCTTTATTTTAATGAAGATTTTGAAATTCTACCCCTTGAAAAAGATCAAACTGTCAATAAAAACAACCTGTTCTCCTTTTCAGGATTCCAGCCATTTTCATTGGAATTTTTAAAAGGAAAGGAAAGCAAAAATCTGGTAAGGTTTAAGGTTCAAAATGATTATGCTGAAGCACTAGAGGTTTATTTTGGTAGCAATCAGATTGAGTATATTGAAGGATGGGTAAAATTTAAAGATACTCTTGTAGGTCCCTTGAAAGGTGGACATTTGTTGGCATCTAAAGAAAAACAAATTCAAATAGAAGGAATGTCATTTTTAAAAGCAGCTATTCCAGCTTCAGAAAGTGCAGATTTTTATTTGCTTTTTGAAAACAAAACAGCTTCCACCACCCCTCAAAACACTGTGCCCCCTTCAATTTTTTCAAGCTCCTTTTTTAGATTGAATTTTGAAAAATTTGACACTTATACTGCCTTGTTTTATGGAACCACACTCAGTATGGCTCTATTCAATCTACTCCTTTTTCTACTGAATCCATTCCGGGCATATCTGTATTACACCTTATATATATTGAGTGTTGTTTGTTTCATTTCCAGTCTCAATCCGATCTTTGCCTACTCCAATTTTGGACACATGGACATCAACACACCTCCTATTTCGAATTTTGGAATCATGGGTTTGGCCTTTTATACCCTGGTCGGAAAGGAGTTATTAAGAACCAGGGAGAATTTTCCTAAAATCAATAAGATTCTGAATGTATTGATTGGTTTCCTAGCTTTCTCCATGCTTGGAGCTATATTCCCTTCTTTACTTTTTGCAGGAATCATCATAAACTTCACTTCTGCGCTATTCATTTATCCAGCCTTGATCGTTTTGGGAGCCATTTTATTTTATAAAAAAGACAAAGCAGGTACCTATTTCTTTTTTGCTAGTGCAGTATTTCTTATTTCTCAAACCATTTTGGTTATCCAAATGATTGGGTGGATAGATTACAACTTTCTCAATTTGACACCCCAGATTTTTACCCAATTGGGCACCATGTCTGAATTTGCACTTTTCTCACTGGGAATCGGTCATTTGTACAATCAAAACAAAGCAAAACTGAATCAGGAAGAATTGCAGAAAGAACAAATTTTAAAAGAAAAAGAAATAAAAAAACGCAGCCTGGTTGAAAGTAAAAATCAAAGAATGGAGAATCTGCTTAAGGAAAGAACTAGTCAGATATCCGAAAAAAGCGATGCCTTAAAAACTGCATATGAAAACCTTCAAAAAATGCAGCATCAACTCATAGAAAGCGAAAAAATGGCTTCTTTGGGACAATTTACTGCAGGCGTTGCCGCAGAAATAAAAGACCCAATCAATTTTGTAGCCAACGGAGTTAACAATCTTGAAGCAAACAGTCTGGAAATCATAGAGGCCTTGAATAACTACGATCAACTGGATCCAAAAAATTACCAACCTTCCCATCTTGAAGAAGTCCTCAAAAAAAATGAAAAACTTCATCTCAAGGATGCTCTCGATGATTTTGAAGACCTTTTCAGTACTGTAAAAAACGGTGTAAACCGGACCGTCAAAATCGTTACCAGCTTGAGAAATTTTTCAAGACTGGATGAATATGATTACAAAATGGCTGACCTCCATGATGGTTTGGATGCAACCATTGATATCATGCAATCTCAATTTAAAGGGGACATTTCCATCCAATCAAATTATAGCGAAGAGGTTCCTAAAATATTTTGCTACCCCGGAAAACTCAATCAGGCCTTCATGAGTATCATCAATCAATGCGTAAATGAATTGCAAGGAGAAGGATCCATCCAGTTGAGCACCAATCTGGAGAATACTGATATGATTTTGGTAAAATTTCTTCACAATGGTAAAAGTTTGGGTGCAGCAGAAATCGAAATTTTAAACCAGGATGAAATTCCGGTTAATCCCCTTTCCACTCAAATTTCCAAGTTGATCAATGCCAAGAGAATTGCAAAAGAGCACGACGGGAAATTAACATATCAGGTCGAAAGTGATGGTAGATGTGGGTTTTCATTGTATATTCCCGTCCGACATTCTTAAAAATCTGCTCAAGACTCTCGACAGATATTAAAAGTATTCAAATGAGACCAGAAAAGCCAACCATCCTTTACATTGACGATGAAGAAGACAACCTCATAGTTTTTCGTTCAGCTTTCAGAAGAGACTTCAATGTAGTGGTGAGCACTTCTCCCGAAGAAGGATTGGCCCTGGCAGCTGAGCAGGATATCCCTCTCGTGATAACCGATCAAAGAATGCCCGGGATGACGGGTATAGAATTCCTTGAAAAGCTACCTGAAAACAATGAATCCGTCCGAATGATTTTAACCGGATTCTCGGATGTAGAAATCATCATTCAGGCCATCAACAAATGCAACATTTACCGTTACCTCACCAAGCCCTGGGACAAAGGCGAATTGATGCATACCATGAACCTGGCATTGGAAAAATTTTACCTCAATAGAGAAAATGAAAAACTTTTGGATGACTTAAAAGTCGCCAATGAAGAACTGGAAGAACGTGTGAAAATCCGTACTTCAGAATTAGAACAAGAGAAAGAGCGAGCCAACCAATTGTTGTTAAATGTCTTGCCTAAAGCTGCGGCAGATGAATTAAAAAGAAGAGGAAAGGTGAAACCTCGATTGAGAAAAGGTGTCACCATTCTTTTTATGGACATCGTTCACTTTACAAAAATCGCCGAACAAAATCAGCCCGAAGATTTAATTGAAGAATTGGATTATTATTTCAAAGTCTTCGATACCATTTTTTCAAAATACGGCGTAGAAAAAATAAAAACCATTGGCGATGCCTACATGGCCGCCTGTGGTCTACACGAAGAAGATTCTGATCATGCTGAAAAAGTAATTAAAGCAGCCCAGGATGTACTTGCTTTTATAGAAGCTGAGAAAAAACACCGCTCCACCATTGGTCGTACCTTTTTTGAATTGAGGGTTGGCGTGCATTCCGGCGAAGTGATAACAGGAATTGTCGGCCATACCAAATTTGCCTTCGACATTTGGGGAGATGATGTCAACATTGCTGCCAGACTCGAACAAGCAGGATCTGTGAATCAAATCAATATCTCCGAAGCAACTTATGATTTGGTCAAAGAGGTTTTTGAATTCGAATCGCGGGGAAAGATTAAAGCAAAGTACAAAGGAGAGATGGACATGTATTTTGTGAAATAAATCTTTTAGGTCCTAGATGGGAACCTCCTATATTACGATTAGAATAACAGATTGGAAAAACTTTCAACTAGTATTTGTGGGATTTACGGTTTACGATTTACAATTTACGAGGCCTTTAAAAAACGAAAAGTGAGCGTCGAATAACGCAACCGAAAGATTATCAGCGAATTACCCTGCCAGTTTTTAAAATCCTGTTTTTTTAAAAAACTCCTGCCTTCAGCCAACCATGGCTGCTTTATTTTCGTCTACCTTTTTAAAGGGCATGATTAAACTTTTCAATGGTTTAATAGTCAAAGGATTACCTGAGCTTAAAATCCCTTAACCTAAATTTAATTCTGTTTTAATAATATTTTTTTGAAATAAATTTGGAATTGACATCTTTTTAGACCTAAATTTGCATTATAATTCTGAACCACAGTAACATCATCCAAATATTAGAAACTTGGGATTTCAATTTTAGATCTTTTGTTTTGAGAATTATAGGTTAGTTAAAATAATTCATTGAAAGACCCCATTAAACCAAAAGATAAGCAGAAATAACCCAAGATTTCTTTGCCCGAAAGGGCTAACCGTTTTAGAAAGTTTGAATGCCGCCCTCGGGTGGCATTTTTTATTTTGGGCAAATCGTCAAATCATTTTAAGTTTACACCTCTAAAATAATATTGAGCGACGATGTCTTTTCACAATTCAGACGAAGGCGAAATCCTCAGGCTTTTTGAATCCGAACCTCAAAAAGCCATGTCTGTTATTTTTGAAAAACATTATGATCGTCTTTGCCTGGTTGCCATTCGGGTGGTAAAAGATGGCACTGCTGCAGAAGACATTGTACAAGAAGTTTTCTGTGAACTCTGGAAGAAAAGGAATGAACTCAATATTACTTCCAGTTTGTTCGGCTACCTTAAAAGATCCGTTTTCAATAAGTCTTTAAATTATATCAAAAAGAAAAATATCTTTTCTGAAGAGGAGCCGGAGGAATATCAAACGATTTCCAATGAAGCTCTAAGTGATGAGGTTTTGGCAGCAACAGAATTAGAAAAAGCCATGAACCTGGCAATTGATAATTTACCTGAAAAAGCCAGGATTCCTTTTTGTTTGAACCGATACGAAGAAATGACCTATCCGGAAATTGCGGAAAAATTGGGAGTCTCGGTTAAGACTGTAGAATACCAAATGTCCAAGGCTTTGCAAATTTTGAGAAAGGCAGCAGAACCTTTTTTAAGCCTGGCTTTGCTCCTCAGCAATTTTTTTTATAATTTTTTTTAGGGTAAGTTTATTTCAAATTGTCCTTGTTGTAGATAAAAAGATTTTAACAAATAGAAATAGCATTTTAAAAAAATATGGATACTGCCTTTTATATAGAATTACTCAAAAAGAAAGCTGCCGGCCAGCAACTTTCTGCTGAAAATTCTGCACTCCTCAGTGAGTGGTTGGCATCAGATCCTGAAAATGAAAAAATAGCAGGCGGTATAAATGCAATCTGGAAAGGAAGTCAAAATTATAAGGAAGATTTCCAAACAGATAAAACCAAAGCCTGAACAAGATTAGTGCCTTCATGGAGGAGGAAAAATCTATTGAAACTGCTCCTTCAGCCCGTGTAGTCCAAATGAAACCCAGGAAAACTAACAACACCTGGGCGCTTGCAGCAGCACTATTGGTTCTGGTAAGTATGGCGACAACTATTTGGTGGTACGTAGGCCAGACTGGCGAAATGTTGCTAGCCTCCACCTTGCCCGGAGAAACCAAATCCATCGAACTAGCAGACGGTTCCCAAGTATTACTCCATGAAAACACCCGCTTCGAATATCCTGCAAAATTTGATTCAGACACTAGATCTGTCAAATTAAACGGAGAAGCATTTTTTGATATAGAAAAGAATCCCAATCAACCCTTTATAATTGAAAGTCCGCATACTACTACGACAGTATTGGGAACTTCTTTTGTGGTTTACGATTTTACAAAAAATCAGTCTGCCAGCGTTACCGTTACGAGCGGGAAAGTAAAATTCCAACCAAAGAATTCAGAGAAATTTATTCTTTTGGAAAAAGGTGATCAAGGTGAATTCGATTCCAATGAAAAACGCCTTGAAAAAGTTTCCCAACCTGATTTCAACCAAATCGCCTGGGCCACAAAAAGTCTAAATTTCCAAAATCAACCACTATCCAGTGTCTTCATTGCCCTGGAAAACAACTTCAAAATAACTTTCAAAACCCAAAATCCACAAATCCTAAACTGTCCCTTCACAGCCAACTTCAACCTCCAAAATCAAAACCTGGAACAAATCATCCAGGCCCTCGAAAAAGCCCTCAACCTCACCATCTCCACCCAAGATGGGAAAGGGTATGTTGTGGAGGGGGAAGGGTGTTAAATAAGGGTTGAAGGGTTGAATTTTGAAGGGTTGAAGGCTCTAAAGTTAAATTTACCCTGAATTTCAAATTATTACCCTCAACCATTCAAAATTCAACTATTCAACCATTCAACCATTCAAAATTCAACCATTGTCCCACCCATTTTCCATCACCATCCTCGGCTCCAACTCTGCACTTGCGGCGCATGGCAGGCATCCATCAGCGCAGGTAGTGAATGTGCAGGAGCACCATTATTTGATCGATTGTGGAGAGGGGACGCAGATGCAGATGACCCGCTACGGGATTAAAAGAAATAAAATCAACCAGATTTTCATCAGTCATTTACATGGAGACCATGTTTATGGGCTGGTGGGTTTGTTGACTTCGTACAACTTGATGGGAAGAAAAGAGAAATTAGAAATTTTTTCTCCTCCGGGATTAGAGGCTGTAATGGACGCAACACTGGAAATGTCATCTACAGAAATTAATTATCCCTTGGTTTTTCATGTTTTGGATCATAAAAATCAAAGGAAGATTTTTGAAACGGAGTTTTTAAAAGTCTATTCATTTCCATTGATTCATCGGATTCCAACTTGTGGATTCCTATTTCAGGAAAAACCTTTTCCATTAAATATTCAGACCGGAACAAATCGGCAAATACGATATCCCCTTTGCTGATATCCCGGGAATAAAAGAAGGGGAGATTTTCATACAAAAGACGGAACAGTCATTCCAAATCAAGACTTAACCTTCCCTCCTACTCCACCAAGGAGTTATGCCTATTGCTCAGACACCATTTATACCGAAAGCATTTTACCTTATATAAAAGGTGTGGATCTTCTTTACCATGAAGCTACCTTCCTTCACGATCTGGTCGACCATACTGATTTGACCAAACACAGCACTGCCAAACAAGCGGCCATGATAGCAAAGCAGGCAAAAGTTGATCGGCTTTTATTGGGTCATTTTAGTTCCAGGTATCCAGATTTACAGCCATTATTAGAAGAGGCTTTGGAAGTTTTCACCGGTTCTGCTTTGGCAATTGAAGGCCTCAAAGTGGATATTCCATTAAAAACGACAGACTAAATTTCTATTTTAAAATAATCTGTGCATTTTCTTTAGACAATTCCTAACTTTGCGCCGCTTTTTACCGCAAGAGCGGTTATACTTTTACTAATCGTTATCATAAATAAGAAAATACATGTCTTATCTTTTTACCTCAGAATCTGTTTCTGAAGGACATCCCGACAAAGTTGCTGACCAAATATCAGATGCCATCCTGGATGCATTTCTAAGCCAGGACCCAAACTCCAAAGTTGCTTGTGAAACTTTGGTTACTACCGGTTTGACAGTGGTATCAGGTGAGGTAAGAAGTAACGCATATGTTGACATCCAAAAAACAGCGCGCGAAACCATCAAGAAAATTGGTTACACCAAATCTGCTTATATGTTTGATGCAGATAGCTGTGGTGTAATCTCTGCTTTGCACGAACAGTCTGCAGACATCGCAATGGGTGTTGACGTAGGAAAAAATGAAGACGAGCAAGGTGCCGGTGACCAGGGTATGATGTTTGGTTATGCCAACAACGAAACCGACCACTACATGCCTTTGGCATTGGAAATCTCTCATCTTATTTTGAAAGAATTGGCGGCTATCAGAAAAGACGGTAGCGAACTGGACTACCTTCGTCCTGACGCAAAGTCTCAGGTAACCATTGAATATACAGACGACCACAAACCTGTTAGAATACATACTGTGGTAATCTCCACCCAACACGATCCATTCGATGCTGACGATGATAAAATGTTGGCAAAAATCAGAAAGGATATGATCGAGGTGGTTATGCCAAAGGTGATTGCCAAACTACCTGCACGAGTTCAGGAATTGTTTGACAACAATATTATTTACCACATCAATCCTACCGGAAAATTTGTAATCGGAGGCCCTCATGGTGATACTGGCTTGACAGGAAGAAAAATCATCGTGGATACATATGGCGGACGTGGAGCACACGGTGGAGGAGCATTCTCAGGAAAAGACTCTTCTAAAGTGGATCGTTCAGCAGCTTATGCTACCAGACATATTGCCAAAAACGTAGTTGCTGCAGGTTTGGCTGACCAGTGTTTGGTACAGGTTGCTTATGCAATCGGTGTAGCAAAACCTGTTGGTTTGTTCATTGACACTTATGGTACTTGTAAGGTAGATGGCTTGAAAGATGGAGAAATTGCCAATAAACTATTGGAAATTTTTGACCTTCGTCCTTCTGCAATCGTTAAGCGTTTTGGTTTGAAAAATCCAATCTTCTCTGAAACTGCTGCTTATGGCCACTTTGGAAGAAAACCATCTACCAAAAAAGTGAGCATTGGGATGAATGGTTCTGCTAAAGAAGTTGAGGTGGAATGTTTTGGATGGGAAAAACTTGATTATGTAGATGCTGTTAAAAAAGCATTTTCTTTATAAAAGAGGTAATTAATTCTACCCTTGAAAAGAGCCCTTTGGATTCGTTCCGAAGGGCTTTTTTAATGTAGCAACCTGACTTATTCAGACTTTCGGCTATCTTTTTTATTATAAAAATCCTCATTTTTGAAAAGAAAGCCTGATACTATGAGAAAATTCCTACTTTTTACAACCTTGCTTTTCTCAATAAGTCTCATGAGTCAGACCTCATTAGACTCCATTATAGTTTCAGGTATGGTAGTCGATGAAAGTGGACAGTCACTCATCGGCGCAAATGTCAGCCTCTCTCCTTTCGAAGGAACCATATCAGATGAAACCGGGAATTACTCCCTAAAAATCCCCAGACGTCCGTTTGCCTTGACTGCCTCTTACATCGGCTATGAAAGTCTTACTCAAAAAATTTATTTTGAAGACCTTCAAAAACTAAAGGGAAATCAACTCAAACTTCATTTCACCTTATCAACCAGCAGCACTGACCTTCCTACCGCTGAAGTAACTGCCCAAAAAATTCAAACCCTTTATGAAAATACCAGACAAATAATCCGGGACTTTGATTTAGTGGAAAATCTACTCCTTGTTTTATTGCAAGAACGAAAAACCAGTTTTTTATCCCTTCAAACCGAAGATGGAGAAGTTTTGGATACCTTAATTCTTCCTTTCAAGGGTTTAAAACTTCATAAAGGGTGTACCGGAGCCTACCATGTTGCCGGCGATTTTAAAGCTTTGGAATTAAACATTGAAAACCAAAAAATCAGGGCAATCAAAACCTATTTTGCTGAAGATTTTGAAGCTTCAGTTTTGCCTTGTCAGTTTTCATCTCCTGACTACATCATTTATAAACAACATCTGGAACGCAATAACCGAAGCATTTACTTTGCTATTGACCGGTATTTGGGCGACCGAACTATTTTGAAAGAAGTATTTGACCAAAGTAAAACTGACGCTGCCAGACAATATTACCGCGAAATCATTAATGATTATTACCTGGCGGTCGGTTCGGACCGGTATTTCAACATCATCGAAGACGGAAGATGGAATGGTGACCTTATGGATTTGGCAGTCACCAACGATTTAATGGTTAAAATCTGGTATTACGAAAGAATCGTATTGAATCCGGTTTCTTCCTTTAGTTTCCAACAAAACGGAAACACGCTGGTATTTGATCATACCAATGACAGCCTATATTTCTTTTCTCCTTCAATGCTTCCTCTTTCAAAAATAGCAATTGAATATCCGAAGGAGGAAAACTTTAAAGATGACTTGTACCAGGATCAAACTACCCAGAAGATCTTTTCAAAATGCGATAGAAAAGGACAACTTAGCTTTCATGAGATCAACGTAAAAACAGGAACCACAAAAAGTATTTATTCCCTTGAAAATCGGTTTTATTTCCCTACAGAAATAAAGCTAAAAGATGGTGCCGCCTACTTCATCGCCCAAACCTCCCCTTCCAACCCCTATCGCCAGATTTATAAGCAGTATTTGGTAAAAGCAGAAACACCGGATTTTGGTAAGACTGTGTTAGGTAGCAATTGAATTAATTTACGGTTTACGATTTACGGCTACTAGATTAGTTTAAGAATAGGTTTTGCCTAAAAATATAGGAAATAATTTTTTTCTGATTTGCTTCTGAGTATCAACTCAAAGGATTTCCGAGCAACGAGCAAACGAGAACCGAGCAACCGAGAAACTACCTATTTTCTCAACTTTATTCTCAAGAATTGGTTATTTTGGCGCAAAACCATATTACTACTTTTCCTAACCAAGACACCATGCCAAAAGTCAATATTGAAGCCAGTAAAAATGAAGATCAAAATAAATTACTGGTTTCCCGCCTTAATTTTCGATTGGAAAAAATATACGAAGGAGGGGGTGAAAGCAAGATCGTAAAACAACATAAAAAAGGAAAAATGACTGCCCGCGAACGCATCGCGGCCCTTGTTGATCCAAATACAAACACCTACGAAATCGGAGCCTTCGCCGGCTTTGATATGTACAAAGAATACGGTGGTTGTCCGGCAGGGGGAGTTGTAGTTGTTGTCGGATACGTAAGTGGCAGACAATGTGTTATCGTTGCCAATGATGCCACAGTAAAGGCAGGAGCCTGGTTTCCAATAACCGGAAAAAAGAACCTACGTGCCCAGGAAATTGCCATGGAAAACCGTCTACCCATCATTTACCTTGTAGATAGTGCAGGAGTTTTCCTGCCCATGCAAGACGAAATCTTCCCTGATAAAGAACATTTTGGAAGAATCTTTCGCAACAATGCCCGCATGTCCAGCATGGGTATCCCTCAAATTGCTGCCATCATGGGTAGCTGCGTGGCCGGAGGAGCTTACCTTCCAATTATGAGCGACGAAGCCTTAATCGTTGATGGAACCGGTAGTATCTTCCTGGCTGGTCCCTATCTGGTAAAGGCAGCCATTGGAGAATCTGTAGATCAGGAAACCCTTGGCGGTGCAAGTACCCAAAGCGAAATTTCAGGTGTAACAGATTATAAAATGCCGGATGATGAAACCTGCCTGAAAACCATCAGAGATTTGATGGACAAAATGGGTCACTTTGAAAAAGCAGGATTTGACCGAGCAAAAGCATTGCCACCTGCAGAAGATGAAAAAGAATTGTATTCTATTTTCCCAGATAATTCAACCAAACCTTACAACACACGGGAGCTGCTAAAAAGACTGGTGGACGAGTCAAAGTTCACCGAATACAAGGAAGGATATGGGAAGACCATCATTTGTGCTTACGCCAGAATCGATGGATGGTCAGTTGGAATTGTTATTAACAACCGTGAAGTAGTAAAGAATGCAAAGGGCGAAATGCAATTTGGAGGCGTGATTTACTCCGACTCCGCTGACAAAGCAGCCCGCTTCATTATGAATTGCAATCAAAAGCGCATTCCGCTGGTTTTCATGCACGACGTTACCGGTTTCATGGTTGGTTCCAAATCAGAGCATGGAGGAATTATCAAAGACGGAGCTAAAATGGTAAACGCGGTAAGTAATTCAACGGTGCCGAAATTCACCATTGTAATTGGTAACTCATATGGAGCAGGAAACTATGCGATGTGTGGAAAGGCCTATGATCCAAGATTTATTGTTGGATGGCCCTCTGCAAAAATCGCCGTAATGGGTGGTTCCCAGGCAGCAAAGACATTGCTTCAAATCCAGGTTTCAAGCCTCAAAGCAAAAGGAAAAACCATTTCACCGGACGAAGAGAAAAAATTGCTGGATGAAATTACAAGCCGTTACGAGGAGCAAACCACTCCTTATTATGCTGCATCAAGACTGTGGTTAGATGCCATCATCGATCCGATTGAAACCAGAAAATGGATTTCCATGGGAATAGAAGCAGCCAACAACGCTCCGGTTGAAAAATTCAACCCCGGAGTTCTTCAAACTTAAAATACACACAATGGAATATCAAAATTTACTCATCGAAATAGATGAAAATCAAATTTTAACCCTGACCATCAACCGACCTAATTCACTGAATGCCTTAAACAGCCAAACCATATCTGAACTGGAGCATTTCTTTGGAAAAGACGCACCTTCCAGAACTGATATCAAGGGAATCATCTTAACCGGGGCTGGAGAAAAAGCATTTGTTGCCGGTGCAGACATCAAAGAGTTTTTGGGTTTGGATGAAGATGGCGGAGCCAGACTTGCGCAGAAGGGTCAAAATGTGTTCTTCATGATCGAGCAATTTCCAAAACCGGTAATTGCCGTAGTGAATGGATTCGCTCTGGGAGGCGGATGTGAATTGGCCATGTCCTGCCACATGCGCATTGCAGCAGAAAATGCAAAATTCGGGCAGCCTGAAGTAAATCTTGGATTAATTCCCGGTTATGGAGGCACCCAGCGATTGATACAATACATAGGCAAAGGAAAGGCCATGGAATTGTTGATGACAGCAGATATGATTGGAGCAGATGAGGCGCACAAACTCGGTTTGGCCAACCATGTTGCACCTGCCGGAGAGGCAATTTCAAAAGCAAAAGAAATTCTGAAAAAGATAAGTACCAAAGGTCCGGTTGCCATTGCAAAGATTGTAGAAACCGTGAACGCTTATTTTGATAAAAATCAGGATGGATTTGCCAGAGAAGTTCTGGAATTTGGAAATACTACCAAAACTGAGGATTTCAGAGAAGGTGCTGGAGCTTTTGTTGAAAAACGCAAAGCTGATTTCAAAGGCAGGTAGTTTCTCCATTTACAAGCCATTCTTTCGTTTCAAAATGGCTATGTTTGTTGTTCGTAATTACTAAAATTTAAAACATACAGTCTTATGAATATTCCTGAAGAGAAAAACATTCCCGTCCAGGAAAACCTCGCTTCAGAGCACAATGCTACGTTTTGGTTTCATGTCTTGGTCACCGTTTTAGGCTGGATTGGCCCTTTTTTATTCAGCTGGTACATCCTGGTTCCCATTTATTTATTGGTTCTGATCCAATTTGTGATTTTCGGCAGGTGTCTGATGAATGGGCAACATGGTTTGGACGATTCTGATGCAACCTTTTATTCTTACCTGTTGGAAAAAGGAAACATACACCTGAACAGGAAGCAACTAAAGTTATTTGTAAGAAGGTATTTGTATATTATTCTATCTGCAATTACCCTGATTTGGCAGGTAGTCTTAGGTTTTGACCCGCTTCTATTTTAAAAAGAAGCCAAATTTTAATGTACGAATTACAATGCTCGTACGTTATGTATCCATGAACACGGTTAAAATCGACTTTATATATATGAAAAAATATATTCTCCTTTTTTCTATTCAATTATTCCTTCTTTCTTTTGGCTATAGCCAGTGTATGTCCGGGGACTGTAAAAATGGAACAGGAATTTTCATTTATCCCAGTGGTGCCAAATACATTGGACAGTTTAAAAATGGAGAAATCCATGGAATTGGTGCTTGTTATTACACCAATGGAAGCAAATATCAGGGAGAATGGAATCATCGTTATCCCGAAGGTAAAGGTACCATCACCCTTGAAGATGGTTCAAAATGGACCGGGATCTGGAAACGCGGTCATCCAATTGACGAAGAAGGCAATATCATAGAAGAATTATTCCCAAGCAAGGATGTTAAGATTGAAGAAGATAATATCCAGGTAGGATGTATCTCCGGAAACTGTGAAAACGGTCAGGGAATCTACGCCTATGCAGATGGTTCCAAGTACGAAGGAGAATTTGAAAATGGTGACTTAAACGGAATCGGTACCTTTTTCTTTGCAGATGGAGATCGCTATGCCGGTCAATTTAAAAATGGCTTCTCTCACGGCCAGGGAACTTTCCATTATGCAAACGGAGAAACTACTTCCGGAGAATGGCGTGAAGGTGAATTCATAGGAAGCCCGATAATCGTAGATGGAAAAAGCGGATGTATAGAAGGTGATTGTGAAGAAGGAAAAGGAACCTATGTTTACAAAGATGGTATAGCCAAATACATCGGAGACTTCAAAGGTGAACTTCCAAACGGATATGGTACCATTTTTTATTCCAATGGAGAATCTTATTCAGGCTCCTGGGAGGATGGAAGTTTCAATGGATACGGCACCCTTAAATTGATAGATGGTACAGAAGCAATTGGATGGTGGGAAAACGGAACTTATATGGGTAAGGATAATCCTGATAAAAGCCAGGGAAGTTCCATCGTGATATCACGTCAGGAGGATGAAACCGATGAAGAGGAAGAAATAGTTGAAGTAGAAGATGAGAAACCAACTGCTTCAACCCCTGAAGAAGCACTCGCCAATGCAGAAAATTCTGAACCTGAAATTAAAGACCAAGGCCATAATGCAACCAAGACTCCCAGAGACTTAAGTAAACTGGCTGGATTCAAAGTTTGGGCAGTTGTAGTAGGAATTGCGGCATACGATCACATGCCTACCCTTCGATATACAGATGATGATGCCTACCGCATGTATGCCCACCTGAAAAGCCCGGAAGGTGGAGCTTTATCTGACGACCAGGTGAAAATCCTGATTGATGAAGAAGCGACTAAGGAAAAGATAGAAAAGACCATGACAGATGTCTTTTCAAAAGCAGGTCCTGACGATTTGATTATTCTATACTTCAGCGGACACGGATTGAAAGGTTCATTCCTTCCAATCGA
>JAWKLG010000001.1:0-5474 GCA_041392845.1 Saprospiraceae bacterium | reverse complement strand
TTTTAACAAAATAAAACTTATGACAGAGAAATATCAACTAACCTGCTTTACAGCAAATTTACTTAGGACTGTTTTAACATTGTTAGCTTTTTGCATTTTTTTCGGCTATTCAGCCACGCTTTTCGGACAGAGTAAAAAATCAAAAAATACAAATAAGGAAGTTGTACAAAAGTGGTTTGACATGGTAAACAGGCACGATATATCAGAAATGAACCAGATATTCGCAGCCGACTACATTTGGCACACTATGGACGGCAAAGATATTCACAGTTCCCAAGATAGTTCTCATGTGGTATTCTTGAGGTCTGTCTTAGATTCTAATCCGACTTTCAGATATGAAATTGTTTCAATTATAAATGAAGGAGATATTGTAGCCGTCAATACAATTTTTTCAGGAAAGACTCAAAGTCCATCTGGAGAAAAAAGTATTAAAGTCAAGCAAATGTTTTTCTATCGTTTGTCTCGCGGACTTATAACAGAGGAGTGGGAAGTGCTTGATACAGACTTGATGGCGAAGCAAATGGGAAGAATTTGCCCTGATTAATTTGGACGGACAGAAGACCTAAGAATAACTTGAGGAGAACGGCCCTACTACTGCCAACACAATGTTTCTGCAATGGTACCGTGACGTGTTGGTTTTAAGTTTTATCTTCGTTCAACGTTTAGTTTCGTAGGACAGGACGCGGCTTCGATAAGGCACCACTGCAGAAACACAAAACGTTATCACCAATTAAAAATGAATGAACAGTAAAACTGCCATAGAAAGGAAGCTTGAAACGGAGAAGTACCTTAAAGAATTGAAAATTCCTTACATAGATCACCTTCCAACGATTGAAGAAGAGAGCGAAACTCTAATTAGGACAGCTGAATCAATATCAAAGCGAATTCTAATCCTTACTTACTTATGCTACGTTGGAGAAGAAGAGGATGGAAAAGAAGAAGTTGTCAAATTCCTAAAGAAGTACGATTTATGGGAAGAAACGTCACCTAACGAAAAAGAACTATTAATAAGTAAAAAGGAACTGACAAATCAAGACCGAATAAACATATCATGGAAATCAGAATGTATTTGGCTACTTTTATGGGTAATTGGCAAATTTGAGAAATTAGAATTGCCAATTCAAGAAGCGAGTATTCCTGAAATATTGGAATACATCCCTGAATTTATGACTAATCCGAGTAATTTCATTAAAACAGCCAAGCTGAGAAACAAATCTGAAATAATGGATGCGTCTGATTTAAACTACAGACTTCATTGGGCAACAAGAAATGCTGAACTGAACAATGAAGATTCAACCAAATTGAACCCAAGTGTAGTAATGGAAAGACACTATGCAATTAATTGGGTTACAAATTATGAAGGATTAGAATGGGACAAAATAACAACAGATACCTAAATAAAAAGGTGATAACAATGTACATACGATAGGCTGCTATCGCTACGCCCATCGCATGTACCCATCGTTCGCATCAATTAAACAAAAAAATAACGGAATTATAAAGTAATTGGGAGAAAGTAATCTTTCCGAAGCGAAGCAGAAACCATCTGCATAGGCCGACTCACAAAGGCTTCACAAAGAGCACAGGGAAACTGCGTTTTGTGTCCCTCGTGGCTTTCTGGTGTCCTTCGTGGTTTATCCCAATAAGTTGATAATTCCAAACTCAAATATTAAAAAACCCGAAGATGGAGTTAGCCAAAGCCTATAAAATTGAAACAGAACGGTTGATCATCAGATGTTATCATCCTGAGGATGCTTTTTTGCTCAAAAAATCTATCGATGAAAGCCTCGATCACTTATTGCCGTGGATGCCCTGGGCTGGAAATGAGCCGGTGAGTATCGAAAAAAAGATTGATCGACTGAGAAAATACCGCGGACAATTTGATCTGGGGGAAGATTATGTATTTGGTATTTTTAATAAAAATGAGGATAAATTAATTGGTTCCACCGGTCTGCATACCCGAGCAGGAGAGCATGCCCGGGAAATAGGATACTGGATTCATGTGAATGAAATTCAAAAAGGCTACGCACTGGAGGCGGCCGGTGCATTAACAAAAGTCGGATTTGAAATCGAAGGACTGGAAAGAATTGAAATCCACTGTACCCCTGCTAACATAAGAAGCCAAAATATTCCCCGAAAATTAGGGTACGTCAATGAAGGGACACTCAGAAATCGGGCTACAGATGCTCAAAAAAATAAGCCTTTGACCTGATTGGTGAGGAGATTTTATTCCCCCAAAACCCGGAGATTGAATGATAACTATCACCAGTCCCATTAAGCTGCGTCCTTTGCGGGTAATATTCTTTTCCGGAACTTCCCCAAAATTTTAACACCATGAAAGATAAAATTCAACAAAGTGCGCCTCACAGTGCGATCTACGGACTGGGACTGATTGGCGCGGCAGTGTATTATATTTCCACGGCAACAAGTTTCTGGATGGGCGTACTTGGCTTTCTAAAAGCCATGGTTTGGCCTGCCTTTCTTGTCTATGAAGTGCTGAAATCATTGCAGGCCTGAAGCAGGCTGCACAGGAAATCAGGAAAACCTTGTGATATGATCTGATGTGGGCACTCATTCTGCCTAAACTCTGCATGTGTTGCCTTTATGCCAATAAAATCGCCTCCGGTTGGGTATAAAAGTTATATTTGTTTGCGTCCGCCAAATTCTTGAAATCTTCGTATCTTGTAGAATAGAAATAAAAAAAGAAATGGGACAAAGAAGAGAATCATTAAAAATGCCCTTAAATCAAGCTCAGATAGAGATTTTGAGACTTCTCTCCCGTGATTTAGATGAGACTGATCTTAGGGAGATCAAGCGACGAATCGTTCAATACTTAGGCGAAAAGCTAGATAAAATCACTGATAAAGTGTGGGAAGAAAAAGGTTTGACAGCTTCTGATATGGAAAAGATGTTGGAATCCCACCATCGTACCCCTTACAATAAAAAATAAAGGAGTTGGAATTAAATCTTGTACTTGATACGAATGTCCTGATTGCTTCTATTCCGAAAAAATCTCCATCAAGATGGTTATGGAATAAATTCCTCAGTGAAGAAATTGAAATTAGTATTACCACGGAGATTTTACTGGAATACGAGGAAATACTAAACCGATTTTGGGGAGTAGATGCAAGTGCGACAGTACTTCAAATCCTTGATAGTGCAGTAAACGTGAATTTTATCACACGTTATTTTCATTGGGAGTTAATAAAAGCAGATCCTGATGATAATAAATTCGTGGATTGTGCGGTAGCTTCAAATGCCAACTTCATTATAACAAAGGACAGGCATTTTAAAGAATTATTAGAGGTGGATTTCCCAAAAATAGAAGTAATAACACCTTCTGAATTGAAAAATATCCTGGATGAAATAAAATAGACCAAACACTACGCCACCACTACAGTATGCCTGCGAGATGGCCGGGTGGTGTATAATTTGAAAACGGTGAAAGACATAATAAAAATACTTCTGTTAATCCTCCTGGGTCAGTCTTGCAATTACAATGTAAAGATTAGCTCTATCGATCCGGTAAACTGGGATAAACGGACCATCGGCTACGAACTCAGCGACACATTGACCCACGGTACCAGCTACCTTTCCGTTTATTCCCAGATATATAGTCAGACTGAACACCGGACCCATGATTTAACCGTAACGGTAAGTATGAGAAATACCAATAGAACAGACACTATTTTCATAAATAAAGCCGAATATTTTAATACCGCAGGAAATTCTATCAGAACCTATTTTGATAAAACCATTTTCATTGCACCCATGGAAACTGTAGAAATCGTCATTAATGAGCAGGACAAAGAAGGAGGAACCGGTGCAAATTTTCTTTTTGACTGGACAATAAAACCCCATTCGGATGAACCCTATTTCGAGGGCGTAATGATTTCAACCTCAGGGCAGCAGGGGCTTTCGTTCACAACAAAGGGAATAAAAACAGGCCCCCAATAAAATGATGTAAAACCGATTTAAAAATACGGAATTATAAAGTAGTTGGGATAAGGACCGAAGAAAAAATTACAAATTACATAGGAACATCAAAATGAAAAAAGTAACAGGAATTGGCGGTGTTTTCTTTAAATCTAAAGACCCCAAAGCGATAAATGAATGGTATAAAACCCATCTCGGGTTTGACACCAATGATTATGGAACGAGCTTCGAATGGCGTCAGGCAGATGACAGCACCCAAAAAGGCCTTACGCAGTGGGCAGCTTTTGCAGAGAATACAAAATACTTTGAGCCTTCGGCAAAGGATTTTATGTTTAACTACCGGGTAGAAAACCTGGAGGCCCTGGTGGAAGAACTCAAAAAGGAAAACGTAACGATTCTTGACGAAATTACAACCTATGACTATGGCAAATTTGTCCATATCCTGGACCTCGAAGGCAATAAAATCGAATTGTGGGAGCCTTTGGGGGAGTAATGAACGAGCCAATGTCTTTGTTTTCCTGACTTACACTGGCCAGAAATCCGTTTGCCAAAAAATATCCGTAAACATTACACTAACCTAAAACATAACTTAATACATGGAAAGGAACAAATTTGCCGCCGGCCGGATAAGAGAAGTTTTTCTCAACGGCCGCTGGATCGCCAATACCAACTTCAAAGACCAGTTGGAAAGTGTAACGTGGGAGCAGGCCAACCACAAAATCGGGAGTCTGAATACCATTGCCCTGCTCGCCTTTCATATCAACTATTATGTGGCAGGTCTGATCAATGTTTTTAAAGGAGGAGGGCTGGAAATACGCGACAAGTTTAGTTTTGACGCCCCACCTGTCGAGTCGGAAACCGATTGGAAAAACCGGATCAATGAACTGCTGGAAAATGCGGAAGAGTTTGCCGTCCATCTGGAAAATATGAGCGACAGCAAAATGGACGAACCATTTGTCGATCCCAAGTATGGAACCTATATGCGAAATATTGAGGGCATTATTGAACATGGCTATTACCATCTCGGGCAGGTTTCCCTTTTGAGGAAAATGGTGGTGGAAAGCGGGAAATAATAAATTAATTCGGAGAAGGGTTGTTAACCGGGGGGTATTCTTTCACATACCTGATGTAGCGGATTTTCAACAAAATTTATGTTTCACCCCGGCAAACAAAAACTATGAGAAAATTAATTTTCACCCTCCTCGTATTGGGTTGTGCACCTGCAGTTGTTTTTTCTCAAAATCCCGACCTTTTTGGCGCTGCTCCCTCTTTTCAGTCTTCCGACCGGATTGTGGCTACCACCTTTTTTCACTGGTATGCTTCCAATGGCGGACAACTGAGCGGACCATGGCCACCGCTGGAAGGCCGGCAAAACTGGACAGGCCTGACTCCCTGGTGGAAAACACAAATCAAACAGGTGATGATGGCCAATATTGATGTGCTGTATGTACATCTCATTGATGATGCGGAAATCAGACGGGAATTGTTTTTTAATGCCCTGCACGAACTTCGCGCAGAAGGGTACGATGTGCCTAAAG